>CAMHJQ010000111.1 GCA_946185485.1 uncultured Prevotellaceae bacterium | reverse complement strand
AATTTTACATTGTTACATTTTTAAATTTTTAAAAGCTTATGCCAGTAAAGAATCCACAATTCGAAATCAACGTTCGCAAGAACACCAACGCCAACAACCCCGGTTACGGCAAGTACTACCCCAAGGCCAAGGAGAAGCAGACCATCTCCCTGCGCGGTCTCACCAACCACATGGCCGGCCACAACTGCATCTACGGTCGCGACATCATCGAGGGCGTCCTCACCAAGATGTCGAGCTGTATCACCGAGCTCCTCTCACAGGGCAACCCCGTCAAGATCGACGGCCTCGGCACCTTCGTCCCAACGGTCGAGTCAACCAAGGAAGGCATCACCAGGGCAGCCCTGCTCGAAGGCAAGTGGAACGCCTCGACCTACGTGAAGGCCATCCACATCCGTTTCCGCCCCGAGGGCACTGGTGACGACGACATCACCTCCCGCCGCTTCAAGGAGCAGTGCGCCCTCTCCACCTACGGCGTCGAGGAGAAGATCGACCTCACCCCCGACGAGTCCGATCCCTCGAAGAAGAAGTACATCAAGAAGGTGACTCCGCTGGAGGACTGGATCGTCGAGCAGTCTCAGCAGACTAACCCGTAACCCCGAAGCAGTATGTGCCCATTAGGGCACTACTGCTCTAACAAAAAAACTTTTTAAATCAGTTTTACAAAAATGATCAAAGTAAATTGGACAAAAATCGCAAAGATTCTGAAAATCGTTGCAACCGTAATAACAAGCGTCCTCGGCACGCTCGCCGTTCAGTCTTGTATGCCAGCTTGGTGGTATAACATCTAAAAAATAGTATTTTATGACCCGCAAAATCAACCTCATTGTCATTCACTGTTCTGCAACCCGCAGCAACCAGCGTTTCACTGTTGGACTGGTTTGTATGGTTGGCAAGCACCTTGGGCAGGTTCAATGCCAACGAACTCAGATGTGCCGACCATGAAGTCCACGACATTGCAGATAGCAGATATGATGGGCGAATAGAGAAGTACCAGCAAGGGATGTCAAGGTGACTAAGATAATTCCTCGTAGAGTAGATACAAGCAGGGGGAGTATCACATAATGACAACTCCCCCTGCATACGTTTGTTTTATTTCTTCTTGATTGTGAACTCCACTTTTTGTATTCCTCGCTTGTAAACGTTGCAGAGGACAAGGGCGTAGTGCAGCGTCTCACCCTGTTTCAACGATTGCTTGACATATTCCATCTCGCTCTCGGTAAGTATGTTCTTGAAGAGGATGCCTGAATGACTGCTCGGCACAAGGCGTATTTCATCGGTAAGCGGTGAAAGGACATAGGCGTATGTTGCCATATAGCGGGCACCTGCCTGCCATAGCGGATGACTCTTGTCGAGAATGTTCTCCAAGTAGATTTGTGCATGCTTGTCAAATTCGGGTGTCAACGTGCCGTCGGCGTATGTTACCTTGCCGTCGGCATCTACCAGATATTCACCACCTTTGGCTATGGCATACTTCTCTACTGGGCACTGCTGCTCGTACTCTATGTCGGCTTCCGTCTTTACCTCCTTCTCCACAGGCTCTGCCACGTTTTCCACTTTCTTGTCGGCGAGGATGCTCACCAGTTCGTAGGTACGGTTGCTGGCATCCTGTGGTGGATTGGCCAAAATAGTGCGCTTCACGCGCAGCACGTATTCATGACCTCTTTCATAAGTGAAGCCCTTGACTTCACTGAAGTACAAGTACAGCCATTGTCCCGGCTCGTCTTCAGTCATCACTTGCATACACTCAATGGGATGCTCTCCCATGCTGTCGAAGAGGTCATACATAACGCCCGGTTCAGCGGAAACATTCATGATAATTTCCTTGGTAATGTCTTTGTCATCATCGTCGCTGCTGCAAGAGGCGAGGGAGAAAGCAGCAAGCATCGCAAAGGCGATTCTCCAAATTTTCATTGTTGTCATTTCTATTATTTCTTTTTTGTTGTCAACATTTCTACTATTATAAACGCTGTGTAGCGGAAAATCCTGCATCTTTGCACGTTAAACTTTCCTAATCGCTGGACATAAAGATGGCGCGAGTCTGATTCTGTGCATTTGTTCCAAGGCATCGCCAAACGCCTACCTACTAATACAAGTCTCAGCTCGCGCCTAAACGCGAACATCAACTTCTATCATCTCGTAGGTTAATAATTTGGCGAATTTTGGAACAAGAATCAAAAAGTCAACGCCTCTTATGTTGTTCTATGTTATATTCTATCCACTCATGTCATTTTAACAGGTTTCTATTATCGTCGTTCTCCAATACACGCATCTGATTGATGGCTATCTGATTGAGCCGTACAAGGCGTTCGCCCTGTGGCACTCTCTCATCAATGAGAACGGCATTGATGTTCTCCATATTTGCCAGGCAAATGAGTTCGTTGATGGAAGCATAATCACGGATATTCCCTTTCAGCTCAGGATGGGCTTCACGCCATTGCTTGGCCGTCTGTCCGAACATCGCCACATTAAGCACGTCCGCTTCCTCTGCATAGATGATGCTGGCTTGTGCTGGGGTGATTTCCTCTGGAATCAAGTGGCTCTTGATGGCATCCGTATGAATGCGGTAGTTAATTTTTGAGAGCTCTCTTTTAGCAGTCCATCCCAATAATTCCTGTTCCTTGGCTTTTAGGC
>CAMHJQ010000110.1 GCA_946185485.1 uncultured Prevotellaceae bacterium | reverse complement strand
TAGAGTGCGGGGGTATGAGCACTATCCATCAGTGAGTACATCATGTAGTCCTGCGCGTCGCCATTGCCATTAGCTATGTAGGCCTGATAGGCCTCAAGCCCCGTCAGCGGCACACCCACGAAGTTCACGAGGTCGTTACCAGCAAACGCCATCGCCAGGGCAAAGGTACCCAGCAGCACCACGAACTTCAGTACGGGTAGTTTCATGGCACTCAGCAGCGTCATCAGCACAGAGAAAACGGCCGCGCCTCCGCCAATAATCAGAAGCGTGTTTTGACTGACCATTTCTTTCAACTCAGGCGTCATTAAACTGCTACTCTTCAATCCGTTGATAAGCAGGAACCAAACAATGGCCGTCACTGATAGTCCACCAAAGATACCAATCTTTAACGACGATGCAACCAGACTTCCCATCTTGCCTGACTGATCTGTCGTTCTCCCGTTCACACGGTATGTAAAAGTGAAAACGACGCGTGCCACCCACTGCACCAGCATGCCGAGGACAAACGCAATGGCAACACTGAGGAAAATGCCAAGGATGACCGAAATGGCTTTCTCCGTGTTCAGCAGATCACCTAATGAAAGTAACGTTCCGTCTGCTGCCGTTGCCCCGTGGAGTATCTGCAGCAGGGCGATGGCAAATGCTCCTCCCAGCAGTTCGAATACCATCGAGACGGTGGTGGAGGTCGGCATGCCCAGCGTGTTGAACACATCAAGCAGTACCACGTCTGTCACCATCACTGCCAAAAAGACGCACATCACGTCATAGAACGAGAAGTAGGCCGGTGTCATGATGCCGTGTCGCGCCACGTCCATCATTCCGTTGCTCAAGGCCGCTCCGGCAAACACACCGACGGCCGCCACCGTCACCACCGTCCGGTACCTCGCCACCTTGGCACCGATGGCAGAGTTCAGAAAGTTTACTGCATCATTACTCACCCCGACCACGAGGTCGAACACTGCAAGTACAATCAGGAATATAACTATTCCGAGAAATAATGTATTCATCTTTAATTAAAAGGTCGTTATGATAATCCGATGAAAATAAATGTGAGAAACAACACTAGGATGACAAATCTCACCCAATTAAAGATTCTCTGAATTCTTTCTGCTTTTTCTTTATCCATAAATGATTTAGCCAACCGTTAGTGATTGACATTGCAAAGGTAAACTGAGCATATTACAAAAACATTTCATTCGTATAACGGATAGGTTACAGCACCGGTTATAATAGGATTGTAACGCGGGCGTAACAATAGCGTAATAAGATTGTAATAACTACAGATACCTTTTTGTTTCTTGCCCTTCTACACAGGCATAGAGTTCCACCAGGTGCTTGGATGGACTTGACTGTATCTTAGGCATGAGCACACCTTCTACCTGAAAAAGTCCTACCTCTGACTTCATGAGGACTTCTATCTTTATAGGATGCTCTGTTCCTTGTGTTATGTGAACCTTTTCGATGGAGTTGGCTGAGTATTTGTGGATGTCGCCTTCGGTGGGTTTGGTTGGGATTTCAAGAGCAATTCTGGCACGCCCCTTGGTCATGTCACATCCGTCCGCAATGAGTATCAATCCTGCTTCAATGGAATGAATGGGGTGCGTAGCCATGTGACCTAGTATGCCTTCCATGGCCATTGAGCGGATAATGGTTCTGCGCATCGTATCCTCGGGAATAATCTTCTGCAGGATATCTGTTATGATCTGGCAAGAGATAATACCGGAGTAGAGTTCGTGGTCTTTCCTGCCGATAGTCATACCGGCATCATGCAGGAATGCGGCAATCATTACGGCAACTACACTGTCAGTAAAGCTACCAGAGTGTTCCCATTGCAGGCTTGTCTCCACCCCTGCGTCATGCAGTATGCGAAGCATCTTCAGGGCGTTATAACATACGGTACGCATATGAACAGGGCCATGGTCGTTCAATCCTAGGCGAGTGATAGATACCGTGTTCGCATAATCCTGGATTGCCTTTATTTCTTCATTCTCCAACAGTTGCTTCATCATGCGGACAGGTAGATTGTCGTCAATGTCCGAATGCTCCACGATGTCAGCAACCAGTTTCTGAATTTTTTCTTCAAGTATGATTTCCTTTTGTGATTTGTTTTGCATAAGCATAAATAAATGAATAAAGGTGTATGCTCATTTCCATAAAGGAAAGACCATACACGCATAACTAAATGATATTTTACGTTGAACAGATTAGTACTCAGCATTCTGTGGGTCAAACTCTGTCCAGCCACCGAGCCAGTTGTCGTTGTTTCCAAAGGCGCCGATGTAGCTGACTTTCTCGAACCATGAAGAGAGTAAACCGTCGGTGAAGCTGGCAGCTCCGAGCAATGGCGAACCGCTTTGGGGAAGGTACTGAACACCGGAATAGATGCCAGAGGTGAGCATCAAGTCAGCGATATCCTGGAATACTTTGTTGCCCGTCTGCGACTTGAAGAAGGTGCTACTGTAGGACTCTTGATTGGCATCAATCACACTCTTCTGCACAGCATCGTAGAGATTGTCCTCGTAGCGCTTGTTAGCATCACTACCCGTCACGCCCATGCCGGCAAAGAAAATGTTCTGTAGTTTCAGGTTGCCAGTCTTTGCCACTTCCTGTGTGTTACCCTTTTCTGCATCCACAATCAAGCCAACAGGATAGCCGACAG
>CAMHJQ010000109.1 GCA_946185485.1 uncultured Prevotellaceae bacterium | reverse complement strand
TTGGTACGATAACCGATGTACGAGAATCGCAGAATGCAGCAGGCATCGGTAGTCTTAATCTGGAAGATACCATCCACATCGCTCGTTGCACCTTGTATATAAGTAGAGTCGGATGCGAGCAGTGCCACACTCACAAATGGCAAGGGTTCACCCTGCGCGTCAATTACTCGTCCACCAACATCCTCGGTCTTAGCCTCGGCTGATAAACACATCATCATTGCAGCTATCAAAGCTACCATTTTCAAACTGATCTTTTTCATTTTTCAAATTATTAAATGTTTTGCCAGTTTGATGCTACACAAGCATAAAAAAGTTGCAATCCACCCCATTTCTGGGATGAATTGCAACATTTTGTGACGAATGACACTATTCCAATGGTACCATCACGTTTCTCATCTTTCTTATGATTATTTGTTTTTGTACTCAAAGAAATAGAAGTCTGTCCAGCCTGTGTTCTCGGCGTAGAGGTGCTGCTTGCCGCGATACTCGAAACCGAGACGTTTGTAGAGTTTGTGGGCGGGTGTGTTCGAAGCAAGGGCATCGAGACGGATGGCCTGCATGCCTTTACTCTTTGCCATACGGATAGCCTCGCGAATCATCTCTGAACCGATGCCTTTGCCTTGCGTGTCGGGACTGACGGCAAGGATATGAATCACGGCCACCTTGTCGTCGGCTATTTGCTGCGACCAGTCGATGGCATGATAGTCCTCACCCTGATACATCGTCACTGCCATCGCGCCGACGATGGCACCACTTTCTCTATACAGATACATGCTCCCCTCGTTGATATAGGCGCGGATGCCCTCAACCGTCGGGTGCTTGCCCTTGCTCCATCGGGCGTATGTAGCCATCTCTGGCGTACGCTCCGTCACATCATCATAAAATGCGATGATGGCGTCAAAGTCGTTTTGTGTTGCTAATTCCAATTTCATAATCTTATCTGTTTGACGCTGCGAAGGTATATATATTTGTCGAGACAGCCAAACATTTGGGATATTCTGCGTCGATTTGTGACGAACGACATTACTTTTTCATTGTCATTTGTTTCTCCTTTGCCATCTTCTCCGCAAAGGCATTCTCTCCGTTTTCGCGGATATAACGGATGCAAGCGGCTCTGTCGCTATTGAACAGGAAAGCAAATATCTTACCGACAAAGTTGTTGTGAATCTTGCAGTCCTTCACATCCTTGTCGCATTTGGCACAAGTATGGAAACCTTTCTCTTGACAGCACCTGCGGATTTTACACCACGATGCTTTCTCGTTCTCCTTGCACCCTGGGCATTTTCCATTGAGAAACTTCTTGCAGGCTCCGCAATATAAACCACATGCGGCAATCTGCAGGGGGTTAATTGTTATATCTTTCATTGTGTTACTCTATTTATCCTGACCGCCCCAAACTATATGGGACGATCAGGACGGATTATTACTCTATTGGTATTTGAATCACCGACAGCCATTTCTCTGGGTCTTCCTGGTTCCAGACCCCGTCGATGTAGCATGTGCGATGCTGGCCTGCTACCTTATAGCCGTGCTCCTCGATGTAGCGGAAGGCCTCTGTGAACGACTCGTAGAAACGTTCGTAGGGGCCTGTGTGCTTCATGCAGAGGGCGCGGGACACGGCGGGCAGGCGTTTGAACTGGATGATGGCGCTGTCGTGGCCCATCTCCTCCACTTGTTCGCAATACTCGATGTCGATGTCCGTCGGCGTGTACTCTTTGTTGTGCTCGATGGTGAAGCAGTAGCCCGGCGGTGGACACTTGCATCCCAAACGTTGCATTTCAGGACCAATCTTCTCGACACACATAGGGCCGATAGCGGCGTAGTTAGGAATTACTTCACGATGACTTGCCACGATGATTTCGGGCAGAGATTGAATACTAATCTTTTCCATTGTCTTCATTTCTTTGCGAGCGTTCCTCCAGTCGAGCAGTTGGTTACGACGGGCGATCAGTAGTTTCAGCTCAGCCTCTGTTTCCTTTATTTTCTCAGTAAGCTGGCGGATGGTTGGAGTGTGAGAATATGAATCGCACAGGTCCTTAATCTCATCCAGCGAGAAACCGAGACGTTGTAGGTCGCGTATGGTCTTAAGCCGTTGCATCTGGTCGATGCTGTAATAGCGATAGCCCGTCCACTCGTCCACCTCGTCAGGCACAAGTAGTCCCTTCTGCTCATAATGACGCAGGGTTTTAACTGTTACCTGCATCAACTGTGAGAACTCTCCGATTTTTAATTTCTTTTTAAAATTCATAATCGCGCGATGTATTTGCTAAGCAACTGCGAAGTTAAGGCATGACCTTAGGGACGAGTCAAGAGAAATGAATACTTTAACACGGATTTAACACATCTTTGCTCTTTCTTTTACTCCCGGCCAGTAGCACCATGCGATAATGGCGGGAATGAGGGATGAGATACATTGTAGCCAGGTGAAATCATTGATACAGCTAATGCCTCCAGCCAGAGCACGAAGGCTATAGAGCACAACAATGGTGATGATTGCCATACGTGTTAAGGGCAAGCGACGGATGTCACCAGTGGCAGAGAGGGCATAAAGTCCTACCAGGCAGAAAGCGAGGACAAGACCGATGGTCAGGGCATACAGCATCCAAACATGTCCTGATACCATCTGATGCATGATTTCCCTGATGCCATAGACTTCGAATGCCTCATCCAGAGCGAACAGGCAGCCGACGTGGCCAATGGCTATAAGGAAGTGGAGCACAGCTCCGAGTCGCAATCTTTTCATTGTCTATAATTCAATTAATTGTTTCGCAACATCAG
>CAMHJQ010000108.1 GCA_946185485.1 uncultured Prevotellaceae bacterium | reverse complement strand
GGTATTACAAAATGTTTTTCGGCAAAATGTCTTTCTACCGTTTACAGAGTCAATAGTTATAGAGTCACAAGCTGATGTAAAAGGAGGTTAAAAAACAAAAAGCACTCGGTCATTCGACATAAAATGACTACCTTTGTAGCCAAATCGTGTGAGACATGGAGTGGATAAACAATCTGCTTTTTAATCCATCGGCTATGCAGACCGTAGTGGTACTGTCGCTGATTTGTGCCTTGGGGCTTGCCTTGGGCAAGATTCGGGTCATGGGTATAAGCCTTGGCGTGGCATTCGTATTTTTTGTTGGTATCCTAGCAGGTCATTTCGGTTTTGAAGTAGATTCCAGGATGCTTGACTATGCCCAAAGTTTCGGTTTGATTCTGTTTGTCTATTGTCTCGGCCTGAGCGTGGGTCCCGGTTTCTTCGGTTCGCTGGCCCACGAGGGTGTTACACTCAACCTGTGGGGGCTGGCCGTCATTCTCATCGGCACGGCGATGGCAGTCTGTCTCTGTCCGCTTACAGGCATCAGTATGCCTGACATGGCGGGACTGCTCTGTGGAGCTACCACCAATACACCTGCACTGGGTGCTGCCCAGCAGACACTGTCACAGCTGGGCATCCCCCACAGTGGGACGGCCCTCGGTTGTGCCGTCACCTATCCGTTGGGTGTGGTAGGTGTCATCCTCGCCATCCTGTTTATGCGCAAATTTTTCGTACGCCCTGCCGACCTGATGCCCAGAAGTATCAGTGAAGAGAACGAGACCTACATTGCCCGGTTCAACGTGGTTAATCCCGCCATCGTTGGCAAGAGTCTGGAAGAGATTGCGACGATGACTCACTTGCGGTTTATCATCTCGCGTATCTGGCGCGGTGACGAAGTCATCGTGCCCAAGTCGACAACCCAACTACAGTTGGACGACCGCCTAATGGTAGTCACCAAAAAGGAAGATGCCTCAATGCTCGAAATCCTAATAGGCCTGCATGTGGAAGAGCCGGAAGACTGGAACAGCGAGAAGGTGGACTGGAATGCACTCGATAACAAGATGGAGAGCCGCGTGGTAGTGCTCACCAAACCGATACTCAACGGCAGGCGACTTGGCAGTCTGAAGATACGCCACACTTACCGTGTCAACATTAGCCGTATCACACGTGGTGACATCAAGTTGCTGGCCACGCCAGACCTGCGGTTGCAGTATGGTGACCGTCTTCACATCGTGGGTGACCCCAAGTCCGTCGATGCCGTTGAGGCTTTCTTCGGCAACAGCGTTCAGAGCCTAAACGAGCCCAACCTGGCCGCTATTTTCATTGGCATCATCCTCGGACTTGCCCTGGGCAGTCTCCCGCTCCAGTTGCCTGGCATGAGCATTCCGGTCAGGCTGGGCATCGCAGGAGGCCCCATCGTGGTAGGTATCATCGTGGGAGCTTTTGGGCCGCGGTTTCACCTCATCACCTACACTACCCGCAGTGCCTCGCTGATGCTCCGTAAGTTGGGGCTCTCGCTCTATCTGGCCTCTCTTGGTCTGGATAGTGGCGCACAGTTTTTCGAGACGGTCATAAGACCAGAAGGTATCCTCTGGATTTGCATAGGCTTTGCACTCACTGTTGTGCCTGTGCTATTGGTGGGCATGGCTGCCCTGCGGAGCCACAAGTTCGACTACGGCACCATCTGCGGCATCCTTAGCGGAAGTATGGCCAATCCGATGGCTTTGGCATATGTCAACGACACCATTGAGGGCGACAGTCCTTCCGTCAGTTATGCCACGGTCTATCCTTTGGGCATGTTCGCCAGAGTTATTCTCGTGCAGATGTTACTTATGATTGCGGGCGGCTGAATTAAAAGATAGACTCTTCGGTCTCAGAGGTCAGCAGTTCCAGTGCCTTCATGCCCATGACGGAGTTACCCTTTATGTTAAGCCGGGGGCTCCAGGTGGCTACGGCATAGTGCAGCGGATGGATGGCCGCTATGCCGCCTCCCACGCCGCTCTTGCCCGGCAAGCCTACGCGATAAGAGAATTCTCCGGCTTCGTCATAGAATCCGCAGGTCTGCATGATGGCATTTATGCGTTTCACCTGCGACGAGGTGAGCGACACGCCGCCATAGTTGAATGGTTGCCGATGGTTGGCAAAGGGCAGGAAGGCGTGGGCCAACTCGTGGCACGACATCTCTACGGAGCACATCAGGAAGTAGAATTCTAGTACACGGGTAATGTCACCCCGAATGTTGCCGTGGTATTTCAGCAGGTTGGCAATGGCTGCGTTCAGGTAGCCGCAACTTTGTTCACTCTGTGCCACACGGCGGTTGAACCCCACGGTGCTGCTGCCACTGAGGCTCCTGACAAAGGTCAGAAACTGTTCCTCGGGGCGGCTCAGCGTAGAGAGCAGCACGTCGGCCATGACGATAGCACCGGCGTTGATGAACGGATTGCGGGGAATGCCGTGTTCATATTCCAGCTGTACCAGCGAATTGAACGCATTACCGGAAGGCTCCTTACCCATGCGCTGCCACAGGCGGTCAGCCTCCTGGCTGAGGCACATGGCTAGGGCAAACACCTTGCTGATGCTCTGCAGCGAGAAGCGGGTGCGCGTGTTGCCTTGCTCGTAGACATTCCCGTCGAGCGTCAGCAGGCACAGGCCAAACTGATTGGCATCTACTTCTGCCAGCACGGGAATATAGTCAGCCTGCCTCCCTTCATTGGCGAAGGGCAGGCAGGCTGTGTACACCTTATCTATAATCTGTCCGTAGTCCATCACTTAATTTGTTTCACCTAAATTCCGCAGCACTTTA
>CAMHJQ010000107.1 GCA_946185485.1 uncultured Prevotellaceae bacterium | reverse complement strand
TGCCTACGTCGGGCGAAATTCAGTCAGTAGCATCGGACAAAATCAGTCACTCACGAGTCTGCTAAACTAATTTCGCGGCAAAGATAATCATTTTTTCCTTAAACTATCACCTTTTAGCTCAAATCTTTGTGCCGTATGCACGATTCTGTCCAAAATGGCGTCCGCAGCAGTAGAGTTTACCTTCATCATGTCGTACCAGTTAGCCACAGGTAGTTGACTGACAATAATGGTTGACTTCATGCCATGACGGTCTTCCATCAGTTCCATAAAATCGAGCATCTGCTGCTTGTCGAGCGACCTTACACCAAAGTCGTCGATGATAAGCAGATCAGTGTCGGCAAGCTTCTTAAAAAACTTAGAGAGAGTACCCTCGATTCGATTGTTCGTAATCTCCTCGAAGAGCTTAAACACATGGAAGTAGCGCACCTTGAAGCCAAGCATACAGGCCTGATGGCCCAGGGCTGTAGCAAGCCAGCTCTTACCCGTACCAGCAGGACCTGTGATGATGACAGGGATGCCACTCTTGATGTAGCGACAGGTGGCCAGTTCCATAACACGATTCTTGTCCAGTCCGCGGGTTACATCAAACTGGGTTTCCATGAGGGTTGCCTGATAGCGGAATCTGGCATGCTTGAGCAGACGCATGTTCCGGTTTTCATTCCTCTGCTCGTTCTCTGCCTGCAAAAGGAGCAGCAGTCCATCGCGCAGGGACATGCCATCGACACGTCTGGTCTCAATGAGCGACCTCCAGCATTGTTCCATGCCAGGGAGGCGCAATTGCTTGATTGTAGCTGAGATTTCGTCCATAATGTAACTGATTTATATTAAACGTAAGTGACTTGCTATACAAACAGCCCCCTGATGTTCTCATGCTCAGGCGGTGCTATGATATCATCTTCACGACATGCCTCAAGGATGCCAAGGCATTTGCTCTTGATGGCACGGTCAATAAACTTATATGAGCATCTGTCAAGACGTATGGCATGCTCACAAGCGAGGTTAAACAGTCTGGGTTCCGTGGTTCTCTGAAGGCGAAGCAGGGCATCGCAGCGATGATAAAGCACCTCAGGAGGCGTATCCTTAGACAGCTTTCCGAACATGGTTTCGACCACGATTCCGAGATTCTCGTTGGTATCCCTGCTCCTGCTGATGTAATAGGCCGGTGACCTTTGCCTGTAAGCCTGACTGTTGGAAGCCATGTCTTCCTGCTTTGTGGAATAGGCTCCTGGGGTTCTGTCTCTGTCCCATTCCCTGACAAGCATACCATCTGGCGTGTAGATTTTCACAACCGTAGCTGTAAAAACAACCTGCATACGGAAGCCAATATACTTGTATGGTACAGAGTAATAGTGCATGTCGCGCCCAAGATAAACACAGCAATTGTCATCCACAGTCAGGTTCGTATAGAACTTGGGCTCGTAATACTTCTCAGGCAGAGGGTTGAGATTGGGCTTCTCTATGGCAAGGAAAAGCTCTTCACGGGTCTGCGGACGCTGCTGCATTCGCTTCTGGTTGTGTTCCTTCATCTTCTGTGCAATGGCGGCATTCAGTTCTTCGATGGAATAGAAGACGTTGTTACGAAGCGGGGCAAAGACCCTGCGGTAGATAATCCGCACATGATCCTCTACGAGGCTCTTGTCCTTAGGATGCACAGGACGTGCAGGGATGGCTACACAGCCGTAGTGGTTACAGAAGTCATCAAAGATCTTGTTGAGCACAGGCATACCGTTCTCGCGTTTGATAACAGCAGCCTTCAGGTTGTCAGGCACTAGGATTTTGGGCACTCCACCGATGTGTCTCAGGAAGCACTCCACGGCGCGTATAAAGTCCTCTACCTTCTGCGACGGTACAGCCATTGCGAAGCCATAGTCAGTAGCTGGCAGGCAGGCCACAAAAACCTCCACACTGTGTATCTCGCCAGTATCTACGTCTACATACTGCATCTTGCCACCGGCAAAGTCAAGGAAAGCCTTTTCTCCACCTACGTAGAGGTCCTTGAGGATTGTAGATGCCGTCTTGTCGGTAGTGCCTGCGATATACCTGTTGAGATGCTCCTTGAATTGGGTAATCCCATAGGGACGTATAGACTCCTTGCGGTATTCCTCCCAAAGCAGCTGCATTGTCACATGGGGGCGCTTCAGCTCAGACGCAAAGTACGGAAGCATCGTCTTCAGTTCATCGAATCTGGAGTCTGAATAGGCTGCATTGCCTCCCACCATGCGATGGGCAAGAACCGGATCGTCGAGAGCCAGGAGCTCGTCGATACTCAGGCTATCCTTCTTAGCCTGGTTAATGTACTTGTTTACTGTGTTCTTGTCGAGCTCCACTGTCTCCGCAATCTTGCGGTTGGACATGTCACCATTCTTGTAGAGCCGGAGAACTTGTTTCAATTTACTCATGTCTACTGGTTTATTTGCCATACTCTTCTCTGCTTGTGAATATTACTTTCACTTGCAAAGGTAGCAAACTTTGAGTGACTGAATTTGCTCCGACGCAGAATTCTGCCGATTTAACTGACTGGGGCTCCGATTTTTGATGTCACTGACTGATTTTGCTCCGATAGTCGCTGATTATCAGGACCTTCTTTTGCAAAACTGACTGATTTTGTTCCGACGGAAGGGCGTTTTGGCACCCTTTGGAGATCAGTCTGGAGGCAGTGACTGAATTTGCTCCGATTTTCGGGCCTTTTTTCGGGCTTTGACTGAATTTGCTCCAACGAAAAGGCTCATTTAGGGCCTATTTCATGTACATTTCAAGTCAAAATCGCCTCATTCAGCTGACTGATTTGACCGTCCGAATTGACTGAACATGCTCCGATTTAGCTA
>CAMHJQ010000106.1 GCA_946185485.1 uncultured Prevotellaceae bacterium | reverse complement strand
GAGACGCCCATCACGGATATATTCTTCTTAAAGGTGACGTTGGTGGTGTCGCGCTTGTCATTGAGCCAGTTGGATCCGATGATGCCGAGGGCATTCTCATGCTTCTC
This sequence comes from uncultured Prevotellaceae bacterium, assembly GCA_946185485.1. GTDB lineage: Bacteria > Bacteroidota > Bacteroidia > Bacteroidales > Bacteroidaceae > Prevotella. The sequence continues at coordinate 2,720 of CAMHJQ010000106.1, read as the reverse complement.
GACATAGTCGATGACGGCAGCACTCGTCTGCACGGCTCCGATATTCTTGGCACTGAACTGCTGACCTCCGAGGATGGAGTCGACGCACCAGCGCACGGTGCTTGACAATGGATTGTCAAACACGACGTCGATTTCGCCAAGTTTGCTGTTTGGATAGAGCTCCTTCCAGGCTGATATTTCTCCCTTGAGGATGCGTGCAAAGTCGTTGACGGTGATGCACGAGTCGGGATTGGCATTGTTGACGATGATAGCCAGACCGTCGTACGCGATGGGTATCGCTCTTGGCATGTACTTACGGTCAATCAGATTCTGGCGCTCCTTCTGCGTGAACTGTCGCGTGGTGAAGGCAAGCCAGGTCTCGAGTTTCATCACCTGCTTCACGGCGTCCTGCTCGTTGATGTAGACAGGGGTGATGGAGTCGAGGGTCTGGGTGGTGAAATAATACAGCTCTTCGTCGAGGATAGGGTAGAAGCTCTCGTCGGCCACGAAATAGCTGGCGGCTTTCTGATAGGCTTCCTCCTGTTCAGGATTAGGCTTGCTCCCACATGCGTGGAGCAAGCCTAATATCAGTGTTAATCCAACGAATTTGTTGAATGCGTTCATTTCAGTTAATCAGCGTTTACTGGAGACGGAAGGTTACAGGCACGGTGTACTTCACACGTACTGCAGAACCATTCTGCTTACCAGGAATCCAGTGCGGCATGGACTTAACCACGCGCTGTGCCTCCTTGTCGAGTGAGGGGTCAACGCTCTTCACAACCTTTACGTCGGTGATAGAACCATCACGCTCTACGACGAAGGTTACGATAACACGACCCTGTACACCGTTCTCCTCGGCTACTACCGGATACTTGATATTCTTCGAGAGATATTCGAACAGTGCTGAGGGACCGCCAGGGAACTGGGGCATTTCCTCTACGACGTCGAACACCTTCGTCTCCTCTACCTTCGGGGGCTCTGGCTCAGCGATTACTTCCTTTGCCTTGAGCACCTCACCACCGGCCTCGTCGTTACCCTCAACGTTGAAGGCACCGATAGCGGTGTTGGTCTCCTGGAGCTCTTCCTGAGACTTCATCTCCTGCTCTTCCTTAACCTCATCGTCCTTCTTGATTTCAGGAACGGTGAAGGCTACAGAGCTCTTGACGCGCTCAATCTCAATCTTCTCAACTTCGGGCTCATCCTTCTTCTCGACCTTGGCTTCCTTCTTCTCTGCCAGGCTTGCCAGCTCTACATCAGCCTCGATAGCGGCGTTCTGAGATGCAATGTAGTTCTCGATAGAGACCTTTGCATACACGATTGCTGCAATGGCGATGAAAGCCACAAACATAACGATAAGAGCCTTGAGGTTACGGACACCCGTATTCTTGCGCAATTGATAAGCTCCATAAGCCTGGTTCTTACCTTCGAATACAAGGTCGACCCAGCTGTTGTCTATAAGATCTATTTTTGCCATAGTTCTTTCTACATTTTACGGGTTAATCATTTAACACCTGCCTTTGCGATGAGGTCCTTGTCTTCCTGGCTCATCTTGTCGACATTGTCAATGACGTACTTATCAATATTGCTAATGAGCATCTCGTCGAGGGCTGCCACCATGTTCTCATAGGTAGCAGTGTTGAGCGGGCGGATGATGACGGTCATCGTCGGAACCTTCTCGCCGGAGGGGAGTTCACCCTTCTTCAGCTTCTTCAGTTCTTCCTGATACTGCTCGTCGGTCATCTTTGAGTTGTGAGCCGCCTTCTTGGCATCGAGTTCCTTCTTTGCCAGCTTGATCTTGGCAATCGGGTTGATACCTTCCTCGGTGGTGTGCTCGTTGAGCACCTTCTCGATACCATCCTTACCGTAGGTGGTCTGCTTTACGCAAGAGGGGTCGTCATAGTTGGGCAGACCAGCTATGTACCACACCTTGTCGTTAGATCCCAGATAGAGGGTGATGGTGTGAGAAGCCTTTGTTACCTGCTTCTGCTCTTCATTGAGCTGTGATGTATCGTCGTTAGACGGCATGGTCAGCTGCATAGCCTGCGGCTTGGCCAGCGTAGTACACAGCATGAAGAAGGTGATCAGAAGCATCATCATGTCTACCATCGGCGTGAAGTTCACGCGGGTATCCATTTTCTTCTGCTTGGATAGATTCTTTTTTGCCATAATACTACTAGTCGTTTAAACGTTTAACATCGAGGTTTGTAATGAGCTGGAAACGGTTTTCGTTCATATCCTGCAGTTCCGACATCAGCAGCTTGATAGCTGAGTAAGGAGTCTTAGAGTCGCACTTGATGGCGAGCTTGATGTCGGGGTTCACATCACGGGCTGCTGTAACCCATTCCTGGAACTCGCTCTTGCCGCCCTTGATACTGTCAAGGGGAAGACCGAGCTTCTGGATTGCTTCACCCATCTTCTCCGGCTCAAGGCTGAGATATTGGGGGAGCTGAGCCATGCTGGCACCTACCATTGCATCCTCGCGGAAGTGCTTGACCTGGTTTGCGTTGAGCTGTACACCGAACTTGTCGGTCATAGCGTCAAGCATAGCCTGCATGTTGTTCTTGTTTTCCGTACCGCAGAATACCTTGCCTTCCGGTGTTACCAGAATGTTCAGGACATCCTGCTCTGGAATCTTCAGCTCTGACACTGAGTTAGGCGCGGTGACTGATACTGGTTCCGGTGTCAAGAATGTTGAGGTCAACATGAAGAAACACAGAAGCAGCGTCATCACGTCTGACATA
>CAMHJQ010000105.1 GCA_946185485.1 uncultured Prevotellaceae bacterium | reverse complement strand
CCGTGATGTCGCTGCTCATCAGTGCCGAGGAAGCCGAGTTCCCCTACATCAAGGAACAGACGGGAGCCACGGCGGGCAACCTGAGTGTACAGATAGACAAACTCTCGGCGGCAGGCTACATAGAGGTAGAGAAGACCTTCAAGGGCAAGAAACCCTGTACCCTATGCCGCATCACGCCTGTCGGGCTGAAAGCCTTTGAGGATTATGTGAAAGCGCTGAAAAGCTATCTGAATGTAAAAAAGACATGACCGTTAGATAGTCGCAACCGCTTTATTACATCAGTTCGGGTATAATTTGGAGTATTTCATTCAAAATTATACCCGAATTGATATATTTTGACAATAAATACCATTGCGCTTTATTGGAAAAGCGGAAATGCGTTTTGGACATCATCAAATAGTGTCGCTGCCAAGACTGACCCCTATTCAAGGAGTTAATCCATACTACTGGCCAATCTGTCACTCCGTCTTGATGCTGTTGATGGGGTTCTCGTTGGCGTTCTTCCAGCTCTGGTAAGTCACCGTCAGCATGGTGATCAGCGTGATGAGCAGGAAGGACACGACGAACAGCAGGGGCGAGATGGCGGTGCGGACGGCGAAGCCCTCGAGCCAGTGCTGGCCCACCAGGTAGCCGATGGGAGCCGCCACCACGAAGCAGCCCAGCAGGATGTAGAGGTATCGCCGCCAGAACATCATCAGGATTTCCTTCGTAGAGCTGCCGAACACCTTGCGGATGCCAATCTCCTTGCGGCGGTACTCGCTCTCGAACATCGTCAGGCCAAACACGCCGATGATGCTGATGAGGATGGCCAGCAGCGAGAACAGCAGAATCTGCTGGGTGAAGAGCCTTTCCTGACGGTACGATTCCTCCAGCACATCGTCCACGTAGCGCAGGTCGCTGATGTCGGGCTTGCTTTCGTGTTCGTATTTCAGCACCACGTCCAGCACTTTCTGTTTGGCCTCCCGCTTGTCCATGCCCTTCGCCACACGCACTAAGAGGTGGTTGCGCCAGAAACCTTCCTTCGAGAAATAGCCGTCACGGCTGGGCACCACGAAGGCTATGGGCTGCTGACTGTCATCCACGCGCAAGGTGCTATACTTGATGTCCTCGCAGAAACCGACGACGGGCATGTCTTTGTCGTTGATGGGCTTATCGACGGCAAGCCAGGGATATTTCTTCTTGGCCGACTCACTGAAGATATACACGTCGCCGTCGGTCTGGCGGAAATTGCGGCCCTCCACGATGTCGATGCCCATCACGCTGAGGAAACGCCAGTCGACGAAGACGCAGGTAAACGTCATGTGCTTGTCGCCCTCGCCCCTGCCCCACGTCTGGTAGCGGTCGCTGCTGCCCAAGACGCTCTGGGCCAGACAGGCCCCCTCAATGCCGGGAATCTTGCGCAGGTCGGCATCGATGGCATCGGCATGATTGCGCGTGTCGGGCGCTGTCGGCACCACCATCACTTCGTCCTTGTCGAAGCCATAGTCGGTGTGGAAGATGAGGTAGCTCTGCAGGTACATGATGCCCACGCCAATGACCAGCATGAACGACACGACGAACTGCAGGCAGATGAGCGAGGTGCGCAGAACACGCCCCTTGGGCGACAGGCCGAACGAGCCTTTCAGCACCAAGGCTGGTGGGAAGGACGTGACGTAATACGACGGATAGGCTCCTGCCAACAATCCCACCACGATGCTGATGAGCAGGGTGACGCCTGCCAGCCACAGGTTATCCTGCAACAGGATGCTGCCCTGCACCAGCTCCTGCAAGCCTAAGTCGTGAGCCAGCCAGACCATCGCCATCGCTACCACGAATGCCAGCAGACTGATGATGACGGCCTCGGCCAGCAGACTGCCGCGCAGACTGGCCGTCGATGCGCCCAACACTTTCTGCGTGTTGATGCTGCGGATGCGCAGCGGTGTCTCGGCCAGGGTGAAGTTCATGAAGTTGACGGCGGCTATCACGACGATGAGCAGCGAGAAGCAGATGAGCAGATAGACGGAACTCCTGCTGACCGACTTGATGTTGGGCGAATCCTTGCTGAGGTCTTTCGCGAAATGGGTATCGGCAATAGGCGTCAACACCACTTGCAGGGCTTCCTCCTCTTGTTGGGTTGTCATGTTGAAATCATCTTTGAACAGCTCGATGGCTTTCTGGCGCATGGCGGTAATCACGTTCGGCAGGTTGGCCACATCGTCCACACGGATATAAGCCTGATAGTTCCAGTTGCGGTAATTGCCTTCGTTGTCATTGATACCCCTGAAGCTGATGCCGTGCAGGAAGTTGTTTTCCGGATAGTCTTCTATCACGGCACACACATTGAAGATCCAATCCTCCACCCATTTGTATTTCAAGGTTTTGCCCACCGCATTGGCAGTGCCAAAGATGCGCATGGCTTCTGAACGCGGCAGCACGATATTGGGCAACTGGTTCAAGCCCTTCAAGTCACCACAGATGACGGTTGGCTTGAATACGCTCATATAGTCGTGAATCCCATACACAAGATTCAGCGAATACTCCTGATCGTCCAACATATACTGGTCGATTCTTGTCCAGCCCTCTTCGATGCCATAGCCCTTGATATGCGGCGACGCTGCCGCCAACTGCTCCACCAGCGGGCGGGGCAGCGTCACGCCGTAGTCCTCCATGCCAGGCCCTAACTTCAAGGTCAAGCGGAACAGCTTTTCGTGCTCCGTAAAGCTCTTGTTGTAGCCCAGGTCGTAGTTGACCTGCGTCATGATGACAAAGAACGAGGCGAAAGCCAGGCTCAGTCCCAGCAGATTCAGCAAGCTTGCCGACACAAACTTGCGGAACATAGATGTAAAGTTTCTAACAATAGTCTTCATACGATTCTTATTTTTTTCTGCTGCAAAGTTACGCTAAGAAAACGAATCCGCCAAGGTTTTCGGCCCTGGCGGAAGTAGATTGTCTAAAAATTAGACAGTAAAGCGTATGATTTTTAGACAGTCGGCAGGGTTACCACTGAAGGTGGCGGAAGTTGATAATGCCGTTGTCCGTCTGGTGACTCTCCT
>CAMHJQ010000104.1 GCA_946185485.1 uncultured Prevotellaceae bacterium | reverse complement strand
TATTGCCAAACCCCTCCATTAAAAGAATGAATGTGGTTAAAAATATAGCATAAAATGGTATGCTAACTTAACAACCTAGGACTGTTCCCTCTTCGTCGTTAGTTACAATTACCATACGCTTCAATGAAAGGAAAGTATCCAACTGTTTCAATGCCTTGGTCTCACGCTCAAAAGTGTCCTGCATGCCCTCACCATAGATAGAATAGGAGGCTTGAATGGCATAGCCTTCTTCTGCTATGAGAAAATCAACCTCGACATTTTTATTATAGTAGCACAATTCCTCTCCATAGCGTTTGCGCAGATGAATAGCGCAGAGATTTTCCAACAGCGCTGTATCACCGTTGAACAAAAAGATGCTCAGCAGACCGTTATCAACAAAGTAGTGTTTCTTCACCGTCTCTTTCTCCACGAACTTCGAAGCATAGTTCTCCAATGAAAACAACATGCAGGCTTCCTGTGCATAACGCACATAGTCGCTGACAGAAGAAACGGCTATATTCGTCCCTGTGGAGCGTATCAGGTTAGCAACGCGATTATATGAGATGGGCTGCATAACGTTTTCTGCCAATCAATACTTTTATTTGATACCAGCAAACAAAAAGGGCGATTTTTGTTCGATGTCAGCAAACAAAACGCAATAACAGGCATGTAAATTGATCATTGTTGTTTTGTAAAATATGTGGCTAATCCTTGCCGAAAGTGATATCCTTTCGGATCATGCTGATGGTCTTGGGAGTGACGTTCAGGAACGAGGAGATGTCTTGTAAGTCAAGATGTTCAACAATACAAAAAAATGCTTTCATAATTATGCTGTTATTCCGATACTGCTTTGGGCGTTTGTGACTCGCCTTGCTTTAGTTGTAGATGCGGACGTTCCCAGATTTGCCAGTCGTCTATCTCTTTGAAGAGACGAGTAAGGACGTCTTTATAATCGTCGGGATAGATCATCGTATAGACGAACCATAGTTTATGATTGACCATAATCTTGGTGTAATAACTATAGCCGTCGATGCGACTGCCATTTTCACATTGTGGACCGGAGAGGATGAAGTAATCGCTGCCGAGTTTGCGGTCTGTCGCTTGAAGCACTTGTGCCAGCGAGTCCATACCGTCCTTTAGCGACTGGCCGTTATTGTGCATCACATGGCTCTCGATGACTACGATGATCCACTGGTCGCCATACTCGAAGCGCATGCGGCCTTTTTCCTCTTGAAGGGAATCTGCTTGGGCGGTGAAGAACGACGGGACGCGGACAACGTAGTCATAGTCCTTATCCTTGTATTCGTACATATCGGCATATGTAAGGTAACGCCCGAAGACCTCCTTGTGTGACTTCAACTCGGCACAAGAATGAATCCAGTCGATGCTCGCAGCTACAAGGATGATGGCAATGAATATGAAGATGGCCTTTCTCATTTGCTTTGCAGGATTCCTGTTTCCGTATCCCGATGATTCATGCTACGCTGAATGTCACGATATTTGCGACCAGACGAGAGATGCCATGTAAGGTTGAGTGTCAGCATATTGCCGTAGTCACGACTATGCTGCGATACTTCCTTGTGGATATAGCGGCTAAGCACCTCCGTCTGATTGGTAAGCGGACGGGCACAGAAGGGATGCTGGGCGTAGAGGGATAGGGTGATATTCTTCATCTGATAAGAGACGGTGAGATACCAAGCGGGTGCCTGATGTCCCCGATGCTCACCCTCCATGAAGTTCCAGCCATTATCCGCGTATGCAGTCAGCGTCCATCGGCCAAGATAGGCTTCTACGCTGGCACCACCGTTGAATGCCGTATAGGTATGGCGATAGTCATCCGTGAAGTTGAAGAAACGGTAGATGCCTCCATAGAGGGTGACGGACAAACGCTCTGGTATAGCCTCCCAGCGGTTATAGCTCTGGATGAAGAAGAAGCTGCATTCGTTATCGGCATTAGTCTGTGTCTGATAGAAATGTCCGTCCCTGCGGGTGTATTTCTCCATGTTGCAGTTGGCATTCAGTCGCCAGTAGCCTTGTAACTCGCTCATGATTCTTGATGTGGAATAGGTCAGACGGAAATCATGCGAAGTAACGCGATTGGGAGAAATCTCAGGATTACCGACCAGCGTTTCCATCGCATTCTGCTTGACAGAAACGTCGCTGACGAGGGCTATCTGCGATACGTGCTGCGATATTTCAAAGTCGTACTTCGTTTTCAGGTTCTTGGCCAACGGATAGGCGAGTGTCATCTTAGGACGGAACAGCAGAAAACGGTCATTCCATTCTGCTTGTCGATAGTAGCGTGTGCTTACGCCCAAACCTCCCATATAGCCAAGTTTGCCCAAGCGTCCTTTCAACTGCCCGAAGAAATAAAGCATTGATGAACGCATAGTATTGTCGGCATGGGCATCGCCTGAATACATATTATTAATATATTTCTGCCCATACTGAGTCCCCAAGGACAGCGTGAAAGGCTTCAGGCGATTCTCGTAGATGGCCTCTGTCCACAGCGAATAGGTCTTACCTGTCACGTTGTAGCCATAGTTGCCTCCCTCGTTGTGCTCTGAATGGCTGTCGGTATGGATATACGTTCCCACGGCATTGGCCGTCAAAGACTGATGACGGCGGAAGTCGCGATGGAAATAGAGGTCGAGCACAGGCGATGAGGTACGGGACGAGGAATGGTCTTCGTAGGTCTCAAACTTAGTCCACGACCTGTGGGGCTGAATGTCGCGACGGGCTGAGAGTTTCGATTGGAACACATAGTTGGAGTCACTCAGGCTATAGGTGAGTTGGATGTTGTGATTAAGACTTTTGTTTTGCCCATCTAATTGCTGACGCAAAATGCTTCGTTTCTCCCCTGACTCCAGTTCGTATGTAGCCTGTTCTTCATATTCCGTCCCCTTGAAGTTTTGATAGCCCAGCGAGTAGTTCACTCCTAACTCGCTCTTTCCATAGTTGAATTTCCCAAAGACAGTCTCATCACCGTTCACAACTGTGAGCGTATTCGTCAGGTCTGCACCGATGTCGTAACCGCTGACTGGCTTCTTTACGATGATGTTGACAACGTAGGCAATGCCCTCACCATATCTGACTCCTGGATTGTCGATGTAGTCGATATGCTGTACGGCCTTTATGTCGAGCGCCAACAGGTCCTCTTTCGATGCCACGATGTCGTTGATGCGCACCTGCACGCTTCCAAGATTGGAGAGTGCCGTAATGGTATGCATCACGGGGTCAATTCGCAGATGGGGCAGCGTCAGTTTCG
>CAMHJQ010000103.1 GCA_946185485.1 uncultured Prevotellaceae bacterium | reverse complement strand
ACATGGTGCCGCAGAAGACGCCAGAGTCTACGCATAACTTCGAGACCGACCCCATTGAGCCGTGGATTGACGGCGAGTGGGTGAAGGCAAAGGGAACGACGCTGGGTGCCGACAACGGCTTAGGCGTGGCAGCCATCATGGCCATCATGGAGGACAAGACGCTGAAGCACGGTCCCATCGATGCCCTCATCACCCGCGACGAGGAGACCGGTATGTTCGGTGCCAACGAACTGCCCGAGGGCGAGCTGCAGGGTGACATCCTGCTGAACCTCGACTCCGAACACTGGGGAAAGTTCGTCATCGGCTCTGCCGGTGGTATCGACATCACCGCCACCCTGGACTATCAGGAGGTGGACACCGACACCGAGGATGCTGCCGTGCGCGTCACGGTGAAGAACCTGCGCGGCGGACACTCCGGCTTGGAGATCAACGAGGGCCGCGGCAATGCCAACAAGCTGCTGGTACAGGTGGTACGCGAGGCCATCGCCGAGGTGGAGGCCCGCCTGGCATCCTGGAACGGCGGTAACATGCGCAATGCCATCCCCTTCAAGGCCGAGGCCGTGCTGACGCTGCCGAAGGAGAACATCGAGGCACTGAAGGAGATTGTCGCTGACTGGCAGGAGACAATCAACGACGAGTTCAAGCTCATCGAGCCTCAGGGCATCGAGGTCACCGTCGAAGAAGTGGACACGCCGCAGAAGGAGGTGCCCGTCGAGATTCAGGACAACCTCATCGATGCCATCTATGCCTGCCACGACGGCGTCATCCGCTACATCCCCGCCTACCCCGCTGTAGTAGAGACCTCCAGCAACCTCGCCATCATCAACATTGGCGAAGGCAAGGCAGCCATCAAGATACTGGCCCGCTCCAGCCGCGAGGACATGAAGGACTATGTGGCTACGATGCTCGAAAGCTGCTTCTCAATGGCTGGCATGAAGGTGGAGACCTCAGGAAGCTATGGCGGCTGGGATCCCAACCCCGACAGCGAAATCCTGCACTTGTTATTAAAAGAATACAAGGAGTTGTTTGGCGAGGACGGCATCATCCAGGTCGACCACGCCGGTCTGGAGTGCTCGGTCATCCTGGGCAAGTATCCCTGGCTCGATGTAGTCAGCCTCGGACCTACGATGAAGTCGCCGCACACCACTACCGAACGCGCCCTCATAGCCACCGTCGATCCCTTCTGGCAGTTGCTGAAGAAGACGCTGGAGGACATTCCTGTTAAGTGAAGAATGAAGAGTGAAGAGTGAAGAATTCGCTACTGCACAGCAAAATGGCTGCGGCAAATGTTAAAATTTACAAGGCGGCAGCAAATTCTTCATTCTTCACTCTTCACTTTTCACTAAAATTCTTACCTTTGCACCCGTTAAACCAAAAATATCAATTAAAATCATGGACGATTACCCGGCGGATAGTAACAAACGTTAGGCGGGGGAGAGTGGCAAGGCTGCTAATCCCTTTGCCGCTCAATTTTTGAATTATCAATTGTCAATGCAATGCCACACTCTCAAAGAGAGAATTATCCATTGTCAATTAATGAAGGATTAGCAACAATGAAGACCTATTGGAACACCCAAGGTGGGCTCAGCCAACTGCAGGAATGGCAGCCCAACTGCTGGATACAGGTGACGTGTCCATCAGAAGAAGACCAGCAATTGCTGGAGGAGCAGTATCAGATACCCGACTATTTCCTCTCTGACATCAGCGATACCGACGAGCGTGCCCGTTACGAATACGACGACGGCTGGATGCTCATCATCCTGCGTATCCCCTATGTCAAGGAGGTACGCTCGCGCACGCCCTATACCACCGTGCCATTGGGTATCATCCACAAGCGCGACGTCACCATCACCGTATGCTACTACGAGACCAACATGATGATTGACTTCGTGTCATACCAGCAGAAGCGCGGCGTGGGATTCACCGACTATGTCGACATGATCTTCCGCCTGTTCTACAGCTCTGCCGTCTGGTACCTGAAGCGTCTGAAGCAGATTTCGATGCTCATCGACAAAGCCAAGCGCAACCTGGACCGCGAGGTGAACAACGAAAGCCTGATAGGCCTGTCGCGCCTGCAGGACTCGCTGACCTACTTTACCACCTCCATCCGCGGCAACGAGAACCTGCTGCAGAAGCTGAAGTTCAAGCTGCAGATTGACGAACTGGACGCCGACCTCATCGAGGACGTCAACATCGAGATGACACAGGCCCGCGAGACCACCAGCATCTACTCCAACATCCTGGAGTCGACGATGGACACCTACCAGTCGATTATCAACAACAACATGAACACCATCATGCGTACGCTGACGTCGGTGACCATCATCCTCATGCTGCCCACGCTGGTGGCATCGTTCTTCGGCATGAATCTTATCAACGGCATGGAGAACAGTCCCGTAGGATTTATCGTCGCTATCATCATTTCGGTGCTTATTTCAGTCATTTCGCTGCTGGTTTTCCGACACAAACGACTAATTTAGTCACTTTTTTTCGAAAAAATTAGGTGGTTTCAGAATTATTGAGTAACTTTGAAGCCCATTATGTGCGCATGGTCTCCCAAGTGGCGGCATGCGCGAGTGAAGAAACTAACCCCATAACATGAACTAAAAGATTTTTAGATGATGGACTCTCAAGAGACAACTCCCGTAGTAGAGGAGCAGCAGGAAGTACAAGAAGTGGTAAACACAGCCCCCGTCGCTGAAGCAGTGGAAACAGTTGCTGAAGAGGTAAAACCCGTTGCCGAAGAGGCAAAGGCCGTTGCCAGCGAAGAGACTGTCGAGCGTAAGCAGTATGAGACCAAGAAGGAAGTACTGGAGCGCGTACGTGAGATTGCTCACGGCGAAGAGGCGCCCCAGAAGGAAGAGATAGACTATCTCAAGACGGCTTTCTACAAGTTGCATATTGCCGAGCGCGAAGCCAAGCTGAAGGCTTACATCGACGGTGGCGGCGACCCGGAACAGTACCAGATTACCCCTGACGAGGAGGAAGAAGCTTTCAAGGCCGAAATGGTCATTATCAAGGAGAAGCGCCAGAAGCTGTTCAAAGAGCTGGAGCAGGAAAAGCAAGACAACCTGCAGAAGAAGCTCGACATCATCGAGAAAATCAAGGCGATGATAACTTCTCCCGAGGAGGCTAACAAGTCATACAAGGACTTCAAGGCCCTGCAGGACGAGTGGAAGGAGATCAAGAACGTGCCTGCTGAGAAGGCCAACGAGCTGTGGCGCAACTACCAGCTGTACGTCGAGCAGTTCTACGACCTGCTGAAGCTGAACAGCGAGGCCCGCGAATACGACTTCA
>CAMHJQ010000102.1 GCA_946185485.1 uncultured Prevotellaceae bacterium | reverse complement strand
AACCTCGGTGGCGACCTGAACGCCTTGACGCAGGACGGCCCGAATATCCACATCAATGCCGGAACCTACAGGATTGTGCTCGATGCGAATAATAACACCGCAACCATTACGGCAGTTTGATTCATACTTAGGTTAGTTGGAAATTAGTTTAGTAGAGGACTGCTGGACGCACAGGGCCGGCAGTCCTTTTCAAACTCCAAAACCATACGCTTATGAGATTGAACAAATCCTTTTCTCTTTTACTTCTATTGGGACTGACGGCCTGCTCTACGCAAAGGGAGGAGCCGTTGCAGCCGTTGGACGACGTGATGATGCAGGCGTTCTATTGGGATGTGCCTGTGGATGACCAGGCCAGGAACGGCACATGGTGGGATCACCTTTCTTCGTTGGCGCCGGAACTGAGGGCCGCCGGCATCAGCAGCCTGTGGACACCCATTCCCGCAAAGGGTAACTGGGGCATCTATGATAGTGGCTACGGCATCTACGACCATTATGACCTCGGGAACTACGACCAGAAAGGAAGTGTAGAGACACGCTATGGCAGTCGTGCCGAACTGGAACGGATGATTGGCGTGATGCACCAAGCAGGCATTAAGGTCTATTCCGACGTGGTACTAAATCACCTCTATGGCGGCGATGAGAACTTCGAGGCCAATCCCGCTGTCACGGCATACGTCAGGGCTGGCCGTGGCGAGCCATACCCTGAGAGCGACATCCGATGGAAAAACGATACGGCTTATACGCGGACTCACCTCTCCTACCCCAAGCATACGGGCGATGGCGAACCAAACTATGAATGGCACTACCAGCATTTCCATCCATCATCAGCATCCGACTCATTGACAGACTTTACCGACGATGTGCTGCGTCCATGTACCAAGTTCTTCGGCAACGACCTCGACACTTATAACGAGGAAGTGCAGCAGCGGCTTTGCGATTGGGGCAAATGGCTGAAGGGCAAGATAGGCTTCGACGGGTTCCGTCTGGACTTTGTGCGTGGCCTGCAGCCGGAGTTTGTCAGCCGTTGGGTGAAAAGTTTGCCACTACAGGATGGTCATCAACCGTTTATCGTTGGTGAGTATTGGGCCGAGGACGGGCGGTATATCAAGGAATGGGTGGACAGCGTTGGCAAGGGCGGTGCCGATGTGCATGCCTTCGATTTCCCCTTGAAGTTCGCGCTCACCGAGATGTGTAACAAGTCGGGCGACGAGTTCGACATGTCGCGCATGGCTCATGCGGGGATGATTCGTGGCTTCGGTCTGCCCGCTGATAACGTCGTGACCTTCGTGGATAACCACGACACAGGCAAGGAGCATGACAAATGGCTTGTCAAGGATTACGCGATGGCCTACGCCTATATCCTCACCCACGAGGGTACGCCCTGCGTGTTCTATCCCCATTTCTATGCCGTCACCCAGCACGATGTGGATAACCCGTCATTAGAAGTCACTGCACCAACAGACTTGCAACAGGCCATCCGACAGTTAATCGACATCCGCCGCCAGTATCTCGGTGGCACATTGGCAGTCTTAACAGAAAAACAAGTTGGAGGGGATTTGCAATCCCCGACCAAGCACCTCTACGTCGCCCGCCGTCAGGGAAACGGCCAAAAAGACGGTGCCATCATCGTGCTCAACAACCACGACACCGACACCCTCAGCATCACCCTCAATGTGAATTCTGAAGGCTTCACCGACTGGTCAGGCCAGATGCTGGTCAATCTCCTTAATCTCAAAGAGACCATCACTGTCGGTAATGACGGCCAAGGCACCCTCTCAGCCCCCAAACGTGGCTACAGCATTTGGACTATCCAATAGAGATGAGAAGATGAAACAGAATCTGCCAGTCCGTTACATTCTATTATCAAAATCGCCCAAAACTCTGAACATTTGTTCAGACTTTCACCCTCGGCACCTACTTTTCTGCTTGTGCCGAGGGCTTTTTCCTCCCTTTTCCGTAACTTCGCAGCACGAAATAACAAATAAAACGAAATGAATATGAAAACAATGAAACTCTGGAGAATTGCTTTTATGATGCTTGCTGCCTTCTCCTTCGTCTCTTGTAGCAGCGACGATGATGAAGAATTTCTGATAGACCAACTCACTGGCACTTGGCAGCAGGTGTATGATGAAGGTGTTGTGGCTGAGGGATATGTGCAGTACACCTTTACGCCTGGCACGCCGGCCAATGGGGGTGAATGTACCATTTATGTGTATGATGTCTTTACAGGCGACACAACATTCGTGCGTGACTATGTACTGACCGAGGATCGCCATCTGGCTATATACAATGGGCAGTATGGCACTACGCCATCAGAAATTTATGAGTATGATGTAAAGAGGCTGTCAGCGAAAGCGATGACTTGGCACCTCACAAACTCGGATGTAGTTTTGAATTTCAAGAAAGTGAAATGAACAAGAAAACCATCATCACCGCACTGCTTGCACTCGTCGCAATGACGGGACAGGGGCAGACGGCCAGTGATTATTGGATAGCAGCAGACAAAGCACTGGTGGCAGGTAATACTGACAGCACATTTTATTATCTCAATCTGTTTAAGGAGCACTTCGGCAGACAATACGCAGCTGCTTATACAACGTTCCTAACAGATGAAGACTACCGAATCCTTCATAATGACGCACGATGGACGGCCTTCATGGACTCGATGCGTACTTACAAGCATGAGGCAGAGGACAAACAGGAGATTGTCTATCCAAGGAAAACGGTTGTAAAAGATTCCAACGCCCCAATCGTAAATCAATACGACATCCACTTGGAAATTGACGTGGAGAGAAAAACGCTGGCTGTGACGGCGACAGCCCAGATTGAACTCAAAGGCAGGGAGAGCATGGACTTCACACTTTGGAGATATTCCGTAATCAAACATATCCGCTATAAGAAGAATGATTTGGCGTACATTTTCGACAATACGGCTAAATCTCCCAACCAATACATCCGACAGGGTGCTCCCTTGCATCTCTCTGCTCCGAAGAGTAAGGGTAAATGCGAGATTATTTTCGAATACACCTGCAATCTCGACAGCCTTGATTCATGGATGAGTTCTATGGAAAAAGAGTGGGTGCAACTGGGCTACTATATGGCATGGTTCCCCATCAATAGCGATAGTCGAGACTTCACGGCCAACGTGTCCGTTTCCATCAATGACAATTATACGGTCAGCGGCTCTGGCATTGTTGGACGGCACGGCAATGAATGGAAGATGTCGCAGCCGTGGGGTAGCTTTGACCTTCAGATTGTGGCCTCTCCAAATCTCAAATCGAAGAAGATGACCAGTAATGGGCGCACCTTTGAGGTGGTCTATACCAACTTCGCCGATG
>CAMHJQ010000101.1 GCA_946185485.1 uncultured Prevotellaceae bacterium | reverse complement strand
TCTTTGCCGGAGTGCAGGCCCAAAAGATTACACGCGATTATAACAACGTGTCGCTCAGCGAGGCCCTGCGCCAACTGAACGAGCAGACCGAGGAATACACCATTAGTTTCCTCTACAACGAACTGGAGGACTTCCGCATCACCACTTCGGTACACCGCAAGACCGTGCCCGATGCCATCCGTCAGATGATAGGCTTCTATCCCATCCGCATGACCGTTGAGCCGGGTATTGCAAATCCCAGCCAACAGGAAATCATCGTCGAGTGTCCGCAGAAGACGGCCCTCCGCTACAAGGGCACCGTCATCGACGAGCAAGGCCAGCCCGTAGCCTACGCCAACATCGCCCTGCTTTCGCCTCAGGATTCCACGCTGATTACTGGTGGAGTATCGAATGAAAGCGGTCTCTTTGTTATTCCCTGCGAGACACAGCCAGTCCTTGCCCGAATATCATTCGTAGGATATAAAACGGAATTCGTCATGTTTGATTCACGAAATGCCAGAAATATTCGCCTCAAGCCTGAGACTATTATGCTGAATGGTGTGAAGGTGACGGGCGATCGTATTTTCTCAAAGGCAGAAAACGGACATCTGACCTACAACATGCCGATGCTCCTTGAAGTCTATCCTGCCGATAACGCCTACGAGGCACTTACACGTATTCCTGGCGTGATTGACACGGGCGAAAGCCTTACGTTCTGCGGACAGTCGGTGACGCTCATCATCAACGGCAAGGCGACGACGCTCAGTGCCGACAAAGTGGTGGAGCGATTGAAATCTATGCCCGCCGCCATGCTGGCCAAGGCCGAGGTAATGCCGTCGGCTCCTGCGAAATATCACGTCCGGGGCATGGCCATCAATATCGTGACAAAGGACTTCGCAGGAACGAACCAACTCTCAGGACAACTGATGGGCGGCTGGCAGCAGAATAAATACGGCACAGGCTATGCGGGTGGCAGTTTTATCTACAATCACGACAAGCTAAGCCTGGACTTGTCTTACACTTACACCAACGGCAGCAGTTACGGACAAGTGGAGCACGAGGCCAACCATCCGCTGGGTGACAAGCGCATTGCCTATGAAGACAAGACGCGCAACCGCAGCGACGGCATCGACCATGAGTACCGCATCGGCATGGACTACGCCATCGCTGACGACCACCGCCTCGGCCTGGCCTATACGGGGCAGTGGAACTCCACCCGCTCCACCAACACCACGACAGGCACGGCTCAGTCCACGCAACATTCCCGTGAGCACACTTACCTGCACAACGTCGATGCCAACTATGCGGCTCCGTTCGGTCTGCAACTTGGCGTTTCGTACACCAACTATCAGGAGCCTCGTACGCAAAGCCTTGAGGGCGAACTGTACGACATCAACCGAAACCTGTCAGTTGATAGTCGCCAGAAAGTCAGCAAGTGGCTCTTCACCGCCGACCAGACCCACGCGCTGCCCAATGACTGGGAATTGAACTACGGAGCAAAGGCGCAGTTCACGAACAACAACAGCTATCAGACCACCCTCGACCAGAACCAGCAGCCCATGCCCGACGCCACCAGCAGCGTAGATTACGACGAGCGCATCCTGAATGCCTACGCCGGACTGAGCAAGCAGATTGGCAAGACGCTGAGCCTCGACGCCTCGCTGACGATGGAGCAATACCATGCCACGAAATGGAACGAGTGGCGCGTCTATCCGCAGTTCAACGCGATGTGGAACATCAACCCGAAGAATATGCTCAATCTCTCGTTCAGCAGCGAGGCCGTCTATCCCAGTTATTGGAGCACGATGAGCAGCATCTACTACGCCTCGGCCTACAGCGAGATATGGGGCAATCCCGACCTGAAGCCCATGTCGAAATATGAGGTGAACCTCATGTGGCAGCTGAACCACAAGTACACGTTCACTGCCTTTGCCGAGTTTGAGCCTGACTACTTCGTGCAACTGCCCTATCAGACCTCCGACCGAATGGCCGTCATCATGAAGGAGACTAACTTCGACTACTCCAACTACTTCGGTCTGCAAGCCTCGGCGCAGTTCCATGTCGGCCAGTGGCTCAACGGTACCGTCAATGCCACGGGGCTCTACCGTCACGACAAGAGCAGCAACTTCTTCGACCTGCCCTTCGACCGCACCCGCCTCTCGGCCATCCTCGGCGGCACGGCTGTCGCCAAACTGTCCCAGCGGCATAACATCCAGTTCATCCTCAATCCCTTCTTCCAGTCGAAGGCCATCCAAGGCGTCTACGACATCAGTCCGCTGTTCTATCTGAACGCCTCGCTGCGCTGGACCTCCGACAACGGCAAGTGGAGCGTCATAGCCAAAGCCAACAACATCTTCAACTGCTACGCCAACACCCGTTCCACCGTCGCCAACCAGGACTACGCCATGCGTGTCTGGATGAACTACGCCAGTGCCTCGCTCACCGCAATCTACCGCATCGGCAATTTCAAGGAAAAGAAGAAGAAGGAAGTGGACACCTCTCGAATGGGATATTAGTATATCAGAATGAAACAACTAAGATTTGTATTGGCTCTACTCACAGCCTTCACGTCAATAGCAGTGTCTGCCCAAGTCGAAGGCCAAGACGTTTCTCCAACAAGAAGCGAAATGCAGCCGTTGCATTTTGATCAGCCCATATTGGCAGACACATTACGCATCAGTTCTATTGTTCCGTATTCCGAATTGCAAAAGTCTGAACTACCTTTATTGCAATCCAGCTACGACCATACAAGCAATTACATGCTGCCGATAATGCCCGCCCTAAAGCCATATCAACTATGGGACGGCACAAGTGTCATCGTCTATGGCAGCAATTATCAGATGTTGGGTCTGATGGACGTGGCTACTGGTTCCGTATCGCTCCATCAGGATTTCGGACGGTTGCATTTTGTCGCCTCAGCCGTTGCCAATAAGTATTGGATGCCCATGCAGAGCCAACTCTACACGCAATATGGTATTGGTGGCACAATCGGCTACGACATCACCAATGCCGTCTCGCTCCATGCTTTCGGCTATTACTATGCACAGAATTCCCTCGTGGCCCCAGCTTTCAGCCCTTACGTCAGCACGACTTCTTTTGGAGGCTTTGCTTATATCAGTTTCAGCGAGAACTTTGGCATTGAAGTTGGAGCTCGTCGCTATGTCAATCCCATGTCGGGCCGATGGACTACCTCACCCATCGTCACCCCATACTTCCACGTGGGGAAACGACACAAGGTGGAAATCGGTCTGCCGCTTGGCGAACTTCTCAAAGCAGCTATTTGGGGCGACAATGACAATCCCTTGCGTTATAGACCGCAGCCACAGCCACAACCGAAAAAGAAATAATGCTTGTCAATATGAAACATTTAAAATATATTTTAGCCTCTCTCACTACCATTATATCGATGTTGGCAGAAGCACAGGGTAACATTACAGGCCGAGTGATTGACGAACAATCACAGCCGATACCG
>CAMHJQ010000100.1 GCA_946185485.1 uncultured Prevotellaceae bacterium | reverse complement strand
CCAAGGAGGTCATCGACCGCGTCGGCCTCAGCCACCGCATGAAGCACCGCCCCACCCAACTCTCCGGCGGACAGTGCCAGCGCGTAGCCATCGCCCGCGCCATCATCGGCAACCCCGAAATCCTTTTGGCTGACGAGCCCACGGGTAACCTCGACTCGAAGATGGGTGCCGAAATCATGGAACTGCTGCACAAGCTGAACAAGGAGGACGGCCGCACCATCGTCATGGTGACGCACAACGAGAAGCAGGCCGCCCAGACCGACCGCATCATTAAGTTCCTCGACGGACGGCAGATTATGTGAAGACCCACCCCCCAGCAGACCCACCCCCGACCCCTCCCTGTGAGGGAGGGGAGTGGTTACTTACAAGAACAGATTATCAGACAAATAATATATGAGCATAATATCTAAGTTAAAAAACTATTTACTCCCCTCCCTCACAGGGAGGGGCAAGAGGGTGGGTCTTCTTGCGCTCATCCGCGAGGACAAGCTCTTCTCTGCCATCTATATCGCTGGTACGGCAGTGGCTATCGCCTCGGCGATGGTTATTGCCATCTTCCTGAACATTAAACTGGCAGACATCCCGCCAGAGTCGAACCGAAGCCGCACGCTCTATCCCCTGTACGGCTTCTACACCAAGTCGCTAGCTGAAAATGGCCGCGAGTTCGATATGCGCTACTCCACGCTTGCCCTCGACTCATGCTTCCGACGACTGAAGTGCATTGAGGCTGCTACGGGTATCAGGTCTGTCTACCTAAACATCACCGATGAGCAACGGTTTTCGACGGGTGCTTATGCCCTGTGCACCGACCCAAGTTTCTTTCGCCTATACGACCTCACGTTCATCAGCGGACGGTCTTTCTCCGAGAAGGAATTCCGTCAGGGCGAGCGCGTTTGTATCATCACCGACAAGTTAGCCAAGAGGCTCGACAATGCCAAGCATGTCAGCGTCGCAGATAGCAAAGGGCAGTTTCCTTTCCGCGTCATCGGCGTGGTCAAAGCAGTGAGCACACTCATGGAGTATGCCACAGCCGACATCTATATTCCTTATACGGTTGAAATTGGCGATTACGGAAATCCAGACCTGAACCTCGACAAAATAAGTTACTCCGGTCAACTTGACGTACGCCTCTTGTTGCGCGAGGGTTGCAGCCGCCAGGACTTCCTCGATGAGATAGAGCCGCTGCGTCGACAGTACAATGCCGTGATGAATGCGCGGCTGGGCAAGGACTGGGGAGAGTGGCGGATAGATGCCGATACGCACTTCTTCAAAACGTTGAACTTCTTCAACCACAGCGATGGCCAGGACCTTGCCATGAAGGCTAAGGAACTGACACTGCCCGCGCTGCTGATGCTGCTGTTCCTGTTGCTGCCCGCCATCAATCTAAGCGGTCTGGTCTCAAACCGCATGGAGGCCCGTCGCGCCGAAATGGGCATCCGCAAGGCTTTCGGTGGCAAGCGGCGAACGCTGCTCAACGAAGTCATCCACGAGAACCTCGTACTGACGCTCCTAGGCGGTGCCGTAGGTTGGCTGCTGTCGTGGCTCTTCATCACGGCAGTCAGCAACACCGAGGTGTTTCATAGTATGTTCAGGGGTCTCTCCCAAGTGGGCAATGAACCGAGCCTCGACTTCCAGATGTTCTTCACGCCGATGCTCTTCCTCGTGGCCTTCGCGTGCTGTGCCGTGCTCAACCTCATGGCTGCGCTTATACCCGCTTGGCACTCGCTGCGTAAACCTATCGTCGAATCCCTAAACCAGAAAAGATGAACCAGACAATAAAGAACTTTTGGGCGCACCGACGCCAGAACGCATGGATTGTGGTGGAGATAGCCCTTGTCGCCATCCTCAGTTTCTACTTCCTCGACTATTTCGTCGTATCCTTCTACGACACACACCTCTGCCGCCCCGCAGGCGATTTCGAGCGCGACCATCTCGTCATAGGTCAGGTGGGCATGTCATCCGAAGTCCCCGACTCTATTGGAGAGGCTTCTTTGGCCAATCTCTATGCCCTGCGAGATAAGGTTCGCGCCCTGCCCGAGGTGCAGTATGCCGGACTGGCCACAGACTTCGTGGGCGAAGGTTATTGGCACCGCCTTTCTACCTTTCGCGTCGAGGCCGATACTACGCGCTTCTGTGGTGCCAACTCGATGAGTTTCCTGCTTGGTGAGCAATTCTTCGAGACGCAGGGGCTGACACCCGTCAAGGGTAGTTCGTCGGCGGAAAAACTCTCCAGCGAGTGTCCTGCCGACGGTGCCGTCATCACACGCTCAATGGCCCTGGCACTCTTCGGCACCGATCAGGCCGTGGGTCGCCGCATCGTAGAGACAGACTACGACGGGGAAGCCGTGCAACATGGCCCTGCTGACAAGATTGTCGCCCGCTATACGGTCATCGGCGTGGTTGAAGATTTCCGCCTGAAGCCCCGCGAACGCTATGCCTACGCTGTCCTCACGCGAGTGACCGCCCTCAGCAACAACACACCGAAGATGCTCATCCGCCTGCGTTCCGGCGAGGATGCGGATGAGTTTGTCATCCGGCAGAATTCGGCAGAAAGGCAGTTGGACCTGATGACGGGTGAATATGGTCTTAGCTACGTCAGCACCTACACCGAATATCAAAAGCAGATGTCGGTCAATGTCTCCGACAGCATGCTCCTCAGCGTCATGGGCACATTTATCGCCTTGTTACTACTGAACGTCGTCCTTGGCACACTCGGCACCTTCTGGCTGCAGATCCGTAAGCGCACGGAGGACATTGGCATCATGCGCAGTTTTGGAGCCAAGCGAAGCAACGTGTTCTGGATGCTATGGCGAGAGGCCGCCCTGCTGACGTTTGTCGCCAGTGTCATCGGCTGGGTTATCTGGCTCCAGTTTGCCATGAACATCGGTCTTGCCACGGGCTTTACCATGACGGGTACGGGTCAGGAGACGGACTGGGTGAACACCTTCTGGCTGCATTACCTTATTGTCTGCGTCATCCAATACGCCGTCCTGCTCACCATCGTCACCCTCGGCATGGTCGTCCCCACATTCCGCGCCATGTACAAACGTCCCGTAGAAGCCTTACATCATGAATAGAGTCTTTTTCCTCTGCCTCGTCCTGCTGCCACATTTCGGTCTGGCACAGACGGACACCCTGCATCTATCCCTCGACGACTGCATCGCAATGGCGAGACGTCAGAGCATTGACGCGGCCGTGGCCCTGGGCGAACTGCGCTCGGCATACTGGCAGTGGCGCAGCTATCGTGCCGACCTGCTGCCGGAGGTGTCGCTGTCAGGCACGCTGCCGTCGTACAACAAACGCTACAGCTCGTACCAGCAGGCTGACGGCGGGCTCAGCTTCGTGCGCAACGACTACCTCGGACTGGACGGCGCGGTGAACATCACACAGAAGCTGTGGCCCACGGGCGGTACGCTCTCCGTAGAGTCGTCGCTCGACTATCTGCACCAGTC
>CAMHJQ010000099.1 GCA_946185485.1 uncultured Prevotellaceae bacterium | reverse complement strand
AAAGGTACTGACTTTTTGCATACGAGTCAAGGCGTCAAAGCGGATACGCTTACATAACTTCCGCGAAGTGGAGGATAAGGTGGAACTGGTGGCGCTGCCAGCAGCCATATAGAAACAGAAATCCCTGCCGACTTGTTTGAGGGGCAGGGAAAATAGAAGAGTATGATACAGTTATTTGTCTCTTTCAATCCAATTTTCTATTCGCACTCCAGGCATCAGGCTGAAGTGCTTGACATTCTCAGTCACTACAGTCAAGCCGAAGTGGAGTGCTGTGGCACCAATGAAGATATCAAGGCTTCCCACCTCTCTGTCAAGGTGTTTCTTAATCTTGTTCAGGGCACAGCGGATTTGTGCATATTCATAAAACACATCACTGATGTTATATATCGTAATGTATTGTCTCAGCCATTCCGGCTCTTGGATATGCCTTTCGTAGTCGGCACTATTCATCGCGCCATAGGTCAACTCTGCAAGTGTTATCTCCGATGCAAAGATTTGGTCGATGTCCTTGATGACAACACGTTCTTTAACCCCATTGCGCTCATGGAAAAACTCTATCCATGTACAAGTGTCAAGAATGTACTTTTCCATCAGTCATCAAGATTTATATCACGCATGAATTCATTCTTACGCCCTTCTTTGATGGCAGATTCCATTTTGGCGGCATCCTCAGGATTGTCCTTCCAACAACCGGCAAGAGACATCAGCCCACGTTTGCGTTCCTCCTTGGACAGTCGCGGTTTTTCGATTTCATCTCTTGTCTCATCCAGTGATTCCGTCAGGAACATGATGACAATCTTCTTGTCCTCACGGCTCATACCCTGTAACAAATTGAAATATGGTGCCATTGGAGTAGCCTGTAATTTCTTTGCTATTGCTGTCATAACGCCTGTTATTATTTAATATTTGTGTGCAAAGATAAACAATAATTCTGAATAATCAAAGAAAACAATGAAAGATTTGATTAAGAGAGAGCAAAACGAGTTTAATGGTTTTGCCGAGCGTGAGAATCTTCGCACGAAGTGCAAAGAAATAAAGTATCAGCAAAAATATGTGCGCCAGTTGGTGGATATGACCATCGACCTGTTGCGACTGACGGGCCACAGGATGACGTTGATATTAAATGTGGTGGCAAAGATGGTGCAAATCGAATGCATAAAGCTTGCTTTTTGCTGAAATGCAGCCCATTTTCGCAATTTTAGTTGCAAAAATACCAATTATTAGTGTAAAATCGCTACCTTTGCAGACTAAAATAAGAATAATTAGGATTTAGAGATGGGTAATATAATAGAATGGATAAGTTCCATAACGGAGAGTTTCACTAACAATCTGATAGCCGAGGATCGCTATAGGATGATTCTCGATGGTTTGCAGGTGACGCTGCTTATCACGCTCTGCGCCGCGCTGTTGGGTACGCTGCTGGGCGGACTGGTGTGCTGGATGCGCATGAGCCGCCGGACGTGGCTACAGCAAGTGGCCAAGGTGTATATAGAGCTGATGCGCGGCACACCCGTGCTGGTGCTGCTCATGCTGATGTACTATGTGGTGATGGCTCCGCTGGATGCTACGGGCGTCATGGTGGCTATTGTTACCTTCGCCATGAATACGTCGGCCTACATCAGCGAAATGCTGAGAACCACCATTCAGAGCATTGACCGCGGGCAGACCGAGGCGGGACTGGCCTTAGGTTTCACGCAGCGGCAGACATTCTTTAAGATTGTGCTGCCACAGGTGGTCAAGGCGGTGATGCCCGTCTATCAGGGCGAGGTGGTGAGTCTGCTGAAGGGCACGAGCATCGTTGGCTACATCGCTGTGGCCGACATGACACGAGCCTCCGACCTGATACGTTCGCGCACATTCGACGCCTTCTTTCCGCTCATTGTGACGGCCATCATCTATTTCCTCATGGCATGGCTCATCGGGATGATGCTCCGGAGCCTCGTTCAGCAAAAGCGCACGAAGGCTATCGTTGCTGCTATGATGCTGACATTGTCTGGCATGATGGGTTACATATCAACGATGCTGACGGCCACTGATACAGACACTGCTGCAGATGTTGCGGAACAGTCAAGCGTTCCGCCTGTCTTCCAGGCGCTTAACGGCAAGAATGTGGCAGTGATTATCGGCAGCATACAGGACATTGCTGTCACCGACATGGCTCCCGATGCCAACATTCTACGCATGACCAGTCAGACCGACCTGCTGGCAGCCTTAGAGAACGGCAAGGTAGATGCGGCAGGCGGTGAAAGCCTGACGCTGATGTTCAACAAGGAGTTGCTTGAAAAGGTGGATTCTGTGGGTGCAGGACTTCCGCCGATTCCGATAGGAGCCTGTTACCGTCTGGATAATACCGAACTGCAGCAGGACTTCAACAGATTCCTGGCCGAAATACGCAGTGACGGCACCTACCAGCAGATTATGGATCGCTGGAGCAATGCCGACGACCCCGCAGCCATGGACATTCCCCAACAACGCGGCACAGGGCGCATCCTGCGCATAGCCACCTATCCGGCCATGCCTCCGTTCAATTTCATTAATTACGGAAAGCCGTCAGGTCTGGAGCCGGAACTGCTGACGGAATGGGCTAACCGGCGTAACTGGCGACTGGAGTACCTCATTATGGACTTCGCCGCGCAAATTCCTGCTGTGCAGACGGGCAAGGCCGATATGGCCATGGGGGCTATCAGCATCACCGAAGAGCGACAGAAACAGGTGCTCTTTTCCGACGGCTATCTCGATTCGCACATCGTGCTGATGACGCGAAAGGGCGAGGCTGCCATACTCAGCAACCCCATTCAGCCGACTACCATAGAGAATGAGGAAATCCAATGGATGTGGGCTGTAGCTCTCCTTATGATCATAATAGGTGGCGGTGCATGGCTCTTTATACGCCATCAGCACGCCACTTGCCCGAAACCTCTTACGCCAGACAACAGTTCTCGGACATCCGACCTCCTCCGCATCTCGCACCTGAAGAAAAGCTATGGCAATCTCGACGTCTTGCGCGACATCAATACTGAAGTGCATCGCGGCGAGGTCATCTCCATCATCGGACCTTCTGGTACAGGTAAGAGTACATTCCTGCGCTGTCTAAACCTGCTGGAGCAGCCTACCAGCGGCAGTATCATCGTCGATGGAGAGGATATCCTCACTAAGGGCTATCCCGTCAATAGGCTGCGCCAGAAAATGGGCATGGTGTTCCAGTCGTTCAACCTCTTCGAGCAAAAGACTGTGCTGGAGAACGTCATCTATGCCCCCTGCCAGCTGCTACATGAGTCTGAAGAGACGGCACGCGAGGAGGGACTGGCACTGCTGCGCAAAGTGGGACTGGCGGAGAAGGCCGACGTCTATCCGTCGAGTCTCTCCGGTGGCCAGAAACAGCGTGTGGCCATTGCCCGAGCCCTGGCCATGAAGCCCGATGTCATCCTCTTCGACGAACCTACATCGGCCCTCGACCCGACGATGGTGGGCGAGGTGCTCAGCGTCATCCGCCAGCTGGCCAAGGAGGGC
>CAMHJQ010000098.1 GCA_946185485.1 uncultured Prevotellaceae bacterium | reverse complement strand
GGTTATTTTCTCTTCGACTTGTATTTCTTTTGGTGATTTTGATTCCATACTTTCTTCTTTTTCTTTATCCATATTACTCCTGAAGGGTGAACCTGACAGTCAGTCCACCGCCGGGAGTGGGGAAGGCCGTTACGGTGCCGCCGTGGACGGTTACGGCATTCTTGACGATGGCAAGGCCGAGACCTGTGCCGCCGAGTTTTCGGCTACGCCCCTTATCTACTCGGTAGAAGCGTTCGAAAAGATGTTCCAAGTGCTGTGGCTCTACACCTGGACCATTGTCGCTCACGGAGAACTCATACAATCCGCTGTTGTCACGGACCACAGGCTTACAGGTGATTTCAACGAGAGATGCATCCGTAGCGTAGGCTATGACATTGTCTATGAGGTTGCGGAAGATGCTATAGATAAGGCTGGCGTCAGCGGCTATAATGACTTGCGGGGGCATCTTCAAGCGTGGTGTGATCCCTTTTCCCTGAAGCGCAAGGGCTGTGTCGTCGAGGATGCTGCGAACAATCTGCACCACGTCCACCTGCTGGTATTCCTCACTATTGCGGAAGTGATTGGCATCCATCTCGTCGAGCCGTGTGAGCGCACTCATGTCAAGCAGCAGCTTGTTCATACGCTCGCTCTGGGCATAGCAGCGCTCCAGAAAATGCTTCTTCTTATCCTCAGGCATGTCGGGATTGTCGAGGATGCTCTCCAGATAGCCGTGGATGCTCATGGCGGGCGTCTTCAGTTCGTGGGCGGCATTCTGCGTGAGTTGTCGCTTTAGCCGAGCCTTGTCTTCCTCGGCATGTCGCAACTTCCAGTAGAGCATGATGATGGTGTGGCTGATGTCACCCAACTCGTCATCGGGAAGATGCCGTTCCAACTCATGATCTAGTGGCTCTCCATTCTCAGCCTTGATGGCAAACTCGCGCAGATAGCCTATATGTCGGCTGATGCGGCGTGTGCTGATATATAGCACGCTTCCCAGGAGCAAGGTCAAGGCTATGGAAAAAAAGATATAGGTGTTGTCTGCCCGTAGCGATTGCGTCAACTCAGCAGAATAAGGCACGGCGGTGCGCACGATGACGCGCTTGAAGCGTGTGGCGGAGTAGAAATAGGTCTCGTGGGTGGACTGCGACGTGCGCTTGAGGTCGAAGCCATTGCCATCGCGCAGTGCCTGTTGAATTTCAGTTCGCCCAAGATGATTGTCTAATGAGTCAGGATGAGGCTCGTTGCTGTCAAGGAGCACCCGTCCTTGTCTGTCGATGACGGAGACACGGAGACCCTTCAGAGGATGTTGCCTCACATAGCTTAGAAACTGGTGCCTACTGGTGATGCCGTCCTCGCCCAGCACCTGCATGATGTCGTAGTTATACATCTGCAGACGCGAATGAAGGATGTCTATTTTATACTCCTTTTCACGCTGATACTGATAGATGCAGAAGCAAATAGCGAAAAGCAGGAATATACCACCGATGCTCAGCAACAGGTTTCGCCCGAAAACGTTACTTCTCGAAACAGTAACCATAGCCAACACGTGTTTTAATCTGTTTCCCATAGGGGCCCAGTTTCTTGCGCAACCGGGTAATATTGACATCCACCGTGCGGTCAAGCACGTATGTGTCCTGTGGCCAGCAATATTTCAGCAAATCCTCGCGGGAATACACAGTGCCCGGATGCTGAAGCAGGAAAGAAAGTAACTCAAACTCCAACTTCGTACACGGCAGTTCCTGATGGTCAAGGCTGACAGTCTTTGCCTTTAAATCAAGCACAATACCCTCATAGCAAATCGTCTTTGCCGATATTCCGTCTCGTATTCCATGCGGATATACCCGCCTGAGCACCGCATTGACCCTTGCCTTCACGGTCTTCATGCTCAGGGGTTTGACAATATAATCATCAGCACCGATATTGAGCCCTTTTACCATGTGATTCTCCCCATCGAGTGCCGTAATGAAGATGATGGGAATCTGCGCAGTGGCAGGATTCTCTTTCATCTTATGCGCCATTTGGAATCCCGACATGTTCTCCATCATCACATCCAGAAGAATCAGTGCGTATTCCGTCAAATTCAGCGCCAGTGCCTCCTCTGCTGAATTGGCTGTAACCACCTCAAAACCTTCATTCTCGAGGTTATATTGCAGTATTTCACAGATATCCTGCTCATCATCTACAACAAGTATCTTCATAATTCTTCTGAATTTCAAGGCGCAAAGTTATATACTTTTTCCGAAAAATAGAAAGGATTTATATTACAATGTTATTAAATCTCAATATAGCAGGTGCTTTTGCATGATAATTATTGATTTACGTAAGTGTTCAGCCGCCTTTTCAAATTCGAGGGAATGATCTAGATGGTGCATCAGCAACTTTCTTCACACGCTGTGCTGTGCTTGCTCTGGTTACCCTATAAATCAGTTTGATACTCTATATAATGCTTGCCAAAGTGTCTCTGAATGTCATGATTTTATATGAGGTGATACTTAAAAAAACGTAAATAGATAACCAAAATTTGTTCAGACGGAAAAGAAAAAGGAGTTGCGATTTCTCGTAACTCCTTGATTTTTAAGGCGCTTCAGGATGGGCTTGAACCAACGACCCCCTGATTAACAGTACCAAAAGCAAGATTTTTGGATTTTATCTATGATAGCGAAAATGTTGAGTTTCAAAGGATTAGCGATTTCTGTGATTTCTGATGATATGCCCTAAAATGAATCTAAGACGAGTTGTCAGTTCACCAGCAGTTCACGGATTTCGCGCTCAAAATCACATTTCCAATCATTTTCCGAAATGTTAAAATCGGAAATCGGATGCATAGATAAATATAAAAATTTAGTCAGAAAAGCGGTTTCGGATATTTAGCGCGAAATTTAACGTTGACGGCTTTTCTTTCACTAATTTTGCAATCAAAATTAGCATATAACTGTAAGTAAAATGGCAATGAAGATAAAAGAGCCGTCCATGCTGTTTGATGAGCGTGTCGGCGTATGTAATGTGTCGCTCGGTCTGGACAAACGGAATCCAGACAGGGCGGTTGATGGGCAGTTCCCGCTGTGCATGAGATTCACCATCAACTACAAGAAATACCATGATGATGATGTCCATCACATCAGCAATGCCAGCAATGGCAGGAAATAAGAAGCATAACAATGGTAAAAACAACAAAGTTGTTGTAGTCGTTGACAAAAAGACTACTCATTTCAATGCACACAAGCATGTCTATCGCCCAGACGTGAAAGCCTGCACCTTCAGAGTAAGCCGTTACGATTCTCACATGAAGGCTGTAGCAAAGGCAGAACACATGAAGGGTGTGATGAACACGAAGTGGAATCCACGTACTCGTGAACTGACTGTCATCTACGATGCGAAAGTGACATCAGCCCGTCATATCATGCACTCAGTGGCATAAATGTTTGCCATACCATATATATCCAAGGCTGCGATTAAGCGAGTGCAATCAAACTTGTTTGAATTGCCGAGCGTAAGCAGGCTCGACCGTAGGACAAGAAGCCCCGGCTTGCACGATTGCTGGTCGGGACTTCCGTTTATGCGGTTAATCAATGTCCGTTACGAGACCTCAATGGCCTTGGTGACTTTCTCCTTCGG
>CAMHJQ010000097.1 GCA_946185485.1 uncultured Prevotellaceae bacterium | reverse complement strand
ATTTCACCTTACCGAAAGCGGGCGAGGATGCGCCTTTTCCATCCTCGCCCGCCTCTTGCCAGACGCTGGTGGTGCCTTGATGAGCAAAAATCTCTTGTCGCGAGCTTCGTATGCCAGAGCCTGCATCTCGCGCATACCTAAAGCGTTGACGGCAGTAGCCGCCCCCGTCTGTTGATAGCTTATATCAACAATACTGTTGCTAAATTGTTCCATAAGAATATCTTTTCTGTCAGCGCTTTCTCTTAAAGATATTCTCTACGTGTATCTGACTGCGGCCAAGTTTAAGAGACGTTTCGAATTCTTAGTTATTGATGTTGCGCTATTATATTATTTACTGCATCGCGGCGAAAGACTGCGATAAGTCTCATAGCCGCCTGTATCAGATGGATATATTATTGTGTCAATGAAGTAAATGTGCCCATCATCACCCATCAGCACATTACCTTCAACGGCATCAAAGATGTCGTGAAGACCATTAGTATAATATTCGCCATTATCTTCTGGTCGGAAGCCTAAACGAATGAACTCATCATGTACTTCTTGTTTCGTGGCAAGACGAACTGAATGAACAAACCTTTGCACTAACACAGCACACACTTTACCATCGCTATTTTCCCCAAAGCCTATCATGCGATAGGCACAATCAGGGAAATATTTGTTGTGTGCATTTAAACGCTCAAAAAAAGAAGTAAGATTATCGTCTGAATAACGGAAATCATTCAGTTTGATAATATTATTTTGGTCTGGTGACAAATAAGTCTCATTCTCCGAACCTCTATCGAAGAACTCACCAAATTGAGTACGGTCACTGAACCAGCACCCTTGCTCCAGAGCCCACTTTTTAAGTCTTACCAGTTGGACTGACTTGCAAGCCGTTGTTCCCGCAAGAGCTTCAATCTCCTTAAGGACTCCGAGTGCGATAGCGGATGCTCTTTCCAATATGCCATACTGTTCAGCTTCTCGGCATTCACTTTCTTGTGATAATCGTTCAGAACAATCTCCATTCATTGAATCTTTTTAGGTTTGATGTTGCAAGGACGGTGCAAGCCGAATGCAATCAAATATGTTTAAATTGCTGAGGCGCAGCCCGTTCTCGCAGCCTTTAGGATGCAAAGATACGAACTTTTCCAATAACTTCCAAATCTTTTTCTATTTTTTCGCTGTCATCTTTTCGTAGAGTTTAAACAAGCATTCCAGGCGGGCTTCGTCTGAGGCGAAGGGATAGCCTGGATAGCAGCTCTCCACGATGTCATCGAGTTTGGCATGAGCCTCGCGCAAATCCTGTGGCATCTTATCGGGGTCATAAAGTTCTGCCAAAGTCTTCTCTGGGTAATACTCACGGGTAATCAGAACCTTCTCTGCTGCTGATTCTATCTCCTGCTTCTTCTCGTCAGAGATTTTTGGGAAAGGGAAGGTATTGTAGCAGAGCTGGGCAGAATAGCGATAGTCCGTTTTTAGCCTGCCACCGACAGTTTTTACCCAACCATCTACTTCGAATGGGTCCTGCAATGCCTTGAGTGCCTGCTGCTGGGTGAGCAGGTTGACATTGTAGGGATACTTCACCCCACGAAAAAGCCCTCAGCAAGGACTGGAAATCTGATGCCGAGGGCGAATGTCTCAACTTAGGTTGAGAGTTTCTGTCAGTTCTTAGACTATTATCTGTCGCCAAACGTTATGTCACGCCGTATCTTGCTGACAGTATTGGGATGGACGTTCAAGAACGAAGCGATGTCTTGTAAGTCACGTGACAGAGTACCTGTCCCTAGTGTCACATATTTAGTTTTAATTATCTCCACCACAATCGCCTATTTCTCTTCATCTGGGATTGGGAGCGCATCGGCATCTTGACTTTCTATTGGCTTGATATAGTCAGAGGCTCGTTCAGAAGATATAACGGTGCGGCCAAGTTGTCGCTCTAAGTCGTCGCGGGTGTTCTTGGCTATCCGACCACCAGCCTGTGCTGCATCGCGGCTCTCTTTCATACCCTTTGTCTGGCGTTGACGGGCAATTTCAGTAGTGGCTACCTCGGCGAGCGTGTTAAGGGCCAGTTCCACGTTCGTCATGTTGTCACGCAGGTTCTCTTTCGTCAGTCCCTTGTGGCGCTTGTACTCACCCGTGGTCATACCACTCCATGCCTTGGTGAGTACGTTGGTGAGGATGGCAAAGTCCCTAGGCTCGTGGATACCTGAGCGATGCCATTCGTCGGTCAGTTCCTTACGCATCTCGATGGACCGCATGCGTTCGTTGATCCAACGGTCGCTATAGCCCTGACGGCGATAGTCCTCAACGGCCATCTGGAATGTCAGTTCCGGGTCAATCATCTGGTCGATGCGCTGTGCTCCCACCTCGGCCAGCCATTTCTTTACAGGCTCAGCCTTCTTGGAGGGGATGGACTGGATGAGGCGGAAAATCTGCTCCAGGTCAGCAACGTCTGTCAAGCGTTTCTTCCCGTCAGCAGCAGGTAATTTCAAAGCGTGACAATTTGTCACGGTTTCATTTCCTTCTGCTTTGAGTCGCTGTTTAAGTTTTCGCCAATATGCCGTTGCATCGGCACTTTCGGTTAGCACTTGCACTATATCCACTACTGCGAAATAGTACTTTTCTTTTTCTTCGTCCCAGACGAAGCGTACTTTCTTGCCCTCAAAGAGTTGTATGGCAAAGTTATCGTCCATGTTGCGCTGATTTATGAATTCACATTCACAAAGGTACGAGTTTTTCCCGAATTACAGTAACATCACCCTCATCTTTTATATTTTATTATGCCATTATTTCTTCTTGATGGTGAACTCCACTTTTTGTATTGCGCGCTTATAGACATTGCAGAGAATGAGGGCGTAGTGCAGTGTTTCGCCCTGTGGCATCGACTGCTGGACGTATGCCATTTCGCTCTCAGTAAGTATGTTCTTGAAGAGGACAGCAGAACGATTGCTCGGCACAAGGCGTATCTCATCCGTAAGCGGTGAAAGGACGTAGGCGTAGGTTGCTTGATAACGGGCACCTGCCTGCCATAGCGGATGGCTCTTGTCGAGCATGTTCTCCAGGTAGATTCGTGCATCCTTGTCAAATTCGGGCGTCGGCGTGCCGTCGGCGTATGTCACCTGACAGTCGGCATCTACCAGATATTCACCACCTTTGGCTATGGCATATTTCTCTATAGGGCATTGCTGCTCATACTCTATGTCTGCTTCGCTCTTTACTTCTTTCTCCACAGGCTCCGCCACCTCTTCAACTTTCTTGTCAGCGAGGATGCGTACCAGTTCGTATGTACGGTTGCTGGCATCCTGAGGAGGATTGGCCAAAATAGTCCGCTTCACGCGCAGCACGTATTCGTGACCTCTTTCGTAAGTGAAACCTTTGACAGCACTGAAATACAGGTTCTGCCATTGTCCCGGCTCGTCTTCCGTCATCACTTGCATACACTCGATGGGATGCTCTCCCATGCTGTCGAAGAGATCGTACATAACGCCCGGTTCAGCGGAAACATTCATGATAATTTCCTTGGTAATGTCTTTGTCATCATCGTCGCTGCCGCAAGAGGCGAGGGAGAAGGCAGCAAGCATCATAAAAGCAATTCTCCAGAGTTTCATTGTTTTCATTTTGCTAAGCATTTTAATTATTTGAACTTCGTGTGGCAAAGTTACAGAAAGTCCCACGAAAAAGCCCCCGACAAGACCGAAAAAGTGTCTGCCGAGGTGAAAGTCTGAACAAATGTTCAGGGGTTT
>CAMHJQ010000096.1 GCA_946185485.1 uncultured Prevotellaceae bacterium | reverse complement strand
AGAGGCACCTGGGGTATAGCAGCCGTCATACCCAAGTACCTGTCCCTGCGACTACATAAGAGCAGCGCATCAGAGATGAATTCAATGCCGTTTTCGACAAATAAATATAAAAAGGTAGGATAAATAGAGCATCATTCGCGGAAAAGTTGTAAATTTGCAGCGTTAAACAATAAAACGATAGCAATATGGAGTCAACATCATCAATATCTAAACCAGCACAGATGATTATAACGCTGGAAGACAATGCGCTCATAGCCGACATCAAGAAGGCTCTGAAGTTGATACGTGGGATAGCCTCAGTACGGGTGGCCACCCTCAATGACGATAAGACTATCACACCCGCCATGCGCCGCTCTATTAATAAGGCACGTCGCGAGTATGCTAATGGCGAGACCATTTCATGTAGCACACCAGAAGAAATGCAACGTTATTTCGATAGTCTATGATTTACACCATTGAGTATTCCAAGGAGGCTGACAAAACTCTACGCAAGTGGAAGAAATCTAATCCTAATCTATTCAAGAAAGCGACGAAGATACTGATGGACATCATGCAGCATCCACGTACTGGATTGGGACATCCTGAAGCCTTAGTCGGGGGCAACGATGTGACCTATTCTCGCCATATTACAGCTCACGACCGAATAATCTACGACATCTACGATAACCGGGTGACAGTGCTGATTGTTCAAGCTGAAGAACACTATAACGATAAATAGTTCCTATCTTTGCAGCGTTAATTCCTGGTAGTCCCTGACATCTGTCAAACTATCAGGTGTTATTTTTTTATAGGAATACTGGCAACAACCTTTTTATTTTTGTAGGCAGAAGACACTGAATTTCTGAACATTTGTTCAGACTTTCACCTCGGCAGACACTTTTTCGGTCTTGTCGGGGGCTTTTTCGTGGGACTTTCTATAACTTTGTGGCTCGGAATGACTCTCGGAGGCGGTTACAGCATGACGTGAATGCCTCGAACGGAATATTTCCTCGAAAATAATAAAAAGGTATAACAATAAAACGAAAGATTATGAAACACGCTCGACCTATGGTCGCTTGCAAGGCAAGAACCATCATCACCATCCTGTTCGCACTCGTGGCGATATTGTCTGTCAGTTGCGTGCTGAAAGGGCAAGGAAAAGAAACCAAGAGTGCAGAAACCAAGCCTAAGTATGCTACAGAACAGAAGAAAACGCAAGACGACGCAGTGCTAACCTACGACATTTCCTCTTTGCAAGATTCCGCGTCACTCATCATCCCCGTCATCCGGGAATACAACCAACTGGGCATGGTCAACGAAATGAAAGGGCAGAGACTTAAGATGGCAAAGACGTTATCCATTGGCTTCTCTCCCAGACAATCGGTACAATTGG
Organism: uncultured Prevotellaceae bacterium; assembly: GCA_946185485.1. Taxonomy (GTDB): domain Bacteria; phylum Bacteroidota; class Bacteroidia; order Bacteroidales; family Bacteroidaceae; genus Prevotella. Next base: position 2,662 of record CAMHJQ010000096.1, on the reverse strand, counting down.
ACTCAATGGTAACGGTCTATGTACGCCCTGACAGTCGTAATGGCTTGGCAAGGAATTTAGTCCTCAAGCCCGTCCCCGATGCGCCAGAAACCTTTTTCCTCTACGAAAAGGTTCCAATCCGGGTTTCAGCGTTACGACCTAACACCTTCATTCCCCTTGCTCTTTACGGTTCTTTCTGGTGGGATTCCAAATATAAGATTTGCCGTTTCTGCGGAGAGAAGAAGTTGACGGAAGAAAACATCAAAGAAAGTGATTATTTCAAGCACTCGCCCCATTATTACATCATCGGAGCGATATTCAGCGATAATGCCGCCCGTGTGATACCACTGTAGCACGCTATTATCATATTCCGTCATAAAAGGAAACGAACATGCGCTCGATTAAAAATCGCTTGCTACTGAAAGGACGCAAGAACAAGCAAACCATCATCAACTGTTTAAGGGGATTTGCAATCCCCATGCTCGCCCTCGTCGCAATGGCGGGACAGGGGCAAGTGAAATGCCACGTCGTCGGCACGGTGGCCGAAGGGACAACACCCGTAGAACTGAGGATATACCGCGACGGTGAAGACCCGAAGAACAGTACACTACGACCCGTGTTAAAGAACGGACGCTTTGAGTGCGACGTGGAGGATGCGCAGATAGAGCGATGGCACATCGTGGACTTCGGCGAGGTGATGGAGAAGGGCATGACCCTTCGCATAGGAGAATTCTTCGTGGAGGACGGCGCGACCGTGACCATCCAGCTCGACGGCGACAAATTCGACATCCAATCCACAGGCAAGGAGTATCAGGCATGGCACGCTATGGAGCAAGCCGCCGAAGCAAAGTTTCGTCTTGCCTATGAGAAACTGGACGAGAACGACAAGCAGAAGATGGCGGAACTGGAAGACGAATACCACCAATGGACGCTTGACTACTACAAAGCCCACCCGATGCTCGGTTTCCTGTTCGAACTCGACGGGCGGCTCAAGGGCTTTCATTTCAATGACACGGGCCTTGCCGCTATGCTTGACATTTACCACCGCCAATACCCCACGCTCTATCCTGACCACCCCGTGCATCAGCGTATCGCCGAGCAAGAGGCTGTGGGTTATCAGATTTGCGGACGAAAGTACAACGACTACGATGTGCGCACAATAGACGGGCAGCAAGTCCGCGCCTCTGAATACTACAAGGATAAGTTGACGCTCGTCATCTGCTGGGCCTCGTGGTGCTCGCCCTGCATCCGCGACGCCTGCGACATCATCCCCATCTACAACGAGTACCGCAATCGTGGTCTGAACGTGTTCAGCCTTGCCCACGAATTCAAGTCCACCGATGCCATGCGTAAGGCCGTCGAGCGTCGCGCCTTCCCCTGGCCCTGTTTCGTTGACCTTGATGACGAGTTCGGTGTGTTCCGTAAGCACGGCACTCAAAACAGTGCCCTATTCCTCATCGACCGCGACGGCACCATCATTGCCGTGCCTAACAGCGTAGAAGAACTGGAAGCGAAACTCAAAGAGATATTCCCCGACAACAAATAAATCGAATGAATATGAACAAGAAAACTATCATCACGACACTGCTCGCCCTAGCTATAGTGGTAGGTACATCAAATGCGCTTGATTTCTGCATCGACCACAAAGATGTCGCCATCGCGGTCAACAAGAACATTACGGGGAATGACATCCCAAACGAGGTAACTGCCGTTAGAGAAACGTCCCTCGCCATCCGCTTTCTCAAAACCAAGGGCGGCCATGTAAGTGTCAATCATAATCTGTGTGGCGGGAGTGGCATTGGCTACGCGAACCTGACGGAGAACGGGTTGGACAGTGCGACCATCGAAACCTGCAAAGCCATGAAACTGATAGGCAGTGTCAGGGAAGAGCATGTTATGCATCTGCATCTTTTCGAGCAATGCTACAATGCTGCCGCTATTCATCAGGTTGTTGACTTTGTAAACGGCATCGTCGGCTACGTAGGTGTCGTTTTCATTACCGCTGGGGCCGGGGACGCCAAGGTCGAATATCTGCATCATAGGAATCCAGTAGCCTCTGGCTTTGGCCATCTGCTCAGCCATGCGCTGCTCCCGCTCAAAGGGTGTTACATGCGCTTGGCCAGTTCCAGGTTGCGCTTCATGTAATTGGCAAAGTCGGCGGAGCTCATCGGCGATTGCTGCGATTCGGCTATTTTCCGCATCTTGCGCTCCGTCACTTCCTTGTGAAACTGATTTAAGAATGTCATAGTCCATAACGTTTTATTGATTTCGGATGCAAAGGTACGTAAATAATTTGAAAATGTATCATCAAAACAACAACAAAATTAATAGGAGAAGTAAAACAATGAACAAGAAAACCATTATCACCATCCTGCTCGCTCTTGTCACCACAACTTCCGTGTTGGCTCAAAACCTCATAAAGACCGCAACGGCTCCTGTCAGTTTCTCGAAGAGAGATTTCGCAGACACCATCAAGATAAAAGTATTAGACGGGGCGGTTATAGTGCCAGTGGAGATAGAAGGGCAAACCAGAAACCTGCTTTTTGATACTGGTTCGCCACTCGGAGTATGGAACGGACAGAAGGAAGACTGGATGAAAAAGATTACAACGGACAGTCTGACGTTTGATGATATCAACAAGAGAAGTCGTAATCAAATCATCTATCAGTTCCCAACCATCAAG
>CAMHJQ010000095.1 GCA_946185485.1 uncultured Prevotellaceae bacterium | reverse complement strand
AGATAGCCGAGAAGATGCTCCGCTCGTTCGACACCGTGAAGTTCTACCGCCGCCAGATTTTCGAGAAGCTCGACGTGCAGAACATCACCGAAGCCCTCGCCCTTGCTACCAATTACGGCCTCGTCTAAGCCGTCATACCCACGATTTTAACATATTTTGTTACCCAAATGGGTAATTTTTCATCCCCGTGATGCAGAATTACCCATTTGGGTAGTGGACTTATTGAAATCTATTGCAACCTTTGCGGTGTAAAAGTACGTCTATCGAATAAAAATGTCAAACGTAATAAAATCGCAAGGATTATGAAAAGGATTGTATTAGTTTCAATGATGTGCCTCGTGGCAATCGCCTCGACAGCACAGGGCATTAGCGGACGGGTGATTGACGAGCAAGCCCAGCCGATGCCATTTGCCAATGTCGTGCTCGTCAGCCGTGCCGACTCCGCTTTCATTGCGGGAGTCGTGACCAAGGACGACGGAACTTTCAGCATCAGCACCGACAAACAAGACGGTCTGCTGAAAGTGACGAGCGTGGGATATACGACAAAGTTTCTCGACGCACGGACGGGCAATGTGGGCGACATCCAGATGCAGCCCGACACACAAATGCTGGGCGAGGTCGTGGTGAAAGGCTCACGTCCTCTGGTGAAAATGAAGGATGACGCACTCGTGACCACCGTTGAGGGCAGTTATCTTTCCAAGACAGGAACAGCGGGCGACGTTTTGGGCAAGATTCCCGGCGTCATCAGCAACCATGGTGGCGTGGAAGTGCTGGGCCGTGGCACTCCGCTCATCTACATCAATGGACGGCAGATGCGCAACCAGAGCGAACTCGACCAACTGAGCAGCGACCAAATCAAGGATGTGGAGGTGGTGATGACTCCCGGTGCCAAATACGACGCCACCGTCAAGGCCGTCATCCGCATCAAGACCATCCGTCCCGTCGGCGAGGGTTTCAGTTTCAACAGTCGCACGGTGGCGGGCGTGAACCACTACGTCTATGGATTGGAGGAACTGAACCTGAACTACCGCACGGGCGGACTTGACATCTTCGGTATGGCCGAATACGAGAACCGCCGCAGCCGTCAGACCAACGACAGCCGACAGGACACCTACCTGCAGAGCCACTATCAGCAGAACAGTCTGATGCACTACTACAACAAGAACCAGATGCTGGCCGGAAAACTCGGATTCAACTACATGCTGAACGACAATCATTCCATCGGCATGACCTACACCGTGACCTCACGCCCCAACAGTCAGACGAGCGACTACTTCACGACCATGCTCATAGGCCAGCAGACCGACGACCAGATTACAGGAAGTGGCAAGGTGGACGGCGACGACATCCAGCACATCATCAGCGGCTACTACGCCGGGCAGACGGGCAAATGGTCGCTCGATGCCAATGCCGACGTGCTGTGGCAGAAGCAGAACTCCGACAACCTGACCTTTGAGGATGCCACACAGGGCGACGACCGCACCGTGACCACCCGCAACGACGTGAAGAACCGCCTCTATGCCGCCAAATTCGTGGCAGGCCACCCACTTTGGAAAGGCAAGCTGGAAATTGGTGCCGAGGGCAGTTACGTTCACCGTACCGACGTGTTCGGCAACGTGGAAAACATCATCGATGCCAGCGACACGAAGATTGAGGAAAACAGCATGGCGGCCTTCGTCCAACTGATGCAGCGTCTGAACAAACTGACGCTCATAGCCGGACTGCGCTACGAATTCCTCGACAGCCGTTACTACGAGGGCGGCGTGAAGATGGACGACGAGAGCCGTACCTACAGCGACCTCTTCCCCTCGTTGATGCTGATGTATCCCTTGAAGAACGTGCGTGCCCGACTCTCGTATTCGCGTAACATCAATCGCCCGGCATTTAGCCAACTCAGCGGCAACGTCAAGTACATCAACCGATACACCTACGAGAGCGGCAACCCCTACTTGAAGCCGTCGTACCGCGACAACCTCTCGCTGGCACTCAATTACAAATGGCTGACGGGAATGATTGACTATGCCCGCGTTCACGACTACATCATCACCTCCTATTCATCCTACAAGGACGATCCGACCATCGCCCTGCTGCGTAAGGACAATGCCCGTGGCTACGACAACCTTTCCCTGATGGTATCGGTTGCACCCACCTTCGGCAAGTATCATCCGCAGTTGATGGTGGCCACGCAGATGCAGAACCTCGAAGTGCAATACCGTGGCGAGACCAAGAAGATGAACAGCCCGATGACCATCGTTCGCTTCAATAATGCCATCAACTTGCCCTTCGACTCATGGCTCAATGCCGATTTCTCGTGGCGTTCGGCTGGCGATACCGAGAACATACACCTCGCACAGTCGTGGCAGTTCGACATCAGCCTCTACAAAGCCTTCTGGAACGACCGCCTTACCGTCAAACTGGCCTGCACCGACCTCTTTGGCAGCATCCGCCAGAAAGCGACCATCTACAGCGACATCCGCGAAATCTATCTTGACAAGCGCCTCGACACCCGCAACCTCGAACTCACCGTGCGCTATAACTTCAACCCAGCCAAGAGCAAGTATCGCGGACAAGGTGCCGGTAACGATGTCAAGAGCCGCTTCTGATATGGAACTTATTCATCATTACATAGATTTGAGTTGGGCCGTGGTGGGCATTTGTGAAAATGCTCGCCAGCCCCTTTTATCCCACATCCCAGGCATCGACAAGGACGAGGCCACAGCCGTGGAGCATTACGTCATCGGCTACATGGCCTTCTGGCACATCGCCTTTGTGAATGAAGACCACCTCGTGCCCTGCCACGACGACACTCTCCGCACCGATGCCCGACAGAAGATAGACCGCTACATCGCCGACCATCCACCCGTCGAGACCTTTCCCCGCTTCTATCTTGTCCTGCTTCGCCAACCCATCGCCCCGATGGAATCCGACGGCATGAGCCGCGTGTATCAGATGTAACCCCCGAAATGTTACAAAACCCCTGAACATTTGTTCAGACTTTCACCCCCGATAGCATTTTTTCGGCCTTGTCGGGGGTGTATTCGCAGAGAATGCCGTAACTTTGTGACTCAAATAACAATTCGTGACCCAATCACTTTATGTCTAACTTTCAAAAATGCAACAAAATCGACGCTCAAAAAACAATTTCCCATCAAAAAGTTTGGTCGATTCAATAAAAAGCACTACCTTTGCACCCACGAGAACCCGCCAAGCCTCTTCACAATGCTTAAATCGGCGGGTCGTTTTATTTTCTTATGGCACATTATTCAAAGACCTACACATCGCCCGCCCAGTTGACGGCATTGCTACAGTCGCGCGGTCTCCACGTCGAGAACGTCACACGGACGGAGAACTACCTCCGCCACATCGGCTACTATAGATTCAGTGCATACCTTTATCCCCTCCTGACCACACCAAAGGAGAATCATGTGTTCAAGCCCGGAGCCGCGTTCAATCAGGCTCTGGACATGTATCGTTTCGACAGGCATCTGCGACTGCTGATGTTCAACGAGATAGAAAAGATAGAGGTTGCCGTGCGCAGTGCCATTGTCAACATCACGAGCCGCGAGACAGGCAATCCTTTCTGGATGACCGACCCGACTTGTTTCTATGATGCCAACACCTTTGTCAAGACGAAACAACTCATAGATGCCGAACTCGCCAAGTCGCGCGAGGACTTCATAGAACATTTCCGCAACACCTATTCCGACCCATATCCTCCATCATGGATGTTGGCAGAGATTCTGCCTTTGGGCGTACTGACCAGGATATACAACAACATCAAGAGCAACCAGATACGCAAGAAGATAGCCCAGAAGTTTTCGCTGGGCGTCCCTGTGTTCAACTCATGGATGACCATCATCACCGTTGCCCGCAACAACTGCGGCCACCACGCTCGCGTATGGAACCGCACATTTGCATTGCAAGTGCTGACCCAGCGGCGCATGACCCGCCCTTGGATTACCATTCCTGTCAACCAGCGGAAAGTCTATTTCAGCCTTTGCATCATCAAGTATTTCCTCAACATCATTTCGCCCAACAACGACATGAAGG
>CAMHJQ010000094.1 GCA_946185485.1 uncultured Prevotellaceae bacterium | reverse complement strand
GCACTAACGACTATTAATAGTCCTCTTCCTCATCTTCGTCGTCATCGAACGAGCGGTAGCGTCGGGAGCCACCGCCCATTCCAGGATTATTCTGGTCGCCAGCCGTAGGTCCACCACTTCCTGCCAACAACTGTGAATGCTGCTCCAGCATAAATTCCCGACAGGCGGGTTTCACATATATCTTTTTCATTACTTGGTTCTCCTATTATTTAATCATCACCTTCTTACCATTCACAATATAGAGTCCCTTTGTAGGCTGAGCCACACGCTGACCATTCAGGTTGTAGACGGTATGGTCGTTCGTTGTGCCACGTTCCACATCCAACGTTTGAATATCTGTAGTACCCGTATCAGAGCCGATACCCAGACTGGTCACATCACGGTCAAACATTCCAGCCTTGAAATATGCGCGGAACGGCTTACTACCAGTACCCAATACAAAGGCATTACCATCTTCATTCATTTTATAGATATTCTCGGTGTTATTACCGAGTGTCTTGCCAATAAAGCGATAATAACTACCCGTAATAGAAGACTGAACATTGTTATTGTTGACCGTTACATTTTCACCGATAAACTTCAAAGTCTTTTTACTCATATCCCATTTGTCTCCCCACCTATTGCCTGGGAAGGCCACGATATATGGAGTATTTGCCTTCATCTTATCAGCATAATTGAAGTTAACGGTATTGATATCGTCACTGACGAACTCCTTTAGCCAGAAGTTCTTACCCGAATCATTTTCGCTGTGGAACCAATCAATCTCCGTACCATCAGCAGTCACGCTCGTCACATCAAAGGGTAGCATGATGGTGTTCCATCCATTCGATCCGTCTGCTCCTACCGTAAATTGGTATGTAAATTCCACCTTGTTTGCCGTAAAGTCTATAGGTGAATAGAAACTGTATCCGTCCGTCAGCGAAATATTCCCGGCTGTATAGGTTCTATTGACAGCATCATAGGTAATCACATTCTTACCTTCCAGACCAGATAAAGTCTGATTACTGATATACAAAGTGTTCGGGAGTTCATTCGGCTTAATGCTTGAGATATTTGTTCCAGTAACATCCACTACCAAAGCATCAACTGGAGCATTATAACTCGTACCTGTTGGATTGACAACCGTAATTTCACCATTCACACCATAGGCCATGATAGCTGGATACAAAATATAATAATACCTTTTATATGTAGCCTGCTGGCCATTCATAAAATAATTGACATATAACTTATAATAGTTTTCATTCATATCAAGCGGCTCTTCTATAGGCATGTCAATATAACTGTGCTTGGGAACAGTGACATTCGCATCGTCATAGTAGAAACTATCTTTAAAAGATCCAGGAAGCAACTTCCACAGGAATTTTCCTTTGTAATCCGTATCCGTATCATTCTGAATTCTGACAGTTCCTTTAAATACGCTGCCATAATGGAGGTATTCATTATCTGCATCTAACACAGAATTCTCAACTATTGGAGTCAAAGTTAACACAACATTATCGGTAGCTTCCGAGCCTCCACTGCCAGAAGCAACTTCTACTTCACCATCAATAATATTATTATTGCTAAAGTATCTGATATAACCTGCAGTTTCTGATGGTCGATAAACCTTTACACCATACCTGGTATTATATTCTGGAACAAAAGACAACTGGATTGTCTTCGAGCTAGTATTGGCTGGTATTACGAAATCACTGGAAATATCGTCCACTTGATACCAATAATATTGCTGGTCATCTTCGTTTAAAGCATAGTAATAAACACGAATGCCAAAATCTCCATCATACACATCAGCACTATTGTTTTTGAGGTCGATATACACTGTCACCGGTTCATTCTGTTTTGGGTTATCACTAAAGGTAACACCATTCAACGACAGGTCAACAATATTTGTTGACACATTTGCAATTGTCCCAGTGCCAGTTGATGGCTGAATGCCAATGACGGCATCCTGTCCATAGTGGTAACCGTCATTCGATGAACTGCCGCCAATACCTTGCTCATCAGGATTGAGAACTGAAAGTTTGAAATAGTCGTCACTCTTGCCACCCCAGCCCCAGTTTACATGGAAAAAGTCCTCGCCCTGATAGCCATCAATGACGAATTCATGACCTCCACCTGAAGATTGACCACCATAACACACTGGACGCTTGTTGAATATCTCATGATATATCAATTCTATCCAATTTTCATAGCTATAGAAGCTACGCTGGACATAAGTGGTAGTGGTATTATAATCGAAATAAGTTTTTAGTGCATCAGCTACCCGATACGTATTCGAACCAGATGATTTTCCATAGTTCATTTTTACAGAATAACCACAATACTGCATCAGCGTGGCAACTGCATTTGCTTGGGTATTGCTATAACTATTTTGACTATACACATCTAACATGTTTGCCCAATCAAAGGTAACAGGATTAAGCGGTCCCAAAGTTTTTTCTTTATTAGTCCATGTATAAGAAGGAATTTGGGCTGTAGCATCTTCCGGCCACTTATAATAGTACATGGCCTGTGCCATAGCCGTAGCCACACAACCTGTTGCAGATTTTTCACCTGTTGTATATTCTGGGCATAAATTATTATAAGGAGCGCTCTGGTTCCATTTACTCTTGAGGAGCGGTTCCACTGCATTTTTAACGGCACGTTTCTTGGGAAGCTGAGCTATTACAGGATTTGCTGACGCCCACTTCATCTCGTCCACATAGCCCTGGAGCCAGGCACGCATGTTGTCGGGCATGTCGTTGTTGTCAAACGAGCCTGTTTCACTATAGCCTAACACGTCGACGAAGCGGTCGTCGCCGCTGACGAGGACGTAGCCGGCATCGTGGCCGGCGTTGAAGGCGTAGATGTAGGGATTGCCGGCTTTGTCGACGGCATTCAGCACGGGTGGCTGTTCTACCAGCTGTGCCGGGGCACGATGTGCGCCGCCCTTGGCTGTGAGGAACTGCGAGGCAATCTGGCGCGCCTGTTCCTTGGAGACGGGACCGGCAAACAGTACCGTACTCAGCAGGCAACACAAAACGAGTAAAATGGATTTTCGCATAATTAGAATAGATGTTTTAGTTGTTTCTGCATGCAAAGATAGTATAAATCGGGAGAAAAACAAAATAAAACGCGATTTATTTTTTTCTCCCGGCTATTCATCGCCTTCTTTCACATCGGGCTGAATATATCTTTTTTTCATCATTCCTTCGTTTTACTTAATAATAACTTTTGGGAACTATATACTTGAATACTTTTTAAATGAAAAAGCGTCGGGCAACACATTTCTGTGCGCCCGACGCTTACTAGATAGAAGAACCTGACGTCAGGTCGTGTTGAAGGACTGCTGGCAGTAGGTATTTGCGCAAGGCGTTGCAAGTCTTCAAGAAGGTGTTGCATCAGTTGGCGACTGAACGTATCCGAACCGTTACGCTCGTCGTAGAACGTGAGAATCTTTTGCAACTGATTGGTACTGCGCCGACTGAATTCAATGGTTAGAGCCATCGGGAGAACATGTTTTTAAATTCAGCCATTGAAACCACCTCGCCACGCTCCACTTCGGCAATTTCCTCCTCAATGTCGGGAGTAACCTGCAGTACGCCGTCCACAATATGAGCATAGTCGACAGTGTCTGGAAGTACTTGCTCCACAGGCTCTGCCAAGGCAACAGCTGACTCAGCAGCAGTCAGGCAACTGTCGTCTTCTTCTTCGATGATGGGATATGGTTTTTTCTCTTTCACGTTCAATGCAGTTTTATGCTGCAAATGTACGACAAAAGATTGAAAACGCCAAATCTTTCTCATTATTTTTAGGGAACTATATACCTGTTGACTCCAAATCCCCTCTTTGAGGACACAGAGGTCTGTCCCGCTATGTCCTCGGCTACTACATTTTCAGCAAAACGAACTACACAACTACACTATATTTAATTATATAACTATAAATAAGTCGTTTACACCATTCCAAAAGCTCATTCAAACTACACTAAAACTACACTAAAACTACACTGAAACTACACTAAAACTACACTTCGTGAGTAAGCGTATCCGCTTTGACGCCTTGACTCGTATGCAAAAAGTCAGTACCTTTGC
>CAMHJQ010000093.1 GCA_946185485.1 uncultured Prevotellaceae bacterium | reverse complement strand
AAAAAGTCGTATCGCCATGGGATGCATGGCCGCCCTGCTGACGGGATCGGTAGCGGCGGGGCTTTATATGTGGCATGGCGACAGCGAACGCATCAAGGAACTGGAATCGCAACTCGGCACCCTGCGGAAACAAGAAGAACAGTCGGCCGTTGACCGCAGGATGAGCCAGCAGCTGGAGGAGATAGCCTACGGACAGCAGGCACTCTCGGAGGAGCGCAGCCGCGAGGCTATCCGCCAGTCGGAGATTGCCCAAAGGATGACCCTGCGCTCAGAGGCAGAGCGGCAGAACGCTTTGCGGGCGCAGGCTGCCGCTGAGGCTTCGGCTGAGGAGGCAAAGGCATCCTACCAGTTGGCAGAGCATCAGCGCCAGTTAGCCGAGCATGCCCGTCAGGTGGCAGATACGCTGAATTACATCTCATTAGGGCGCACCCTCGGCTCACAGTCGTATGCCATCTACCGCAGTGGCGACACGGAGCTGGGCACGATGCTGGCATACGCCGCCTATCTCTATACCAGCGACAACGGTGGCAACCTCTACACCTCATCGGTCTTTCAGGCCCTCACGCAGGCTGCCAGGAGCAAGCGCAGCTGGAGCATCCACAACGGCAGGATTACAGGTGTCGATATCTCCAAGCAAGATGGCGGTCTGATGACGGTGAGCACCCGTGGCGAACTCCTGCTTCACAAACAGGAGGGGAGCCGGATGAAGACCAAGCGTCTTTTCGATAACCGTGACTACTGCTTCCGTGACGTTTTTTCAGCAAACATCGGAAAGAGTTATGCCGTCAGCCATACGGGCCATCTGGTGGTCGTCGATGGTAGCCAGACGCGGGTGGTCGTCCTTGAGAACGTACTCCGTCCCTTCAGTCTGCAACCCATGCCCGAAGAGCGTCTGCTGCTCATCATCGGCGAGGGCAGCATAGCCATGTACGACATGGCCACCGACAAAGTAATCGGCACACGCCCACTCGACTTCACTGTTGTCAGCACAGGGCGCCATCACAACAGGCCCCTGCTGTTCGACCATCGCGGGCGGATGCACTCGGTGGGCAGTCTCGACAATATAACCAGCAAGAAAGTTCCCGTCGCAGGCCAGGTCACAGCCTTTGCCAGCAACGCTTCCCTGACGGCATACGGCATGTCCGATGGCAGCATCTGGCTCACCTACCCTAATGGAAAGGTGCTCAAACTCGCAGGCCATCTGTCGAAAGTGACCAAGCTGAAAATGATCGACGACCGTCTCTACTCCTCCAGTTACGACGGCAAGATGCTCTTCTGGATGACCAGCGACCTGCAAATCCGGCCCATCACGCTGTTCCAGGCCGACAACTGGCTCACCGATTTCACCTTTACCAATGATAAGGACTACATCTGGACAGGCGACAACAGGGGCACTGTCTCAGAGCATCTGATATCGCTGCCTGTCATCGCTAAACACATCCGCCAGAGGGTGAAGCGCAACTTCACCCAGGAGGAATGGGATTTCTATGTAGGAAAGGGGATTCCGTATAGGAAAGTGAAGAGTGAATAGGGAATAGTGAATAAGTTGATACCGCTATGGAGTATATCATCATCAAGAGAATCAGCAGGCGCGCGGCACTGACAGTGCTGCTGCTCTTCAGTGCGGTAGCAAATTACGCCCAGGGACTGCCGCTGATACGCAACTATACGGCAAATGAGTATAAAGCACACAACTGCAACTTCGATATCGAGATAGGCAAGGACGGTACCGTCTATGTGGCCAACTTCGCCGGACTGCTCTATTATGACCGGGCACAATGGCGGATACTCTATACGCCGGGCATCAACCGCGTTACCGTGGTCTTTCGTGCCAGCAACGACACGGTATGGGTGGGCGGTTACAACTTCATAGGGCGACTGGAGGAAACGCCCAATGGCAAACTGACCATCCGGCAAATAGGCAAGACAGGACAGTTCAAGGGCGAAGTGATGGAGATCTTCGAGGAGGAGGGCCGGCTGCAGTTCGTGGCCGGCGACAACTGCATCTACGAGATAGGACCAGACGACCAGGTGACCCTGAAGCAAAAGGCGGGCACCGACTTCCATGCGGGGATGGGATTGGAAATCATCTCCGTCGATGCCCTGCTCAGAGGAGACCATCAGGTCATTCTGGAGGACATCACCCAGACAGAAGAGCTTGACGGCGGACTGTCAGTGAAGGTAAAAAGAGATCACGGACTGCTGATCACCGACAAGGATGGGCGCACGCTTTACACCATCACCGAGGAGAATGGCCTCTGTTCCGACCAGGTGTCATACGTGGCCTACGACGGTCACGGTGTACTCTGGGGGGCTACAGCGAATGGCATCTTCGCCATCGAGATGCCTTCGGTCTATACCTACCTGCTGTCCAAGGACGGCCTGACGGGCGAGCTGCGGGCCATCACCTCCTTCGACGGGAAGATATACGTGGGCAGCACCAATGGCCTCTATACCGTGGCGTCGAGACAGGTGAAGCGCGTGGCAGGCATCAACAACATCTGCTGGGCTTTGTGTGAGGACCGTCAGGGACTGCTGGCCGGTACCTCCAGTGGCATCTTCAGAATTGCACACGGCGGTGCCGTCAGCCGTCTGACATCCAACGCCACGACGGCTCTGATGGTGGATGGCGATCGGATCTATGCAGGAGAGACCAACGGCGTCTATCTTTATCAGCAAGGGACGGTCAGCAAGGTTGACGACCTGCCGTTGGTGACGGAAATCCGGAAGGATGCCGGGGGACGGCTATGGATGAAGAATGTGCATGGAGAGACGAAGGGTGTGGCACCTGCCCAGAAGATGGAGCCCGTCGGCAGTCTGCCAAAGCATCTGCTCTGGCCCCTCAGCGATATGGAGATCAAGGCCCAGTACAGACATGGCGACAGGGTATGGCTCGGCAGCATCGACAAACTCGTCGTCGTGGATACATCACAAAAAGACCTCGATACGCTTACGACCAGTCGCCATGTGCGTTTCCGCTCAATCGTCATGGGCACCGACAGCGTGCTGTGGGGCGGCTATGGGGAGATGCCACGGTCGCTGCCCAGGCTGCAAAGCGACGAGCGTCGCCTGCGCTTCGTCTATGCCGTCGATTATGCGCCCCTCACCGGCAAGGTCATGTACCGCTACCGCATCCGCTCGGCTTTGCCGCTTTTCTCTGAAAAGAATGATGGCCGGTGGAGCGACTGGAGCGAAAGTCAGGTCGTGGAGTTCCTGAATCATCCCTACGGCACATACACACTGTCCGTCCAGGCGCGTCTGGCCAATGGCGAACTGACGGAGGTGGCCTCTGTCGGTTTCGGCATTTCCTATCCGCTACTGATGCGATGGTACATGATTGTCGTCTATTTCCTCCTGATAGCCCTGCTGGTCTATGCCATCATGCGCTATCGCCTGAAAAAGCTACAGCGCGACAAGATCAAACTGGAGCAGATTGTGGAGGAGCGTACCGCCGACCTGCGCGATGCCCAGCAAGAACTGATACGGCAGGAGAAGATGGCCTCGATAGGTCAGCTGACGGAAGGCCTCATCGACCGCATCCTGAACCCGATGAACTATATCATCAACTTCTCCAAAATGTCGATTGACTTAGCGAAGGATATCAAAGTCAATATCGAGAACAACAAGGAAGCCATCAACGAAGACGACTATTCAGATACCGAGGATGCACTCGGCATGCTGACAGAGAATCTCGCGAACGTGGACCAGTACGGCCAGAACACCAGCCGCATGCTCAAGGCTATGGAGGAGGTGCTGGAAGACCGTACCGGCGGCTTTGTAGATATGGACCTGTTGCCCGTGCTGCAACAGAACGAGCAGATTCTCAACACTTACTATGCCAAGGAGATAGAACAATACAATATACAGACCGTATTTACCTTGCCTCCTGAAAGTATGCCCATATACGGTAATCCCGACATGCTCAACAAGACCATCATGGACCTGCTCGGCAATGCCGTCTATGCCGTGGTGAAAAAGGCCCAGAAGAATCTGGAGGACTGCCCGTCTGATGCTGTCAAGAATCAAGAACCTGCCCCCCAGATCCTTCTCTCCGCCACCACGGCCGAGGGACGATACATCCTGAAGATACGCGACAACGGCATCGGCATCGAGGCGACGATCATCGACAAGATATTCGACCCGTTCTTCACCACCAAGACCACCAACGAGGCTGCGGGCATAGGTCTCTACCTGAGCCGCGAGATCATCCAGAACCACGGCGGCGACATCAGCGTGGAGTCCGTCAAGGACGAATACACGGAAT
>CAMHJQ010000092.1 GCA_946185485.1 uncultured Prevotellaceae bacterium | reverse complement strand
GGATTGTCCTCCAGCATCGCGTCGATAAACTCGTCCATGCGGTGCAGGCGTTCCTCTTTTGACTGGAATTGCAGGAGTTCGCTGAGCTTCCACACGTTGCCACCTTTGAAGATGGTCTTGGTCTGGTGGTCGATAATGGTGTAGCCGTAGGGCTTGTCCTTGGAGCCGTGGAAAACGAGGTCGATGCCGAACTTCTCTTTCATCAGGGCGCGGAGTTCGTCTTTGTCGGCGGTCATGTCGCGGTACTTCTTCAGGATGGCGCGGAGCTGTCGGTGTCGTTTCTCGTCAGGCTCGAAGGATTGCAGGTGCGACTGGACGGTGGCCATCGGCAGGGTGTCGATGACGTGTCCGTCACGCTTGATGCAGAGACTGTCATCCTTCTCGTAGCACTCATAGCCACTGGATTCAAGGATGGCCTTGAACTGGCTGATGGTGGAGAAGCGGTAATCCAAGGCTTTCTTCACGGCATCAGATGCTCGCTGCTCTTGGTTCTCGCCCATGATGCGGTTGATGACTTCCTGAGAGCGGACTCTTTCGTGATGGTCGTTGATTTTGTTGCCAGCAGGATCAACTCGGCTGGTAACAATGTGCAAGTGGTTATTGTCGGTGTCATGGTGAGCATAGATCAGAACTGGCTGCTCTGGGTCGCCATAGCCCATTTCATCGAGATATTTATGGGCTATCTCCAGCAGTTGCTCATGGGTGTACTCGTCACCTTTACATGAAATCGCAAGGTGAAACTGCGGCTTCTTGATGCGCTCATTAGATTGATAAGTGTAATCAATGAGCGCCTGTTTCAACTCTTCGGGTGTATAGTTCTTGTCAATGAGGTCGAAACCTTTCATCTCCAGAAGTTCGGCTACACCCTCTGAGACCTTCCGCTCGTTGTAATCGACGGCATGGAAGGTGGTACTTGACGGTAGAATTGTTGCTATCATTTGCAGAATTACTGAAAAATAGAAATTATGAAATACAGTAATTCAGAAAGACAGAAAATATTAAAGAGACAATTTAAAGCGGCTCTGTCTCTGAATTTCAGATTTTATGAAAATCATAGTTTTGACACCTCTTTGGCTATGTCATGTAGTTCCCCCTTTATGCTGCTGATGAGTTTCTGAATTTCTGCAACTTGGGGATAGAGGGTCTGCTCGAAGAACTGCGGGGTGAGTTCTTCAGCGATTGCCAGCTCGTTGGCTCGCTTGACGGTCTGGTTGAAGTTGCCGCCAAGCCAGCTGAGTTCCTGCTGGTACTGGCGATAGAGGGCGGTCATTTCCTTCAGAGCCTTGACTTTGCCGTGGGTGGCGGTGTCGTCGAACTGCCTGACAGCATCGCGAATCATGGCTGAAATGGTCTTGTAACGGGCTGCTTTCTGTTTAAACAGGGCTTCTTCTTCGGGTGAGAGCCGTACCCATAGTCGTTTTGTTCTTTGCTCCATAGGGCTGTTATCCTGATTATAATGTTACCGAGTTGCGAGGTGACATGCCCCAGCTTCGCAGATGCTGGCAAGGTGGCTTTTGGGGTGGCGAACGGAGTTTGTCCGCACAAAAGCACAACTTGCTATTCTGTTTCCACAGGACTCGCCTTGCGGCTTGCTCGTCTGCTGCCTTGGTGGGCTGGCCTCGCATCTACAAAGGTACGATTATTTGCTGATGTGGACAAGCATTTAGCGCAGAAAAGTGCGATGAAATCGGCCGTTTCTGAAAGATAGAGTTTCTGATTTACTGTCTTTCTGAATTACTGATTATCTATCTATCTTATTCTCTGAATATCTGAATTACTGATTTATTGAAAGTATGAATTTCAGTATTTCATAAACTATGAATGATAGATTTTCATAAACTCAGCCTTTCTGAATATCTGTTTTACTGAAACTCTGATTTTCTGTATTTCATAAATACTGAAATGCAGATTTTATGTTTTACTGAAAGATATAATTACATAGTTTCTAAGTTTATGAGTCTCTGAAAATATATCTTTCTGCATCGAGGGAAAAGAACGGATGGGGCGACAGATAGAGACCGGAAGCCTTGGTGGTCTCGCGGATTTTGCGTACCTTTACATAAACAAAACGTAAGTAGTATGCAGATATTTGTACTGTTCTTCATGCTCGGCTACGGCATCGTGCTTGGAGCATTCAAGATACTCACATGCATCGCCAAACTCGGATGGCTTCTGGCGACGCTTCTGTGCCGTGTAGTCGGCGAATTGGCTGGCGGGGTTCACTGCTAAGGGTAGTAACCATCGGCTGCTGAGAGCCAGATTTCAAGTTTCGATGCTTGAAGCCTGGCCAATTATTGTGTGCTTATTTCTCGATGAAATGGACAAAAGAGGGGGCTTTACTCACATGCTCAAAAGTCGGCAAAACGTGGTGCTGTGGCTTTTTAAGGAGGTTTTTCGGCAAAAAAGTTGCATCAGGCCGAAAGGGAAAAGAAGTCTTGGCACTCTATCATAGAATTGCATAGAACATCGAACTTAGGAGAAAATGCGCTGAAAGGTGCCTGAAAGCCTCGATTTTCTTTTCCCTTTGGTAAATCCATCGTATCATAGACCTTCATCTTTTTCCCTTTAAGCCCATCCGCCTCTCTCATGCGCGTATAAAGCTTTATTTATTAATTTATTTATAATAGCTTTATTTAAAGGAAGCCGAATTGTACGTGTTTAGAAGGGTTTCAGAAGTTTTTTCAGGAGAAAATGCGCTGAACTTAGGAGGTTTTGCGCTGGAAGTTAGGAGATTTTGCGCTGAACTTAGGAGAAAATGCGCTAAATGGTTGTCCCAGACGTTGACCCAAGACCGACGGGATGTGATATTCTATGAGAACATAAATCGAACTTAGGAGGTTTTGCGCTTGTCTAAATAAGAAAGCTTGGCTTGGAAAATTAACATTCTCGTTTTTATCATTACTGAATAGTTGTAGTAACTTTGCATCGAATAATTCAAGCCAAAAGGCAAATGTCAAACAGAAATGATCTTTAAAATGAAACAGAAGATAGAAAACGAAGTCAGCTGCCTGAACCTTTCAGAGCCGATGAACATAACACTTCGCTATCCTGCGGTTGGTAAGATAACCCATGAGCAGGTGCGCTGGAGTAATGCAATCGTCAATTCGCCCGTCGTCTATGGACTGATAGAACGGAGGACACTCTACTTCATCACAGGCGAGGTGAAGCACAAGTACACTGAGAAGAACCTTGGTGTGCCGGACAGTTGGAAGGATCTCTATTTCCATCTGACTGACGATGACCTGGGGCTTATCGGTGGTCAGAAGAATGTTCCTCGTACCTATGCTGCGTTGAGGGAACTTGCAAAGAAGCTCGTTCCCGTGACGTTCAAGAATGAGCAGGGACAGCTAATCAGGGGAGAGGTTCACTGGGTGGACTCGTTCTTCTATAATACTGAGACAGGCTTGTATGACGTGCGCGTATCTCCTGAGATTATGCCGTATCTGATAGATATATCCAAGAGCTTTACGACCTTCGACCTCGGAACGGCCATGCTGCTCAGGTCGAAGTATTCGCAGAAGATGTATGAGCTGTGCAGCCAGTTCTGTGGTGACTTCCGCTTCCTCGACAGTGGAGAGAAAGCTCAGGGACATGTTTATAAGAAGAGGGTAGTGCCGATTCAGATGGAGGACTTCCGGCGTATCTTCAACCTCGATGAGGTGCGTGACCCAAGAACCAAGAAGGTTATCACACCTGCCATCTACACTAGTTTCAAGGAAGTACGCCAGTTTATACTGGAGGCAACCCAAATGGAACTGTTTGAACTGTATGCTGCCAAACACTCGAATCTCTGGTTTGACTTCCAAGAAGGGCCTCGGAAGGGTCGCGGAGGTAAGGTTTCATCGATATTCATCTTCATCTATACCAAGGAATTTCCCAAAGAAGGGCTTGAAAAGCCCTGGCAGAAGGGTGACGAGCCGCTTTCTCCATTTGAAGAGTATGCGGAGCCTGTAGAACACACAGACATCCATCAGCGAATAAGGGAGAATGTTTGGTACAATGCAGGCAAGGATGCCCAAGAGGTTGCCCTGCAGACGCTGCTCGGCCATTATCTGCATGAAGACGAAGTGCTTTATTACATGAAACAGATCCGTTTGAAGGCTGGCAGGAGCTACGATAGTTACATGCAGGTGATTCAGGTAATCCAAGACAAGGAGAAGCAGCCGAAATTCAAGACTGGAACAGATGCCTATCGCCGGAATAGCATTATTAAGTATGCGCTCAGAGTCAATCTGAAGGAGTTCGGATGGTCATTGGAGCCAATGAATGCTACCACAAAGAACAAAAAGAAGCCTATTGAACAAGATTTGTTTAGCTATA
>CAMHJQ010000091.1 GCA_946185485.1 uncultured Prevotellaceae bacterium | reverse complement strand
CTCCTCCAGCAATTTCTTCTGCTAAGACAGCTAACGTGCCACCGAGGTACTGACGGCGGATGTCGATTAACTGTCGGATGGCCTGTTGCAAGTCTGTTGGTGCAGTGACTTCTAATGACGGGTTATCCACATCGTGCTGGGTGACGGCATAGAAATGGGGATAGAACACGCAGGGCGTACCCTCGTGGGTGAGGATATAGGCGTAGGCCAGTGCGTAATCCTTGACGAGCCATTTGTCATGCTCCTTGCCCGTGTCGTGGTTATCGACGAAGGTTACAACGTTATCAGCGGGCAGGCCGAAGCCACGAATCATCCCCGCATGAGCCAGGCGCGACATGTCAAACTCATCGCCCGACTTGTTGCACATCTCGGTGAGCGTGAACTTCAAAGGGAAGTCGAAGGCATGAATATCGGCACCGCCCTTGGCAACGCTGTCCACCCATTCCTTAATATACCGTCCGTCCTCGGCCCAATATTCACCGACGATAAACGGCTGCTGGCCGTCCTGCAACGGCAATCCATTTACCCAACGGCTGACGAACTCAGGCTGCAAGCCACGCACAAAGTCCAGACGGAAACCGTCAAAACCAATCGTGCCTTTCAGCCATTTGCCCCAATTGCAAAGCCGCTGCTGCACCTCCTCGTTATAAGTATCGAGGTCGTTGCCGAAGAACTTGGTACGTGGCCGCAGCACATCGTCGGTGAAGTCCGTCAGCGAGTCCGATGTCGATGACGGATGGAAGTGCTGATAGTGCCATTCATAGTTTAGTTCGCCCTTGCCTGTATGCTTCGGAAAGAAAAGATGTGTCCGCGTATAAGCCGTATCGTTCTTCCATTGGATGTCGCTCTCAGGGTACGGCTCGCCACGGCCCGCCTTAACGTATGCCGTCACGACGGGGTTAGCCTCGAAGTTCTCATCGCCACCATAGAGATGATTCAGCACCACGTCGGAATAGACCTTGATGCCCGCTTTGTGCATCGTGGCAATCATGTGCTCCAGTTCCGCACGACTGCCGTAGCGCGTCTCAATGGTTCCTTTCTGCTCATAGTTGCCGAGGTCATAATGGTCGTAGATGCCGTAGCCGCTGTCATAGATGCCCCAGTTACCCTTTGCGGGAATGGGCGTCCACAGGCTGCTGACGCCAGCAGTCCTAAGTTCCGGCGCCAACGAAGAAAGGTGATCCCACCATGTGCCATCCTTTGCCTGGTCATCCACAGGCACATCCCAATAGAACGCCTGCATCATCACGTCGTCCAACGGCTGCAACGGCTCCTCCCTTTGCGTATAGCAAGCCGTCAGGCCTAATAAAAGGAAAAGGGAAAAGGGTTTATTCACTTTCATAAGCGTATGATTTTGGAGTTTGAAAAGGACTGCCGGCCCTGTACGTCCAGCAGTCCTCTACTAAACTAATTTCTAACTAACCTAAGTATGAATCAAACTGCCGTAATGGTCGCGGTGTTATTGTTTGCATCGAGCACAATCTTATAGGTTCCTGCGCTGATGTGGATATTCGGGCCGTCCTGCGTCAAGGCGTTCAGGTCGCCACCGAGGTTAATCGTCCACGAGGCATCCCAGCGGAACTTGATGTCGCCGTCGCTGACGGTAATCGTGGTTGACCATGTGTCAGTGTCCGGGTCGTAGTCCATCACCTGGCCTTTGTCCCAGCCGCCAGCCGTAGCGTCGCCGATCACCTCCCAGCCAGTCTTTGCCAGCGAGGCCACCATCTTCTTCGTGTCAGCCGTAATCTTGTAGTAAGCGCCCTCAGTAATGACGATGTTCGCACCGTCGCCAATCACGAAGTCGCCCTTTGTGCGGGTCTCGTTCCAACTGATGTCGCCCACGATGCCAATCCACAAGCCACTGTCATAGAACTTGAATTCCGTACCCGTAGCGAAGTAGTAAGCCCCCGAATACTTGAAGTCGCGAGCCTCAGACACCACTTTGTATGCACTCTCAGCCTCAGGACTCCAGCCCTGATAACTGCCCGGCAGAGTCATGAAGGCACTACTCATTTCGATGGTCGTCTCTTCCATCGCGTAGGTATAGCGTCCGGCATTGGTCAGGTCGAGCGTGATGATGTAGGCACTCTCCTTCGGCACCTTGATATTATCACCGCTCGGAGCCAGTCCGTTCTCCGTCATACCGTCGCCACCGTAGTTAATCGTCCAGTCGCTGTTGGCGCGGAACTTAAACTCCTTGTCGGTCATTGAGGTAATGACCGTCCAGAGGCGCGTGCCCTTGTCGTATTCCATCTTCGTATCGTCGCTCCAGCCGCCAGAGGTGGCATCGCCGATGACGCCCCATGTGTTGCAAGCCCACGACTGGCTCAGTGTTCCGTCGGCCTCCATCTTCACCTCCACGAAGCCCTTGCCGTCATCGGTTACTTCGCCCTGTGCCAGCACCTTCGTCACGTCCTTGCCGTCGAGGATGGCGTAGGTCGTGGCATCGTCGAACTGTACCCAGCCCTGATAAACACCGTCGCCGTCGGGATCACCAATCAGATAGGCCGTCGTATAATCCCAGTTTGGATAGCCAACGGCCACGTAGGCGTATGGCCAGTCAATATCATCCACGTTCGGGTCGTAGGGCGTAGCCTTGAACGCCACGGTATTCGTAGCCTCGTTCTGATACACGTCGAAAGCCGTTGACTTCAGCGATACGGTGAAGTCGTAAGCCTGTCCGGGATAGGCACCGATGCTGGCCAGAATCTTGTTCATCTCAGCATTGGTAAACGAGAGTTTCGTGTCGCCAGTCTCGCCGATGACGACGCTCTTCTGGTTACTGTTGTTGGTCAGCGTCACAGCATAGTTGACCACTGCCCCATTGCCATAGTTGGCTTTCTCCCAAGTAATCTCAGGGAACTGTGCCGTGCTGTTGTCCTTAGTGATGGTGATGTCGGCAGGGCTGACAGCATTCAACGTAGCCGCCTGTCGCAACTGTAGCACGGGTTCGGTGGTGTCCTCTGCGCACGAGGTTAAAAGACCACAGACTGCACAGAACACACCTATTTTCTTATATATGCTTTTGGTAATCATAATTTCTAATTCCTAATTTCTAATTTATCAATACCCTTCATTCTGTTTCAGATTCTCATTAGAGCCGATATCGTCGGAAGGAATGGGATAGACGGCATAGAAATTGCTGACAGCCTTACCTTCTGCCACGCCACCCTTCCAGGGCCATACGTAGTCACCACCGGTATATTTGCCGAAGCGCACGAGGTCGGTACGCCGCTGTGCCTCATAGAACATTTCACGTCCACGCTCGTCAAGCATAAAGTCAAGCGTAAACTCACTGTCAGAGATCGGTGCTGCCAACTTATCGGTATAGGCACGTTTGCGCAGGTCGTTCAGGTAACCCAAAGCTTCGGCCTTGGTTGCACCCTGTCCGCCACGAAGCACGGCCTCGGCCAGATTCAGGTAGATCTCACCCAGACGGAACAATGGAAAGTCCGTCCATGCCTCCGAGGAAGCGGGCTTTGAGCCATCCTTATAGACATTGTAGAACTTAGTCACGGGGATGCCGTTGTTCACGAAATTGGCCTCGTTGGTAATCTCGAAACTCGTCGTGGCATCAGTACGGAGCATCTGCCTACGGCTGTCCTTGTCCATCTCGTTCTCACGGGTGAAGATGTTGTAGAGCGATGACTTGGCACGAACGCCCTGCCAGGCACCTTTGGCGTTGGTCTCTTCCTGGAACTCCGAGGAACCCCAGCAAAGCAGAGCCGTCATGCCTCCCCATGTCATCGTTTCCTCACCCTCATAGCGGCAGGGCATAATCATCTCCTTCGAGTGGTCGTTGTCAGCCTTGAACATATCGCCGTAGTTCTCTTCCAACTGATAGCCTGCGCCAATCACTTTCTTCGAGTAGGTGATGCAGTCGGTGTAACGGTTTTCGCCCACGTAGGTCTCGGCATTCAGATACAGACGGCTGAGTGCGGCCCACATACAGGCTTTGTTGGCGTGGCCATAACTGTCGCTCCATCCTATTACCGGGTCGGCAAGTTCACTTTCGCAGGCCAGCATCTCACTCTCGATATACTTGAAGAGGTCTGCCGCCAGAATCTGCTTCGGACGGTCACTACCCACGGTGCTGTTCTCATCGACAAACGGCACGTTGCGGTAGAGGTCGAGCGCATATTGGTACATCAGGGCTCTCATGAAACGGGCCTCAGCGCGATACTGAGCCACCTTTGCCTTCACCTGCTCAGAACAACCACGTTCTGACAACTTGCCTTCGGTGGTCTCACGCAGATAGGCATTGGAGAGGTTGATCTGATAGAACAGACGATAGTAACTACCTTTTACCCAAGGAGAGGAGGCGGCCCATGAAATATGATTGAAGTCGGGAATGCCAGGGTCATTCCAGCAGCAGTGTGCTATATCTG
>CAMHJQ010000090.1 GCA_946185485.1 uncultured Prevotellaceae bacterium | reverse complement strand
CGGAGAAGAATGATGACGAAGAATTGAAAAGCCAAGTCTATCAACTGTTGGCTCACGTCAACTACTATTTCAGGAATCAGCCATCTATTCTAAAGTATTCGCATAAGTTGCTGGACAGTAGCATCGAACTCAACGACAGTACGATGATGGTAAAAAGCCTGCTCATGTGTGCAACCGCTCATGCTGACATGGATCAGTTGGACAGTGCCTTTACCTATATTATGAAAGGTGTTGAGATGGAGAAACATGCAAACATGTCCATGTTGTCAGATATCTATAGTTTAGTTTCAGAGTTATATGCGGAGAAGGGTGAAGCCATCAAGGCAGAAGAATACTTGCAAGAATGGAAACAATTGGACGGCACCCACGCCACCCACACCACATGGTATCTGATACCGGCTTACATAAGAAAGGCCCAAGGAGAATATGAGAAGGCTATCCAACTGGCAAAGATGGGTCTTGAAGATAGTGACCAGAGAACTCGCAGAAAATGTCTGGTACTTCTGTCCGAACTATATGAATTGACGGGCAATCAAGAGCAGGCTTCAGAAACAAGGATGATGATAGGTGAGTATGACGATATGAAATACACAATTCAGGCTATGCAGATGGTTGACTGGCAACAAAAGTTTGACGAGATACAGCATAGCAAGGACTTTTACGGTCGTATGACTTGGATGCAGAGACTGATTATCGCCCTGATTGTGGTGACTGTTCTCGCCATCGGAACCGGCATGTGGTGGCACCATAGGAAGGTGCGCCGGCTGAGTTTCCGGCTGGATGAGGACGCAAGACGCATCTCTGAATTACGAACGAATATAGAGTTGCAGGAGAAGAGCGGAGCCGAGAACAGTCAGGAAATGGCACGGCTGAAAGAGGAACTGGAGAGCCGCATGGAGCGCATATCGGGCACGCTGCTGGTGGGCACGCAGATGTTCAGCCAGTTGCAGCAGCACCAGTGTATCGCTGAGGCCACCGCCAAGGAGCAGCAGTGCCTGGTGGACTACTTCGCCCAACTGCGCCCGAAGCGCTGGCAGGAGTGGGAACGGAAGTACAGCGCACTTTCCACCGCCCAGTACGTCTTCCTCATCATGCAGGATGACCTCCGCTACGATGACGAGGCCATTGCCGCCGCCCTCAACGTGAAGCGTGTGTCAGTGAGAAGCATGAGGGCAAGGATTAAGAAGAGTGAAAGATAGACAACAAAAGCCCCCGACAAGGGGTGCTCATTCAATTGTAAAATTACAATAGACGCTTTGGGGATTGTTTTGCCCAGACTTGAAGAACTCTTTGACGATGCGATATTTCTGTCCTCGCTCGAAGTCGTATTTGTCTGGTTCCACATGGATAGTGAACAGGCGGGTACTGTGTGGGGCGAGTTCGTAGCCAATGTCGTTGAAGGCATAGACGGCTCCGTCTTTCCTCGGTTTGATATGAAGAATCGTCCACACATCGTTTACTCGCTGCTCAATGACGTATGCCTCCCCCGTTACGCAAGTGCTATCCGTGTTATTTATCACTTCCACTACAATGGAGTCCACTGGAAGTTTCAGTGTCCTCCGTATGAGGGAATCGGTTTGCGCCAGGTGTTTGTCGATGATGACCATACGAAGGGGGTCCGCACTGGTCACGACCTTGGTCCTGTCCGTTGACTGTTCAGCTTCTGCCCTTTGTGACAGCTGATGGCACGATGTCAAAGCAATAGCGAGCAGTGCCGTGATGATGATCCACTTGTTCATCTTCTCGTTTTTTCATTCCACCTCGTAGCCTTTCACGATAATCATCGGACAACCAGGGATTTTCTTCATCTTCCCCTTTACCTTGTGCCGGGCATAACTGCTCTTAAAGTTGGCGGGGAAAGATAGTCTGCCTTTGCCCTTGATGTCGACAACGCTGATAGTGACACAGTATTTCTTTTTGCCTTTAAGTACGACAGACTCTGCAGGAATGACACTGAGTTGTTTGCCATTGTCGGCAGGTGTGACTCGTTTGTAGATAGGCTTGTTCAATACATTGACAAATTTCTTGTCCCAAACCTCGTAGCAATTGAAACTCAACGTACATTCCTCATACTCGCATTTGTCAATGGTGACCATGATGTCGGTCAGCAGATAGTCTTTTCTGTTTTTGAAGATTGGGCCCCATTCAATGTCACCCTTACAATCGCCCTCGAAGCATGCCGTGCTTGTCCTTATCCACGACTTGCCCGACAGCGTGTGCGGCTTGTTCTTCCTGCCGACTACGACCTCGGCCAGTTCGATTACCTTGTCTTTCAGTGTTACAGTCAGTTCGTGCCCATTGGCGTAAGTCGCGTAGGGAATCGCTGTCGTCTGATAGGAAACATGCGTGAATGTCAGGTCGTCCCTGCGCCCTTTGGGTATCGTCAGCGTAAAGTTTCCTTGTGCGTCGGAGATGACACCTACGCTGTCCTCTTCAATGCCTATGCTGACGTACTCAATATTTTCACCTCGTTCATTAATGACGTGACCTTTAACCGTAGTCTGTGCCTGTCCCGCCATTGCGACTAGAGCGAGCAGGATGGTGATGATGGTTTTCTTATTCATTATTTATTAGTCATTAAAAATCTTCTTCAATTGTTGTTCGATGTTCTCGCCGGCCAACCCACGAGCAAGAATGGTGCCGTCGGGGGCGAAGAGAATGATGTGGGGAATGCCGTTGAGTCCATAGAGGTTGTAGGCACCATCCTGCGAGTCGAGAATTTGCGGGTAGGGTATCTGTAACTCGGCGATTGCTTTCAGAGTTGCTTCGGCCTTGTCTTTGACGGCAATACCAAGTACTGTCAACCCTTTGTCCTTATATTTATTATAGGCCGCTATAAGTCTTGGAATCCCCGCCCGGCAGGGGCCACACCATGAGGCCCAAAAATCTACGAGTACATATTGTCCGTGGCCTACGTAGTCGCTGAGACGGGTGGTCTTGCCGTCGTAATCTACGGCGAAGTCAATGAACTTCTCACCTACGCGACTGCCAAGTTGCACCTCGTATGTTTTCCGTTGTACCATGATTTCCTCGTTAGCTTGCAGCCGTTCACTCAGCATCCCGATGTATTCAAGTATTCGCTTTGCGCTGAAAGAAATGGTCAGGTTTTTAACAATGTCCAGCCCCAGGACATCGTCGGCGTGTAGGCGAACTACAGGCTCCATCGCTTCGTCGAGCTTCTGATTTTGCAAGTCCTCGTCATCCTTATATTCGTTGAGTATGCTGAAGCATTTCTGTTGGAGCGTCTTCATGTCATCGTTCATAGGTGTGCCTGACACATAGTACCATTTCCCTGTAGAAGGGCCTTCGACGTGTATAAAGCCGTCCTCGATGAACAGAGGTTTGACAAGAGTTTCCCCGTTTTTGTTGATAAGTGCACATTTCTTCACACTTGGCAATGTACCGTTGTGTAATATGATTACGCCATTTACGACCTGTATGGAATCTACAATTGCCGAATAGTCGTAGAGGTAGAGCGTCCCCGTGAAATCGGGATGCCCCGTATTGCCGTCAATCTGGTAATGGATTTGTGCCTTTCCCGCCATTGCGACGAGGGCAAACAAGATGGTGATGATGGTTTTCTTGTTCATATTTTATTCGATGTTTAATGCTTTCTTGATAATCGGCTCCAGTTCCTCGGCATCGATGGAGGTGGAGAGGATGATGCCGTCACGGTCAATGAGGTACATGGCGCCGCCGGAGTTGTCAGCTCCATTCTTGCGCCAAACACCGTTCTCGTCGTTCAGTTCCAGCAGGCTCGGCCAGGGGTATCCATCACGTTTCATGGCCTTCTGCATAGCATCAGCCTTTTGCTCGCGAGCGATGGCAACGACAGTGAATCCTTTGTCCTTATACTTCTCATAGACGGGAATCAGGGCGATGCTGTGGCGACGGCAGGGGCCACACCACGATGCCCAGAGGTCGATAAGGGCAACCTTGCCTTTCGTGAGGGTGGAAATAGGAACGAGTTGTCCATCAGTATTGCGAACCGTGTAGTCGATGTAGGGCTTGCCTGGTTGCAAGCGGTAGGTCGCCTCAGCGTAGGCAATCTGTTCGTGAACGGGATGGTCGGGATAATAATTGATGAGTGTGTCGTGATAAAGTGTTAGGCACCGTTCATACTGTGACTTGTCGAAGTCCACATAGGCGTCCGAATGCTTTAGGACTTGAATGGCATCAAGTACATCGTATAGTTTCCAAAGCAAAGGGTGCTTGCAACCTTTCTCACCGTTGATAACAATACATGGCTTTTTGTCTTCATACATCGTGACACTCACATTGTAGTTCCCGGCGATGAACTTCCCTAAGAACAAACGTCCTGTTTCATATTGTTTCAGAAAGAAAATATTGTAGAGCCTTGGGAAGTCGGTTTCAATATCGTAGGCGAAACGTCCCTCTTTGGCTTTTACGTGAAAGCGCGGTTCGTCCACAACGCGCAGGTCAGTCCCTGCCTCGCAGATGATGACTTCATCGCCCCACGCGTCGGTCTCTAATGTTCCTTCGACGTGGCATTTTACTTGCCCCTGCCCTGCCATTGCGACGAGGGTGAGCAGTGTGGTGATGATGGTTTTCTTCATAAAGAGTGCTTAATTTGTTCTTTTC
>CAMHJQ010000089.1 GCA_946185485.1 uncultured Prevotellaceae bacterium | reverse complement strand
AGGCGCTGCTGCACGCTGTCCTTGGCCATCATGTAGTTGACGGTGATGTGCTTGCCCACCTCGCGGGCGAAGTCCAGGAACGTAAAGTCCTTCATCCAGTCGTAGTTGTTGACCATCTCGGCGGCGTTGGCGTCCTTTGACTCGAAGTCGAGGAACTTCGACACCTGTGCCTTGATGCACTCCTGGTTGTGACGCAGCGTCTCCTCGTTCAGCAGGTTGCGCTCCTGCGACTTGCCTGAGGGGTCGCCAATCATACCAGTAGCACCGCCCACCAGGATGATGGGTTTGTGGCCGCAGCGCTGCAGGTGACGCAGCATCATGATGCCGCACAGGTGGCCGATATGCAGTGAGTCGGCCGTGGGGTCGGTACCCAGATAGGCCGTTACCATTTCTTTTTGGAGCAGTTCTTCTGTGCCGGGCATCATCTGTGCCAGCATCCCGCGCCATTTCAGTTCTTCAACAAAGTTTTTCATATCATTATTTTTTTTGATGTTTCGATATTTCGATGTTCCACCCTTCCGAAGGGCTACGGAACGGGGTCGTAGCCGGAGCCGCCCCAGGGGTTGCAGCGGAGGATGCGCCAGACGGCCAGATAGAGACCCTTGAAGGGACCGTGCTTGAGGATAGCCTGACGGGCATATTCGCTACAGGTTGGCGTAAAGCGACACGAGGGACCCAGCAACGGTGAGATGCAGCACTGGTAGAAGCGGATAGGCAATATCAGCAGCCATACCAAAGGTCTTGTGATGTAGTGCCACACTTGTGCCATATTATGATAGGTGTTCCGTGTTCAGTTTCTCGCCTATTCTGTGCAACAGGCTGACGATGCGGCTCTCAACGTCGTGGCTGGGCAGGTGGGCCGGCGATAGCCAGACAAAGGCCAGCAGTAGCTGTTGGTGGTCGGTCAGCGCATTGTAGAGCAGTGCCTTGTGATGGCGGTAGGCCTCGCGCACCTGCCGTTTGACGCGGTTGCGGTCGACGGCATGCTTGAAGCGCTTCTTGGGTACGCTGATCAGTATCTGTACGGGTGACTCTCCCTCGGCACGCTCACGGGTCATGAAGACGGCACGTAGCGGATAGGCAGCCATCGATGAGCTGCTGCCACCGCCGAAGAGACTGTCGATGAGCTTTCGGCTGACCATGCGCTCACGCTTTGGTAATGCCTCATTCACCATGCATCATGCCTGTTAAGATGCACCCTTAGTCTTCCTGGTTTTCAAGCAGGTAGTGCTGCAGGGCTCCTGTCATCGAGGGATATTTCTCGCAGGGAGCCTCAATGTCGAGACGCAGACCAGCATCCTTGGCAGCCTTGGCCGTGGCGGGTCCGAAAGTGGCAATGGCGATGTCGCCCTGATGGAAGTCGGGGAAGTTCTTGGTCAGCGACTCGATACCCGAGGGGCTGAAGAAGATAAGCATGTCGTAGTCGAAATTCTTGACCTCTTCCTCAGTGAAGTCGTTGCTGACGGTGCGGTACATGATGCACTCGCTATGGTTCAGCTTCTTGGCGTTGAGCATCTGGCTGATGGTGTCGTTATGGACGTCGCTCATCGGCACGAGGTACTTTTCACCCTTGTGCTTCACCATCGTGGGGATGAGGTCGTCAATCTTACCCGTCGTTCCGAAGAACACCTTGCGCTTGCGATACTGGACATACTTCTGGATATACAGTGAGATGGTTTCTGTGACGCAGAAATACTTCATATCCTCGGGAATCGTCACGCGCAGCTCCTTCGCCATGGTGAAGAAGTGGTCGATGGCATGACGCGACGTAAACACAATAGCCGTATAGTCGAGAATGCTGACCTTCTGAGCACGGAACTCCTTTGCGGAGATACCCTCCACCTTGATGAAAGGACGAAATACCAATTCCACACCGAAGCGCTCGGCGATGTCATAATAGGGTGACTTCGCACTGGATGGCTTGGGCTGGGAAACCAGAATCTTCTTGATCATAAATGTCTTAAAAATTTATTTTCAAATTGTTAGCTGTTATCACCAAAGCGCCCCAGAAGGCAAGCAAAGGGATGATTTCGAGGGTGCAAAAGTACAAAATAATTTGCAATCGAACGACATTTTGCCTGAAAAAGATGGTGTAACACTTGTAAATCGTCAGTAATTTAACGATTATCAGCACAATAATAAAATAAATTTCGACATTTTCTCCTGCTAAGCTGAAATAGGCTTGCAGGACGACTGCGGGGAAGAGGAGTACCCCTTCGAGGGAGGTAATGAAGAGCAGGGACTTAAGCCATTGTCCGTTTTTCTTACCACCAAAGAAGGTGAGGTTGACCCATGCATACAGCAGTGTCTTCACGAGGAAGTAGCCCACCGTTACGGCCAGATAGATGGCGATGAGGTAGTACTGCGAACTGAGGGTAAAGGTGTCGCTGAAGTGGGTTAGCGTATAGAAATAGAACAATAGCGAGAGCAGGATGGACGTTAACAATACGAGGAATCCTTGGAAGCGCAGCTCATTGGACGTTTCCAGGATTTCGGTGGTATCGCCGTGCGGCTGGTAAAAGAAGCGCTTGGCCTGTCGCTCCAGGAAGCCGCGGGCGTTGGCAAAGGCGATGACGGCCAGCACAAAGCACAGCAGCAGCAGCGACGTGATGATGTTGTCGTTGTGGGCACTGTATGGTACAGGGTCGCCAGCCACGCCGTAGCGTCCGCCGGGCAGCTCGGGGTGGAAGAGGGTATCCTTCGAGAAGAAGCCCTCGCGGTAGTATTGCGGCAGCTGCACGTCCAGCATGTTATGCCCCTTGTCGTGACCGGGCAGATGCAGTGTGTCGGGGCGGTTGCTCCAGGTGATTTCCGAAGGTTTGAAATACGCCTGTATGGCAGAGTCCTGTTGTGCAGGGGTGGCATTGCGTGGCAACCAGCTGAGCACCATGGCAGGCGTGATGGGTGTATGCTTGGGCGCTACGGAGTCACCCAGCATAGCCGCACTGCCTTGTGCCGTGATGCTGTCCTGCTGCAATGTCATGTGCTCAGATGCCGAATTCGCGCTTGATATCGTCTATGCGGTCAAGCTTTTCCCAAGTGAACAGTTCGACGTCGATGGTCTTCGTCTCGTGGTAACGGCTGGTGAAGGTCTTCTTCACCACCTGCGGTTCGCGGCCCATGTGACCATAGGCTGCCGTCTCGAGGAACATTGGCTGGCGCAGCTTCAGCGTGCGCTCGATGGCCTTCGGACGCAGGTCGAAGAGCTGTTCTATCTTCTTGGCTATCTCGCCGTCGGTCATCTGGACGTGCGAGCGGCCGTAGGTGTTGACATAGATGTTCATGGGCTTGGCGACGCCGATGGCGTAGCTCACCTGCACCAGCATCTCGTCGGCCACGCCTGCAGCCACCATGTTCTTGGCGATGTGGCGGGCGGCGTATGCTGCCGAACGGTCCACCTTTGACGAGTCCTTGCCCGAGAAGGCTCCGCCGCCGTGGGCGCCCTTGCCGCCGTAGGTGTCGACAATGATCTTGCGACCCGTCAGTCCCGTGTCGCCGTGAGGTCCGCCGATGACGAACTTACCCGTCGGGTTGACGTAGTACTTGATGTCGTCGCCGAAAAGGGCAAGTACCTTCTGCGAGTGGATCTTGGACTTGACACGTGGGATGAGGATGTTCACCACGTCGTTGTGGATGATCTGCAGCATGGCTGTTTCGTCGGCAAACTCGTCGTGCTGGGTGGAGACGACGATGGTGTCGATGCGCTCGGGAATGCCGCTGTCGCTATACTGCACCGTCACCTGACTCTTAGCATCGGGACGCAGGTACGTCATCACCTTGCCCTCCTTGCGAATCTCGGCGAGGGTGCGCATGATGAGGTGTGCCAGGTCCAGCGATACGGGCATGAGGCTCTCCGTCTCGTTGGTGGCATAGCCGAACATCATGCCCTGGTCGCCGGCACCCTGCTCGTCCTCGTTGCCGTTATCCACGCCGCGATTGATGTCCTCGCTCTGCTCATGGATGGCGGTCAAGATACCGCATGAGTTGCCGTCAAACTGGTACTCGGCTTTCGTGTAGCCAATCTTCTTGATGGTGTTGCGGGCAATGGTCTGCAGGTCGATATACACCTCGCTGCGCACCTCGCCCATCAGTACTACCTGACCAGTGGTCACGAACGACTCGCAGGCCACGCGGGCATTGGGGTCGTAAGCCAGGAACTGGTCCAGGATGGCATCGCTTATCTGGTCGGCCACCTTGTCGGGATGGCCCTCGGATACGGATTCTGATGAGAATAAATATGACATAATATCTGATACGTTTTGTTTTCGGGTGCAAAGTTACGAAAAGTCGAGAGCAAAACAAAAGAATTTATTCTTTTTTTGCCGAGACGGAGTAAGTTCGCCATCTTGATGGCAAAGTTACGCAAAAAGCTTGTAAAAGCGAAGCGATTTTGGAAGATTAACGCAATTCGCCCTGAAAACAATGACCTTTTCATCAAAGATATTGTCTTGAGTTTTTAACCTTTCTTCCCTCCGACACTATTGTCCGAAGCGTCATTCCGGATAAGGCAGACATACTATCTACAGCATGTAGATATGCTATCTGCACGGACCAGATATGACATCCGCACGGCACAGAAAAGCCGTTCCCTCCGTGGGAACGGCCCCTTTGCGGGGTGAACGCATGCTGTTTCCTTGGTGCAAGTATGCTGTTTCCTTGGTGCAAGTATGCTGTTTCC
>CAMHJQ010000088.1 GCA_946185485.1 uncultured Prevotellaceae bacterium | reverse complement strand
CCCTTTCCTGCCGGCCTCTTCCTCCTTCTGACAACAAAGGTAGGGATTTGGCCGTAATAAAGCAAATTCTTCACGGATATATTCTATCAGAGCGCAAAATTAGAGTCCCCTGATCTAGTTAGTAACAACAAATCTTCTCTGGCCCGCTAAAGCCACGCAAACATGTTGAAACTGCCAATGCCCACGCCCCGAAGGGTGTGAGCTGGCAGCTGTCTTTCCGTTTGCGTCCTTTTGAATTAGCGGTTCGAGAAGATTGCAAAGAAAGCTGCTGCTTCTTCAATTCGTGCTGCAAAAGTACAAATTATATTTGAGATTACGATGTATCTTGAAAGATTTTCTCCATTTTTGATAAAATTTGATTGCGTTTTCACAATAGCACAATGATAATACTAGCCTACAATCTGAACCTTTCTATCCAGTTGACGGCGAAATCTACGAGTTCGCGCTGGCGCATCAGACGGAGCGTGGCATTGCCTAGCGTTACCTTTCTGACGGTGTGCGTCTGCTCAAAAGCCTCGCCGATTTGCACGAAATCGTGGCCATCTACATAGAGCGTCTCATAGGCTTTCCACACTCGTTTGCCAGACTCGTAGACGGCGCTATGCTCCAAGGAATTGTGCTTGCCGGGGTAGTTGGCGCGGGCGTCAGCTAAGTGGAGCGAGGTGTTCTTGTCATAGCCCACGCCAATGAGCAGTACGTAAGCATCGAGATTGTAAAGGCGACCTATTGGAGAACCGTCGCCAAAGATATTCTGTAGGTCATGGCTCTTCGTCAGCCGCCGGGCGTGCCTGCCGTTGGCAGCGACGGAGCGGGCGGGATGGTCGCTGCGGAGCGTCCCTGGCCACTGCCGGAACATCTCAGCCACGGTTCCCATCGTCTGCGTCGGGGTCAGCCGCTTGTCGTAGGCTGGCCAGTGGTCGCGGAGTCTCTGCCAGTCGGCTTCACTTATTTCGCTGTGTACCCCAACGTCGGGGTCGAGATTCTTCCACGATTGCGTGGGCATCACGATGGTCCCCTCACGGGTAACCGTTTCCAACAAGGCTTCGATGACTGTCTGCGCGCCGCCGCAGACGTAGCCGAGGCTACTCAGTGAGGTGTGCGTCATCACCGTCATTCCCTGCCGTATCCCGAGTTCACGGAATGCAGCGAGAATGTCTTCTTTTAAGATAAGCGGTTTCATAATTCAAGGATTAACGTTTCACGGGGTTGCAGTTGGATATCTTTGCTGATGTCAACGGTACAGCCACAGACGATGTCGGTGGCTTGGCGATGCTGGCCGATGACTTCGCGATAGCGGCTGACGGGCATGGTGGTGACGTGGTTGGTGCCATTGAGGATGGTCAGTACGGTCTTTCCCGTGTACTGCCGCGCGATGACATAGATGCCGCGATGAGGGATGAACTGCGTCATACTGCCTTTGGCGATAACCTCATTGCCCTGTCGCCAATGCAGCAGACGGCTCAGCCAGCGGAACATGCTGTTTTCTGCAGCAGTGCGCCCTTCAGTGGTGAAAGCATTGCGACTGTCGTCCCAGAATCCGCCGGGGAAGTCCTGGCGCACGTTGCCGTCGCTCTTTTCTTTGGTTCCGTTTAGTAGAATTTCTACGCCATAATATAATTGTGGAATGCGCGGTATGGTCAGAAGCAAAGCCAGTGCCTGTCGCAGTGCTAATGTGTCACAGCCGTCAGCGAGAAAGCGGTCGGTGTCGTGATTCTCGATGAAGGCCATCACGCTGCGGGGATTGGGATACAGGTAGTCATAGACCAGTGAGTTATAGATGCGGTTGAGGCCACGGCCATAGTCATTAGTGTCCTCACCGGCAGCCTGCACCATGCGGTCGTAGAAGGCGAAGTCCATCACAGTCGGCAGATGGGGATTCACCTTCGTCAGCCGGTTGTCCTTTTGCCACGAGGCGGTGTAGGCAGGCTCTGTCACCCAGGTCTCGCCCACCACGTTGTAGTTGGGGTATTCCTCGTTGATAGCCTGCATCCACCTGGACATGGCATCCTCGAAAGCGTAAGGGTAAGTATCCATGCGGATGCCGTCGATGCCGATTGTCTCAATCCACCAGATGGAGTTCTGAATCAAATAGCGCAGCACGTGTGGATTGTGCTGGTTAAGGTCGGGCATCGTCGGCACAAACCAACTCTTCGTTGTTTCGTGCAGGTCTATCTCAGAGGCATAAAGGTCGCGTACGGGTGTTAACTGGTAGCTGGTCTGCTGATATTTTGCATTGGGTGTTGGTTCGCCCTTGGCATCCTCCAGCCATTCTGGGCAGTTGAACCAGTCGCGGCTGGGTATGTCAGCCACCCAGGGATGCTCAAAGCCACAATGGTTGAAAATCATGTCCATCACCATTTTCAGCCCATGCTCGTGTGCTTCGTCGCAGAGTCGGCGGTAGTCATCATTGCTGCCGAAGCGAGGGTCTATCTGATAATAATTCGTGGGGGCATAGCCATGATAGGTACTATAGCCGTCACGGTCGGGAGAGTTGTTCTCCAAGACAGGCGTGAACCACAGGGCTGTCACGCCCAGCTCATTGAAATAATCGAGGTGTTGGCGGATGCCCTCGAGGTCGCCGCCATGCCGGAGATTGGGGTTGGAACGGTCGCACTGGTAGCGGTTCATCGTGATGAGTTGGTCGTTCTCCACCGTGCCGGAGGCAAAGCGGTCGGGCACCAGTTGGTAGAGCACATCGGAGCAGGTGAAACCGATGCGCTCCTCACCGCGCTTCTCACGCTGTTTCAACTGGTATCGAATCCGTTTCCCGTTAACTCTCAGCATCATCTCGCCAGCCTGTGCATCGGCGATGTTCAGATAGACCAGCAGATAGTTGGGACTGTCGAGACGGACTATCGAATCGACTCTGACGCCAGGATAGTCTGTTCTGACTGTAGCATCACCTACATCTTTCCCATAGAGCATCAGTTGCAGCGTAGGGTTCTTCAGACCTACATACCAGTCTGTCGGCTCTATGCGTATCGGGGCTGATGCAATGACATTGGATGATACGCCCGCCAACAGACATAAAATGAGGACAGGCTTGCTCTTTTCAGATTTAGACAACACGCGTCTAAGTTCTTTTGCCATGAACCAGATAACCATAGCGACTACGGTAGCGGTCACAACCAAAGCTGACGTATAGGCAAAAGACTGAACAGAAACATCAGGTCGGGAAAGCAGTTCATAACATAGCCAAGGGAACCACAGCAGCGCCCACAACAGTCCAATAACAACATCTCTTGTCTTCTTCCGTTCTACAGAAACAAACAATCCGCTCATAAAGGATAAAATAACAAGAGCCATAGTTCCATAAGCAAAAGGCTTGGGCATATGGCAGTTGTCAACATACACCAACCACACGACGGCTGAGGCAGTCATAGCTGCGCAAAGTTTCTTAACAATGGCTATGCAACTTACATGCGAAGGGCCTGAACTACTGGATTGTGTACAATCGTCTAACTTTCTTTCTTGGATATTTTTCTCCATACCTTTATTATTTTAGTGAAACATTTCGTATCTTTGCACCAGAGGAATAAAAGTGCGGTGCAAAGGTACGAGGTTTCCTTCAGCCGTGCAATACTGATTTTTAACTATTTATGGATGTACTAAGACGAGAACTACAGGAGATTTTCCACCGTCAGCCGTTCGACACGACGCGGCTTTCCGGGCAGGATGTGGAAAAGTGCCGCTACATCATCAAGGCCTTTACAGATGTCAGTCAAGGCTGTGCTATACTGACTGATATAGCCGTGGGCAACAGCTATTCCTCTATTGGCAGGTTGGCCAATAAACTGGGGCTACATCAAAACACCGCATTGGAAGAGCTGACCGACGTCG
Source organism: uncultured Prevotellaceae bacterium (assembly GCA_946185485.1). Classification (GTDB taxonomy): domain Bacteria; phylum Bacteroidota; class Bacteroidia; order Bacteroidales; family Bacteroidaceae; genus Prevotella. The sequence goes on along the minus strand of CAMHJQ010000088.1, from coordinate 940 downwards.
ATGAGGACTTTATCTATGAGCGCATCCATCCGGAAGATCTGGTGGACAAGCGCATGCTCGAAGTGAAATTCTTCGAACAGGTAGAACATCTACCCTCAGAGGAGCGTCTCAAATACCATGCCACTTGTCGTATCAGGATGCGCGATGATGTTGGGAACTACGTCTACGTTTCGAATCTGACGCGCATACAATCCAACTCGACTGACGGATATATGCGACTGGTAGTCTGCACCTACGAGCTTTCGCCTGAGCAGGAACCCATTCACGGCATCAATCCCCACATTATCAACATGGAGACCGGCCAGTCTGTTACCCCTTTCCTCTATGAAGAACGCTTCGACATTCTGACCCGCAGGGAAAAGGAAATCTTAGGTCTCATCCGCCAGGGAATGTTGAGCAAGGAGATTGCAAGCACCCTGCACATCAGCATCTTCACTGTGAACAAGCATCGGCAGAATATCCTCGAAAAACTCTCTGTGGATAATTCAATGGAGGCCGTTCAGACGGCATTAGCAATGAAACTGATATAGTTTTGCAAAGATATATTAAAGTTGAGAAGACTCTTGGGTGAGCATCTTATATTGCTTTTAATGAGAATGCCATATCGAAACTAATCCTCTGTCCGCTGTAAACATATTGTTGTAATGCGCACATCTGTCAGAAGCATGCTGCCATCATTTCCTTGCCTAACTTGTGGATGTGGGCGAGGATGACACTCTCGCACTCGGCAGAAGGTTTCATGAAACCATTGATGTAGTTGCGTAGCATGAATAAAGATAGTTTTTTTTGATACCACATGCGTATCAGCCAATTTTTTGCTATGATTTAACAATTCGAAAAAAAAGGAGCACCCATACGGATGCACCTTTGATATTAAAGGGTAGGGGATTTGGAAATCCCCTACAACTATTCAGAGAAATTAATCCTCCCAGTTCTCCTG
>CAMHJQ010000087.1 GCA_946185485.1 uncultured Prevotellaceae bacterium | reverse complement strand
TCTTGCTGCCATTCGCCAAACGAGTAGTAGTCTGCTTTTACATGCTCAAAGCGGAGACCGGCATTCAGTCGCCATTGTCCTACCTGGCACTCATATTCAGCAAAACCGGCAATGTTCTGTTCTTTCATCTCGTTGTCTGTCTCTGGTATGATGCCTTCTTGATTGACATTGTGACCATAGCTCTTCGTGCTTGTGGCTTCTGTTCCACCACTCAGCACTCCTTTCCATACAGGATAAGCCAGCACCAACTTTCCTGCCATCATCTTACGGTTTTCATTGTTAAGGGTAGTGATAGTGCGATCACCCAGTTCTTTACTGAATTCCTGCTGGTTGAGATGATTCTCCGTTTTACGTTGCAGAATTGTCGCATTCAGGTCGATATTCAGTTTTCCTACCTTTCCCACATAGTATGTGTTCAGTTCCCATACAGGTTTGTCGAGTTCGTTGATATCAGTTTTCAAAAAGACGTCACCGTAGAAGGCACCATTCTTGAGATAGTCCTGCGTCATGTCAGAATGATACTTGTTATTAAGAATATGCTGCGAAGAGAAACTCAGTCCGACAGAATGGTCGGTATTGAAATCGTAACTCAGACCTGCCTGATACTGAAGTTGCGTCCAACTACTCCTAATGGGTAAACCTGCATCAACGTCAAACTTGTCTTTTTTGATATGCAGTTCCTGATGAATATCCTGATCATTGCTATAATGTCCGTTGTCAAGGGCAATATTGGCAAAAGCCTCTAGTCCACCTATACGATATTTCAATGTCAGATCATTGTAGTTATTCCATTTGTTGTTTTTCCATGTGTCGCTGGTTGCCATCAGACTCAGTCCCTCGCCTTGTGCCTTCAGTGTCTTGATACGGATGACGGCATTCACCTCAGCGTTATATTGTGCACCAGGAGCGGTGATGATATCTACACTCTTGACATCCACCGACTTGAGTTGTTTCAACTCACTGGCGTTACGTACCTTTTTATTATTGATATAGATTTCGGGTTCACCTTTGGCAAACACTTCGAACTTACCATCTTTACCTTGAATCATCGGCATCATTGAGAGTAAGTCGTCGGCAGTGCCTATATCGCGAAGAAGAGAATGCTGTATATCGATGGTCATGCCCCCTGTAGTCATTTTATATTGGGGTATCTCACCCTTTACCACGACACCATTGATCGTATAATTGTCAGGTTGTAATTGTATGGTTCCAACGTTCTCTTGTGTACAGATGCGATAGGTAGTCTTATAACCGACGAAGGTAATACGTGCCAATATCTTCTCTTGTTCGTAGGGTACCACAAATTGACCAGCCTCGTTGGACACACCACCTGAGAGCAGTGTAGAATCAGCTGGGTTGAGGATAGCGACGTTGGCAAAGGGTAATGGCTGTCCATGTTCGTCGATAATCGTACCAGTCAAATGCCTTTCTGTCTTGTAGGTACACTCCAAAAAGAATTTGTCATTATCCTTGGCGATGCGTACAGGATAGAAACCTACCACAGTGTGCAGTGCTTCTTCAAGACTCAGATGCTTGAAATTACATGTGACGGTGAAATTCTCCAGGTCGTTATATATGAAGGATATATTGTGGTTCTCTGTGACGGCATTAAGGTCTTCGAGTACCTTGCTGAGCGACAGACCTTTGTACTGTCTGGAAATAGTCTGGGCTGCTGCAATGCAGGCAATCATGCACAGTAATAGCAGTATGATTATTTTTTTCATAAATCGTGTGATGGGGCGTTAGGGGGTTACAATCAGTTTGTTGTCCTCTATAGAGATATTCACGTGATTAAAGTGGTTGAGGTCATCGACTACGCTTTCTATGGTAGCCGTACGGTCCCACTTGTAGTACAGACGCAGGTTGTGTGCCTGCTCATTTTTGATGTCAGCCGCCTTATGGTAATAGAGGACTATATCCTTGATTATCTCGTCGAGTGGTACGTTCTCGAAGACATATGTCAGAGCAAGGGTATCGACAGGGGCAGCCTGACTCTCCGTGATGGTTTGTTGATGACGGACTTTCACAGAGGTTTGTTCCGTCTGTTGTGTTTGTCGTGACTGGCTTACGATGTGGATGGCAGCGTATGCAATACCAGAGAGCACGAGAATGCTGATGAACATGGCAGCCAGTTTCTTGAATGAGAGAGCTGAGGATACCTTGTCTTTCTTGGTCTTGAGACGTAGCAGGTCGGCAGCCTCCAACAGACCGTCGTAGTATTTTCTGCACTCAGCGCATTCACTGAGATGGCGTTCACATTCATCCTTTACCTGATGGTCTACCTCTTTGTCGAAGAGATCGACTACGATATTTTTGAATTCGTTACACTTCATACATTACTATTGTTTGATGATTGTTATCTGATGCAGAGGAAGCGCGCATTCCTCGCCTGATTTTCTCTAATCCATACATGAATCTTGACTTGACGGTACTGAGGTTCACACCGATGATGTCTGCAATCTCCTTGAAACTCTTCTCGCCATAGAAACGCAAGCGGATCACCTCTGCTTGTTCATCGGGTATCGTTTCCAACAGTTGACAAATGCGACGGTATTCATGTTCCATCTCATCCTCTTCATCGAAAGATGGTGTTTTGAAGTTCTCTCCGTTCTTATCTGACAAAGGAACCATCTGTATCCGTCCTGCTGACCGTTGCTTGCTGATGCATAGGTTCATCAGACTGCGATAGAGGTATGCCATTGGATTTTTGATATCTGTTGATAGCGAGTCGTTATTGTCGGTCTTCTTCATTCGCTCGTGAAATTGCAGGAAGAGGTCTTGTATGGCATCTTCTGCATCTTCGCTGTTACCTAGTCGGCAACAGGCGTAGCGCACCAGCCGTTGACGTTCGTCAGCCATCAGGCGTTCCAAGAACCTATATTTGTTTCCGATGCTAAAGAGTTTCATGCTCATCTTTTTCTTTTTTATCTATTTGACGCAAAAATAACAAAAAAGACTTAATCTGCTATGAAAAATTTTATAGAATAGTTGGAAGTGCAACGAAAAAGCCTCTTGACGTTGTGTTGTCAAGAGGCTTTTATCTATATATAATACTTATACCTTATCTTTATTTAAGGTTGGCGAGTTCGATGACTTTATCAACGGCAGCACTGAGGCCATCGACATCCTTACCGCCAGCCTGGGCGAAGTGAGGCTGACCGCCACCACCACCCTGGATTAGTTTGGCGGCTTCGCGAACCATCTGACCAGCATTCAGACCATAAGCACTGACCATGTCGTCGCTCATCATGATGGAGAGCTGAGGCTTATCGTTGTCGTGTGAGCCGATGACGCAGAGCAGCGAGCCCTCAACGGCAGCACGAATCTTGAAGGCCAGGTCCTTGGCAGCGGCAGGCGACATGGGCAGCACAGCAGTGACGACCTTGACGCCATTCACCTCGCGGGCCTTCTCGACCAGCTGCTTGGCGGCACGTTCTACAGCTTGAGCCTGGAAGCTCTCGATTTCCTTCTTCATCGCGTCGTGCTCTTCGATATACTTGCGGATGACGCCCTGCAGGTCCTTGGCATTGTTGAAGAACGACTTGACAGCCTTGAGGATGTCCTCGGTCTGGTACAGCAGTTCCTCGCACTCCTTACCAGTCTTGGCCTCGATACGACGGATGCCCGCAGCCACGCTGCTCTCGGAGATAATCTTGAAGAAACCGATGCGGCCTGTCGAAGTGGCATGGATACCACCACAGAGCTCGCACGACGGACCGAAGCGCATCACACGCACCTTGTCGCCGTACTTCTCGCCAAACAGGGCGATGGCACCCAACTTCTTGGCCTCGTCCATCGGCATGTCACGATGTTCGTCGCGGGGTAGGTCCTGACGAATCATGTCGTTGACCATGCGCTCCACCTCGCGCAGTTGCTCGTCGGTGACTTTTTCGAAGTGAGAGAAGTCGAAGCGTAGCGTGTCAGGCGATACAAACGAACCCTTCTGCTCCACGTGGTCGCCCAGCACCTGTTTCAAGGCATAGTCCAACAGGTGGGTAGCGGTGTGATTGGCAGCGCTGGCATCGCGCTTGTCAGTATCAACGCAAGCCATGAACTGGGCCGTCGGGTCCTTAGGCAGCTGCTTCACGATATGAACGGTCTGGCCGTTCTCACGCTTCGAGTCAATGACCTCGATGGTCTCGTTCTCGGAAACGAGAACTCCCTGGTCGCCTACCTGTCCACCCATTTCACCATAGAACGGTGTGTAGTCGAGCACGAGCTCGTAAAACTCGTTCTTTTTCTGCGTCACTTTGCGGTAGCGCAGAATATGGCACTCATATTCAGAGTAGTCGTAGCCCACGAACTGCTGCTCACCAGCCTTCAGTTCTACCCAGTCACTATTCTCGACGGCAGCGGCATTGCGGGCACGCTCCTTCTGTTTCTGCATCTCGACATTAAACTGCTCCTCGTCAACGGTAAAGCCATTCTCGCGGCAGATGAGCTCGGTGAGGTCGAGGGGGAAACCGTAAGTATCGAACAGACGGAAAGCCTGCTCTCCAGGAAGGACAAGCTGTTTGTCACCAGCGGTTTTGCCGCTGGCCTTTATTTCCTCCATCGCCTTGTCCAACAGCTGGATACCCTTGTCCAGCGTGCGCAGGAATGAGTCTTCCTCCTCCTTGATAACCTTGGTGATGAGCTGCTGTTGGGCCTTCAGCTCGGGGAAGGCGTCGCCCATCTCATGTACCAGTGTGGGAACGAGCTTATAGAGGAAGCCGTCCTTCTGTCCGAGGAAGGTATAGGCATAGCGTACAGCACGGCGCAGGATGCGGCGGATGACGTAGCCGGCCTTGGCATTCGACGGCAGCT
>CAMHJQ010000086.1 GCA_946185485.1 uncultured Prevotellaceae bacterium | reverse complement strand
GGGGCGACATCTCGGAGGTGACCACCACCGTGCGCACATTCTTCACATCGGTGGTAATGGCAAAACCGAAGAGCAGCATCATCACCACAGGCATGCCGAAAAGTATCAGCATCGTACGCTTGTCGCGCAGGATGTGCTTAGTTTCCTTTATTACAAATGCTATAAACTGTTTCATTTCATTATCCATTAACCATTAGCCCTTAACCATTAATCGGAGGATCGGGTGGCCTGACGGGCCAGATAGGTAAACACATGGTCCATATCGGGTTGGTGGAGACGCTGCTTCAGTTCATCGGGTGTGCCGAGGGCGCTGATTTTACCGTCCACCATGATAGAGATACGGTCACAATATTCTGCCTCGTCCATATAGTGTGTGGTTACAAAGACGGTGATGCCACGATGGGCTGCGTCGTAGATAAGTTCCCAGAACTGACGACGCGTAGCGGGATCTACACCACCCGTAGGTTCGTCGAGGAACACCACACCTGGGTCGTGGAATATCGAAACGGAGAAGGCCAGCTTCTGCTTCCAACCTAATGGTAAAGAACCCACCAAATCGTCCTTGTGGTCTTCAAACTTCAACTGTTTCAGGACCTCATTCATCTTGCGCTCCACCTCATCGGGTTTCATTTCATAGATACCTGCAAAGAGTCGAATATTCTCGGCCACAGTAAGGTCTTCATAAAGCGAGAAACGTTGCGACATATAGCCAATATGCTTCTTTATCTGCTCATACTCCGTACGAATGTCGAAACCTACTACCCTACCCGTTCCACTGGTGGGTTGATTCAGCCCTGTCAGCATGTGCATCGCTGTCGTCTTGCCAGCACCATTAGCACCTAAGAATCCAAATATCTCGCCTTTCTTAACGCTGAATGAGATGTCGTCAACGGCATGGAACGAGCCAAAGGCTTTTACCAGATGTTCCACCTCTATGACATTATCGTCTTTTATTTCTGTATCTTTCTCGTGCTCAATTCCTGGCGGGTTAAAGATACTGGCAAACTGGGTGAGGATATCATCCGGAGTACCGATGCCTCGCACCTTTCCTTGGTCCAGAAAAGCGACGCGCTCACAACAGCGTACCTCATCGAGATAAGGCGTTGAAGCCACAATGGTGATACCACTTTCCTTCAGCGACAGTAGCATCTCCCACAACTCCTTACGACTCACGGGATCAACACCCGTAGTGGGCTCGTCAAGAAAGAGCACGCTGGGTTGGTGTACCAATGCGCACGAGAGGGCAAGTTTCTGTTTCATGCCACCCGAGAGGGCACCTGCCTTACGGTCTTTGAAGCGTTCTATCTGCGAATAGATGGCCTTGATAGTATCGTAACCTTCATCAACAGTGGTGCCAAAAAGGGTGGCAAAGAAATGTAGGTTCTCCTCAATGGTGAGGTCCTGGTAGAGCGAGAACTTTCCTGGCATATACCCCACCCTGCTACGCACCTCACGCATCTGCTTTACCACATCATAGCCATCTACTGCCGCTGTGCCTGCATCGGGTAGCAACAGCGAACAGAGGATGCGAAACATCGACGTCTTGCCAGCACCATCGGGGCCAATCAGTCCGAAAACCTCACCCTTGCTGACAGAGAACGACACATCGCTGAGTGCCTGTAGCTTGCCGTACGACTTTGATACGTTATTAACAACAATAGCATCCTTCATTGCCAGTCAGTTATCAGTTGTCAGTTATCAGTTGTCAGTTATCAATTAAAATTTCACTTCCCCATACATACCAATTTTCACGAATCCATCGTTTTTGATAGCCACCTTGACAGCATACACCAAATCGGCACGCTCGTCATCAGTAAGAATGGTCTTAGGCGTAAACTCAGAGCGAGAGGATATCCAACTGATAGTACCGGCATATTCCTTGCGCTGCCCGTCACCATAATCAGCAAACACCTTTACCTTCTGTCCTATCTTGATGTTCTGCAACTGAGCAGAAGTGACGTAGGCACGCAGTTTCATTGACTCGGTATCGGCTATCTTAAACAGCGGTTTTCCAACACTCACAAACTCGCCCTGCTCCACATATTTCTCGAGTATAATACCATTCGTGGGAGTAAAGATATGACATTTGCGCAACATATCCTGCAACTGTGCTTTCTGAACATCGGCAGCTGCCGTCTGCTTGTCGAGGGCATGCGTGCTGGTGCTCAGCGATGATATCTGCGCATCCAACTGCTTCTGCAACACTTTTACCTGGCTCGTAGCGTCGTCGAGCATCTTCGAGGGGGCAGCCCCGTCGGCAACCAGTTCGCGGTAGCGCTGCTCGTCCTGCTGGGCCTTAGCCAACTGCTGGCGTGTGGCAGCTATCTGGCGTTCCATATCGGGTTTCTGACTCTGATACACCGCTTTGGTAGCGTCCATCTGCTGAATCTTCAGCCACGTCTGCGTGGTGTCAATAAGTCCCACCTCTCGGGCTGCCTCCATCTTGTCGCCCTCGTTCACGTCAAACGACAGCAATGCCCCACTCTGTTCTGCAAACACGGTCGTCTCGATAGCCTCGAACGTACCCGTTGCATCGTATTCTTTCTCGTTGTTTCCGCAGGCTGTCATCATCAGCGCCACACCTGCCAATACATATATCTTTTTCATATGCTTAATTATTTGTCGTGTATTTGTTGTCGTATATCTCTTTCAGCATCTCAATCTCGTGTACCGACTGTTGCACACAAGCCGCATTCTCCTGATTAATCTCGCGCACTAAGTCGTTCACGTCGATGATGCCATGTGCCAGCTTCGATTCTGCCGCCTTTCTCACAGCCTGTCGCAGCGAGATAATCTCCCCGTCGTGGGCCATCAGTTTCTGGTAGCGCTCTATATTCTCGTTCTGCTGAATCTGTTCCAGGTTATTATTGAAGAGGAACACCTCCCGGCTGCTCTCCGTCATATCACGCTGCAACTGCAGTTTTGCCTTGTCGTTCTTGCGGGTATAGAGGGCACCGATGTTCCATGTAACACGTGCACCGACGATGCCGTTCAAGCTCCATTTGTGGCGCATCATATCCTCAAACATATTCAGGCCCGGATAACCGTAGAAGCCCTGAGCAAACACGCCTACCTTCGGCATCAGCGCTGCGTTGAGTGCTTTCTCCTGAGCATTCAGCACGCCTATCTGTGCATCCAGCGCCTTCAGTTCCGGACGACGGTTTTCTGCTGTCAGCCCTCCGTCTTCTGCCTTCACTTGCGGTTTTTGTATGTTATTTATCTCTATGCCGCAGAATGTACTCAGCATGCGCTGTAACATCTGCTTCTGCGATGCCAGTTCGGTGGCTTTCTGTATCGCGTTAAGACGCTCTGCCTTCACATTCTGCAGGTCGCTCTCGGCAGCTGTGCCCCGTTTGGTCATCGACTCCAGTTTGCGTTCGTTGCCTGCCAGCAGTGTCTGCAAGTCGGTGTTCAACTTGATCTGTTCGTCAATCAGCAACAGCCCGAAAAACATCTCGTTCACGCGCTTGCGAACATTATAAATATTGACTTCATTCTGTGCTGCCTGCACCTTGCCCTGTTCACGGGCTATGCGTTTCTGACTGCCGATGACGCCTCCGTCATAGATGGTCTGCTGCACATCGATGCCCACACGGTACTGATCCTTCGTCAGTCCCTTCATGTCAATGCCCATACCGCCCATCATCGTCTTCATCTCGTCAGGCCAAGCCGTCACATCACTCTGATACGTGGCTTGTGCGGATGCCGACACCTGCGGTAGCCAACCCTTCTGGATATTGGCAACAGTCAGCTGTGTGGTCTTCTCGATGAGTCCATACTGCTGTATCAGCGGATAATTCTTCTCTGCTGCCTGCTGACACTCGTCCAGCGTCTGTCCCAATGCCAGCATCGGCAGCATCGCCAAAGCTAAAACTAATTTCTTCATATCTGTTTTGTCATTGAATTCCGGGTGTAAAAGTACGATGTTTTTTGCATTTAGACGTTATCCGCAGGAACGAAAAAATGTTCTTTTTGTTCGATTTGCACGAAAATAGAGCATTTTTTCACGGAAAATGATTATCTTTGCCAGCAAAAAGGACTGATTATGAACAGACAACCGCAACTGATGGACGTCACACGAATGCGTGACATCCTGACACCACACCTCTCGCAAATTCGCGAGCATATATTCATGAATAGTGAACTGGCAATGGTTCGTGGCGACCGCACGGTGTTCAGTCTGCTGATGCGTCAAAAGCCACCTTTCACTATCAATGACCACCGCTTTGGCATCGTCATAAGCGGCGAGGCTGAAATTACCATCAACCTGCAAGACCGCCACCTTACGAGCGGCACACTCGTCTATATCGGTCCTGGCACCATCATCCATCCCAAGCGTCTGTCGCCTGACCTCCGCATCTTCGGAATGGGACTCTTCTCTAACTTCCCCATGCCTTTTGCACAGGGACAGATGCCGTCGGTCTTCAACGGTCAGGTGCGCGACTTCCAGTTGTCCGCCAACGAAGAGGATATCGCTACCGCCAGACATATTCTGGACACCATCTGGCAAACGGTTCATGCCACGGACGACTATCATCGTCCCACCGTCACAGCACTCGTAGCTGCCCAGATGCACCACTACGACCAGCTGTTCCATCGGCAGACTGACCAGCTGGCCAGCAGTCGTTCACGCGAACAGACCATTTTCGACCGTTTCCTCCAACTGGTCACCCAGCATTGTGCCGAGCATCACCAAATAGGCTACTATGCCGACCGCATGTGCCTCACTGAGCGATACCTGAGCACCTTCATCCGACAAACCAGCGGCACCACCGCCAAAGACTGGATTGACCGTGCCCTCATCACGCGTATAAAAATAGAACTGCGCCACACGGACAAGCCGGCAGCGCAGATTGCCGATGAGATGC
>CAMHJQ010000085.1 GCA_946185485.1 uncultured Prevotellaceae bacterium | reverse complement strand
CTCGCTTCGCCCGGAAAAGGCATAAATGAAGAAGTCGGAATAAGAACAATTCAGTAACAGATATGATAAGGAGGATGCTCGACAGTCAACTGCTCATTGGTGGCACGTAATGGTTATCAGACGGAGAAGGACAAAGCGAAGATGTAGCATATCATTCATATTCATCAGGAAGTATGGTAAACGAAGAATGCCCATCGACGAGCACAGGATGCAATGCAGAGGATGAGTTACAAGCGAAGAAAGGGAAAAGGGAACAGGAATGTTCGGCTAAGACTGTCTGCAAGACAACAGCATGAGACTACTTATAAGAAAGGGGAAAGAGGAAAAGAAAGAAGAAGGTCAAGTGAGCCTTTCCTGTCTTACGGAATGATCCTATTAGGACATTCGGGGTAAGGCGTTTTGGTGTATATATAATACCTTTATAATATGCGCGGCCAAATTACTATTTGCAACATATAACTTGTTCTAAAACTGACTACATTCAGAAGGAAATGTTGTAGTTTTGGTAAGGCATATAAATTCGGCAATGAATTCCATTTGTTGCCGAATTTATGTACAAGGGTACATCGAATTCAGTCTATAAAGGTTATCTCAGTAAAAAAGAAAGAGAGTCCAAATTCCAGAAGCGGAAAATGGACCCTCTAACTCTAAATGATGAAAAATCGTCCTTATAGATCACCATCATTTCTAACAATATTCTCGAAGTTTTGAGTAGCCCATTCCATCAAGCCGATGACATGGGGCATGAGGCTTTGGCCCAATTCAGTAATGGAGTATTCTACTCGTGGAGGAACCTCTGGATAGACTTGACGAACTACAAGACCTATCTGTTCCAGACGTTTCAGTGTCTGTGACAACATTTTCTGCGAGCAGTCTGACATGTCACGCCCCAGATCGTTGAAACGCATGGTGCCACGCTCGTTGAGATGATATAGCACCAACAGCGACCACTTGTCTCCAAACTTTTCTATTACGTTGCGTATGGGGCACGCTTTGTATTTCTCGTCTATTGCTCGATTTATCTTACGCATATGTTTGACTATTTTTAAATCCGAGTGCAAAGGTACAAAACTTTCCGAAAGTAAGCAAATTTCTGAAGTAGTAAATTGCACATAGACAGGAATTTTAATCTTTAACATTTTTTATGATTAAAGAAAATGCCTGTATTTCAGCAATTCTAACAAAAAAGTAAGTAAGCCACTTTTTGGTGCCTTCTTGCAGCAGTTACCGAAAGTTAGTACCTTTGCACCGTCGAAACAAAAGTATTAACAATAAAAACAAGAAGAATTATGGCAAAGAATGTAGTTTTAATCGGTGCAACGGGTTTCGTAGGCAATGCTATCCTGAACGAGTTGGTTTCCAGAGGTCACAAAGTTACGGCTATCGTACGCAACATGGACAGTGTGAAGGTGAAGAATGACCTGATAGAGTATGTGGTGGCCGATGCTACCAATCCTGCCGAACTGGCTGCTTTGGCTAAAGGCAAGGATGCTGTCATCAGTGCCTACAATCCCGGCTGGGCGAATCCACGCCAGTATGAGGAAACGCTGGAGAACTATCCGAAGATTGTCGAGGGTGCAAAACAGGCCGGTGTGCGCCGACTGCTGATTGTCGGTGGGGCTGGTACGCTGTTCGTAAAGCCCGGTGTACGCCTTGTTGACACGGGTACACTGCCCGAGTCGTGGCTGCCAGGAGTAAAGAGCCTTGGCGAGTTCTACCTGAATACGCTCATGAAGGAGCAGGATATAGACTGGATATTCTTCTCGCCCGCCGGAAACCTCGGCAACCTGCAGCCCGGCACTCGCACCGGCAAATACCGTCTCGGCAAGGATGACTTGCTTGTTGATGAGAAGGGCGAGAGTTTCATCTCTGTGGAGGACTATGCCGTAGCAATGGTTGACGAACTGGAGCAGGAAAACCACCACAAGGAGCGTTTCACGGCTGCATATTAAGCGTATGTTACAGACAGCACTCAGATTCCTGGACGGGCATAAGGAGATTACCCTTGCTACGTGTGAGGGTAATCTGCCAAAGCTTCGTGTCTTCCAGGTGATGAAGCGTGAGGGCAATATGCTCTACTTCGCCACTTCTCCCGAAAAGGCTGTATGGCGCGAACTTCAGCAGAACCCTAATGTGGAGCTGCTGGCATACGCGGACAATGTTTCCGTCCGTTGCAGTGGTATGGTAAACTTCGACGTGGAGGATGACGTGAGACAATGGATCTATGAAAATAATCCCGTGTTGCCCCGTCTCTACACCAGTTGGGAAAGTCTGGCTTACTTCTGTCTGCCGATTGCCGAGATGGACTACTTCGACCTGACACCTACACCGCCTCTATTCAAGCATTTCGACCTGATGACGGGTGAAGTCAGTAACGGCTTTGTCGGTGAGCGATTCAAAAACAAATAACTTAGTATAAATTCAAAAAAAGGTAAGGACAATGGACAGGCTGGAGAATCTGAAGAACATCATTATGTATCTGATGGCTGACGAGCATGTCAGTCATCAGATACCTTCTTCACTCGAAGAGCGGCAGCGGATGATGCGGGCACTGATGAACGTATGGGAACCTCGCCCGATAGCAGAAGACTTTCTGATGAAGCAGGATGTCGAGTTGCAGATGCAGCAAGAGGACAAAGGGGTGGTGAAAGTTCATGACGAAGGACTGACCATCTGGCAAGGCGACATCACCCGTCTGAAGGTGGAAGCCATCGTCAATGCTGCCAACGCGCAGGCATTGGGCTGCTGGGCACCCCTCCACAACTGCATAGACAACTGCATCCACTCAGCCGCTGGCATCCAACTTCGCAAGGAGTGTGCCGACAAGATGCAGGGACGGCTGCTGGCTACCGGCGATGCCTTCATCACGCAAGGCTACAACCTGCCTGCCCGTCATGTCATCCACACCGTTGGCCCGATTATTCCCGACGGCATTCCCACCAAGGAACAGGAAGAGCAGTTGGCTCAGTGCTACCGTTCCTGCCTTGACCTGGCAGAACGGAACGGACTGGAGAGCATCGCCTTCTGCTGTATCTCCACAGGCGTGTTCCACTTTCCTAACGAACTGGCGGCAAAGATTGCCATTGAGACCGTCAAATCATATCCACGACATGAACTTAAAACGATTGTATTCAATGTTTTCATCGACAAAGACCGCGACATCTACCGGCAACTTCTCTGAACGGCTTGCAGACCTTCGGCGATTGATTGCTGAAGCCGACTACGTGCTGATTGGTGCAGGAGCAGGGCTGACCACTGCCGCTGGCATCGACTATGCCGGTGAGGATTTCCGCACAGAATTCCGTGAGTGGATTGTCCGTTACGGGTTCACCGACCTTTATAGCGCAGGGTTCTATCCTTTTCAGACTGATGAGGAACGCTGGGCATATTGGGCGATGCATATATGGTTTGGCCGTTACCGCACAGGGGCATTGCCGCTATACAAGAACCTGCTGAAGATGGTTGGCGGGAAAGATTACTTCGTCATCACCACCAATGTTGACGGACAGTTTGAGATGGCAGGTTTCGATGCCGATCGCATCTTTGCCACGCAGGGCGACTACTGCTATTTCCAGCCGGCATCGGGTGCGCCCAAGATTCTGTATCATAATCAGGAGTGGGTGGAACGTGCGCTGCCAGCCATTCGCGACTGCCGCATACCTACGGAAATGATTCCGTACACTCCCGACGGTCAGCCCGTCAGCATGAATCTCCGTTGTGACAATACTTTCGTGGATGATAGCCACTGGCATCAGCAAGCCCAACGTTACAACGACTTTGTGCGCACGGCATCCGAAAAGCGGCTTTTGCTCTTAGAGTTCGGCGTAGGTTTCAACACGCCCGTCATCATCCGTTTCCCCTTCGAGCAGATGGCCGCACAATTTCCAGATGCTACTCTCGTCCGCTTCAACCGTGACTATCCGCAACTATCTTTACAAGGAACTAAGAGTTTCTTAGCATTCACAGAAGACATTAACAGAATAATTTGAGCAAGTATATTATTCAACTCTTTTATTTCTGCTTCATATTACGCACTAATGCACAAATAATATTTGTACATATTTACAACTATTAAGCGAATTAGCGGAGATATAACAGTTTTGTAAGTCTATAGATTGCATCTTTATAAAAGGTTTTCCGTCAAAAGAGAAAAGAGAGCCCAAATGTCAAATGCGACAGATGGACTCTCAAAAATCTATACAATGAAAACTTCGTCTTTATAAACAGGGACTTCTTTGCCGTTGGTCAACTGAACAAGCCATTCAGTACCATAGTCATCAACGATGATGCCGTTGCTGTGACCTTTCCTTGGGAATAGGAGTTCACAAAACGCTCCAATCAAATCGGTGCTGTTATCTTCGTCTGTGTACATAGTTGTATGTATTATGCGATGGTATGCCATCGGTAGCGACCGCATACCACCGCAGGTTAGTTATTCAAAGGTAAATTGACGGATGTAGAAGTAGGTGTCATCATCGTCATACTCATACTCATTGATGAAGTTCATCATTTCCTCGTCAGTTCGTTCACCTTGCTCGATGTTCATCTTCTCACACCAATCATTGATAGCATCTTTGAGGGTGGTGTAGATGTCATCACAAGCATCCTCGAATGGTTCACCGCTGGAACTGACTGCTACCTCTTCAGGGAAGAAGTCGCCTTCATCATGCACATAATAGACCTCACAGCCACATTCACAGACTCTGTATGAGATAGAGAGTTCATCCCATAGCAGATGGTTAATCTCCTCGAATAACTCGTTGCAAGCATCCCATGCTGTTTCTGTCTCAAAGGATAGTAGATAGTAGTCATTGGCTGGGTCTTCCTCATACTCTGCCCAATAGATGTGACCACGAACACTGATTTGCTTTGTTTCGTAGTCGATGCCGTAGTGCTCTGCCAACTGGTAAAGCCAGATGTTCTTACTGTTCACCTCCATCTTTTGGAGTGTGCTCCACAGGTCGTTCACTGCCTTGCGTGTACCTGTCACCTTGTAGGTGGTTGTTGCTTGATTTGCCAT
>CAMHJQ010000084.1 GCA_946185485.1 uncultured Prevotellaceae bacterium | reverse complement strand
TCGTTCGGAAATGCCCAAATAAATTTGGCATTTCGCTCACTTATTCGTACCTTTGCAACTCAAAATGAACAATAACATGCAAAGGTTGAAACAGCAGCTACAGACAATCAGGCGTTTCGTGCTGGCGACAGGCCTGCTGGCAGGGATGACCCTTTCAGCAACGGCACAGGAATTGCTGGTTAAATTCAACATCAATAGCTCGGCAGTGGAAGGCTCAGAGAAGAGCGTGTTCGAGAACCTGCAGCAGACCGTGGAACAATGGATGAACGACCACCAGTGGACAGAGCTGCAGTTTCAGCAGAACGAACGCATCAGTGTGAACTTCAACCTGACCGTGACCAAGTACGACAAGGCCAACAACCGCTTCACGTGTACGGCTATGATACAGGCCAACCGTCCTGTCTACAACTCTGCCTACACCAGTACCTTATATAACAACAAGGACGCTGACTTCAATTTCGACTTTGCACAGTTCGACCAGCTGAACTTCATGGAAGAAACCATCGACAACCAGTTGACGGCACTCCTGGCATATTACGCCTACCTCATCATAGGACTCGACCTGGACTCCTTTGCACCCTTGGGCGGCACAGACATCCTGCAACGCTGCATGCATTTGACCAACAATGCCCAAGACTTGGGATTCTCGGGATGGAAAGCCTTTGAGAATAGCCGCAACCGCTTTGCCATCATCAACGACTATCTGGACGAAGCCATGAAGCCCTTCCGCCAGTTGCAATACGACTACTATCGCACGGGGTTGGACGAGATGGCCAACAACGTCGAGCGCGGACGTACTAATATCAGTACGGCACTGGAGAACCTGAAGAAGGCCCACGAGGAGAAACCTCTCAGTCTGCTGCCACAGATTTGGACGGACTACAAGCGTGACGAACTGGCCAACATCTACAAGGGCAAGGGTACGCAGAAGGAAAAAGAGGCGGTCTATGACATTCTCTTCAACATCAACGCCGCACAAAGCGACGCCTGGAACAAGATTAAGCAGTAGTTAAGGAAGTTTTAAGTAGTTAAGGATGCTGACACAACTATATATCAAGAATTATGCGCTGATAGACCTGCTGGATATCGAGCTGCATCCGGGATTCTCGGTCATTACTGGTGAGACGGGTGCGGGAAAGAGCATCATCCTGGGGGCTATCGGTTTGCTGCTGGGACAGCGCGCAGACTCGAAAAGCATCAAACAAGGTGCGGACAAATGCATCATCGAGGCTCATTTTGACTTGTCACGCTACCAGATGCAAACGCTGTTTGACGACAACGACATCGCATACGATGCCGAGGACACCATCATCAGACGAGAACTGACGGCAGCAGGCAAGAGCCGTGCGTTTGTCAACGATACGCCCGTGAGCCTCAACCTGTTAAAAGAATTGGGAGAACAATTGGTTGACGTTCATTCGCAACACCAGAACCTGCTATTGAACAAGCAGAACTTCCAGCTGGAGGTGGTGGACATCATTGCCCAGGACCAGCAGCAGCTGGCAGAATACCAACAGACCTACGGTCAGTTGCAGACCGCTCAGAGCCAGCTGCAGGAGCTGAAGGCCGACATCGAGCGAAACAGCCAGCAACAGGACTTTCTGCAGTTCCAGTATGAGGAGCTGGCCAGCGCCCATCTGGCGGAAGGTGAACAAGAGGAGCTGGAACAGCTGAACGAGACCATGGAACATGCCGAGGACATCAAGACGGCCCTTTACGAGGCTGACAACGCCCTGAACGGACAGGAGTCGGGCAGCCAGGAGTCCGGAGCCATCAGTCAGATGCGGACTGCCATACAGGCTTTGGACGGCATCCGTCAGGTGCTGCCTGCATCGGCCGAGTTGGCAGAACGCATAGAGAGCTGTCGCATTGAACTGAGAGACGTTGCCGACGAGGTGAGCAGCCTGTTGGAGAATACCGACTTCGACCCCTCGGAGCTGGACCGTGTACAAAACCGTTTAGACAAGTTGTATGAGTTGGAGAAGAAGTACCACGCAGAGACCGTCGGCGAACTGATAGCCCTGCGTGACGACCTGGCACAGAAGCTCAGCAACATAGAAAATAGCGACGAGGCCGTCAGGGAACTGGAGGCACAATGCCAACAGCTGACAGCCCAATGCCAGCAGCAGGCCGACAAGCTGACGAAGCTGCGCCAGCAGGCTGCCAAGGACATTGAGGAACAACTGCGCCAGCGGTTGGTGCCGATGGGTATGCCCCACGTTCGTTTCGAGGTCTCCATCAGCCGTGGCGAGCTAGGACGCCAGGGACAGGACAATGTGTCGTTCCTCTTCTCTGCTAATGCCTCTACCCCACTCCAGCCCGTTGCCCAGGTGGCATCCGGCGGTGAGATAGCCCGTGTGATGCTGTCGCTGAAAGCCATGATCAGCGGTGCCGTCAAACTGCCTACCATCATCTTTGACGAGATAGATACGGGTGTCAGCGGCAAGATAGCAGAAAAGATGGCTGGCATTATGCAGGAGATGGGCAACCACGAGCGTCAGGTCATCTCTATCACCCACCTGCCGCAGATTGCAGCCTTAGGCAGTCATCACTACCGCGTCATGAAGGAAGAGACAGCGCAAGGTACCATTAGCAGCATGCAGGAGTTGACCCAAGAGGAGCGCATCCTGGAAATCGCCCAGATGCTGAGCGGCAGCAGCGTGACGGATGCCGCCATCCGGAATGCAAAAGAACTGTTGCGGCCTTCAGCCTAAATAATAAATAAAAAAATAAGAAATAAAAATAATAATAACAACGAATTAATAATCAAAGTAATCAAGAGATGATTTGTAATATTGCCCAAAAAGAGAAAAGTATCATAAAGGCTTGGGGGGACTATATCTATTTCCAATGTCCGCGAGGTTTATTATTTTTTCTTTTTTGTTTTTTATTTAGCCCCGTAGGGGCACAGCCTTGGGCCAAGAAGGCTTCTCAGGCTGTCTTCACGCTAAAGACTTTCAAAGCCGACGGATCGTTGCTGAGTAGTGCAAACGGTTTCTTCATCAGCGAACAAGGTGAGGCCGTGAGTCCCTTTACGCCCTTCAAGGGAGCACAGCGTGCCGTCGTCATCGATGCCCAAGGCAAGGAGTGGCCTGTAGACTGCATCATGGGTGCTAACGGCATCTACGATGTGGCCAAGTTCCAGGTTACTGTCAAGAAGGCTGCTGTCCTGACGTTAGCTGCCACACCTGCCAGCAATGGCAGTACGGTATGGCTGTTGCCCTACAGCGCAAAGAAAGCTCCAGCCTGCCAGCAAGGCACCGTCAGCCAAACCCAGGACTTCGAGGGCAAATACGCCTTCTATACCCTATCCATGCAGACTACCGAACAGTATGCCGGTTGTCCCGTATTGAACGACGAGGGTCAGGTGTTAGGCATTCTCCAGCCCTCTGCCAGCGCCACCGAAACCTCAAGTTATGCTGTCAGTGCCAACTACGCCAATGCCCAGCATGTCAGTAGTTTCAGTATGAACGACCCCACGCTGCAACAGACATCCATTCCCAAGGCTTTGCCCGAAAAGCAGGATGAGGCCTTGCTGACACTGTTGATGGCATCGTCGTCGATGACGGCAGAAATGTTCGAACAACTGGTGGAGCGCTTCATAACCAAATTCCCGCAGGCAGCCGATGGCTACATCTATCGTGCCCGAACCCATGTTGACAAGGGTGAGTTTGCTGCTGCCGAGGAGGACATGCGACAAGCTCTCAAAGTCAGCGACGCTCCCGACAACACCCATTACCAGTATGCACAACTCATCTACCAGAAGGTAGTCTACCAAACTGACAAACCCTACGAGAGTTGGACGCTGGAGCGCGCACTTCAGGAGTCGCAGGAGGCTTATCATATCAAACCCGAGCCGGTCTACCGACTGCAACAGGCACAGCTGCTGTATGCCATGCAAAAGTATGCCGATGCCTATGCCATCTACGAAGAACTGCAGCAGGGTCCCCTGCGTAATGCCGAGAACTTCTATGCTGCCGCCCAATGCAAGATACAGCTGGACGATAAGAAGGCTGCCCTGGCCCTGCTCGACAGCGCACTCGTCACCTTCTCCAAGCCCTATGTCAAGACGGCGGCACCCTATCTGCGACTGCATGCCCAGCTATCTATGGACTGCCGCCGCTACCAGCTGGCCATCAACGACATGCAGGACCTGGTGACGCTGGAACCCGCTAATGCCGAGTTATGGGCCGAAAAGGCCAGCTACGAACTGCGCGTCAGCCTGACCGACCAGGCTCTTGCAAGTGCTGAAGAGTGCATCCGTCTGGCCCCGGACAACAGCAGCGGCTACCTGCTGTTAGGTATTGCCCAGTGTATCAAGGGACTCAAGCAGGACGGCCTGCAGAACCTGACGAAAGCAAAAGAGCTTGGCGACAGCCAAGCCCAGAAATTCATTGACAAATACTCCAACTAATCCCCCGTTTTACAATTGTCGTTTAACGTACAACCTAAAACGGTAACGGTCCATCAGGAGCATCCCCCGCAAATGGCGACTCAGTAGTAGCAGACTGCTGGTCGCCATTCATTCTGCTACCGATAATCTCACCACCTCCTTCGTTACTACTGCTCTTGGAGCTGAGACGACGGTCTTCGGGATTCTCGAAACGTGTAAACTCGCCGCGGAACGTCAGCAGCACATCGCCAGTAGCACCCTTACGATGCTTGGCAATGATGATCTGTGCCATGCCGTGAAGGTCACGACCGTTGTCATCCTGATAGATATGGTAGTATTCGGGACGGTGTACGAAGAGTACCATGTCGGCATCCTGCTCGATGGCTCCCGACTCACGCAGATCAGAGAGTTGCGGGCGCTTACCCTCCAGACCCTCACGACTTTCGACGCCACGGTTCAACTGCGACAGCGCCAGGATAGGGACATCCAGTTCCTTGGCCAGTCCTTTCAGCGAGCGTGAGATGACGCTGACCTCCTCCTGACGACTGGAAAAGCGCATGCCGTTGGCATTCATCAGCTGCAGGTAGTCAATCATGATAATCTTCACTCCATGCTCACGAACCAGTCGGCGTGCCTTGGTACGCAGTTCAAAGACAGACAGTCCCGGAGTGTCGTCGACATACAGCGGAGCTCCCAACAGGTGGTTCAGGTTCTTGTCCAGACGATCCCACTCGTCGGGATGTAGCTGACCGTTCAGTATCTTCGAGCCCTGAATCTCACAGCAATTGGAAATAAGGCGGTTCACCAACTGAACGTTCGACATTTCTAGCGAGAAGAAAGCCATCGGCACCTGATAGTCGGCGGCGATATTCTTAGCCATCGAGAGAGCAAACGACGTCTTACCCATAGCAGGGCGACCGGCAATGATGACAAGGTCGGAGGGTTGCCAGCCCGACGTGATGTCGTCCAGCTTATGGTAACCGGTAGGCACGCCCGTCAGACCGTCCTTGTTGGCAGCAGCCTTCTGGATGACCTCAATGGCATTTCTGATGACGGGGTCTATCTGGGTATAGTCCTTCTTCATGTTGCGCTGTCCTAACTCAAATAGCGAACCCTCAGCCTCCTGCATCAGGTCGTCCACATCGACGGTCTCGTCGAAGGCCATGCCCTGGATGCGACTAGTAAACGAGATGAGCTGGCGGGCCAGCGACTTCTGGGCAATGATGCGGGCATGGTACTCGATATTGGCTGACGAGGCGATGCGGCTCGACAGTTCTGTGACGTATCCCGGACCTCCCACATCCTCCAGGTCACCCTGCTTGGCTAACTGTTCCGTCACCGTCCATACGTCAACAGGATTCTCGCGCATCGCAAGTTCCATGATGGCACGATAGACCTTCTGATTGCGGGGTTCGTAGAAACTCTCAGGATAGAGCATCTCACACACCACGGCATAGGCATCCTTGTCTATCATCAGGGCACCCAACACAGCACGCTCCAGATCGATGGCCTGTGGCTGTACGTGAGCATAGTTGCTGTCAACGACTGGTTGGCGTCGGTTGCGGGCGCCACCCTTGGTATTGTTTCCTTGTTCTGGCATAATATTTTCGTTTTGGGATTGCAAAGGTACGAATAAGTGAGCGAAATGCCAAATTTATTTGAGCATTTCCGAAC
>CAMHJQ010000083.1 GCA_946185485.1 uncultured Prevotellaceae bacterium | reverse complement strand
TTAATAAACAATAAATAAATTCCAATTATTTGGAAAGCAACATAGAAGAAGGGTCAAACGGTACCAGGCATGCTGTTACAGAATGTCAAGGGATTGGTACCTGACACCGTTAGCTATTAGCTCACTCTGCCTCCCTGTGACCTTTTTTTCTTTCTTCCCATCATAATGACCAGCACTTTGTTTCGAGGTGCTGGTTTTTAGGCGCACAGCGTGCCAGTCCCCTTGTTACCCATGTCTTCCGGCAGATGGCTTTTTTCTGTGTTGAAATATAACTTCAGAAACTTGAATGATGAAGTTAATTTGGTTTGGCAGTAGGAATGTTGGGTTACAAAATGGTTTCCATCGTTGTTTTCTGAACTTGCATGCCCATGTTTCTGTAGAAACTCCATGCAGCGTCGTTGCCCTCCCAGACGTTAAGGGTGATGTGATGACAACCTATCGAGCGGGCATAGTCACGCACATATTCATAAAGGGCCTTCCCGATGTGTCTGCCACGAGCATTCTCATCCACGCAAATATCATCAATATATAGCATCTTGTCGTCTACTAGCAGCTTGTTGTCCTTCACTTCAGAGATCTGGCAGAAAGCATAGCCACGCACCTCACCGTCGTCAAAGACAAAAATTGGCCTACTCTCATCGTTGAGCAGGTCTTCAAGTTCCTGCTCATGATACTTGGTGGTGTGGGGCTTAAACAAGTCCGGCCGTAACACATGATGCACCATGTTCACTTGATGCAAAAGTTCAATGATGCGCTTTATGTCGCTTTTGTTTGCTTTTCTGATCATGTCTTGTTCACATTCGAATTATGCGGTAGTACTTATCTCGTAGAGATATTCTGGGGCAAAGATAAGCATTTTTTTTCAATATTGGAATAAAAAAGAAAAAAAGTTCTGCTTAAGTTTATAACTTGATATTCATGGTGTTATTCATCCTTTAACTTAATGTGCATTGTTAAAGACTAAAAAATGCAAAACGTTTTGTCAATCATAAGGAAGTTGTTTAATTTTGCTGCCGATGAAGACGTTACGGACAGCAATACTCCTGACAGCTCTTTTCTGCAGCTGGTCGCTCTCAGCCCAAAAACAGCTGAGAGTGGTGGACGTTGAAACGCTTGTCCCTGTGGCAGGAGCCAACGTCATAAGCAAAGGCCACACGGCACAGACCGACTCACTGGGTTGTGTCCTGGTGTCTGATAGTTGCAGGACATTCGTCTTCTCACACGTCAACTACGAAAGTCGCATCATCAATCTGGAAGAAGTGAATGATACGGTATTCCTGATTTCGAAGCTGCTGAACCTGAAAGAGGTTGTGGTGTTCGGACATGCCAAGAAGACTGACAAATTGAAAGACCTGAAAAGTCAGTTAGGCTTAAATAAAATCGATGCGCAACTCTTGTCGTCAAGTCCCAATTCCGGTGTCAACGTATTGGGGCTTATCGGCAAACTCATTCCTAAGAAATGGCGACAAAGCAAGAAAGAAGCCCGCCGCCAGCGTCTGAAACGAATCCTCGAAGAATACTGATTTTGTCTTTTAGTTTTTTCCTCGTGGACTGCGTGATCAAGCAAAACAGGAAACAGAATCAGTTGAAGTCTGAAGTTTTTATGGCTTCACGTAATTCCTTTGAGAGTGCGTGGCGGTTGAGGAACAGGTAGGTGGTATTCAGTGCAATGTAATCGCGTGACATATACCAGATGCCCTGATACTGTTCTCAAAAGATATCTTCTTTTCATAAAGAAACAGAGTTGTATGGTCGGCAAAGGTACGAATAAGCAAGAGAAAAACAAAGAAAATCATTTGTTTTTTTTAAAATATTGCTACAGCTACCAGGAATTGCTGTCGGGAATCTGCGCTTTGCCGGCATTCGCCTGCCACAAATTGAACGGGCTGCCTCTGACTCATCAGATGGGCAGCCCGTTCATCGTTAGTATGTTATGAAAATTTGAGAGAATGCTTTGACACCAAGTCAAAGAGATTTGATTGTGTTCGAAACTTCACAGTTTCATCATTGTGTTTTAAATAAACATGATTTAATAATATAGAGAAAGCATAGAAATATTCCTAATCCTTGGGCAGGCCCGACATCATCACGCTTGTGCTGTCGGCCTTGTCGCTCATGTTCTCGGCCTGGATGGGTTGCACGGCAGCCACGGTGTCTATCTGCTGACGGACGGCATACTCACGCGGGTCGTTCCAGCTGTTGTCCCATGGAGCCTGCAGTGCTCCGCCTAATGTCAGGATGATGGCAACAACGGCAGCCGCCTTGAAGAGCGGCATGAGGTACTGTGTCAGCTTCACCTCCTTGGCCTTGACGACAGCCGTCTGCTGTGTCTCGCCAATCTGTTGCAATATCCGGGCCTCGAAATCATCCCCCAGCATGTTCTCGTCCTTGTAGGCGAACAGTGGAGCCCACTGCTGCATCTCGGCAGGGATGTCTTCCTGGCTGAAGAACGAGCGTAGTATCTGCTCTTCCTCCAGGGAAGTCTCTGCGTCAAAGTAGCGCTCAACGAGTTGTTCTATGTACTTGTAGTCCATGCGTTTTATTTGGGTTCTCTATATTAAAAGACGATTAGTAAACGTAAAAGTTACAGTAACGGGTAATTTTTTTCTTATTTTTTCTGTCTGACGAAGTTTTCCTGCGTCAGCAGTTCCTTCTTTACGGTCTGTCGGGCGCGGAAGATGTTGACCTTCACTTGCTGTTCGGTGATACCCATCACCGTGGCAATGTCGCGATAGCTCTTGCCCTCGATGTCGCGCAGCTGCATGCAGGTTCGTTGCTTTTCGGGCAGCTGGTCTATCAGCCGTCGTACCAACTGTATGCGGTCGCGCTGCACCGTCTGTTCCTCGGGGTTGGAGGCGTAGCTGTGGTCGGCAGTCTCCTGATGCTCCTCCAGTGTCTCCACTTGGTTGTCCATCCGCTTCATGCGGTCGATGGCCAGGTTGCGGCATATCGTCAGGCAGAAGGCCTCTGTCGACTCTATCTGGTCCCAGTCGTTGCGGCGGTTCCACACCTTGAGCATCGTATCCTGGACAATATCCTCTGCCTCCGCACGGTTCAGTGTGATGCGGAGTGCCAGTCGGAAGAGTTCGTTCTTCAGCGGCAGGATATCGTTCTGGAAACTAATCATCGCCCATCTTTATGTTTTTTACTATTTTATGACCGTCCCGTGTTCGCCGTCGATGGCTGTTGCCAGCGTGATGATGACCCGCGAGACGCCAGCCTCTACGGCATTCAGCGCGTTCTCTATCTTGGGCAGCATGCCGCCGCTGATGGTGCCGTCGGCCTTGTAGCGCTCAAAGTCGGCGCGGGTAATGGTGTCGATGACGCTGTCGTCATCGTCGGGATTGCGCAGTACACCTTTTTTCTCAAACGAGAAGATAAGTGTCACGTCGTAGTACATTGCCAGTGCCTTGGCGGTTTCCGAGGCGATGGTGTCGGCATTGGTGTTCAGCACGTGTCCCTCGCCGTCGTGTGTCAGCGGAGCCATCACGGGTGTGATGCCGGCCTCTATGAGTCGGCTCAGCATCTGTCCGTCGGCACGCTCCACGTCGCCTACCCAGCCGAAGTCGACGCCGTCCTTGAGTGGACGCTTGTGGCTGTGGATGACGTCGCCGTCGGCACCCGTCAGTCCCAGGGCGTTCACCCCGTTGGCCTGCAGGCGGGCTACAAGGTTCTTGTTCACCAGTCCGCCGTACACCATCGTCACCACCTCCAGCATGTCGCTGTCGGTAATGCGACGGCCGTTCACCATCTTGGTCTCTATGCCTAAGCGTTCCGCTGTCTTCGTCGCCTTGCGGCCGCCGCCGTGTACCAGCACCTTGCGCCCCTCGATAGCCGAGAAGTCACGCAACAACTGTGCGAGCTGCTGTTCGTCCTCCACCACAGCGCCGCCCACTTTCACGATTGTCAGTTTCTCTTTCATCTTTGTTTTCTTGGTTTTCGTGCTGCAAAGGTACGACAAAGTGAGCGAAATACCAAGGAATTATCATTCTTTCACACCCTCGCCCAGTGTGCATCGTATTGCCGTCTTGGCTCAGTTATGTTTCTTCTTGAGCTTTCCGATGGCATTTTCCAGACTTTCCGTGGGCTCGATGATGTTGTAGCCAGCCCAGAAGTCGGGGTCGTCGAAGTATTCTACCCGGTCATAGAAGCGCTCCTTGATGCCAAATGACGAGCGTCCCCGCGGCCGCTGAGCGTCACGTCCCTGCTGTAGACGGTTGGTGACAACCATCTCGCTGACCGTAGTAAAGGGCGAGGCAAAGAGCCGGCGCTTCCAGTTGCAGTTGAAGCGCATCTCATTGCGGACGTAGCTCATGTGGGTAATGCCTTGCTCGTCAGTCTTGTAGACGACGGTGACGCTGAGCTCCTTGGGACGGAAGTGAAGGCCTAAGGGTTTGCGAACCAGCATATACTCTGAGGCCCGGCGCCAGTCGCTGACGTCGAGTTGCAGTTCTGCCCTGCTGAAGGCCAGCGTCTGCTGGTCGATGTAGAGCAGTCCGCCCATCATGGGAAACTCCGTGTTACGCCGGGGGGTGACGCTCACCACGTAGTGGAGGCGGTCGTCGATGACGGCAGGCTGTTCCATGCGGAAAGTGCAGAGGGCGAGCAAGTCGTCGTTCAGCAGGTAGTCGGGGTTCTTGGCGACGTCCACTACCAGCGGCATCACCGGTCCACCCTGTATCTTGACGCCCAGGGTGTCGGCTTTTTTCATGCTCATCAGTCGTCGCCCCTTCAGGATGGCGACGGCATCGAAGCGTGCGTCTTTGCTGTACCCCGTCTTATACATGTCGGTGACAGCCTCTGCAATGCTGATGAAGCGGCTGCCGCGTCGTGCCGTCTCGCGGTAGAAGCAGCGCACCAGTTCTGACTCCTGGGAGTAGTTGTTTTCAATGCGGTTGATGGCGGTCTTGACGATCTGCAGCGGGTCTTCTGCCGACACGACAATCTCGCTCAGCTGGACGCTGTTCGGCACTAAAGTCAACTTCAGCCCCTCCGTCTTGCCCTCCGTCAGTCGGTAATGTAGGGTCTTGTAGCCGATGTGCGTGAGCCGGACAGATTTCGGGCTGTTGGTTGCCGTCACGGTAAAGTGTCCGTCGTCGTTGGTAACGGTGTGTATCTTCTCTCCTTCCAGTAAGATGCTGACATGTGCCAGCGGGTGTCCCGACTTGCGGTCGGTTACAATACCGCTCACTGTCGTCTGGCCGCTCGTTGTCAGGACGACGGTAATGAGAGCCATGATCGTGATGAGTCGTTTCATAGTCGTATAAGTTATAGTAAGTTGTGCTGTGTGGGGACAAAGATACGCAATAGTTTTGAAACCGCCAAATAGTTTTAGGATTATTCACTTTGACGAACCATTTCATAAAAAACAATAATAATATCGTTGAATATTTGTTTAATCATATAATAATGTGTACCTTTGCATCCGTTTTGCAAACGATTCTTTGACCTAAAGGTGCAAGGTGTGGCGTTGCAATGCAAGATTTTTATTTTATTTAGATGTTTTTTTATACAAGATGAACGTAATTACCAAGAGTATTCAGTTGCCTGATGGAAGAACCATCACAATTGAAACCGGGAAGGTGGCAAAGCAGGCTGACGGCAGCGTCATGCTGCGCATGAACAACACCGTGCTGCTGGCTACTGTTTGTGCCGCAAAAGATGCAGTTCCCGGAACAGATTTCATGCCTCTGCAGGTCGACTACAGAGAGCAGTACGCCGCCGCAGGCCGTTTCCCCGGTGGCTTCACCAAGCGCGAGGGCAAAGCCTCGGACAACGAGATCCTGACCAGCCGACTGGTCGACCGTGTGCTCCGTCCGCTGTTCCCCTCTAACTATCACGCAGAAGTTTTTGTCAACGTAATGCTGTTCAGTGCCGATGGTGTTGACCAGCCCGATGCTTTGGCAGGTTTTGCTGCATCGGCTGCGCTGGCATGTTCCGATATTCCCTTTGAGTGCCCCATCTCTGAGGTTCGCGTAGCCCGCATCAATGGCGAGTATGTCATTGATCCTACTTTCGAGCAGATGAAGGAGGCCGATATGGACATCATGGTTGGTGCTTCGGCCGAGAACATCATGATGGTGGAAGGCGAGATGAAGGAAGTCTCCGAGCAGGACCTGCTCGGTGCCCTGAAGGCTGCCATGGACGCCATCAAGCCCATGTGCGAGCTGCAGGCTGAGCTGAGCAAGGAACTGGGCAAGGACGTAAAGCGCGAGTATAACCACGAGGTCAATGACGAGGAGCTCCGCGAGCGGATGAACAAAGAGCTCTATCAGCCTTGCTACGACATCACCAAGCAGGCTCTGCCCAAGCAGGACCGTGCCGACGCCTTCGAGAAGCTGCTCACCGATTTCAAGGAGAAGTTCCTGGCCGAAGTGCCCGAGGATTCCGAGATTAGCAAGGAGGAGTATGATGCCATGATGGACCGCTACTACCACGATGTGGAGCGCGACGCCATGCGCCGTTGCATCCTCGACGAGGG
>CAMHJQ010000082.1 GCA_946185485.1 uncultured Prevotellaceae bacterium | reverse complement strand
CGCTCGTTCGATGACGACGAAGATGAGGAAGAGGACTATTAATAGTCGTTAGTGCAAAAAAATACAACAGAAACGGCTGTCATGGTGTTAATCGCAATTAAAACACCATGGCAGTCGTTTAATCTATGTTAATTATTCGTGTTTACGGATGCATGTTTGCTTAAAACAATGTACTTTTGTGTAAAAATTTGATAAAAAGACACTAACTATAAGAATCTTTGTAGGTATCATGCGGTTAAGATTACAACTCTTGGTGGCGATTGCTGTCACCTTTGCCATTGGCTCCCAGCGTGCCAGTGCCCAGCAGGTCGCGTTGAAAACCAATCTGCTCTACGATGCTACCGCCACCCCCAACATCGGCATGGAGGTAGGAATCGGCAAGAAGCACTCGCTGCAGGCGTTCTACGGACTGCACCCCTGGAAGTTTGGGCACGGCAGTGACCAGAAGTACCTTAAGCACTGGGTGGTGAACCCCGAGTGGCGCTACTGGTTCTGTCACCGTTTCAACGGCTCTTTCGTAGGCATCCATGCCTTTGGAGGACAGTATAATGCAGCTAACATCAAGATGCCTTTCGGCTGGTGGAAGGAGTTGGAGGACCACCGCTTTGAAGGGTGGTTTGCCGGCGGCGGCGTCAGCTACGGCTACCAGTGGATCATGTCGAAGCACTGGAACCTGGAGGCAGCCATCGGCGTGGGTGCTGCCTACATCGACTACGACAAATATCCCTGCGGCGTCTGCGGCAAGAAGCTTGACGACGGACACAAGATCTATGTCGGCCCTACGAAGCTGGCCCTGTCACTTATGTATATGTTCTGAAAAAGGTAAAAAGGTAAAAAAGTAAAAGGGTAAAAAAGTAAAAAGAAAATATGAAACGATACCTTATTATATTATTAGGACTGCTTGCCACGTCGACGGTGATGGTGGCTCAGCAGACCATCAGGCTGACGGGGCAGAAGAAGGGTACGGACACACAGGTGGACGTGAGGAACGTGGAGGTGGCCCGCACACAGGACAGGACCGTCATCACCATGGACTTCATCCTCGACCAGCTGGAGGTGCCCAGCAACCGCTACCGCGCCTTCACCCCGGTCATCAAGAGCAAGGACGGCCAGCAGGAACAGCGACTGAAGACGCTCATCGTCAGCGGCCGCCGACAGAATATCGTATTCGAACGCGACGGCATCGACCCGCTGTATGCCGACAACTGCGACAACATCCGACGCCAGAACGGACAGCCACAGCAGTATGCCTATAGCGATGCCGTGCAGAACCAGCCGTGGCACAAGGCAGCCGACGTCTTCGTGGAGTGCGACCTCTGCGGCTGCGGCGACAAGATGAACAACGAGCAGGCCTTCCTGACCTCGCTGCTGCCGCCCGACCCGTATGAGCTGGTGGCCATGACCGACGTGGTGCCTGCTGTTGCCAAGAAGGTGCGCAACCTGCATGGCACGGCCTATATCACCTTCGTCGTGGACCGCTGGGAGATGAAGCCCGACTACATGAACAACCGTCAGGAGCTGCGCAAGATTACCGACACGCTGGACGTGATGGTGCAGGACCCGAACGTATCGGTGCGTGAAGTAAAGATTCACGGCTATGCCTCGCCCGAGAGCCCCTACGAGCATAACAAGATGCTGGCCAACAACCGCGCCAAGTCGCTGACCGACTATGTGCGCCAGCAGTACAACCTGCCGGCAGAGGTCTTCGCCAAGCCCGAGGCTACGCCCGAGAACTGGGAAGGACTGCGCAAGGCCGTCGTAGACATGGGTGCCGGCATCCTGTCCCACAAGCAGGAGATACTCGACATCATCGACGACAGCACGCTGTCCCCCGACCCGAAGGAGTGGCGCATCAAGCTGCGCTATCCCGACGACTACCGCTACCTGCTGAAGGAGGTGTACCCCGGACTGCGCCGCTCTGACTACGAGATATCGTTCAACTTCAGCGACTTCACGCTGGAGCAGGCCAAGGAGATATACAAGACCAAGCCCTACCAGCTGTCGCTGCGCGAGATGTGGGACGTCGCCCAGACCATGGAGCCCTACAGCAACGACTATAACAAGGTGATGCAGACGGCCGTCAACATCTATCCCGACTCGCCGGTAGCTAACCTCAACCTGGCCAATGTCGCCATGCGCCAGAAAGACCTGCTGAAGGCCGAGACGCTGCTCGACAAGGCGGGCGACTCTGCCGAGGCCGACAATGCACGTGCTGTGCTGGCTATCCTGCAGCAGCGTTACGACGATGCCACACGTCTGCTGAACCAGGCCGCACAGAAGGGCCTCGACGTCAGCCGGAACCGCTATGCCATCGAGGTGCTGACCAAATAGAAAACATATATTCATTAAAATATTAACTTTTAAACATTTTCAAGCTTATGAAAAAATTAAGTTTCTTAGCAATGGCAGCAGTAGGTCTGCTGTTTGCTGCCTGCTCGTCCGAGAAGGATGTAGCAGACAACGTTCGGAACAGTAATTATGAACTCGTTCCGGGCAAGAACTCATGGCTGGCTCTTGGCATTGCGCTGCCCGACGGAGGCGCTACTACACGTGCCAATGAAGACCTGGTCGACGGCATCGCTGCCGAGTATGAAGTCAAGTCTGCCAAACTCATCTTATTCAAGGGCGGTACCGAGTCTACGGCAACCTACTTCGGTGAGTATGCTCTGACGCCGACAACCTTTACCAATGAGACTGGCGACAATGTTCCCCAAGGAAACCTGGAAGGTAATACAGCTTCCGGCTATGGTGAAATCACTACAACCTCTCAGCGCTATGTCACGCAAATTAGCAACCCCAACCTGGGTGCTGAAGACAAGCTTTGGGCTTACGTCATTCTGAATTACGCTGACAACAATACTGGTGTTAACGCTTCGGGCAAGAACTTCTCTGAGTTCAGCAAGCAGGTGCTCACAGCCATCGGTATTGGTACAGAGGCCGCCGGACAAGGAGTTATCGGCGAGAAGGGTCTTGTGATGACCAGCGTACCCATCGCAACGGGTGCTGGCGGTACTTCGAAGCCAACTGACGGTACCAAGGTTACCACCCTGTCAGAAATCCAGCCGAATGCCATCTTTGAAACAGAGGAAGAAGCTAAGAAGGCTACAAACCCCCTCACATGCTGTTATGTGGAGCGCGCTGCTGTCAAAGTGGAGCTGAAGAATTCGGTGAGCACTTTGGAAGGAGGTGATATCGCTTTCGCTGTTACAGACTGGGCTCTGGGCAACGTTAACAACAATGCCTCCGGCTACTATAACACACGCCAGTTCGACACAGACTGGATGGGCTATATGAACATGCTGGCTCCCGACAACACGAAGTACCGCATGGTGGGCCGTACGGCTTTCTTCACCTCTGGTCACACACCTAACGGATACCGTACCTACTTTGGCGAGGACGTCAACTTCGATGGTCATACCGGCCTAATTAACAGTAAGTTGGCAAATGATAACTATAGAGCATTCAGCACTACTGGAGATAACATCCTTTACACCTACGAGAACACCATTGACGAGAACAGCATGATCTACCAGAACACCACATACGTAGGTATTAAGGCTAAGATTGGCGACGGCTCTGATTTTTGGGTTGAGGAAGGCCAGCCAAAGACCAAGCTTGATAATGAAACTGCCATTGCCACCCGTGTGAAGGCCAATGCCAGCAGCACGTTCGACACTGCTCTGGGCACCATTAATGCTGCCATTTCCGCTGATCTTAACAGCACTTCCAGCACCATCATCGCTGCTGGAGAACAAGGCGCTAATAGCATTGACGAAGTGTCATACGACCTTGATGCCGAAGTAACCTTAGGTTCTGTAGATGAAAACACCGCTGTGCAGGCATATACTTATAAGATTACCATTAAGAATATTGTAGCCAAGAAGAGTGGAACAGCTGTATCACTCACTGCTGCTCAGCAGACTGCTGTTGAGAATGCAGTCAAGGCTCTTACGAATGTTGCAGCCATCTTAGCAGAAAGCCATACCAACACGACCAAGTTCTTTAAGTACGCTGGCGGTGTCAGCTACTACACCATGCGCATTGCACACTTCGGCGGTTCTGATATTAACTCTGGCGACAAAAATTTCCAAAACGGCGAAACGCCTTGGAGTGCTCCCAGTGCAGCTTACAACAACTATGCTTTGATTTATCCTACGGATGGCCAGAGTGTTCATACTACGCCTATCAACTATGGAGCAAGCCGCGCTGCAGCCTGGCTGGGACGCTGGAGTATCGTACGCAACAACTGGTATGTGCTGGACATCAAGAAGGTAGAAGGACTGGGCAGCCCCGTCCCCGAGGACTATAGCGGCACCGGTATCGGTAATACTCCCGACGACAACCCCGGACGTGAATATTACATCGCTGCCGAAGTACATATCCTGCCTTGGGCAAAGCGCTATCAGAGCGTAAACTTCTAAATATGAAAGTAAACATTTAAAAACATCTATTCGACAATGAACGTTCGACTCATTATACAAAAGGGCTTTGTGGCTGTGTTGGCTGCATTGGCATTGAGTAGTTGCAGCATGATGACTGAAGACCTGAGCGACTGTCCGACAGGCCTATACGTCAACTTCGTGTACGACTATAATATTCAGCAGGCAGACATGTTCAAAGACCATGTCGGCGGCCTGACGCTCTACGTGTATGATGAGTCGGACCGACTTGTCGCCTCGAAGTCTATGGGCGCGGACCAGCTCTCCCGCTACGGAAGTTATATACACTTCTCCGAGCAGGAGCTGGCCCCCGGTCATAGCTATCGGCTTATGGCTGTGGCCATGCAGAAGGACTGGGATGCAGCCCTTGCCATGCCAGGTGCCAAATACCGCCAGACAGGCAACAGCAGCGGCTCAGCATGGAATCAGTTCTTCATCGACCTGGACCACCAGACGACAAGAGCGCTCCATAACTATTACCCCGTGAACAATGCTGAACCCTTAGACACGCTGTGGCACACGCTCACCACCATCATTACTCCCGCTGATGCCATGCCCACAACGCTACGTCCCGCCACGCTTACTCCTGCCAAGACGGAATACAGCTGGCAACGCGATGGTTCCATCAGAACCAACGGTCAGGAAAGGGTAACCTTAAACCACGGCGAGCCTGCCTACGCCACCGTCAGCCTCATTCGCGACACCAAGCACCTGAACATCACCCTGCGTGCCGTGAACGACAACCCTGCCGACAATCAGGTGGTGGACCAGGACTACACCGTGGAGATTATCGACAACAACTCGCAGCTTGACTGCCAGAACAACCTTTCGAACCCGAAGGACACACTCATCTACACGCCCTACCGCCAGTGGACCACCACGTTTGTAGGGAATGGTCAGGTGGTCAGCGAAAGCGCAGCCCACTACGACCTGATGTTCAACCGTCTGCTCTACAAGAATGCATCTGTCAGCGACGACCAGTATGCCATCCTCAACTACGAGGACATCCCTAACGCACGCAACGCCGTGCTGCTCATCCGTAAAAAGGATTCCGGCGAGATTATCTTCGGCATCAACCTGCCCTATATCCTCGCCAGCGGGCGCACCTATCAGGAGCGCTACTACCATTATCAGGAATACCTGGACCGCGAATACGACTACCGTCTGCAGTTCATCATCCGTGGTGCACGCATCGACGAAATCCAACTCATACTTGGTACGGACATCCACATCGTCTCGTGGGCTAAACGCTACCAGGATGAGAGTCTTGAATAAGAATATCCTTTGAATGCTAAATATAAGAATGGTGTCAATACGCTTTAAGTCAATCCAGTTGGTTCGCAAGGCTGCAGTTTACATACTGCTGCCACTGCTGGCATGTTCGTGTCAGTTAGTGACGAGTGACTACGATGACAGCGACCTCGGCAATGACGCATCACAGTACATAAACATCCTCATCTCGGTGAGTGCTGACAACCGCCCCGTAACCCGCGGACCACAGGGTGGTGAGTATGGTGACGGTGCAGAGAGAGGCATTGACCCACGCGAGAACAAAGTAAACGACATTACCCTCATCTTCTTCAAGGATGCCAATGGCATCAATACCACATCGAGCGATGCAGAGGTAATGTTCGTGAAGAAATACAACGTACATGAAGTGGCTCCCGGTGAAATACCCGACCACCATATCCACAAGACGACTGAGCCTTATAGCGTAAGGTCGAACGAGGTGCTCTACACGACTGGTGACCAGAAATTGTCTGAGACATTGCTTCAGGCAGGAGAAACATATAAGGTGCTGGTTGTGGCCAATGCCGACGTGAGCATCAGCTCCGGCGACAAGATTAAGTCCGACGGAAGCAACATCGGCGTACGCGACAGGCTGACAAACGCGTTCTACAGCGGTACGGGTCTTGGCATCAATGCCACCGACTTCGTGATGACCTCCGAGAACGATGTTACGGTAGCACTGGTCAACCCCACCGTGAAAAAAGACGAGAACAAAGCCATATACTACTTTGACTGCATACACATGGAACGTCTGGCTGCCCGTATCGACTACTGTACGAAGGGTGCCACTTACGACGATAACTATAAAGGCTATAAATATACAGTTGGGTCATCTGGTTCATTTCTGGTAGTAACAAAGGTGACGCCGTTTAACATCTATAACGAACAGGAATACCTCTTCAAGCGTGTGCAGGATGCTTGGCCAGCTACTGTAACCACCTACTTAGGCGACGAAACCAAGACGAACTATGTGGTGGATCCCAAGACAGCATTAAAAATAGATGATCCGTCAATAAGCTATGTCAATCCAATCTCAGCATCGTTGTCATCTACCAGCTATGCACAGGTGATGGAAAATGTGCATGTAGCCTCTGCAATTACCGACGATGACGGTTATAACAATATTATTATTGCCTATCCCAGGGAGAATACGCTACATCCTGAGTCGCTCCTGAAAAAATATGCCACCGGCATAGCCTTCGAGACACAATACTATGCCACTGCGTCGTCCACTCCCGTCACACGCACCTTCTACCATTATCTGCGCCATCAGGGCGAAAACACAAGCGGCTCCACCTATCA
>CAMHJQ010000081.1 GCA_946185485.1 uncultured Prevotellaceae bacterium | reverse complement strand
CGCTTGAAGCACCTGTGCCAATGAGTCCATACCGTCCTTTAATGACTGGCCGTTGCCCGGCATCACATAGCTCTCGATGACAACGATAATCCACTGGTCGCTGAACTCGAAACGCATTTGTCCTTTCTCTTCCTGAAGCGAATCGGGCTGGACGCTAAAGAACGATGGGACACGGACAACGTAACCGTAGTCCGCGTCCTTATATTCGTACATATCTGCGTAAGTAAGTTGCCGGCTGAAGACTTCTTTGGGCGATTTCAAGCCGTTGCATGAACGGATCCAGTCGATGCTCGCAGCCACGAGGATGATTGCAATGAATATGAAGAGAGCCTTTCTCATTGCTTAGTATGTTTTCATAATGGCACTGTTGATGTGCTTGTCGATGTCGGTATCGCCACGCTCAGACTTCTTGCCGTATCCGAGGCTGTAGGTCACAGTCAGGTTGATGTTCCTGCCGTCGGCCTCGCCGTAGTTGCAGATGTCGCGGCGGTAGCAGCCGTAGTCCATCGTTATGTGCTGCTTCGTATAGCGGCTGAAAGGATTGCGCACCAGTGCTTTGACAGCCCAGTTCTTGTGATTCCAACTGACGAGCCACTCATAGACGGGACGGCGGCTGATGAGGTACGGCTCGCGGATGTCGAGTGCTGTGTAAGGTGTGTGGTAGTTGAAGCGCAGCATCCAGTCGCCCGTGAGGTAGGTGACGGAGGCTTTCATGCGGAAGATATTGCGTGACAGGTCGTAGGTGTCGCCACGCAGCATGTTGTATTCCTCGATGGCGGTCACACTGAGGCGCAGCTTATCAGCAAAGACGCTGTAGGCATAAGTGGCAGTGAGCATATTGCCGTAGTAGGTGCCGTCGTTCGTGCGACTGTCGTAGATGGTCTGAAGGTCTGCATCGTAGCGGTGCAGGATGTTGTCGAAGTAGATGCTGTTGTCGTAGGATATGGAAATCTTCGACTTGCCTATCTGCCCGTTGTATGACAGCGTATTGCCCAGCACTTTCAGCGGGGCGAGGTCGGGATTGCCCTTGACAGCCTCGAAGAACGAGGTGGGTACGGTCATGTCGTTCTTGTTCGACGGGTCGAAAAGCGTGTGGGTGAAAAGGCCGTTGAGCGCGAGAGAATGCTTTTGGTTCAGGGTATAGTTGCCGCCGTAGAAGGCCACAGGACTGCAATAATTGTAGTGACTGTCGTTGAGTTTGACGGCAGAGTTCGACACACCTGCCGACACGTAGTAGTAATACTTCTGCGCTGAGCCACTGAGTTGCACCAGTCCCATCGTCACGTCGGTGGTCAGCCGCTGATTGCCCGCCGAGGTTCCTGTGTAGGTGTCCTTGTAGTGGTTGTGGTCGTGTGTCAGTGAGCCGGAGAGTGTGAGGCCATTCTTCCATGACTTGTAGTAGCGTGCGTTGCCTCGGATGGCATTGTTGTCCTCGGTCACATCGGAGGTCATCGCGCTCTGGGCGGTCTCCGTGTAGCGGCTGTTGTATCGGTTGTGGCCGAACGAGGCCGACGCGGTGAAGTCGAGCGTCTGATCTTTGGGCAGCCAGAGCGTATAATTGGCATAGACGGCAGGGGCGAGTCCGCGACTGTCCGACGAGGTGAGCCGTTGGGTCGTGCCGTCATAGCGTCCCGTGTAGAGAGCCTTCATCGCCGCCTCCACACTGGGCACGGCCTGACGGGTCAGACTGACGTAGGCGTTCAGTCGGTGGCTGTTGCCCGTCGATGTCAGTTTCAGGCGTACGGCCTGGTTGTTCGTCTTGCGGAGGGATGTCTCGCTTGTAAAGTCCCGTGTCAGCGTCGAACGGTCGGAAAAGGTAAAGTCCTCGTGCCCTTCCGAATAACTATGGTCGTGAGCCCAATCACCCGATGCCGTCAGCGACAGCGTAAGTCCCTTCCTGGTGAAGTCGGTAAAGGCCAGATAGTCACCCGACTTGTAGGCCAGCCCCTCGGTGGCTGACAGATAGACGTTGCCGCCGTACTCCAATTTATAGGTGATGAAGTTCACCAGTCCCGCCTTACCCGCATACTTGCCGCTCGGTGTGCGGATGTACTCGATGCTGCGGATGTTCTTGGCTCGTAGTGTCGCTACGTCCTCAGCCAGTGCCTCCATGCCATTAATACAAATCACCACTTCACCACCGCTGTGTGTCGTGATGTTCCTTGTATGTGGCGACACGTCCAGTTCCGCAGTCTGCATCACACTCAGCAGATCGAAGCCGTTGGCCGAATGTTTCTTCTCCAGCGTCGTCGGCAGCAGTACAGTTTTGTCGGCCATCTCTATCTGTCCGTCAGCATTCACCACCACCTCCGGCAGCGTCTCGTTTTTAATGCTGTCGTTCTGAGCCTGTGTTGCTGTGGCCATCAGGCAAACCATTGAAAATAGAATCAGTCTTTTCATTTTAATATGATGTATTAATCATTATAGCATACACACTTCCTTAGGAATCGTTCAGGCTTTAACATTCGCGAGTGCAAAGGTACTGTCATTTATGCCTGACAAACGAATTTTCTTCCTGACATTTGTCTGACATTTGCCTGACAGGGCCTATTTCACATCTGATACACGCGGCTCATGCCGTCGGGTTCCATCGGGGCGATGGGCTGGCGGAGGAGGACGAGGTAGAAGCGGGGGAAGGTCTCGACGGGTGGATGGTCGGCGATGTAGCGGTCTATCTTGCGGCGGGCATCGTTGCGCAGGGCATCGTCGTGGCAGGGCACGAGGCGGCTCTCGTCGACAAAGGCGATATGCCAGAAGGCCATGTAGCCGATGACGTAATGCTCTACGGCTGCAGCCTCGTCATTGTCGATGCCGGGGATGCAGGACAAGAGGGGCTGGCGAGCATTTTCACAAATGCCCACCACTGCCCAAGAGAGATTTATGTATTTAAAGTTATTCTGCATAGTTGTGATGGTTTAGAGTTTATAATATGCTGTGAGTAACAACTCCCGTCCACGGATGCAGTTGGTGGAAGTGCTGCTCGTGAGGTCGCTGGTGATGACGTAGGAATAGGTGTCACGGTTCAGCAGATTGTTGAGCGAGAGAGTGAGATCAAGTCGTTTGGACTTGAAACTGGCTTTGATGTCAGCCAGAAAGAAGTTTTTGCAGTTGCCACTGGTAATCTCGTTGCGGTAATACTCGCCCCGGAGGTCGATAGAAAACGGACTTACAGGAATGATGACGGAGAGGTCTTGCTTCCAGCCGTCAATCTTCTGAGAATAATCCATTGACTGGATTTTTATACGGTTCTGATTGAACGTGAGACTATAGCGCAGATGCATGTCCTTCCAAAAAGAGAAGTCAAGACCTGCGCGGACGTTGAGCATCTGACTATTGTAGTCGGTCATTATTCCATTTTGAAGCATCGAGGCATCGCTGTTGAGATACAAGGCACGGAGATTAACCACTCCATTCCAGAGGTTGATGCCCTTGCTGGCTATCAGGTTGGCTTGCCAAGAGTCCGACTTGCTTTCTTGCTCAATAGCAGAGAGAATGATGTAATCGCCCACAAACTGGCGTGTCGGTGTGTAGGGCGAGGTGCTGAAAGTACGCGATACGGTCAAGATGGTGTGCAAGGCCTTCAGCGCATCGCTAAAATTGATGCCGCCACGGATGGCCTGTGTATGGCTATGTTGAAAACCCGCATAGCCTTGTTTGATATACTGGAAGTCCTGCAATATTAGTGACCGGTAGAAACGACTGGCATCCAAAGGCTCCACAGAGGCAGAACCTCCCAGTGAGAGGCGCAGGCGGGGCGTGACATACCACTTTACACTGAGGTCTGGTGAGAAGAGTATTTGGTGATGACCATTGTCGTGGCTGTATTTCTCGTAGAGATATTCCGTTGTTGGGCTGAGTTCCACATTGATGTCGCGCGTCTTGTAGGTCAGATTGGGCTGCACATATAGACGAGCAAATGAGAAGCGACTGTTATCTGCCAACAGTCCAATAGTGTCGAGAAGTCCTGTTAAGTCCGACTCCAGACGATGCAAGGCTGCATTCACACCCGCTTTCAGTGAGAGGCTGAAACGTCCGAGTTTGATGCCGCCCATAGCGTAGGTGTCGGTGCTGTATCGCTGACTGCTGACATACTGATAGAGTGTGTCAACTGATAGCGACTGCGGACGGCTGATGATGCGGTTATTGGAATAGAACGAAACAAGGCGGTTGCCGTACTTGCGGATGATATACAGATTGTCCTTGATATCGTATTCGGGCTTGCGGGCAAACTGGTTGTGGCTATTTGTTCCATTCTCGTTAAGCCACTGGCGGCTCCATGTGAAATCGCCCGATAGCGAGTTCTTCAGATATTGGTTGGTGCTGTTGCGCTCATACTTCACCAGTGCGTATAGTTCGTTATCCTTTTGCAGATAGTCCTTGCGGTTGTCGATGATGCGGTTACCGTCTGGTAGAAAATACTCCGTGTGCTTGTCGCCCTCTGCCGTCTCGTGGTTGTTGTTATAGATTACTTGTATGTTCATCTGCGATGACTCATTAAACCGTTTCAGTGTATTGAGCGTGACAGCATGACTGCGGTTGAACAGGGTACGGCTTTCGGCGAGGTTGGGTGTCGTAGGCGATGACAGTTGGATATAGTCACTACGGTTTTCCAAATCGTCGAAATTGAAGAGACTCGTTGTTTCCTTGCTGATGTCCTGCCCCGTGTTGTTGGTCTTGTAGGTAAGCATGGTCTGGAAGTCGGACTTCAATCGCAGGCCAAAGCCCTCGAATTTCCATAATCCTGTATGGCTGCTGATGCCTGCCCCGCCGTTGAACGATGTCACCCAATGGCTCTTGGCCCCCTCCTTCATACGGATGTTCACTGCTGCCTCGTCGGTATAGGTGAAGTCCTCCAGCACGCGGATGGGCTGATGGTTTCTCATCACCTGCACGGAGCCTACATCCACCTGTGGCAGTGAGTTGGTGGCTATGCCGTATTTGTCGCCCAGCATATCCAGCCCCTCGATATAGAACTTGCTGATGGGCTTACCCTCATACTTGATCTGTCCGTTCTGCTTGTTCACCTCGAAACCAGGAATGCGGGAAAGCACGTCACCGATGTTGCGGTCGTTCTGGTCGGCAAAGGTCGCCACGTTGTATGTCAGTGTGTCGCCATGCTCACGCACCTTACTTGCCTTGACGGTCACTTCCTTCAGAGCAACGGTTTCCTCCTGCATCACTATTCGCATCGGTTCTTTATCTGACAGGCTGTTGATACGCAGTTTCTTGAATCCAAGCATCGAGGCTTCCAGATAACTATCGGCATTTGCTTCAATAGAGAACGAGCCTTTATTGTCGGTCTTGCCAAAGCGTATCATCTTATTCGTGTTATTGCTACGCACTTGGAGAATGACGCCCGTCAGCGGGTCGCCTTTTTTGTCGGTAACCGTTCCCGTTATCCGCATCTGCGCCATTGCCAAGAACGGAAAGAGACAGCATAATATAATGATAAGGTGTCGCTTCATTCCAGTTCCATCGTTGGGGTTATCTTCGTATTTGCAGGATAGGAGTTGGGATTCATTTTCATCTTCAGCAACTTCTTGCGCTCTACAGGCTGAAATTTATATTCCGCAAAGTTGTAAAACGTGACGGGCGAAAGGTCGCTGGTCATGATGCCACAAGCATTCATCTTCATGTAGCCATCACATTCTGCCTGCAATATGATTCCTGGCAGTCCGTTCAGTTTCCACGGTCCAAGGCTCACCGGGATTCCATCAGCATACCATACTGTCCATTCCCTGCCACGGAATTCCGTAACAGCTTTGTGGCACTCATAGCCGATAATCGTCTGCACAGAATCCTCATATATATCCCAATCCATCGTGGGAGTTTCTTCCTCAATGACATACTTGCTACCAAATACGCTGGTATAAACCGACACCTTACCTACCGATAGATTCCAATACAAATAGTCACTATGACAGGGCGAACTTGGACGCCGTTTGCTGGGGTCATCGCGGTGCATGGCCTCTTCCATCATCTCGTCCAATGGTATCTGGCTGATGGCTGGGTCTGGTGATGCACGGAGCGAATCATCCCGTAATTTGCCAACGCTGAAATACTGGCTCACGTTCTTTCCGCAACGAAGGGCAAACATATCCTTGTCATTTTCATGAGTTACTTCATACCTGACCTCCAAGATTGAAGGCTCAATAACATGAGTTTCTTGTGCCAACCCCCTAAGAGAAAGCATCCATAAAAATACAATCAATATCTGTTTCATTATTCTAATTCAATATAAGGTTTTGCTTGAACGACTTTCTCTGTATAAGGAATTGTCCGTGGGCGATTCTTATACTTTAGGAATTTCTCCCTTGTCATGTGATAGAATTTCTCATCGCCCCAATTATAAAATGTAACAGGGTTGATGCTTTCGTTCTTGATGCTAATAGCAGTAAACTTGATGAAGTCATGGTCTGCCGTTGCTTTGAGAATCAAGCCAGGCAAACCTCCCAATTTCCATGGGCCAAGGCTGATTGGGATTTCTTCAGTAAACCATACCTCCCAAACACGGCCTCTGAACTTAGTCGTGGCTTTATGACATTCCATACCTAAGATCGTCATCACGGAATCTGCATGGATAGTCCACTCCTGT
Organism: uncultured Prevotellaceae bacterium; assembly: GCA_946185485.1. Classification (GTDB taxonomy): domain Bacteria; phylum Bacteroidota; class Bacteroidia; order Bacteroidales; family Bacteroidaceae; genus Prevotella. The sequence continues at coordinate 506 of CAMHJQ010000081.1, read as the reverse complement.
TTAGGGATATCCTCTTCATAGGTATTGTAGGCACTGGCATAAAAGCTATAGAGCGCCAGCTTGTCCGTTGTCAGATCCTTATAAAGCCATTCATTGCCGATAGTACTTGTCTTCAGTTTCTTAGAACGGGGCACATTCTTACCAGAAGAGTCGAAGAACTCCTGCAAGGCTATCTGCATCGTAGCCTCGCTGGAGTACATCAAACTGTCATCCCTATAACGATAGTAACTAAAGAACTGGTTGGCAGTCTTACCAACCCTCAGAATGTAGGAGTCGTCATATTCCTCCTGCCATGAATCATAACGGACTTCAAGGATAGCAGGTTCAATGACGTGAGTCTCTTGCGCAGTCAAGCCTATCGCCACGAGGCACATCATGGAAAAAATAATTAGTCTTTTCATATCCTTACGAGTTTTTGACTGCAAAATAAATGGAACTGCCAAATAAATCCACTACCCAAATGGGTAATTCTGCATCGCGGGGATGAAAAATTACCCATTTGGGTA
>CAMHJQ010000080.1 GCA_946185485.1 uncultured Prevotellaceae bacterium | reverse complement strand
CTCAGCCATACGGTGCATATCCTCCTTACGCTTGAAGGCACCACCCTGGTTGTTGAAGGCATCCATAATCTCAGCAGCCAGCTTGTCAGCCATAGACTTACCGCTGCGCTTGCGGGCAAACGAAATCATGTTCTTCATCGAGATGCTCTCCTTACGGTCGGGACGAATCTCGGTGGGAACCTGGAAAGTAGCACCACCGATACGGCGGCTCTTAACCTCAACCTGAGGAGTAATGTTGTCAAGGGCCTGCTTCCAGATTTCCAGGGCAGACTTCTCCTCATTCTGCATCTTAGCCTTGACGGTCTCGAGTGCATTGTAGAAAATCTCGTACGAAATGGACTTCTTGCCATCGTACATCAGGTGGTTCACAAACTTCGACACTTTCTTGTCGTTGAAGACTGGATCGGGAAGGATCACACGCTTCTTTGGTTTTGCTTTTCTCATTTTGTTGTTTTGATTAAAAATTTTGTCTGCTTGGGGCTGTTTCTTTCTCGTTCTTCAACGCTCGCTCATGAGCATTTACTCAACCTGTCTGTAACAAGATCTCCAGCAAAACGGATTTTTTCTTTCAGTTACTTGAGTTTTGTAAGTTTTTGAGTTTTTGAGTTATTTGAGCTTTTTACTCCGTTCCGAGCCTGCTCATCTCCGAGCACTCAAGAACTTAAAAACTCAAAAACTCACTAACTCAGCTTTACTTCTTTGCCTTAGGACGCTTTGCACCGTACTTCGAACGACGCTGGGTACGGCTGGCAACACCAGCGGTATCGAGCGTACCACGTACGATGTGATAACGTACACCGGGAAGGTCCTTTACACGACCGCCGCGAACCAGCACGATGCTGTGCTCCTGCAAGTTGTGTCCCTCTCCGGGAATGTAACTGTTGACTTCCTTCTGGTTGGTCAAACGAACACGGGCTACCTTACGCATAGCCGAATTAGGCTTCTTCGGGGTCGTTGTGTAGACACGAACACAGACACCACGACGCTGAGGACATGAGTCCAGCGCGGGCGACTTGCTCTTGTCAACGAGCACCTTTCTGCCTTTTCTTACCAATTGTGAAATTGTAGGCATAATTACTTTTACTTTTAATTTTACTTATATATTATTTTGTTCAAATTCAACTAGTTACACCTTTGGCTCCTTCGCAAAAAGGCGTTTCGGGCTGCAAAGGTACAACAATTATTTCATTCCACCTAATATATAAGGAATAAAAAAACGCCCATACAACGAAAATTAACATTATATAAGCGTTTTAAACTATATTAACAGGCAATCTGCTCTGTTTTGCACTATTAAAAGACTGTATTATGCCTCGCCTTTCCCTACTGGGAACGGAGCGATGGTACGCGGTTCCTGATTGGGAATCTTGATGGTGCCAAACTCACGCTCATAGCGCACGATATTCTCCTGTAATGCACCCAACAGGCGCTTGGCATGTTCTGGAGCCAGGATGACACGACTCCTCACCTGAGCCTTGGGAACGCCGGGCAACACCCTGGCAAAATCCACAACGAAATCGCTGCTGGAGTGTGTGATGATGGCAAAGTTGGCATATTCGCCCTGCGCCACGTCCTGTGGCAGTTCTATCTGCAGCTGTCCCTGCTGCTGGTTTCCTTTATCGTTCATTTGTCTTATATATTATATTATAATGTGAAACTTCTGTTTTCAGTGACAAAGGTACACATTTATTTCCATCCGTGCAAATATAGTACGGCAAATTTTCCAGAACGGTGCTATTCCGTTGGGGGTACGACGGCAACGGAATGGATGATTGCCGCCGTCTGGGTCGGGAGAGTCGCCGGTACGAAGTTACGTATTACATGGTAGCGAAGAATTGTCGTAACTGGGTATAAAGTTTGTTAAATAACCGTAAAACGCCCCTTCTGACCCATGTCTCCCGGCTTCAACAATCGACACCCTACCCTCCACCACCGACACCTCGTCGCGGAGGCCTCGGGAGCGCCGTGCAGGAAATTTTCCTGCTCCGTGCGGGAAATTTTCCTGCACGGCATTCCCAAGGCACCTGCTGCCTGCTTCCTGTCTGCCTACGCCAACCTCCCGTCGACCCCATCCCATCACCCAAAACACGTGGGGGGAGGAGAGCACCTCTCTTACATCTCAAGCGTCCCCCCCATTATAAGGGGGGACTGAGATGTAAGGGGGGGAGGTGCTCCTGGGGGGTGATGATGGGACGGATTCAAAAAAATTTCGTACCTTTGCACCCAGACAGCAACGAGAAGCTGCCAGCAAAGACAAACTTAACATCATCCTGGGTTGTGCGTATTATCTACAAAACGACCAAAAGACAAATCACAAAACACAAAACACCAAAAAGATGAAGAAGACTCTGTTTACAACCATGCTACTGACGATGACCACAGCCGTCATAGCCCAAGAGACCCACTACCACCGGGGTCTACGCTCGCAGGACACCAACTACGGTCTGGCCGTACAAGCACCCCCCAGCGGAGTGGGAATGTACTGGTCGAGGGTGCGCAACGTCGACGACGTGGAAGTGGAAAGCGAGACACCGGCAGACTCCATCGCCCGCAGGAACGAGTTCAAGCGACTATGCGAACAGGCCTGTGAGGCCTTCAGGGCCAAGGACTACTACCACACCCTGGTTTATGGCGACAGTGCCCTGCAGAAGCGCTACCACACGGGAGAACTCTACTACTACATGGCCGTGTCGTATGAGACCTTGGGCGACTACGAGGGAGCAGAGATGGCCTACAGGCTGACTGCCCAGTCGGCCTATATGGAGGTGCCGGACGCCTATCCTGCATTCAAACAGCGCATGAAGCAGCGCAAGGCCGAGGAGAAACAGCGTAAAAAGGAAGAGAAGCGTCGCAAGAAGGAAGAGAAGGCGATGCACAGGCCGGAATAAGTACAGTTACCTGTCTTCACCATACGCACATGACCCAGCAAGAATTCGAAAGTATAGCCCCGTTGCTACGACCACGCCTGATAGAGGTAGGGCGCCGCTTCTTCGGCAGCGACCTGGCTGCCGAGGACATTGCCCAGGAGACGCTGATGCGGCTGTGGCTGCTCCGCGAACGCATAGACCCACGGACAGGGATGGAGGCACTGGCTATACGTATAGCTAAGAACCTGTGTGTCAGTGAGTGGCGTAAAGGAAACGTGCGGAAGTCCACCATACCGCAGCAGGAACCGCACAGCGAGGATGTCACCATCCGGCAGTTGGAAGCACGTGAAGACATAGAACGGCTGCGAGCGGCCATCCAGCGGCTATCACCCACCGAACAACGACTGTTCCGCATGCGTCATGAACTGGAAATGGACATCGGACAGATAGCAGCAGCTACCGGTGCAACCACCCGCTCCATCAGTGCCATGTTGAGCACTGCCAAAAGAAAACTGTTGGACCTATTAAACCCGAAAGGAGAGAAACAATGAAAGAACTGATCGACAAACTATTGCGTGACCAAGCCACAGCCGAAGAAGAACAGCTGATAGCCCAGATGCTCCGCAAAGAGGAAGACATAGACCATTGGCTGGCAGAGGATGAGACTGCCGAGTACGACCGCATCGTCAACAAGCGGCAGGCCCAACGACGCTACCTGCGTTGGGGAATGGCTGCAGCCGTCGCAGTAATACTGGCAGCAGGAACTGTCACACTTTGGACGGAGCATGCCACACAGCCGCTGACAGCGGCATCTGAAGCCGTTGTCAACGGCAGGCCTCAGCACGTAGAGCCAGTGGCTGACAGCTCTCTGGTGACTGACAACACTGAAGAGTCGGTCAACACCCGAGTGGCAGTACAGCAGTCCACACACAAGAAGGCGACAGCCAGGACCCACAAGCAACAACCGTCATCGGCGGTGGACAGCCTGCAATACTACATCGCACGTCTTGAGCACGAGCTGGAAGACGTCACCGACAGCAGTTATAGTACCAAGGCCGAGCAGGTCATCAAGGCTGACGCCCGTCTGCAGCGACTGGTACAGCGCATCATGATGGGTGAGCTGACCAAGGGCGAACAGTTGGAAGAGGCTAGGAACACGAACGAATCAATGGAGGAACAGCAATGAACAGATTTTTCACTTTTATCCTAACACTGCTTCTCACAACTGCTATGTCGGCTCAACAAGCAGATGGCTACGGGGAGCTGAAGAGCAAGATGCTCCACCTAAAAGAGAAGTACACCGGCAACGAGAGCAATAGCAACCAGGCCATCGTCACGGTGCTGCATAGGCTGTGCAGCGACTACCCCGGGAGACTGAACATACAACAGTACAAGGAACTGGCGAAAAACCTCAACGCCATGATGTTGAAGACGAGCGACGGCAAGATGCTCCGCACGCTGGAGGCAGCCTTTGAGACACTCCGCGGAAAGAGTGACACGCTGGACATCGAGCAGCGCATCCTTGGCTACTATGCCCGTGTGCCGCAGGAGCGCATCTATCTGCACACCGACCGTCCCTACTATGTGCCGGGCGATACCGTCTGGTTCCGTGCCCACTTAGTGGATGCGGTCACGCATACGCCCATCAGCCGCTCGCGCTATGTCTATGTGGAACTGTTGGACAATGCTGCCGACACACTCTGCCAGCGCATCATCGTCCGCTGCGACAGCGATGGCGTGTTTGCCAACGCCCTCACCCTACCCCGCCATCTGCGAGGCGGAAGCTATACCTTGGCGGCCTATACACAATGGATGCGCAACTTCCCGGCGGAGCGATTCTGCTATCATCCCCTATGGGTGGCAGGCAACGAGCCCAAGGCGGAGTATGAGTCCGCCCGGCTCGGACTACCAGTCCGCCCGGTTCGGACTGCCAGTCCGACGGGCTCGGACTCTCCGCTACAGTTAGGTCAGCGGAAAGGGCAGCTCCTTGTACGCCTTGACCACCACACCACCGAACCATTAGCCTGCACGCTCTATGGCAGCGGCAACCTGATAGTGACAGACTATACCCCTGGCAAGGTACTGTGCATCGACAGCCAGTCGCTGCGCCCCGGCAGTCTGAGCGTGGCCATTGTCAACCGTCAGACGGGCGACATCATTGCCGAGAGCCAGACCCGCATCGAAGCCCCCCAGCCGCAGGTTTCCATCCGCGGCGAGGCCCGCCAACACAACGAGCCGATGGAACTGACCATCGAAGTGGCAGAGGCCGACGGCACGCCCCTCTACGGAAACTTCTCGCTGAGCATCACCGACTACGACGTGGTGAAGCCCGACAGCGTGCTGCCCACCATCGGCGAGTGTCTGGCACAACAGCCTGACGGATATATGCTGGCCGACATGCTCAGCGGCAAATATCCCCGCATCGACTACGGCTTTCAGACCTCGCAGACCATCTCGGGCCAGATTCGCGGCACCATCTTCAAGCGCATCAAGCACCCTAAGCTGATGCTGGTACGCCCTGACACGGGTTTCCGCACCACCTTCGAGCTGGGCGACAGCTCGCGCTTTACCATCCGCGGCCTCGACTTCCCCGATGGCACCACCTACGTGCTGGAAGGCACGCGCCAGACGGGCAGCACCAGCCTTGTACAGTTAGACATCGACCCGCAGACCTTCCCCACCCTGCACTCGCCACTCACCCCCCACCTTTCACCCCTCTCCATCCCCGACGACTTTGCCCGTCAAGCCCAGGAACAGGTGATGTACGGCAGCGTGGACCGCGTCGTCGACCTACCGGAGGTCGTCAAGGAAAAGAAACGCAAGCCCCGTACAGACAACCGCATGAAGATAGAACCCTTCAAGGCACACTACGACGACCAGCCTTTCCTGAACAAATGCAGCACGATGGAAGTACTGCTGAACACGCTGGGACTGAAAGTCACCCGCGATGACAACGGCAGCCCTGCCATTCGTACATGGACAACAGGCGGACTGGGACCTCTCATCTTTATTGACGACGTGCAAAGCAATTCAGAGGAACTGCTGATACTCGAACCCTCGAGTCTCCATTCCATAGAATACTTCCAGCAAAACGATCCCCGGCTGCTGGCATACCGATGGGACGCTCCGACGAGAGGGGTTCTGCTGGTGCGAGTGAAGCCTGGATTTACGGGTAAGAACGGCCCTCAGTTCTCGATGGCCGCCATCCAGCAACAGGGATGGGCACCAGATGCGACTTTCTATTCCCCGCAATACACGGACATCAGCAAAAAGACGCGCCCGGACCATCGCACCACCCTCTACTGGAACCCACAGGTCAGGACCGATGCTGAGGGCCATGCCACCGTCCGCTTCTATGCCTCCGATGTCTCCAAGCGCTACCTCGTCACCCTCGAAGGCGTCAGCGATAACGGAACCGTCATCAGCAAGCAGGCCATCATAGAATAGCGACGGCATACAAAAAAAGACGACAGAGGCTCAGGCGACGTGCGCCTGAGCCTCTGTCTTCTTTGTATAACATGAACGGATTAGTCCATCACGGCCTCCTCGGTGAAGTCGAGGACATTCTTCTTGTTGGCCTGCATGCGCTCGTAGTCTTCCTTCGAGCCGACGATGATCTTCTCGAACTCGCGGAGACCAGTACCGGCGGGAATCAGGTGACCGGCGATAACGTTCTCCTTCATGCCCTCGAGGTTGTCGCTCTTACCGCGGATGGCAGCCTCGTTAAGCACCTTCGTAGTCTCCTGGAACGATGCGGCAGACATGAACGACTTGGTCTGGAGGGCTGCACGGGTGATACCCTGCAGGATCTGCGTCGACGTGGCGGGCACGGCATCGCGCACCTGCACGAGTTTGAGGTCGCGGCGCTTCAGGCTGGAGTTCTCGTCGCGCAACTTGCGAGCAGTAACAATCTGACCCTTCTGAAGGTTTTCAGAGTCACCGGCGTCGACGACAACCTTCTTACCCCAGATGCGGTCGTTCTCCTCGGCGAAGTCGAGCTTGTCGACGATGTCGGACTCGAGGAACGAGGTGTCGCCCGGATCGTTGATCTGGACCTTGCGCATCATCTGACGCACGATAATCTCGAAGTGCTTGTCGTTGATCTTCACACCCTGCAGACGGTAGACGTCCTGCACCTCGTTGACGATGTACTCCTGCACAGCCGTCGGACCCTTGATGGCCAGGATGTCGGCAGGCGTGATGACACCGTCGGAGAGCGGCGTACCGGCACGCACGGCGTCGTGCTCCTGTACCAGAATCTGCTTGGACAGCGATACGAGGTACTTGCGCTGCTCGCCGGTCTTGGAGGTGACGATGATTTCGCGGTTACCACGCTTCACCTTACCCATGGTGACCTCACCGTC
>CAMHJQ010000079.1 GCA_946185485.1 uncultured Prevotellaceae bacterium | reverse complement strand
AAGCATTGATTTAAAGTAACATTTCAACAATAAAACAAGAATGTCAAACTAAAAAAAAATAGAAACGTTATGAGTCCTTAAAAAAGAACATAAACATTTTGGATGCGTGAAAGATAGGTTTCATCTCGAAGATACAAAGATTTAGAGTCCCTTGATAAGGGACGGCTATCATACAGGGATAAAAATCCAATAATCCTTTGGTATTTCGCTTGATTTACACTATCTTTGCACCTCGAAATATAGTAGATAGAGCGACAGCTTTCTGTACTTCTCACAAAATTACCACAGAAGATGAGACACGGGAAGACTGCTGTTAGCTCACACTCAAATATGGGTGTGGGCTTTAGCGGTATTCATCTGTGTCGAGGTGTGTGGTAATACCCGTGAGAAGATGTTCTTGCCGTTATTGTCCCGCATCCTTTTTTTTGAATATCTCTATCTATTATATTTAAAAAACAATCATGAATCCAAACAACAACGAGGATGACCTCGAACAAGTAAACCGCCTGCTTGAACGGCTGCATCAGGCAGGCTACGATCATCATTGCAGCCAATTCACCTTAGTCTATGTTGCATCCGGCGCGCAGCATGTAGACAGGATAGACACACAGAATATAAAGGCTCTCCCCGACCCTCCACGAAAGAAAGAGAGCCCTCTTGCGGGGGAATTGCCCAAAGAACTCCATACCGACGAGGCAATGGCACTCTGGCAGAAAGCACAGCAGGCGGGCTATGTGGACGAGCATTATCAGCCGAAAATCTCGCGGACGCAGGCAGCTCTGTTGGCTGATGCCATGGCCCATCGGCTGGGCATCAAGGAGAAGTGGAAGGTGTTTGAGGAATTTTGGCACCGCAACTACATGCGAAGTGATTACAACTTGGCTCTCTCCCAACAGCAATCGTACGACTTTCAGGACGAACTGAAACAACTGTTTGGTTAGGATAACTATCTTTTCGATGCTATTTCGGTTGTTTGTGAAATTTGACAGACCGTAGTACCCACGCGTAGTACCCCTAAGGGGAGCAGGAATCAGCTGTTTTCCGTACTTTTGCATAGCAAAAGACAAAATGGAAATGAAGCTATGGACGAAAAGGTGATGAGCCAGTTGGATGCTGAACTGGAACATGCTGGCGAGGAAACGGCACTGAGTCCGCAGATGCTGTTGCTGGAGCAGTTGAGAATTACGCCCGAGAAACAACTGCCGAAGATGGACTTCCTGTTTCGGCTCTTCGGCAAGCCGTGTTTTCCGCGGCGTGAACTGGTGGCGATAACGGGTAAGGCGAAGTCGGGTAAGACGTTCGTCACAAGTATGCTGATGGCGTGCTGTCATGTAAGAGACGTCTTGTCGTTTCATCGTGAGACGGAGGCTCCGCTTCGGCTGCTGTGGTATGACACGGAGCAGAGTGATGAGTCGACTCAAGACATTCTGAAGAACAGGGTGATGAAGATGGCAGGAGAAGGAACATTCGACATTTTCAACGTACGCGCCGTGGAATGGAAGCTGCGGCGGACCTTACTCTTAGAGGCGGTAAAACGGTGCAAGCCCGACCTGGTGATTGTGGATGGCATCCGCGATCTGGTGAACGACATCAACGACGGTGTGCTGGCGCAGGAGGTGATGGAGGAACTGCTGCACCTGGCCACGCAGGAGGATTGTTGCATCGTGTGCGTGCTCCACCAGAACAAGAGCGGCGAGGACCGTAACTTGCGCGGATGGATTGGTACGGAACTGATGAACAAGGCCTTCGAAGTGTATGCCTGCGAGAAGCTGATGCCGGAACGCATCTTCAAAATGGAGCAGACGCTGACACGCAAGTACGACATAGAGCAGACCATGTACTTTGAGGTTGGCGAGAACGGTCTGCCGAGGGGAACCCAACCACTCCCCAAGGGAGGGGAGATTCGAGACAGCAGGGAGCAGTTGCCTCCATTGAATCAGGCGTACCGTGTGTGTGATGAAGACGGACGGTGGTCGTTCGACGTCGCACACCTCTTCCTCGATGCCATGCGCAACGAGAACGAGGTGGGCGGCGGTGAACTGCGTGAGCGTGTGATGCAGTTGTCGGGCATCGCCATCCCGTTCAAGTACAACCAGTTACTGACACAGGCCCTGGAGCAGAAAATCATCGAGAAGAAAGAGCGCAACGGCCGTACTTTCTACAGGCCGGCGCCTTTCTGAAGCCTCACTCCCCTCTTATATCTGTCCCCCTATGGGGGACTTAGATATGAGGGGGAGGATTCCTAAGGGATGTCAGATGTTAGAAGTATGATGTATGAAGATGGAAGAGGTTTTTCCAAATACGTTTAAGGCGATGAGGAAGCAGATAGAGCAGCATAAGGCCATAGGGCACCGGATGTGGCAGCAGCGACTGGGCACGGCATCAGAGTTCTGCCGGGCGGTGGTCAGCAACGGCTACCTGACGGAGGAGCAGATGCAGCGGGCCATGGAACGCTACCGCTTAGGTACCAGTCGTGACGGCGGCGTCATCTTCTGGCAGATAGACGAGTGCGATCAGTTGCGCGACGGCAAAATCATGCACTACTGCCCCGACTGTCACCGCGACCACGACCGCAAGCCTACATGGGCAGCCTATCTGCTACGCAAGCACGGCCAACTGCCGAAGGAATGGAACACCGACCACTGCCTGTTCGGACTGCACCTGTTAAAGACCCTTCCCTTGCCCCTCCCTATATGGAGGGGAGCAATTACCTCAGCAAGTGAAGATTCCAGCGCAAAGACTATTTGTCTCCCTCCCTCACAGGGAGGGACCAGGGGTGGGTCTGCTACTTCCATTGCCGTGGTGGAAGCTGAGAAAACTGCGGTGATTATGTCGGAGGTAAAGCCCGAGTATATCTGGCTGGCCACAGGCGGCAAGACGGAACTGAACGTGGCGAAGTTGCGCCCCCTTGCTGGCCGCCGCATCATCCTCTTCCCCGATACCGACGAGGATGGCCAGACTTACCGAGAATGGTACGGCATTGCCGAGGCTGCCAGCGAAGTGTTCGGTCATCCCATCACGGTGAGCAGTATCCTGGAGCAACGTGCCACCCCTGCCCAGAAAGCCGCCAAGATCGACCTCGTGGACCTGCTTTTCCCGCAGAACGAAGTATGATCGTTTGCCCCCGTAAGTATGGCATTCAGGCAATGAAAGTATGATATTTACCCATCAAAAAACGTTGATTTATGAAAGCAATGACCAAACAGCAACTGGCCCAGTGCGCGGGCGTAACGGTGCGGACGCTCTTCAACTGGCTCAGGCCGTACCGCAAAGAACTCTCACAGATGGGTCTGAAGCCCGGCATGAGGGTGCTGCCACCCCACATCGTGAAATGGATAGCAGAGCGATTCTGCATCGATCTGGAAACGTAGCCACGCGGCTGGCTACGTTTTTTCGGCTTTATTCAGCCTTATCTGCATGAGCCTGCATAAAGCGGAAATCGCCCTTCACCGAATCAGTATCTTTGCACTATCAGAGAAACACTCTGACAAGAGTTAATTCTTCACTCTTTACTATTCACTCTTCACTTTATTCTTTTATGATTTTGTATGTATTGAAACAGAACAAAAATGAAAAGTCGTCGGCCTACCAGAAATGGTTTGCCTACCCGGTCATTGAGGAAACCATCGAACTGGATGGCCTGGCCGAGCACATGTCTAACCACAACACCCCGTTCTCGAAGGGTGCCATTAAGGGCATGCTCACGGACATGGTGTCGTGCATCAAGGAACTCCTGCTGGAAGGCAAGAACGTAAAGATTTCCGATCTCGCAATCTTCTCGCTGGGTATCAAGAACGCCGGTGGTGCCGCCATACCCGACGACTTCAGCGTATCGAAAAACATCCGGGGCGTGAAACTACGCGCACGTGCCACGGGCGAACTGTCGGCAACGAGCATCAACCTGGAAGCCACGCTGAAAAAGGCCACCGCCACCACGAAGGGCACTTCTGACTATGAAACGCCCAACCCATAAACCTTTCGATTTTAGTAAACAACACGTAAAACTAAACTTAGACTTAACATGATAAAGATTTTCAAAGACATGAAAAAGTGGAAAACCATCATCCAGTTCATCATCACTGTGCTCACCGCGATCATCAGTTCATTTTTCGTACAGTCATGCGGCACATTGATCTGATTGTGATTCACTGTTCGGCCACGCGCCGCAACCAGAACTTTCCCGTGACAGCCCTCATCCGCTGTCACGCGGAAAGATTCGGATTCACGGGCTATCACTACTACATCACGCGCGATGGCACGACTTATCAGACGCGCCACGAAAATCTGATTGGTGCCCACGCCAAAGGCTATAACCAGCATTCGCTCGGTGTCTGTTACGAAGGTGGTCTTGACGAGCACGGTATTCCTACCGACACCCGCACGCCCCGCCAGAAACGCGCCCTGCTGCGCCTGCTCCGTCGCCTGAAGAAGGCCCACCCCGATGCCCGCATCCTCGGCCATCGCGACCTCCCCAACGTCCACAAGGACTGTCCCTGCTTCGATGCTCAGGAAGAGTATCAGAGCCTTTAACCCTGGGTGCAGCGTCGCCATCCGAGGCATCGCCAATCAATGTCTAACCCTCAAACATCGAATGATTATGCATTACATCAGAGATCAACAAATCAGATAATATGGACTATGGCATTGCCCTACCCTCAATCGTCAACAAGGGAGATTAACCTACCCTACTGGCTAATCTCCCTTGCTGTTACTATTTATCAAAGCCCAACAACAAAGAAAATCTTCAGACTATCTGCCCTGTCTGAGCGAAATAGTTCATAGTATCATCAGCTCGCATGCCAAGCAAACTTGCATAAAGTCGTCGAGCGAACAAACTCCGAGATTCCCGAAGAGGACATCACCGACAGCGCCGACGACAATACTGGCGGCGTTGGCACCACACCATCAAGCAGCGACCTCGAAGGGTAAGATATGAAAATGTGCAATACAATAAAAATCAAGAATCTCACTTTTTTCTACATAAGAAAGATGTCTCTCTTTTCATCTTCTACCCAATAATTAGTAGGAATATTTTCACACTTCCTTTTGAAATTGTACAATTCAGACATATGAGGATTCTCTACAATATTTCGACACCATACATCAGGATATGCAAGTTTTAAACATAGACTAACAAAAGCATCCGGGGTTAATATTGTTCCTACTGGTAACCGCACACTACCAGATGTTCCAATATGCAAATGCGCATACGAATGAACATTTGCCTTATAACCTATGTCACTCACATCATATCTGAGATAAAGAGGAAAAACATTAGGGACAAAAGCATCATCACCAGCCTGCTCTTCAAAATACGCCTCTATCTCATCAATATCTTCCTCATTTTGTGAAAAACCATGTTTTTCACAAAACTCTTCAAAAGTCAATCTACGAACAGAATTTTGCATATAAACATATCTATATGATATCTTTGAATCTTCAATTTTTTGATCAAACTGGAAAAATGATTCGTCACTCAAAAGAATATCATAGTCAACCATCTCATATACTTCATGAATATAGTTATTATAATCTTCTAACGATGATATAGTTCTTTTAATTGCAAATCTATCGCGTCCAGTTTTTTCAATTTTATCCTTCAGCAAATTGCATGAAGAAACTATTTTGATAGCATTACCCAGATGAATTAAGAAGCTCCCTTGGTTCATTTCTTTATCTTAAGAAGTTCCATCCACATTTTTTGTAACTCATCATCAGACATGCCCAACTCACGCATTTTCTTTATTTGATTTGCAAAAATACTTTCTGCATTATCTCTGCTTCTACTGACATTCTCAATATTTTTTGTTTCCTCTTTATCTGGCTGTTTAAAAACTAAATTAAACTTGTTTTTCACAAGTTCGTTATACTCTTTACTAAATATGTCTATACTATCACCTACACCAGATAAAAACAACCATCCTTTTGTGCGAGTCATACTTGTAAATAATTTATCTCTAAGAATTACATCATTAGGATACCGGAACACAGCATCGGCACCACAAATAAACACAACACCACATTCATTACCTTTCGCTTTATTTACGGTAGAAAGAGTAACACGATTATCTATGAAAAAGCGGGTATTTGAATAAGGGGCATTTAAATGGTTAAATGTACTTATTCCATTCTTATGCAATAGATTCTCTATTTTAGAGAAATACTCTGCTATATATTTAGAATCAAGGCATATGACACATATATCAGTAGGTATTAAGCCCTCGACAGAGATACATTGGCCAATATATTTGGCAATTGCAACACATTCATCATCAAGATTTTTGAACTTTCCTATATTTATAGAATCTTTAGTAAAACGCTCATTTGAATATGATGGGGTATTTTCCAATGGTCGCTCTATGACCATATCATCTCCTGTATTAGAACTGCCTTTTAGAACTTTAAAACCTAACGCTTCCCATTGTTGATTGCTCTCTAAACGTTGTAACACTTTCTCATTATAAATCCCTAAACCTAATGCAAATGCAGAAATCAGGGAAAGCCTTGGAGTACGATAGCATTTTTTCAGAGGTATATCTTGAAGTATGTTTCCTTCACCAAAATCAACTAATGGCTTTCCATTTTCATCATTTCCAAAAGTAACCCGTTCATCTTGAATAGTCACATCAAATATATTTTGGAACTCATCATAGGCCCAACAAATTCGTTTTGTTTTGCATAGTTTGTAACACAATTGATAAAATTCTATAGGAAAATCTTGTCCTTCATCGATTAGAATCAAATCATACTCAGGTTGAAGTTCTTTTTGTGCTAAATCTTTACAAATGTATGCAAATGCATCTTTTGAGCCACTAAACTGCCTTGCTTGGATAAAACTCATCGGAGTGTAATTATTACTTTTACATGCATTATAATAAACACCCTCCGAAGAACTACTTCCCCAACCATGACATACTGTTATCACATCCCAATTGGGAACTTTATTTATTGCATAATGCCTATATGCACGTTCAATGAGTTTTTTTACCGTATCAGCAAGTGATTTCGTATAAAAAGTATAAAGTATTTTTGATTGTGGATATCTTGCATGAAATAAAGCGGCTTTATATGCCAAAATAATAGTTTTTCCAGAACCTGCTAATCCTCTTATTCGCTGCGGAGCATCAATATCAACTTCTGCTACCCTCATTTGATCTATATCAAAACTCGCAATATGATTTTGTATATCATTTAGCACAGCGGCTTTTGTATCTGGTTTTGAAATAGGGCGCTTCTTTTTTTGAATTAAAGTCGTTGTACCACTAATACAACTTGATATCAGTAAAAAAAGGCTTTCCTCAATGGGGCTTCCTGGTTTTAAATTACTAACAATATTTGGAATATCATCAACAGTAGCTAAAATATAATCTTCATTTTCTCCCGACCATTTTTGATTTCCAATTATAATAGAATAAACATCATATTTTAATTTATCACGTCCACTTCGCAATTCCGCATATTTCTTCATCAAAGAAGAAATCTCATTGTACAGAGAATCAACCCTATTTTTACTACATCGTCAAAACCATCACGAGCATCCAAATCAAAAAAATATATACCATAAGCAGGTGAAAGTAATAATAACTTTGCCTCTATTGTATCTTCCCTTATGTCACCTTTGTAAAAAGGGAATTTATAATGTAATATAGCCTTATCATCAGCAATGATTTGAGTTAACTTCTCATAGACGAGTTTAGCCAATGGTTCTTTATTCAA
>CAMHJQ010000078.1 GCA_946185485.1 uncultured Prevotellaceae bacterium | reverse complement strand
ACGGACGCGAGTCAGCAGCTCAGCGACTTGGCGTTAAGATTTTCGGCGGTCAGAAGGTTGTTGCAGGTAACATCATCGTTCGCCAGCGTGGCTCCAAGCACTACGCAGGCAACAACGTGGCTATGGGTAAGGATGACACGCTCTATGCTCTGGTAGATGGAACTGTTGAGTTCCACAAGGGCAAGCGCGACAAGAGTGTCGTATCTGTCATTCCCGAAGCATAAGGCCGAAGAGAACAGAAAACAAATAATTTATTCCAAACAAACAACTAAAAGGGAGCCCTTCGGGGTTCCCTTTTAGCTTTCATTTGGGCCCTGATGAGGGCGCAAAAAAAAATTGATTGTCTCACGACAACCAATCTTTCAATTAACCTTAATAATCTAATACCATGAAAAACACATTGCAAAGATAAGCATTTTAGATTTCATGACAATGGGTTTGAATTAATATTGAAGACAAAATTAATCTATCTTAACAAATTTTGAGCTCCATTTGTATTTCACAACCCATTTCCCTTCTTTTTGTTTCTCCTCAACGGCCTTGGCTTCTATGTCACAGCCTGGCTGGACAGTCAATAAAGACTCCTGTTCGTCAAGATCAGCCACAAATGTTTCCTGCGGAAGTGCGTCCAAATAGTCGGCTGTTGGCAGCTGGCGCCATTTCAGAGAATAGAACTGAACAGTGCTCTCCTGACAGTCAATGCCATAGGTACGCACCATGCAAATCACTTGCGAAACGCTGTCAATAGGCTGCGGTGAATCCAGCAGCCGCAGCTTCATGGACAGCCCCTGACTAAGTCTGAGGGACAGGAAACGGTCAGTCAGACGTAGCAGTTCACTTTTCCCTCCCAACTGGTTCTTGGCTTCAGCCTTCATGCCTGAATCCAGAAAATCAATCAAATCCAGGCGGTCGTTTTCTGTCAGATAGGGCAGCAATGCCTGGGGAGCCTGCTTGAAGGCTTCGCGCATCGAGGGCTGTGCCGTTGCGGTCAGCGACCAGGCAGAGACGACAAGACCCAGAAGAATAAAACGCATAGACATCATTATATTTTTATCATTCAAGTTTACGAAGTAATATTACACCACAGATTTCATACTTGCGAAAGGTGGGCAAATTCATTTTTTACTCAGTTGCATCATCATCACGGCAGCAAGTCCGGCCGTCTCCGTGCGCAGTCGGCTCTTACCCAGATGAACCGACTGGTAGCCATGAGCCACCGCCTCGCGAACCTCGTCGATGGAGAAGTCGCCCTCGGGACCTATCAACACGGTGGCATCGTCGGCAGCGGCCGGCTGGCAAAGCTCGTCGAACAGGTAGCTACGGGGAATCTCCTCGTAGCAATGGGCTATATACTTGCGGCCCGCCCTTGGCTGAGCGATGAAGTCACGGAAAGCCACCATGTCGTTCAGGCAGGTCTTCCAGGCCTTGCGGCTTTGCTTGGTAGCAGAGATGACGATCTTGTCTGTACGCTGTATCTTGACGACACGACGTTCAGAGAACAGACAGTTCAGGAATGAGATTTCGTCGACACCCACTTCGACCGCTTTCTCCACCATCCACTCCGTGCGCTCCATCATCTTGGTAGGAGCGACGGCCAGATGCAGATGCCCCGTCCACTGGCGCTCCTGTGGCAGCGTCTCTACGATGTCGTAGCAGCAGTGCTTGTTGTTAGTCACCGTCACCTCAGCGCGATAGAACGTCCCCTGACCATCCATGAGCATCATCTCGTCACCTGGCTGCAGACGAAGCACACGCAGGGCATGCGTGGTTTCGTCTTCGGGCAGCTCACGGACGGCAGCTGCGTCAGGGGCATAGAAGAACCTTACCTCTTTCATCTATCTGTTGTATGCTTGATGTTTCTGAGCGAAACGCATTTCGTCTTTAATGTTTAATCTCGGTGATAGGTTTCTTCTCGGGTTTGAAGACCAAGGCGAAGGTGATGCCGACTACCAAAGCGAAGGTAGCGAAGGTAAACCAGCACGTCTGCCACTCACCGACGAGGAATCCGTTCTCCCAATGGCAGAAGCTGTTGACAATCTCACCAGCAGCCAGTGTACCGACGGTGGCACCAATACCATTAGTCATCATCATAAACAGTCCCTGTGCCGAAGCCTTGATGCTGTGCTCGCACTCCTGGTCGACGAAGATACCACCCGAGACATTGAAGAAATCGAAGGCCACACCATAGACGATGCATGACAGGATGAAGAAGATGACACCCGGCATGGCAGGATTGCCAATGCCGAAGAATCCGAAGCGGAACACCCAAGCCACGAACGACATCATCATCACCACCTTGATACCAAAGCGCTTCAGGAAGAACGGAATCATCAGAATGCAGCATGCCTCGCTGATCTGTGAGATAGAGGTCAGCATGGTCGCGTTGTTGGCAGCAAAAGAGTCGGCAAATTCGGGGACGCCCTTGAAGCTGGTCAGGAAGGGGCCGGCAAAGCCGTTGGTCACCTGCAGGCACATGCCCAGCAAAGCCGAGAAGATGAAGAAAAAGGCCATCTGCTTGCGCTTGAAGAGTTTGAAGGCATTGAGTCCCAGACTCTCAGCCAGCGAAAACTTGCCATCCTTCTTATTCAGCTTGCACTCAGGCAATGTAAAGCAATAGAGGAAGAGTACCAAGCTCAGCACGCCAGATACCAGGAACTGCAGGTAGGTGTACTGGAACTTGTGAGCATTCTCGCCCAGCGTAAAGCCAAAGCCGCTCTCATCGATGAAGGCGCAGTTGACAAACCACATGGTGGCGATGAATCCGACAGTTCCCAACACGCGGATAGGCGGGAAGTCGAGCACGGTATCCATATCGTTCTTCTTCAGAATAGCAAACGCTGCCGTATTGGTGAGTGCGATTGTAGGCATGTAGAATGCCACACTCAGCGTGTAGAGTGCAATGAACAGCGACTTGTCTGTCAGCTCATTGCCAAAGCCTGCCTGTTCGCCCATCCACCAACAGCTGATCATGAATACGCCAGCTACTGCATGACACAATCCCAGCAGACGCTGAGGTTGGATATACTTATCGGCAACGATACCCATCAGCGTAGGCATGAAGATGCTGACAATACCTTGAATAGCATAGAACCAGGAAATCTTATCTCCCAATCCAGCAATTCCCAGATAATTACCCATACAGGTGAGATATGCGCCCCATACAGCGAACTCCAGAAAGTTCATGATTGCTAAGCGTACTTTGATATTCATAGTTGTTTGTTTTTAAGTTAATAGCCTTCCTTGATAATAAGCCCGTACGCGACCGTCATCGTCTTTGTGGAGACTGATGGTTCCTTGGAGCCACTCCGTTTGACATAATTCTGCTTCGAGGGGGAAGAGGTCGGTTACGTATCCGTTCGAAAGCCTTATTACGTAAAGAGTCAATTTGTTTCCGTTCGTCGTTATTAAGTTGTTTGACGCTATCTGTCTTATGGATTGTCGGTTTTGGCACATCTATCACTTCATTTTTACCGTTATTATGGAATCTGACCAGCTGCACCTGACTGATGAACATCATCCTGCGGACGGTTACATCATGGTCATTGCCATCGGTCAGATATATAAAGCCACGCATCTCCTTCAACTTGTTCTCACGATTAGCCGGGATGCGCACTTGAGAGAGTCCTGATACAGAAACATGATTTGTCGTCTGGATGATGCTGTCGCCCTCGTATTTTGTGACGAAACAAACCAGTGCGTCCTTGATACCACTCTGGTAGATGTATTCAGAAACAAATTGGAACATGAAAGAGTCGCCCAGATGGAACGTAGTGTCAATCTTGACCGTGAAATCATAGCGATTCATCATCGGACAAGGCATCAGCAGCAACTCTGTGCGGTCCTTCCAGATGTTTGCCGTGTCGCCCGAAGCACTGTACTGGGAATAGCGGTTGATTTCCCCGACAGATGCCCCCAGCATCTTGGCATCTTCTTCCAGACGTTCGTTGACATTCGTATAGATGTCCTTCAATCGCTCCAGATGGGAATAGTAATACACCAGAGAAGAGTCGAAATCAGCCTGCGTCACATCATGTTTCTTCAACACGGCAGCAAAGTACTTCATTCTATTATATTCCGCCTGCTCGCCTCCTGTCTGTCTTGCCATAGCCTGTGACAGATGATAATCATAAAGAATATCCTCCATATCCCCCGGCTGAATATACTCCTTGGGGACTGTTGGCTTGCAAGCTGTCAGTAGCAGCAAGGCGAAAAGATAATAGACGCTATGCTTCATGACTGTTATTCTTGGCTTCCTTGGTAAACGTTATTTCACTGATTTCCTTACGATAGAAGAGCAGCAGCAGCACGACACCTACCGAGATGGCAGAGTCAGCAAAGTTGAAGATAGGCGAGAAAAAGACGTATGGCTGTCCGCCCACCATCGGCACCCAGTCAGGCCATGTGGTGACAATGAGCGGAAAGTAGAACATGTCGACCACCTTGCCCATCAGGAAGGGCGCATAGCCCGTTCCAAAAGGCACGAAGTAACTGGTGTAAGACTCTGAGCTTCCGCTAAACACGAGCCCGTAAAACATAGAGTCGAAGATGTTTCCCGCAGCCCCGGCCAGCACCATAGCCAAACAGACAACATACCCCCAACGGGCCTGTCGTCTGACTATCTGCACCATATAATAGGTAAGGAATCCGATGGCTACGATACGGAAAATACTCAGCACCATCTTGGAGCCAATCTCCATGCCGTATGCCATACCGTTGTTCTCAATGAACACAATCTTGAACCAGCTGAAGATTTCTATCTGCTCGTGCAGCGTCATGTGGGTTTTCACCCAAATCTTGATCAACTGGTCAATAACGAGAATGGCCACCACAACCATAGCGGCCAGCCATCCACGCTGTTGAATACCTTTTTCCTGCGTCATCTATTATTTCTTACCTGCCATCTTTGACTCCACGCTGAGCGTAGCATGAGGTACAGCACGCAGACGCTCCTTCGGAATCAGCTTGCCCGTGATACGGTCTATGCCGTATGTCTTGTTCTCGATGCGCACCAAGGCACCCTTCAGGCCCTGAATGAACTTCTGCTGACGCGATGCCATCTGGATAAGCTCCTCCTTGGACTGGGCAACACTACCCTCCTCCAATGCCTTGTACGTAGGTGATGTATCGTCGACATCATTAGAGTCTTTGTTCATCAGAGCATTCATCATCTGCTCATAGTCGCGCTTGGCTAATGCCAGCTTTTCGTTGATAATCTCACGGAACTCTTCCAGTTCCTCGTCCGTATAACGTGTTTTCTCTGCCATAATAAGTTAGATTTTAGTTATTTTGATATTCAGTTTAAAATCATCGAAGTCAACCTCGGTACCATCATTCTGGGCGATGGCAATGCTGTCAGCCAGCACCTGAGTCTTGATATAGTCCCCAAAGCTGTTGACTGCTGCCTCTATCTCAGCCTGCGGAGCCAGCGTGATGCTGATGCGGTCGGTAATCTCCAGACCACTCTCCTTACGGATGTTCTGCACACGGTTGATGATTTCACGAGCCATACCCTCCTGACGCAACTCGTCGTTGAGCTCCACCTCGAGGGCAACGGTCAGCGTACCTTCGTTAGCCACCAGCCAGCCGGGGATGTCCTCGCTGATGATTTCAACATCTTCAGCCAGAATCTCATAGCTGCCCAGCATCAGCTTACCGTTAGCCTCCAGCTCGGCAATCTGCTCCTGGCTCATGGCATCGACAGCAGCGGCAACAGCCTTCATCTCCTTGCCAAACTTCTTACCCATGACGCGGAAGTTGCACTTCACCTTCTTTACCAGGATGCCAGCACCCTCGACGAAACGAAGTTCCTTGACGTTCACCTCGTTCATAATCAGGTCCTTGACGGCCTCAATATGCTTGCGCTGCTCGTCGGTGGCAGGAATCATGATAGCCTGCAGCGGCTGGCGCACCTTGATATTCACCTTGCGGCGCAGGGCGAGCACCATAGAGGTAATCTTCTGAGCCATCTCCATGCGTGCCTCCAGGTCTTTGTCAATCAGTGACTCGTCAGCAACAGGGAACGTATCCAAGTGTACGCTATCCAGGGCACCACCGAGGTCCTTATACAGCTGGTCGGCATAGAATGGTGCAAACGGAGCCAACAGCTTGGCAACGGTCATCAGACAGGTATAGAGTGTCTCATAGGCCGAGCGCTTGTCGGCGCTCATCTCCTTACCCCAGAAGCGTTTGCGGTTCAGACGGACGTACCAGTTGGAGAGGTCGTCGTTGACAAAGGCATCGATGAAACGGCCTGCACGTGTGGGGTCGTAGCCATCGAGCTCTTCTGTGACCTTCTGCACCAGGGTATTGAGCGAGGAGAGAATCCAGCGGTCAATCTCGGGCTTGTCTGTAGGCTGAGACTGAGCCTGCTGAGAAATATGAGAAGGCTCCCAGCCATCGACGTTGGCATAGAGCGCGAAGAAGCTATACGTATTATATAAGGTGCCAAAGAACTTGCGGCTGATTTCGGCGACACCCTCGGGATCGAACTTCAGGTTGTCCCAAGGCTCCGAGTTGGTCATCATATAGAGACGGACAGCGTCCGAACCATACTTGTCAATCATCTCGAACGGATTCACCACATTGCCTACGTGCTTCGACATCTTGTTACCCTTGGCATCGAGCACAAGTCCCGAAGAGATGACATTCTTGAAGGCTACGCTGTCGAAAATCATCGTAGCGATGGCGTGCAAGGTAAAGAACCAGCCACGCGTCTGGTCGACACCCTCGTTGATGAAGTCGCAGGGGAAGGCAATGCCTTTATCGATGAGGTCGGCATTCTCGAACGGATAGTGAACCTGGGCGTAAGGCATCGAACCAGAGTCGAACCATACGTCAATGAGGTCTGATTCGCGCTTCATGGGTTTGCCACTTTCGCTAACCAGCACGATGTAGTCTACATACGGGCGATGCAGGTCAATCTTGTCGTAGTTCTCCTTCGACATGTCGCCAGGCACAAAACCCTGATCCTTCAGCAGGTTCGATTTCATCACACCAGCCTTGACGGCCTTCTCTATCTCGTTGTAGAGTTCCTCGACGCTGCCGATGCAGATTTCCTCGCCGTCCTCTGAGCGCCAGATAGGCAGCGGCGTGCCCCAGAAGCGCGAACGCGAGAGGTTCCAGTCGTTCAGGTTGTCGAGCCAGTTGCCGAAACGACCCGTACCCGTTGACTCAGGCTGCCAGTTGATGGTCTTGTTGAGTTCGCTCATGCGCTCCTTGCAGGCTGACGACTTGATAAACCACGAATCCAACGGATAGTACAGCACGGGCTTGTCCGTACGCCAGCAGTGTGGATAGTTGTGGACGTGCTTCTCAATCTTGAACACCTTGTTCTGGGCCTTCAGGTCCATGCAAATCGAGATGTCCAGCGTCTCGTCCTTATCGGTCAGGGTCTCATCGTAGGCATTCTTCACGTAACGGCCTGCAAACTTGTTCCATTCGTCGACGTTCACATAGTTCTTGACGAACTCGGGGTCGAGGTCCTCAATGACGAAGTACTTACCCTGCAAGTCCACCACAGGACGCTCAGCACCTTTCTTGTCAATCAGCACAATCGGGCAGATACCGGCCTTCTTGGCTACGAAGGCGTCGTCAGCACCGAAGTTAGGGGCGATATGCACGATACCGGCACCGTCCTCAGTCGTCACATAGTCGCCAGGAATCACCTTGAAAGCATCGCCCATGGGCTTGATGGCAGGCATCAGCTGCTCGTACTCCATACCCACGAGGTCGGAACCCTTGTAGCGAGCCACGATGCGATAGGGAATCAGCTTCTCACCCTTCTTATATTCGGGCAGTTCACCACCATCCGTGATGGCACCCTCGGCAGGCAGATAGGCATTCAGGCGAGCCTCAGCCAGCACCAGCGTCACCTTGTCGGCAGTATAGGGATTATAGGTCTGCACAGCCACGTAGTCAATCTTCG
>CAMHJQ010000077.1 GCA_946185485.1 uncultured Prevotellaceae bacterium | reverse complement strand
TGGAAATACACCTTGTCGGCAATACCTTCAGAAGTCTGAATGGTAGCGATGTTGGGATTTACCAGAACCGAGGAAATGCCTTCCTCTCTTAATGCTTTGAGAGCTTGGGAGCCAGAATAGTCAAACTCACCAGCTTGTCCGATTTTCAGGGCGCCAGAACCTAATACCAGCACCTTTTTCAGTTGTTTTGTCATATCGTTTGCTGTGTTTGTTGATTTCATTCTGGGCTGCAAAGGTACGAATAATTGTGAAAAGTACAAAGTAAAAAGAAGGTTTTTTCGCATTTTTTCCATCATTTTATTGCTAAATCGAATATTTATTCATACCTTTGTCGCTTGAAAGCACTATTGCGGTCTGCCGCTGGCCTCCATAGGGAGACGAGAGGAAAGTCCGGGCAGCACAGGACGCTCCACTGGTGAAAATGCCAGCAGTCGGTGACGGCTGGATTAGGAAGAAGAGAATGACCGCTCCCGATTTTGATCTCGGTCAATGCATTGTATGAGTCGGGAGCAAGGGTGAGAAGGTGGGGTAAGAGCCCACCAGCCGGCGGGTGATCGCCGGGCTGTTCCGTCTGGAGGCTGCAAGTTCGCGTATACCGTCGATGGAGGGTTGTCCGCCCGAGTGCGTTCCCTTCGGGGAATGACTGCGATGGAGGGTAGAATGCTTGAGCCGCAGGGTAACCTGCGGTCTGGATAAATGGCAGACACCATCCCTTCGGGGGGTGGTACAGAACCCGGCTTATAGCGGTGGTGCTTTCTTTTTTTTATGACTCTATACAGAAGAAGGGCAATATAATATGAATCGCATCGTGCATTTTTTAGAGACCGGCGTGTGGCGCATCAGTCAGGGCGATGTTTCGCCGCTGACATATGTGGTGCTGGTTGTGTTGAAGAAGGTGCTGCTGGCAGTACGCTTCTTTACCGCCAAGCGCGTTCTGTCGATGGCATCGGCGCTGACCTACTCCTCGCTGCTGGCCATCGTGCCCATTCTGGCCGTGGTCTTCGCCATTGCCCGTGGCTTCGGTTATAATAAATATATAGAGGTGTGGTTCCGCGATGCCTTCTCGTCGCAGCCGCAGGTGACCGACGTCATCATCGGCTTTGTCAACAGCTATCTGGTGCATACCAAGAGCGGTGTGTTCCTGGGTATCGGTCTGCTGTTCATGCTCTACACGGTGTTGATGCTGGTTAGCAACATCGAGGAGGCCTTCAACGACATTTGGCAGGTAAAGAAGGGACGTTCCGTCTTCCGTACCTTTACCGACTATCTGGCCATGTTCTTCATCTTTCCCCTCCTGCTGGTGCTGACGTCGGGTATCAGCATCTTCCTGGCCACGATGGCCAAGCAGATGCCCGACTTCCTGATGCTGGGACCGGTCGTGAAGAAGCTGATTGACCTGATACCGTATGTGCTAACGTGCTGTATGTTCATCGCTCTCTACATCTTCATGCCTAACACACGGGTGAAGTTCAGGAGCACCATTGTACCGGGCATTCTCGCGGGTATCGCCATGCAGGCCCTGCAGTTCGTTTACATCCATTCGCAGATATTCCTGTCCAGCTACAACGCCATCTATGGTTCTTTTGCCGCCCTGCCGCTATTCATGTTGTGGGTGCAGATATCGTGGACCATCTGCCTGTTTGGTGCGGAACTATGTTACACCAACCAGAATCTGGACTACTACGACTACGACACCCATACTGGCGAAATCAGTCACCGTTACCGCCTGATGCTCTGTGCGCTGCTCATGGGCCGCATCTGCCGCCGCTTCGTGCAGGGGCATAAACCCTATACGGCCCTGGAACTGCGAGAGGAGACCCAGATTCCCATCCGTTTTGTCAACGACTTGCTCTTTGAACTGACGAATGCCAGCCTGCTGACCGAGATTTCGGGTGGCGAGAAGAGCGAGGAGTGCCGCTACATGCCGGCGGAAGATATCCAGAATATGACGCTGGGTACCATGATAGCCCGTCTGGAGTCGTATGGCGTTTGGAAGATTGATTTTGACGTCACCCGCCTGTTGTCCGACAAGTGGAAACGGGTAATCGACGTGCGTCATGACTATCTGAAGAATGCCCATGATATCATGTTGAAAGACCTATAACGGTCGTTGACAAGGCTATTTAAAGCAAATGTATAGAAAAATTGTTAAAATTTTGGCATTATTTGTCCAATTTTAGAATTTTTTTTGTATATTTGCGCTGTAATAGTAATTTATCAACTAACATTTTAGGGTATGGCAAAGTACAATATTACGGAAACTAAGCAGAAAGAGGCTCACTACCGGAGTCTCGTAAGCCCTAAGGTGATGGACGAGATGAAGGAGAAGATTCTCCGCGTTATCGTCATGGAAAAAAAGTACAAAGACAAGAATTATTCAGCCAAAAAGCTTGCCGAGGATCTGGGTACCAACACCCGCTACATCTCCGCCGTTGTCAATGTCCGTTTTCACATGAACTATACCTCGTTCGTCAACAAGTTCCGCATTGAGGAGGCTATGGCCATCCTCATCGACCGCAGATACCAGCATCTGACGGTTGAGGAGGTCGGCAACATGGTGGGGTTCGCGAACAGGCAGTCGTTCTATGCTTCGTTTTACAAGGTGATGAATATGACCCCCAGGGCATATCGCATCCAGCAATTTGAACAGCATCCCGCTGAAAAGGTACAAAAGAAAGTGCCCAAGAAGAAAAGCTAAGATGAACTATTCAGACGATTGTGCATGTCACTTCGACTATGTCGGAGAACGTTTTGCTGACTTACAATTGCTCAGATACCGCTTGAACGGATTTGAGCAATTGTCTTTGTCTCAGAAAATTTTAGTTTATTATCTGTCGAAGGCCACGCTCTATGGGCGCGACATCACCTTCGACCAGTATGGAAAATATAACCTCCGCATCCGCAAACTGCTGGAGGCCGTCTATACCTCGCCTGCCGTTCCGCATGATACCGACGGGTTTCGAGCCCTGGAGGTCTACCTGAAGCGCGTCTGGTTCTCCAACGGCATCTACCACCACTACGGCTGCAACAAGTTTGTGCCGGAGTTCAGCCGCGACTACCTGTCGGAGGTGCTTGCACTGGTTGAGCCGGCGCAGTTGCCGCTATGCGAGGGTGAGAGCATGGCGCAGTTGTGCGAAGAACTGTTCCCCGTCATCTTCGACCCCGACGTGCTGCCCAAGCGTGTCAACAAGGCTGACGGCGAGGACCTGCTGCTGACGTCGGCATGCAACTTCTATGACGGCGTGACGCAGCGGGAGGCCGAGGACTTCTACGCCCGCCAGAAGGAGGCTGCCGCCGCCGACCCCGCCCCCGTGTCGTATGGTCTGAACTCAACGCTCGTGAAGCGTGAAGGCATCATCCAGGAGGAGGTGTGGTCGGCACGGGGACGCTACGGCAAGGCTATCCAGGCCATCGTCTACTGGCTGGACAAGGCCCGCGGCGTGGCTGAGAACGACCGCCAGCGACGTATTATCAGCCTGCTCATCGACTACTACGAGAGTGGCGATCTGCGCGTGTTTAACGACTACTGCATTGAGTGGGTAGGTGAACACGAGGGTAGGGTGGACTTCGTCAATGGCTTCATCGAGGTCTATGGCGACCCCATTGGGCTGAAAGGCTCGTGGGAGGGTATCGTCGAGTACAAGGACCTGGAGGCCACCAAGCGCACGCAGACCATCAGCTGTAATGCCCAGTGGTTTGAGGATCACTCGCCCGTTGACCCGCGTTTCCGCAAACCTCACGTCAAGGGTGTTACGGCCAATGCCATCTGCGCTGCCATGCTGGGTGGCGAGGAGTACCCGTCGACGGCTATCGGCATCAACCTGCCCAACGCCGACTGGATACGCTCACAGCACGGAAGCAAGAGCATCACTATCTCAAATATTACCGATGCCTACAATAAGGCAGCTCACGGAAACGGGTTCAAGGAAGAGTTTGTAGTTGATGCCGCAACGTTTTCGCTGATAGAGAAATACGGTGACGTATGCGACGATTTACATACCGACCTGCATGAGTGCTTAGGACATGGTAGCGGACAGCTGTTGCCAGGTACCGACCCGGACGCGCTGAAGGCCTACGGCAACACCATCGAGGAGGCACGCGCCGACCTCTTCGGGCTCTACTACATCGCTGACCAAAAGCTCGTTGACCTTGGTCTGTTGCCCGACGGCGAGGCCTACAAGGCACAGTACTACGGCTACATCATGAACGGCATGATGACGCAGTTGGTTCGCATAGAACCGGGTCACCAGATAGAGGAGGCACACATGCGCAACCGGGCCCTTATCGCCCATTGGTGCTACGAGCAGGGTGACGTCATCCAGCTGGAACGGCGCGAAGGGAAGACCTTTGTGCACATCACTGACTACGAGGCCCTGCGCAGACTGTTTGCCCGCCTGTTGGCCGAGGTGCAGCGCATCAAAAGCGAAGGTGACTATGAAACTGCCCGCCAGCTCGTGGAGCGCTATGCCGTACAGGTGGACCCACAGCTCCATGCCGAGGTGCTGGAGCGTTACCAGCGCCTGAATCTGGCACCCTACAAGGGATTCATCAATCCCGTCATGCAGCCCGTAACCGATGCTGATGGTAACATCTGCGACATCCGTTTGGACTATTCCGAGAGTTATGCCCAACAAATGCTACGCTATGGACGAGAATACGCTACACTCTAAAGTAAAGGAAATCAAGCAGTCGTTCCGTCTGATGATGGATGGTGTGGTGGCTCAGTCGATGCGCGACAAGGGCGTCAACTAC
Organism: uncultured Prevotellaceae bacterium; assembly: GCA_946185485.1. GTDB lineage: Bacteria > Bacteroidota > Bacteroidia > Bacteroidales > Bacteroidaceae > Prevotella. The sequence continues at coordinate 4,021 of CAMHJQ010000077.1, read as the reverse complement.
CACCTCAACTGGGGTGCCACTTTGCCACGTCTGAAGGCAAAGGCGGAGGAATTGAAGGCAGAATACGCCAATACCTCACCTTTCACGTCTTCCCCTTCGCATCATACATCGGACCACTCCCCCCTTTACGACCTTGCCATTGCCCTGTGGAAGGAGAACGTTCGCGAGTGCAAGATTCTGGCTACGATGCTGATGCCTGCCGACGAGATGCTGCCCGGCGTGTGCGATGTGTGGATGGAGCAAATTGGAGAACTGGAGATTGCCGAGCAGGCGGCCTTCAACCTCTGGCAGCACTTGCCTTATGCCCCTGCGAAGGCCTACGAGTGGATAGCCAGCGACAAGGAGTACTACCAGTTGTGCGGATTCCACGTGCTGTCGCGCCTCTTCATGAACGGTCAGGAACCCAACGAGCGCGGCATCAACGAGTTTCTCGACCAAGCAACGGCAGCCCTACGGGGACCGTTCTGGTCGGTGCGTAAGGCTGCCATGCAGAGTGTCAATCATTTCTCCGAACTGGGACTGGTCTACGAGCGCATGGCTCATAGCGTCCTCAGGACCATTTCCTCACACGAAGACGTTTGACAGCAACAGGTGTGGTTTTAATATCCCAGGGTCTCGCCAACCAGCACCACGACGTGACGGCCTCTGGGAGAGTTTCTGAGGAAATGAACGTAGTTGCAGATGGATTCCGGCGAGTTGCAGTTGTGGCAGACGCCGTCTGTCTGGCAGGGTGTCTTGATGTCGAAGCGGGCGGCATTGATGGGCGAGGCCGTTCCTCGTGCCCTTGAAAGGGCGGCCTCTACCGTCTGGGCTGCTTTGTTTAAGCCAACCACAAAGATAACCTTCTTCGGTCCCCAAGTGATAGCAGCGACACGATTTCCGTTGCCGTCGATGTTCACAATGACACCGTCCTCTGAGATGGCGTTAGCACTGGTCAGGTACACATCCGTCGAGAACGCCCTGAGATACATGGCCTGCTTCTCCTCTGGCGTCTCTGCCAGGTCGCGGTCAAGCACCTCCAGGGTTCCCCTGTTTCTTAGCGCATCGGGAATGCCCAGGTCGCGGACAGTCATGGTGCCGCCCCACGTCACGGAGCTGCCATCGGGTATCAACTCCTGTACCTTCTTCACAGCCTCTTCGCCTGTCGCACAATAGAATCCCTCTATGTGCCGGCGTCGCAGGTTCTTGATAATGGTCTGAGCCAGAAGCTCGTTTCTTTGTTCTTTTGGTGTCATATCACTTTCGGCATTTGATTTTTCTGCAAAGTTAGTGATTTTGCAGCAGTTTCCTTAATCTGCACCTTAAAATTAGGAAAGTTTATATCAAAGCTTCCAATGATATGGTCCAACACGTTGGCACAGAATCACCGGGACAGGTTTTTGATTCTAAGGAATAAAGAATCACTGGGACAGGTTTTTGATTCTAAGGAATAATAAACAGCAAATTGCTACGTTTAAACAAATAGAATAGAGAACAACCACAATAATGCCAAGAATCGGAAGAGTACAAAGCGGGACAGGGATTTATCATGTAATGTTACGTGGTATCAATCGTCAGGACATCTTTGAAGAGCCTGATGATTATTGGACTTTTACAAACATCTTGTCTGCATTGCAAAATAGATTAAACGATGATTTGGTAACAAGGACTATAACCTGTCATATCTATGCCTATTGTCTGATGCCAAACCATGTTCATCTCCTACTCTGTGAGAAGAACTGGCATTTGGGAGAAGTGGTAAAATCTTTGGCGGCAAGTTATGCTCTATACTTTAATAAGAAATATGGACGGATAGGTCATCTTTTTCAAGATCGCTACAAGAGTGAACCCTGTAATGATTCCGAATACTTCTTGACGCTTTTCAGATATATTCATCAGAATCCTGTAAAGGCAAGGTTAGTATCATTGGCAGAGGAATACGAATATAGCAGTTGGCCTAATGACTATCTTGGCAAAGCATCCCTGCCCATATGTTACATACAATCTGTCATAAACAGATATGGCATTGATGAACTTACGGAATGGGTAAATATGCCTTTAGCAAATAATGTTAGCTGTCTCGATATTAATGAGCATAGAATTATAGCTGACGAAACTATACGACAGTTAATTCTGAAAAAGTGCGGAGCTGAAAGTATTACTAGCTTTCAGTTATTCTCTAAGGAAAGACAAAAAGACATCGTTCGTGATGTAATGATGGAGTTGGGCGCTGGTCCTCGCCAAATGTCTCGAGTAACTGGGCTTTCTTATACTCTAATCTATAAAGCATGTAAGTAATATGGAATGTTATAATTGCCAGGAATCAAAAACCAGTCCCCATGATTCGATCGGAATGGAGGGGTTCTGAAAAGCGATTTAAGTGGTAAAAGACTTGATAATCCAACAAGATCCAGAAAAGGTGTTAAACAAATATGAACCAAGCAGAAATAGATCATATTCAGCCCAGATCCAAGGGAGGAACAAACAGCAGTTCTAATGCTCAAGTTTTATCCAAAGAAGAAAATTTAAAGAAAGGGAATAGGTTTTAAAAACAATGATTCAAATATACTAATTGTAATTTTATAATATTAGATATACAATGAATAAAAATCAATATGTACTCACAACCAGATTTGTAATATATGATAATTCAGAGATAATAAGAATTATACATGAGGAAAATGGTGATTGGCAGTTTCTTGGATACGAAGAGGATCTTAAAGAATCTGACGCAGTAATTGTTTCTTTAGGCGAAATGATAGATTTCGACAATTCACTCAACATTGTTGATTCTTTGCCTGTGGGCAAACAAGCTGTAAGAACAAACAAACAATCCCCATGGTATATTTATGATATAATATGAACTGTTAGTTGGGAATCACCGGGACAGGTTTTTGATTCTAAGGAATAATAAACAGCAAATTGCTACGTTTAAACAAATAGAATAGAGAACAACCACAATAATGCCAAGAATCGGAAGAGTACAAAGCGGGACAGGGATTTATCATGTAATGTTACGTGGTATCAATCGTCAGGACATCTTTGAAGAGCCTGATGATTATTGGACTTTTACAAACATCTTGTCTGCATTGCAAAATAGATAGTGCACAGGGGGGCTGTCCCCCTGTGCACTGAGGGGTCTGTCCCCCTGTGCACTAAAGGAAAAGCCCCTAAAGAAATTGAAAGAATTGACAAGCCTAAAGCTGGACAGATTCATGTACATCAAAAAGGAAAAGGTGCAACAAATGCCGACGGCACAATTCATGACAAGGAAAAAGGTGCACCAGAGTGGTCAAATAAAGTAGTAAAATGGTTAAGGAATTATGGATTTAATATTTGAATAATTAATATGAAAAGTAACATTTTTAATCAGATTATGAAGTATATAGATGAACATGATATCCTCTATAATTATGATACATACGAGCAAATGCCCGTTTTCCATGTTTTATCAGAGTTGGATTGCTTATCGAATTATATAAAAAAAGATTATTATACTTCTTTCTGTGTTAATATGGCAATAATGTATGTCAATCAAGGTCTGCTGTATGCTAAAAGCAAACTTTCTGGGAGTGACTTTAAAAACTTTATTATATATTTTGATCTTTGTATAAATAAAGATGCTGAAGGAGGTTATATTACAGTAGATGTTGTATATACAAGAAAGGCAGATAAACATACCAAGATGTTTCATACTCCTATTGATATAAAGGAAACAAAAGTATATGAGCATGTTAAAAATACTATTGGAATAAATGATTTTTCGTGTTTTTATTACAAGAATGAATATCAAGAGGAATATTACAGTTTTGTCCCAAAGGCAGAGATATAGAAATTATAAGCCATTTACAAAATGATTAAATATACTGAAAAAAGAATTTCCTCTTTGTTATTTGTAACACTAATTTCTCTCCCAACTCTGGCCCAGAACATTCAGGGCTCGTACCGGCCAAAGGCTGATGGGGAGATACGGAAACAGCAGGAGTCTGACCGAGGGACTCTAATTTTGCGCTCTGATAGAATATATCCGTGAAGAATTTGC
>CAMHJQ010000076.1 GCA_946185485.1 uncultured Prevotellaceae bacterium | reverse complement strand
ACGAAGGCTTGCACAAGTGGGTCTGCACGATGCAGGAGCCGGGCAATACGGCTGTGACCACGCTGACGGCCAACACGCCGTATCTGTTCATGCCGAGCGAAACGACGATGACGTTCCCGAACATCTCGAGCATGACGGGCGGAGTTGTGACGCTGCTGCCCACGACGGCGAACGACGGCCTCTATGGCGGTGCCACGACGGATGCAGCCTGGAATTTCCACGGCACGTATAAAGGGAAGACGTGGACATCAAGCGATTCTGATAAAGACTACGGCTTTGCAGCCAAAAGTGGCGAAGCTGTTGGAGGTGAGGCAGTAGAGGCTGGGCAGTTCGTCCGCTTTGCCCCTGGCGCATTCATCAAGCCCATGCGCTGCTATCTGTCGTACGTCGGCACATCAGCCCCTGCCCCGGCACGCGGCTTGACCCGCGCAGCCGCCACCGACGACCTGCCCCAGAGCATCACCGTGCGCCTCGTCAGCCGCAGCGGCGAGACTACCGCCATCGGCGAGATTGACACCAAGACGGGCAAGATGACCTTCAAGAGCGAGGCATGGTACACGCTCGACGGTGTGCGCCTGAGCGGCAAGCCCAGCACCAAGGGTATCTATATCAATAATGGCAAAAAGATTGTAATCAAATAACGAAAGGAGGACACAGCAATGAAAAAGAAATATATGAAGCCATCTGTGAGAGTAATCGAACTGCAGCACAAGTGCCAGTTACTGGCTGGCAGCGGCGACCCCACAAGAAATGTCCCCTGGTGGGACGGCGAGGGCGATTGAATACTGCAAGGATTATTCATGAATCATCAAGAAGAGCAACAATTCTACAAACTCCTGCGCCTGTCATTAGGGCTGACGCAGGAGTTTCCTGTTGAGGTGGATGCCGACGGATGGCGACGATTGTATCAGACAGCCATACGCCAGTCGCTCGTCGGTGTCTGCTATCATGGCGTGTGCCTGTTGCCAGAGGGCAGCAAGCCGCCTGTGGAGATTGCCATGCAGTGGGCCAGCGAAGCAGAAAGCATCAAAGGGCTGAATGAACTGCTATATCAAGAGGCAGCACGAAACAAACGAGCGATCAACTACCAGCGCACCGCAGCCGACCCACGAGCCTGTAAACATCGCAACCACCAGCTCTAATAAACAAAATCGCCCCAAACCCTGAACGATTAAATAGCACCACTTTCTTTAAGTAGATTCTATCACCTCCAACCTATACCCGCGCTTCTTGAGGGACACGATGGAGATGCTGGTGTCGGCTTCGAGCATCTTGCGGAGATAGGTAATCTGCACGTTGAGGGCGAGGGAATTGGCATAGCTGTCGTTACCCCATACTGATAGCAGGATAAAGTCACGCTCTACGGTTTGGCCTATGTTCTGTGCTAAGATAGTAAGGATTTCTGACTGGCGGGCGGAGAGGTGTTGCACCGTTCCGTCAATCTCTATGGTTGAGAGATTATAGTCAAAGAGAGTCTGACCGATAGTCATGCGAGTGGACGATGTGGAAAGGTGCTGCTCAAACCTTTCTTTAATCTTGGCAATAAGTTCTTCGGGGTAGAACGGTTTGGGGATGTAGTCATTGCCTTTCAAGTCGAAACCTTTCAGACGGTCAGCCTTTTCTGTACGGTCTGTCAAAAAGAAGATAAGCACGCCCAGGTCACGCTCACGGATAAGCCTCGCCAACTCAAAACCTTTCATCACTGGCATATTGACGTCGAGCAACACCAAATCGGGCTTGGCGGCAGAGAATGCCTCCCAACCTTTGCGGCCATTCTCTGCGTAAGTTACTTCGTAACCCTCCACCTCTAAGAACTTCCGAAGAAACTCAGAGTTCTGACGGTCATCATCAACGAGCAATATCCTAATCCTCTCCATCTCTCTGCGGTATTACGATTGTAAACGTGGTGCCCTCGCCCTCCGTGCTGTCAAGGCTGATGCTGCCACCGTGTGCCTCCACCAACAACTTTACATAACTTAGTCCAAGTCCGATGCCGGGGATGGCCTTGTCCTTTGCCGACTCGCTACGGTAGAAATTGTCGAACACATATCGCTGGTCTGCTTTTGCAATGCCGATGCCATTGTCTGCCACTGTGATTTTTAACATATCATCCTCACGCAGCCTGTAGCCAATTCTTACAGTTATCGCCTCGCGGGAGTATTTGACGGCATTCTCCAGCAGGTTGCAGATAATGTTAGCCAGATGCATACGGTCAGCCCGTATCTTCAAATCACCATCACCCACGATTTCCATCTTCGCCTCCTTGCTGCTGGGGATGTTCTGCTTGCCTATACATTCCTCTATAAGCTCGTGCAGAGGGAATTCTGACTTCACCAATGGAATTTCTGTGGCATCGTTCAGTGTGATGTCGCGCAGTTTCGAGAAATACGATGTCAGGTTGTCAAGTTCATTGTGCGAACTTGCCAGTATGCGCTGCTTGCTCTCTTCGTCTTGCATCATCTGTTCGTTACCCATAAACGACACACACATCTTCAGCGTAGATATGGGTCGCTTCAGTTCATGGATCATCGTGTGCAGGAACTCCTGTCTAATGGCCTCTATATGCCGTTGCTTGCGGATAGTCAGTATCTGATAGACCAGGCAGAAGATAAGGAAGAACGAGAGCAGTATGGTAATCAGCAGCGTATAAGCCATTCGCCGGATAATGGGCGACATACCGATGGCTGTTGTCACCACAACCTGCTGCCCCTCGAAGATGTCGTATGGATAAGACACCTTCATCACAGGTTGCCAAATGGAGCCATCTGTTTGCATGGATGGTTGCCAAACCATTGTGTCGGCTTTCGTGGTCGTGATGCTTTGTGCCACTATACCTCGTGACCGCAGGATGCTGTCGAGCAGTTCTTTTTGGAATGGATGCTGATGGTCAACGGTGAAGCGATTGAGGGCTTCAACCAACTGGCTTGTTCCCATGTATTCGTGGCCTTTGCTGTCACAAGTAAACACAAAGTATTCCAAGCCTTTGGGCAGTTCCGCAGGAATACTATCATGGAGGCTGGCTATATAATCCAACAGATAGGTATGAGCATCTGTTCCTTTGGAAATGTAATGTAGTGTATCAAGTGCAAACACTTCATACCGCCATGTCTCAACAGCATCGTCCCCATTTATTTCGTATGTTTTCCTAAAACGGTTACCGTAGAACCTCGGGGGATGTGGCAATGTATTCCTAATGGCCATTTCCTCTTCAGCACAGGCAATAATCGTACTGTACAGTTCGCTTTTGTATTCTTCAAGCGACAATCGGTAACGGCTGTAAAGCCAGTAGCCCTGCACGATGCTGTAGGCTACGATGGCACAGATGGTCAGACCATATATGAACTTGAATCTACTTTCCATGCTGCAAAAGTACATATTTATTATGAACCCGCGCCCGAAAGAATCCGAAAAATGCCAAACAGTAATAATTCAGTAATAATTATTTTCTTTTACGGGGTATAATAGCCCTATCTTTGCACCCGATTTCACATCAAAACGTAAATATAATGAAGAAAAGAGTATTATTTATCGCCCTCGCCTCTGCCCTTGTCAGCACAATGATGGCACAAGAAGTAGAGCACAGGAAGGAAGTGTATGTAATCAAGGCAGGCAAAGCCTCAGGCATTAACACTGCTACACCCGTTGAGCAGAAAGAAATCGGCAAGGCAGTGATGGAGTTTATGTATGACTACAAGTACTTGACTGACACAACCGATGTGAGTCAGACAGAGACTGACCGAATGACACTGCAAGTGACTTATGGTATGTCGAAGTTCACGAGTTTCCGAGCCATGCAGATTGATTCACTTATTCGCGTCTCAACAGCTGAACAAATCCGGGCTAACCCAGACAGTTACATAGGCGGCGAGACGTTTAGCATCTTCAAGAACTATCCGCAGGGGCGCTTCACCGTCATCGACAAGGTTTCCACGGACTGGTTCTTATACGAAGAGGACATTCCCACGCAGGAATGGACGCTGACCGACGAGACGTGTGAGATATTGGGCTATGAATGCAAGAGTGCCGTGTGTGACTTCCGTGGTCGACGGTGGACGGCATTTTATACTGACTCAGTTCCCGTTGCCGATGGACCGTGGAAGTTTGGTGGCCTGCCGGGGTTCATCATGCAAGTCTATGACGAGGGGCATCAGTATGAGTTTACCTGTGTGGGCATAAACTCCAAGGCCGACCGAGCCATCACCATACCCGAAGTGCCGTTCAACAAAACCACTCGCGCCAAATTCTATGCCACCAAGTTAAGGTTTGACACCGATCCCTTCGCATATATGATGAACGTAAATGGTGTCAACGTGCAAGTGAAGGGTGCCGACGGCCAGCCTCGCACTGACATCACTCAACCACGAACCTTGCAATACGACTACATCGAACGCGACTGGAAGTAATATCTTATGAAACGACTCGCCATCCTATTGTTATACGTGTACCTTCACCTGCCCTTCTGCTACGGACAGGTGAAGGCTCTTGTTGGCTCTGTGACCGACGAGGAAAGTGGCGAGCCTGTGGCTGGTGCCATCGTGCAGGCTGTCGGCGGGAAAAACTACACTTTCACCACCAATGACGGGCGTTTCTCCTTAAAGGGTGAGGCACGACAAATCCGTGTGCAGTCAATGGGCTATCGTAGTATCGTCGTAGATGTTTCTGAAAGTCCTATGCACATCAAGATGAAGCCGGAGGCCACACAACTGAAAGACGTTATCATCAAGGCTCCCGACATTATCCAGAAAAGCGACACACTGGTCTATTCCATGAGCAAGTGGGCGCAAAAACAAGACCGCAACATGGCCGACGTGCTACGTCGCTTGCCAGGTGTGGAGGTGGCAGAGAACGGAAGCATCAAATACAACGGCGAGCCAATCAACAAGTTCTATATCGACGGTTCTGACTTTGTGAACGACCGCTACGGCGTGGCCACCAATAACATTTCCCCTGACGACGTGGCCAGCGTGGAGATTATGGAGAACCACCAGCCCGTGAAGGTGCTTGAAGGACTGGAGTTCTCACAGCAAGCCGGACTGAACATCAAACTGAAAGAAGCCGCCCGCGCCCGCTGGATTGGCATCCTGAATGGCGGCATGGGTGCTAAACCTCTGCTCTACGATGCATCCGTGTTTGCCATGCGCATTGCCAGGAAATGGCAGAACATGGAAACGCTACGACTGAACGACACGGGATGGAATCCCAACAGTCAGAGTCAGCGGCATACTGACAACACACTCCCAGGCAGTGGCTATAATGACAATCCGTGGCCTGATTATATCGCCATCGGCATCACCTCTGCGCCGCTTGACGAACTGCGCACCCGTGACAATCTTTCGTTTCTGGCACAGTCGAGCAATTCCCGTCATGTAGCCAATGGCCTTGATGTCAAGCTGAATGCTACCTATCAAGCTGACCGTTTGGACTTCACCAATTCCTGTACCACTCGCTATTTCGACAAGAACATACCCTTATTCTTAGAGCAGAACACTATGCGTAGCCACGAACACCAGCTAAACGGCGAATGGTCACTGCAACTGAATCGGCACAATAACTATCTGAAAGACAATCTCAGCGTGGATGCCCTGTGGAATCGTGCTACGTCTGCCGTCAGCGGTACGCAAACACTACAGCAACAGTCCGACCTCCCATCCCTTGACATCACCAACGATTTGCAACTGGTTCGCCGCATCGACAGCCACCTACTGACCATCTCGTCGCACAACCGCTATGCCCATCGACCCCATTCGCTTACTGCCGATAGTATTAAGCAAGACCTCACTACTGATGATTTCCGCTCTGTTACTGAAGCCCGCTATGGCTGGCTACTCCGTCGTTGGTCGTTCTACGCCCGTGGCGGCATCGACCTCAATCTGCACCGTTTCCAAAGCAGTCTCAGTGGTCTCATGCTGCCCGACTATCCTTTAGATGGCCGTCGAAACTTCACCGTCCTCAAAACTTACGCCTCGCCCGAAGCCCGTTATCAGCACCGTCGCTGGTGGCTGACGTTCTCACTGCCCATTGGCTACTATTATTATCATATAGCAGACCGACTGGCCGATACCTCTACGGGAAAACACTTTATGTCCATCTCGCCAATGGTCTATGTTCGCCACCAACTCACGGCCAAGACCGAGCTCTCTGCTTATCTCAATTACAGCCTCCAGCCAGTCGCGCCAAGCAGTTATACGCAAACCGTCATTATGTCTGACTTCCGAAACCTAACCTTTCAGACACCATCCGCAGAAAGCATGCAGCAACGTTCGGCTTCCGTCAGACTGCGCTACCGAAACCCTATCATCTCGCTCTTTGCCAATCTCTCAGCCAAATACGAACAGGTCTATCAGCCCCTGATGCAAAACCAGCTGTTCATCGGCGACCGCATTCTCAACGAATATGTTGTATTTGGAAACAACGTATCCGTCACCCAACTCAATGGTGGTATCAGCAAAGGTCTTTGGTTTGCCAAAATCACCGTAGGCATTGATGCGTCTTTTGGATACTCCAGTGCCAGGATGATGCGGCAGAACGTGGAACAGCCTTACACCTCCACCTTCATCACCCTTGCGCCCAAGTTCACTGGCAAATTCACTCGCTGGCTCACCACAGACTATCGACTGACTTACACTAACAACCAATACAAGGTCGATGCAGTAAAGGCCATCCACAGTGCACTGCGCCAAAACCTCTCCGTTACACTCCTGCCTACTGACCAATGGCATATTGCTTTCGGCGCAGAGCATTACTACACGCGCTTTTCCACCGGCCAGACCGCCAGCATCATTTTCCTTGATGCCTCTGTCCGCTGGCTCCTTTCCAAAAGCGTTGACATCTCTCTTGCCGCCACCAATCTCCTTAACGAGACAGACTATCGCTACACCTCTTTCGGCTCCCTCTCAGAATCTTTGTATTCTTTCAACATACGACCAAGAAATATTATCATCAAAATGCAAATCAAGATATAGTACCGAAACAAATGAAAACAAAGAAGATTTGGAGAATCGCTTTTATGATGCTTGCTGCTTTCTCCCTCGCCTCTTGCCGTCCAACGGCACGGCAGGCGGTGGCAGATGCAGAACAGCCGACGGACAGCACTGAGGCCTTGACCAGTGCAGACACCCTGCGGCTCGTCATCATCAACAAAAGCATCTCGCGAATCGACTCCGTGGTGCAGGCGAGGATCATCAATCCCAACGACTACGATGTGAGCTACGGACAGGAGTACGCCATCGAGCGCGAGACTGACGGCCACTGGCAGCAAGTTCCATTCCCCAAGAACTTCGGCTTCGCCTCCGTCCTGAGCACCGTAGCCGCCCACGACTCAGCCACCGTCTATGGACATATCGGCCTGCTCCACCTCACGCCCGGCCACTACCGCCTGACCAAACAAATAGACGGCCGCACTCTCTCCGACGACTTCTACATCCCCGGCACCATCACCTTCCCCACACCTGTCTATAGGTAAGAAGTTGCTGTATAACGTAAACCTGTCAGCCCCATTCGTCACAATGACGTATGGGGCTGACTGCATTTGTGGAAGATTGTTAGTTACCTTTCTCATCATATCAAGCTACGTTAATGTTACCCTTATGTTTGCTGGCCAGTTCAAGAGCCTTGTCAGCGTTGACTACAATCTTTCGGCCTACCTGAGTGATAGCGTCATTGATGATGCCACTCTTCTTGATACGGCTGGCCGTTGGTATGCTGCAGCCGAATATCTGGGCGATACCTGCTATGCCATAGACGTTATGCTCCTCCTGCTTGGGCTGAGTCAGCAGCATCTGTGCCTGCTGGTTTGATGTAATACTTGTAATGAGGAATGCAAGTTCCTCGCCGTCCATCTTGCAGATGGGAGTCTTCAGCAGCTCTGCGAGCTTCAATGAATCATTTGTTGTTGTCATGTCTTTGATATTTTAATTGTTATTATCCTGATTCTTGCGATTGGCAGTTTTCCGAATCGCGGTGCAAAGATGCGATTTAGCGAGTGCCAACAAACTCGTTTGATTGGCCGAGCGTGAGCATCTTCGCCGTTTGCGACGGCAAAGATAGACAATGTTCATCAAACAAATGGTCGGTTGAAATACTCCTTAATTCAACCGACCATTATTTAAGCTCTGTTAGCCGTCGAGTCTTATGCTTCCATCGCTGCAGCCTGGAATACCTCTATGCCAAGACCCTCTTCAATCTCTGAGATTGTCTTGAACGAGAAGTTTACCTTGCCGGAAAGGATCTTGCTCACATACTGAGGACTGACCCCCAGCTTCTCAGCAACATCGTTACGGGAAAGCCCACCCGCCTGCATATAGTCCATGATGGCATAGGCTACACGACGGGATCTTCTCAGCCACGAGGCATTTTCCTGCCGCCACTTGGCATCGTCAACGAACGTGGAACGCTCACCTGACTGGTTCGCCTCCAAAAACTGTACTGCTTTTGACTTCATATATGCTGCAAAATTAAATATATTCTTTTAATTGTGCAACTTTTAAGTTGCGTTTTTATATTCTTATATGTCTTTTTTGCCGAACAGGACAGTCCATCGGTCAATTATTGCCTTTGCCTGTTGCCATTTCTTTCCCTTAGAGCCTAAGAGTTTGGGATCTGCCTGCAACTCATGATAGCGTCTTTGGGGAACATCCGGGCCTCCAAGTGGTTTGTTGGTAATGGCTTGCAATGCTCGATGGAAGGTGATATAGTTGCAAGACTCAATATGATTCGACTGGCGAAGAGCATAGAGCAGGTAGGCCAAACGGGATGTACCAGGATTCTCGGATAGGTAATCTTTGATATGGGCTTTCAATCTGGCTTTATCGCCAATGAGCAATTCATCAAGTGTCCGGCTGTCCTTCTGCTGGCCACCATGAGACTGGCAGGAACGCAAGGTGAACATGATTTCTTTCCAACAGTCATCGCTTGATGTCTCGTTGGCCA
>CAMHJQ010000075.1 GCA_946185485.1 uncultured Prevotellaceae bacterium | reverse complement strand
CAAGAAAAACAGTAATCAATATATTAAAATATGTAAATATATTTAGTTAAAATATGTCCCCTAAAATTAACAAATAATTCACAGATTAACTTAACAACCTAGAACAGTCCCGTTAGAAAATGGCAAACAGATTGAAGTAATTCCTGCATGGAAGTGGTTGCTTGAATGACATTCTCTATACTCTAAACATCAGCATGATCCGAAAGGCCGTCACGTTTTCGGAGAAATAATTCCAAATATTCACAAAACCCTATGAACATTTATTCAGACTTTCACCCCCGACAGCATTTTTTCGGTCTTGTCGGGGGATTTTTCGTGACGTTTTCTGTAACTTCGCACGGAAAAAGCGAGAAAGATGAAAAAAAGTTGGTCTCGCGATTATATATTTTTGCAAAAAGTGGTAATATATAAGTAGAGAACATCAAGCGAATGGAAACAATAACAGGCAAAACATCACAGGCCATACAGGACGAGACGCTGCTCATCCGCCGCATCCTTGACGGACATACAGAGTTGTTCCGTCAACTTGCAGGCCGATATGCCGGGCAGGTGCTACGAATGGTGGCCAGCCTGATTCCTTCGCAAGAAGAAGCCGAGGAGGTAACACAGGATGCTTTGTTGGAAGCCTTTCAGAGCCTTGCACGTTTCGATGCACGACAGGCCAGTTTCCAAACATGGCTCATGCGCATTGCCTACCATACGGCTCTGAAACATTACAGACAGCATCACAAAACCATCACGGTAGTGGAAGTGGAACAATGCAGGCTCGACACCATCCCTAACGATGAAACCGACATCTTGTTGGATGATACCAGCACTGACCGCGTGATACTCATGGAAAGAGCCATTGACACACTGAAACCCGACGACCAGATGCTACTCAACCTTTACTACTTTGACAACCGCCCGATTCGGGAAATCTCATGCATCACGGAGCATGATGAAAGTTATCTCCGCTCGCGGTTGCAATGGATACGCAAAAGACTGGCCATCACCATCAAAAGTCTTGAAAGTGAAGAATCTATAAGTGAAAAGTGAAGAATGAAGAAGGAAGAATATAAAGACCAAGGATTACGCCAGGCATTGCAGCGCAGGAACGAGTCCGCCGAGCGGATGACGCTGCCAGAGGACTTCACCGACCGACTGATGCAGCGCTTGGAGGAGCCCACCCCAACCCTCCCAAAGGGAGGGAGAAACAAAAGCCTCCTTTACTGGGGGAGGTTGGTGGGGGCTTCCATTGCCGCCAGTGTAGTGCTGTTGCTGACGTTCCATTTTATAAATAATAAAGAAGTGACGAAAGTTGAACAACCGATAGTGGTGAAAAAGACGGAGTCTCAGAGAAGTGAGCCTAAAGCTATAAAAAAGGAACCCATACAGATGGCTAAAGAAGAAAAAGCTGTCGTGGCAAAAACAACTATGATTAATAAGCGGTCAAAAGCCTCCGTTTCAGAGAGTAAAACTTCAACAACGGTTGCAACTACCGATAGTCTGGACTACTATATCGACAAGATAGAACGCGAACTGGCCCAAGTGGACGAGAGCCTCTACATAGAGCGGATGAACAAGGTGATACGTGCTGACGAGCGACTGCAGCGCATCGTCAACAGTTATATCCTGCACACCCTCGACAAGGAGGGCCGACCCCAGACGGCAGACAACATGTATAACGTAAAAACAGAAGAAGATGAAGAATAGACTTTTTACTGCCATCGTGGCATTGCTGATTGCTATTGCATGCAGCGCACAGACGTCCCGCTCCAGCAACATCAGGGAAAAACTGAATGCTTTCGTGGAATCGAAAGAGTACGGCGTGCATCGACTCGGTTTCTCAAAAGACGGACTGAATGTTTATCAGTTTGCCCAACAGTTTGCCATCGGTGAGGAGTTGGACAGCAAATACTACGGTCCGTTGTTCACGCCTCGGATGTTGGATTTGGAGAAGGCTTTCAGGTCGGAGGCCGTGAATGCCAAGACCATCTATATCCATGATGCCAGCGACGGCGACTCACCTCTGCCAGGCGTTAAATTTCAGTTGATGACAGACGCCCAACATCCGATGATACATGCTGTGACATTCGACCTCAACAAGAATATCCGCCTGATTTCCTTTGAAGAGGCAGACGGCAGGATATATGTCCTACTGCTGATGTGGGACCAGACCGTTGACCAAGACAAGAAAATCGGCGATACATTCCTGATGGACGGAATGATATACGAAATCAGCGGATGGAAAATGGACGACAGGCCTTATATCGCTCACTATAAGCGACCTGCGGCGACGGGCACCTTTGTTGCGGGGTTGCAGTATAACGCCCAGGCTGATGCCATGTCTGTCGAAGAGTTCATGGCCAAGGTGAAGCGCACCTGTGAGATATTCCAGCGCGAGACACCGCAGGGACAGACGGCGGCCGGAGTGGTGCTCAATAAGACGTGCAATGCATTCAGCGGAAAACTGACCAAAGAGCAGTATTTCGAAACGTTAAGCAACATCCAGCCGTTAGTTGATAACGAAAAGAATGAAAACCTGAAGAGCATCCTGGCCTATTCCTGCTATATGATTTACAAGAAGAGCGAATTATACGAGGGTGACAGAGACAAAGATGTCACACGTGCGCCGTTTGTGGCTTCAGAGATGACCACCTCGCAGGTGTCGAAGACGATTGTCTATAACAGTATGCTGATGAATGAAATGGTGGGAAAGGAGATGGTGGATTGTCAGATTAGTGGCACTGCCCCCTTGAAAGGCCAAAAAGTGGAAGTGAGACGCAGTATTACTTCTGAGCTTTTAGGGACATGCCCTGTCACCAACGGCAAGTTCTCCTTTACCTGCAAACTACCGAAAAACGAGGTGTGCCGGATATATCTCGACAACAGAGAAGTCGTTTACTTCTATACCGATGGCAAGCCCATCAGTGCGGATATGGAGAAACTGACGGTAAGGAGCAATAAATCGAGTCAGAAGGTTAACGATTTCCTGCAGACAGTAGAGCGCGAACGCCTGGCCGAGCTCCATGAGACCGACATTCAGAAAAAAGCGGAAATCAACCGCCAGCGCGGCGAGCGACTTCTCAAGGCTGTCCGTGAAAACCGTGACAATATCATCTCAGCCTATGCGCTCAGTCAGGTCTATACCGAAATGAGCTACGAGGAACTGAAGCCTTACCTCAGTGACGACTATGCTTTCTCGCATCACATCCTACTGTCACCAATGCGCGAATACGTGGAAGGACTGGAGAAGCGCCGTCCCGGCACTCCTTATACCAACCTTGAACTGGTGGACACGAAGGGCCGCCCACATCAGCTGAGCGAATACGTCGGCAAGGGATATGTCGTCCTGCATTTCTGGCACGGCCTTGGCGGTTATGGTTCTGAAATCCATCCGTCCATGAAGACGCTTTACGACACTTACCATTCCCGCGGTGTGGAGTTCGTCACCTTGGCTTTCAGTTTCGGTGTGCAAGGATGGCGAGAGGAAGTAAAGAAGCAACAGCTGACATGGCCGCAGTTCATACCCAATCCAGACACCAACCCGCGAAACGCACTTGCCGCATACGGCATCCGTTCCTATCCCGAACTGATCGTCATTGATGCAAAAGGAACTATCGTGGCTTGCCCTCGTAATTTGGAAGAGCTCGAAACTGTATTAAAAAGCTTGAAATAATAGTGAATAACCTAACAAAGACAGATTTTGATTCAACCCGGGAATCGGCATGGGGCGCAGTGATGCGTCCTGTGCCGTTTGCGAGATTATGAAAATTTAACGCCCCGCCGCATCATATTTCCACGATTACGGCGTATATATAATAAAATGAACAATCAAAATAAAAAAATAGACAATGAGATTTATTACAACAACACTTTTGAGTTTATTAGTCTCGCTACAGGTGATGGCGGGAAAAGTGATTAAGAATCCGGTCATTGAATACTCCGCTTCGTGGATGGAGATTACCGAGATTGAACTGACGAAAGAGGCCACAATCGTAAGAGGTGTTCTCAGGCAGGGCTCGTCAATCCTCAACAACACCGTGCTTGCAGACCGCAACACAGGCAAGGAGTTTAAGTTCTTGCGTGTGGAAGGCGTAAAGGCTCAAGAGCGGGCTACTGCCGACGGCACACCATGCACCATATACTTCGAACCGCTGGATGCAAGCGTGAAGGAGTTTAATTATATAGAGGTGGGCAATAATCCATTGGGAAACTACTATGGCATCAGGTTGCAGCCAAAGGCAAAGGCCTCTAAAAAGTCAAAGGTGTTCGACCCAGAATCACTTGATTTCGACTACTATATGAGTCGTCCTTTCACCCCCGACACCGCATGGCACTTCAGCAACAAACCTTACAAGAATGGGGTTCCATCTGGAAAGGCACTGGTTAAGATTTACGTGACAAAGACACCAAGGGAACTTGCAAGTATGCTTCCCGATGTTTCGGCAAGGGTGTCTGATCAGATTACGCGCCACGAGGAGAATGCAGTTGCTTCGATGGATGAAAACAACTGCTACACGCTCGAACTCGATATTCCTCATCAGCAGTTTGTTTATACAAATCCTTTCGGTGATATCTACGTCGCTCCTGGTGACACGCTCGAGATGTTCACCACCATGGAAGGGGCTCCTGATGGCAGAGGACCTCGTTTCAAGACCTTCCGCAGCAACAGCGAATCAGCCATGATAAACACCCTTCTGCCTAAATACTTGGAGAAATATGGCAGGAAGGAATACAACTACAAAGAAGCTGAAGCCATGATAGCGAAGGGTAAGGATGTCACCCAGCCCATGCTTGAGCGTTGGGCTCGTCAGGCCAACGAGATAATTGCCGACGAGGCCTTCCGTCAGGCTCTCATCAACTCTCCGTTGAGCACCATGGGTAAGGATCTCGTTATGATATCGGCCGTGGCCAACAAATGCATTGAGATAGAAGATGTGGCGGATAGCTATGACTACAAGAAGACCATCAACACACAACTTGAAGATGGCAGTTGGAAGAGTGAACCGAATTCCAATTACGTTCCGCTCGACCTGAAGGCTGTCTATGGTACACTTTTGAAGAATAAGGAACTCATCTACAACAACCCTCTTGCCGTGAGCGAAAGCAACCAGTGGGTATTCGTGAATCGTACGCTCTTCAGTCCGTTGCTTTGGCAATGGGAGACCATAACCAACGAGCAAGGTATTATTGTAGGTCAGCGACGCCGCGATGATTATGGTATGGCGGGTACCTTCATGAACGACCTCCGTCTCTCACAGGATATTGTTAACGATATGGATAATAACCTAAAGGAAGACAAGTTAGGTCGGCTTGATGAACATGGACGCCGTGATGGAATACTTGATTACATGGCAAACACAGTCGGTGAGACCTTGGCTGGCATACAGAACGTGCAGGTGGCACAAGCCATCGTCAATGAGTACCGTAACTTCGTAAAGGCTACCGAAACAGGTGCAGACGAAAAAGGTAACAACTGGACAGAAGAGCAGAATGCGCTGTGGAACAAGATTGTATCGCCCTACAAGGGCAACACCCTCTTCCTCGATTTCTGGGCGATGAGTTGCGGCCCATGTCGTGCGGGTATGATGAGTCAGAAGAAACTCGTGGAGGATATGAAGGACGAGGCCGTCAAGTTCCTCTACATCACCACCGAAGACCAGAAAACATCTGGCGAGAAATGGATGGCTGACAACAATATCAAGGGCGAGCACATCTATATCACCAACAACGAATGGAAGCAGTTCGAGACCATGCTGAACTTCACTGCCATTCCTCGTGGTGCCTTGGTCAGTAAGGATGGCAAACTCATCGAGCACGACTTCCACGTCGGCCAGTTCAAAAGCGCCGAACTAAAGAAACTCGCAGAAAGATTCTGACAAATATGAATAAGAACATCATCCTCACCCTCCTTGCCCTCGTCGCTCTTACATCAAAGGCGCAAGTGAAGGTCAAAGGTCACGTCGTTAATGAGCGAGGCGAGACAGTAGAATACGTCAGCATTGGCATCGAAGAGGATAGCGTGGGCGTTATCTCCGATGCACAGGGACATTTCGCGCTGACGATACCCGCAGCGAGCGTGTCCGAGTGGGCGGTGCCGTCATTCTCCGCATCGGCAAGGAGCGTCTGACGGGTATCATCAACACCGTCACGCCCCTGAGTCAGAGCGGTGCTATCACCTTCACCGTTGTCCCCGATAATATGTCACATCCCCGCCTCCGCTCCGGCCTGCGCACCGAGGTCTTCGTCATTACCAGCATCAAGGACGATGTGCTCCGCATCCGCAACGGTTCCTTCTACAGCGGCCCCGGCGACTACACCCTCTTCGTCCTCGACGGCAACATGCTCCATCCCCGCCAAGTCCGCCTCGGCGAGTGCAACTACGACTACATCGAGGTTATCAGCGGTCTGGAATCCGGCGAGCAGGTCATCGTCAGCGACATGACTAAGTACAAAGGAAAAGAAAAACTGAAGGTAGAATAGAAAAAAACGGCTCTTCTTTTCGACTTTTGCCTGTTTTAGTTGTATACTATAATAGAAGGCCCTACAAACAATGATACAGATAGAGGACGAAATACTCACACGATGCCAGGGCGGTGACAAGGCCGCTTTCCGATGGGTGGTACAGACCTATCAGCGCATGTTGTTCTCGCTTGCGCTGAAGATGCTGGCCGACGAAGAAGAGGCGAAAGACGTGGTGCAGGATACGTTTGTCCGAGCTTGGCTGGCTATCAGAAGCTACAATCCCCAGCAGCCCTTTACCTCATGGCTCTACACAATAGCCTCACGTCTGTGTCTCAATCGCATGAAGACTGTTAGGGTGTCCGCCATGCAGCCGGAAGACCTGACGGTGCTGCACCGCTTTGCTTCGGGCGACGACACACAGCGCAAGTTGGAAAACAGCGAATGGATAGCCATCGTGAGGACACTGGCCGAAGGACTGAGCGAGAAGCAACGGCTGGTGTTCACCCTCTGCCAACTGGAAGGTCTCTCATCTGAAGAAGCAGAACAGATAACCGGCATGGATGCCCGGCAGATAAAGAGCAATCTCTATGTAGCCCGACAGACCATACGTAAACGACTAAAGGATTTAGGATATGATGAAGATTGATGAAATATTGAGCCGATTGCAGAAACAGCAGCCCGACGTCAGCAACCCAGACGAACTGACCGACCGCATCATGGACAGTCTGCCAGACTTGCCCACTGAGCAGCCTAAGCCCGCAAGACGTATCAGGCTCTACATCGCATCGGCAATAGCCGTAGCCGCCAGCGTTCTGTTGTTGCTGACGCTTCACTCCCTTGTAGGGGAGGAGCAGGGTGTGGGGTCAGTGACTTCCTCTTTGTCTACGAAGAAAGGAAAAGACGGGACTTTGGAGCGAGGGGCGAAGTTACAGACCCCACCCCCGCCCCTTGATGGGAGGGGAGTGGCTGCGCTTCCTGGCTCGCGGCAAGGAGTACCGACCTCGTTAGAGGCTGTCGCAGACTCGAAACATGGTCTATCGACCTCGTTAGAGGCCGTCGCAGACTCGAAACATGGTCTATCGACCTCGTTAGAGGCCGTCGCAGACTCGAAACATGGTCTATCAACCTCGTTAGAGGCTGTCGCAGACTCGCGGCAAGGAGTACCGACCTCGGTAGAGGCTTTACAAATAGAGTACGCTCAGCAAACAAAACGGGTACAGCAGGCTGAACCACTCAACGAAGTGCTGACTGAGCGCGACATACCCATCACCCGTCCTGAGAACTACAAGTACACCCCCGAGGAGATAGCCCTCATGAAGAAGCAGGCCCGCGAGGCTTACTTGAAGTGGGTGGAACTGGAACTCGAAATCGCAAAATACAATCAAGAACAAACCGCAAATAATTATCGAGATTTATGAAACGTCTTATCATCATGCTGCTCGTCGCTTGCAGCGCCGTCACACCAACACTGGCACAGTCAAAGTCCAAGACACAGAAAAAGGACTACCACCTTGTCATTGGGGATAACAAGGAACACCAGTATCCGCTCCGCGTATTCCGCAAGCTAAGGACCATCAGGGATCAATTCGGACAGAAGGAAGGCCAGACCTATTCAGTCATCAAGAACCCGAATACAGGCATCATCGAGTCCTGCGAACGCATTACGCACTTTTATTGTAACGTCGAAGAGCTCAAGACGATTGACAATGACTTTATGGACGACGAGCCCTCCTCCTATCAGATTCTGCATATCATGCCGGGCAGCACCCAGCAGTTTGCCATCAATGTGTTCTCCGAAGGCGGGAAGCGCAACACCACGCTCCCCATCCGTACGAAGGACACACAGGAGATGTGGTTCCTCGCCACCAAGAATCTGGAGAATCCGCAGTTGCGCGACGTCTATGCCATCGTCTGGGAGACAGACGATATCGCTGCGACGGCTGAGGGAACCATCTATGGCATTTCCTCGCTCCGCCCCGACCTCTATACCAAGAGCCTGGAGACGTCGAAGAATACCTTCAGGATTGACGGCCGCGTGGGCTACGACCTGACGGACTCGCTCTACGTGGTCTATATGGCTGACACCAGCGAGGAACTGGACAAACTGGCCGACGATGCTTTTGTGGCATATATGCCTGTGGTGAACAAACGCTTTAATTTCAGTGTGGAAATCGACAAGCCCAAGGTGGGACGTATTCGCACGGTCATGCCCGATGGCTCGCTCTGCCACCTGTGGACCAACCTCGACTTTGTGCCAGGTGAGACCTATCAAATCACCACCCACAACGGCTACTACGATGAAGACCGCGACTATGAGCATCGCGTGGGGCGCTATTCGGGCAAGAGTCTGCTTAACAAGCGGCAGGTACGTGGAATTGACGATGTTTCTGTAGTCGATGATGCTGATGATGCCCCCTCCTCTGAATGGGAGCCATCACCCGTGCTGAAGAAGCAGTTGGAGGCAAAGGGACTGGCTATGGAGGCTAAAATAAATTCAGTTGCAGCCCTTTATCAGTCGCTTGACCCCAAAAACAAAGTTTCGTGGGTGAGAAAGGACCTCATCTTCGACCGGATTACTAAGCAGAACAAGGAGGTGGATGCGGCTTTTCATGACATGTTGAAGCTCATAAAAGACTTTGAGATTCCTGCTAATGAGAGAATAGAGATGCTTGGTGCTGGATATGAGAAGCTGATGAATTTCTACACCGAGCAGAACAAACATCTGAGGGAAATGATGAGTTCTGGCGTTCAGCTGCCCAAGTCGGCCCAGAAGACACAGAAGGCCCTCAACAAGTACATTGAAAAATACATGACGGAGATGACCAAGCTCATCGACTAGTAGGAAACATCATACACGAAACTAATGACAGATTTTGATTCAACCCGGGAATCGGCATGGGCCGCAGCGATGCGTCCTGTGCCGTTTGCGAGATTATGAAAGTTTAACGCCCCGCAGCGTCATATTTCCGCAATTACGGCGTATATATAATAAAAGGTAACACTAAATAAGAAACGATTAATGAACAAGAAATCAATTATTACGATGATGCTTGCCCTCGTCGCAATGACGGG
>CAMHJQ010000074.1 GCA_946185485.1 uncultured Prevotellaceae bacterium | reverse complement strand
AGAGCTGACGAATCTGGTCCTTACTACCACGGGCACCGGAGTCGAGCATCATGAAGACGGCGTTGAAACCCTGGTCGGCCTCGGTCATCTCCTTCATCAGCACGTTGCCGAGGTCGTTGTTGACGTGTGTCCACGCATCGATGACCTGGTTGTAACGCTCGTTGTCGGTGATGAAACCCATATTGTAGTTCTCGGTAATCTGCTGCACCTCGGCATTACCACGCTCCACGAGGTCTTTCTTAGCCTCGGGGATGATGATGTCGTCAAGGTTGAACGACAGACCGGCCTCGTATGCCATGCGATAACCCAGGTTCTTGATACCGTCCAGGAACTCGCAGGCCTCTGCAAAGCCTACGTTCTTGATGACGTCGGCAATGATGTCGCGCAGCGACTTCTTAGAAACAATCTTATTGACATAGCCTACCTCCTTCGGGATGATGCCATTGACGATGACACGACCGACAGAGGTCTCGACCATGTGCTTGCAGGGCTTGCCGTCGACGATATCGTCAACGATGACCTTCACCTGGGCGTGCAGGTCACACTTGCCTTCGTTGTGGGCAATGATGGCCTCTTCGGGACCATAGAAGGTCAGGCCCTCACCCTTGGCACCCGGACGAATCTTGGAGATGTAGTACAGGCCAAGCACCATATCCTGTGACGGCACGGTGATAGGAGCACCATTGGCCGGGTTCAGAATGTTGTGGCTCTGGAGCATCAGGATCTGAGCCTCCAGGATGGCCTCGTTTGACAGCGGGAGGTGGACAGCCATCTGGTCACCATCGAAGTCGGCGTTGAATGCCGTACAAGCCAGCGGGTGCAGCTGAATGGCCTTACCCTCGATGAGCTTGGGCTGGAAGGCCTGGATACCCAGACGGTGCAGTGTAGGAGCACGGTTGAGGAGTACGGGGTGACCCTTCATGACGTTCTCCAGGATGTCCCAGATGACGGGCTCGCGGCGGTCGACAATCTTCTTGGCCGACTTCACCGTCTTTACAATGCCGCGCTCGATGAGCTTACGGATGATGAACGGCTTATACAGCTCGGCAGCCATCAGCTTAGGCAGACCGCACTCACCCATCTTCAGCTCAGGACCGACGACGATAACCGAACGGGCGGAGTAGTCGACACGCTTACCGAGCAAGTTCTGACGGAAGCGGCCCTGCTTACCTTTCAATGAGTCAGAGAGTGACTTCAGCGGACGGTTCGAGTCGCTCTTCACAGCGCTCGACTTACGCGAGTTGTCAAAGAGTGAGTCGACAGCCTCCTGCAGCATACGCTTCTCGTTGCGCAGGATGACCTCGGGAGCATGAATCTCGATGAGGCGCTTCAGACGGTTGTTACGGATGATGACGCGACGATAGAGGTCGTTCAGGTCAGAAGTGGCGAAACGGCCACCATCCAGCGGTACCAACGGACGCAGCTCAGGCGGGGTCACAGGGATAATCTTCATGATCATCCATTCGGGACGATTGATACCCTTCTCAACAGAAGAACGGAAAGCCTCGACCACCTGCAGGCGCTTCAAAGCCTCGTTCTTGCGTTGTACCGACGAGTCGCTGTTGGCACGGTCGCGCAGCTCATAGCTCAACGAGTCGAGGTCGAGGCGGACCAGCAGGTCGTAGATGGCCTCGGCACCCATCTTGGCAATGAACTTATTGGGGTCGCTGTCATCGAGAAGATAGTTGTCTTGAGATATCTGGTTGTCGACAATCTCATTGTACTCCTCTTCCGACAGCAGGTCGTACATCTGCGAACCCAGAGCAGGATTACCCTCGCCGTCCTTCTTGCCAGCCATGGCACCCGGCTGGATGACCACATAACGCTCATAATAGATGATGGCATCGAGCTTCTTGGTAGGCAGTCCCAGCAGGTAACCAATCTTATTGGGCAGCGAGCGGAAATACCAGATATGAGCCACGGGAACGACCAGTTCGATATGACCAGTGCGCTCACGACGTACCTTCTTCTCCGTCACTTCGACACCGCAACGGTCACAGACAATACCCTTGTAGCGGATGCGCTTGTACTTGCCGCAGGCACACTCGTAGTCCTTGGTCGGACCGAAGATGCGCTCGCAGAACAGACCGTCGCGCTCGGGCTTGTAGGTACGGTAGTTGATGGTCTCAGGCTTGGTAACCTCACCAAACGAACTTTCCAGAATCTCTTCAGGTGAAGCCAGTCCGATGGTTATCTTGGTAAAGTTGCTCTTAACTTTTGTATCTTTCTTGAAAGCCATATTTCAATTATCAATTATCAATTGTCAATTATCAATTATCTCTTAGTCCATCTTGATGCTGAGACCAAGACCCTTCAATTCGTGCAGCAGCACATTGAGAGACTCAGGAATACCAGGTGTTGGCATGGGCTCACCCTTAACGATGGCCTCGTAGGCTTTCGAACGACCTACAACATCATCAGACTTGATGGTCAGGATCTCCTGCAGTACATGGCTGGCGCCAAAGGCCTCCAGTGCCCAGACCTCCATCTCACCGAAGCGCTGACCACCAAACTGTGCCTTACCACCGAGGGGTTGCTGGGTAATGAGTGAGTACGGACCAATGGAGCGGGCGTGCATCTTGTCCTCAACCATGTGACCGAGTTTCAGGAAGTAAGTGATACCTACTGTAGCTGGCTGGTCGAACTTCTCACCGGTCTCACCATCATACAGGTGGGTAGAGCACAGGCGGGGCAGGCCGGCCTTGTCGGTCCACTCAGCGAGGTCCTCCAGCTTGGCACCGTCGAAGATGGGGGTTGCAAACTTCACACCCAGTTTCTTACCAGCAGCACCGAGGATAGCCTCGAAAATCTGACCGAGGTTCATACGTGAAGGCACACCCAGCGGGTTCAGCACCAGGTCGACGGGACGACCATCCTCGAGGAACGGCATATCTTCCTGACGTACCACCTTCGAGACGATACCCTTGTTACCGTGACGACCGGCCAGTTTGTCACCGACACCGATCTTACGCTTCTTGGCAACATATACCTTAGCCATCTGCAGGATGCCTGAGGGCAGCTCGTCACCAATGGTGATGGCGAACTTCTTGCGCTTGTTCTCGGCATCGAGCAGCTTGAACTTCTTCATATAGTTGATAATCAGCTTGGCGATAAGCTCATTGTTGTGCCCATCGGCTGTCCAGTTGCTGATCTGTATGTCACCATACTCCAGATTACGCAGTGCCGTCATGGTGAACTTAGAACCCTTCGAGATAATCTCAGCACCAGTATAATCTTTGACACCCTGCGATGTCTTACCCTTGGTGAGGGTGGCGAGCTTCTCGATGAGGATGTCCTTCAGGTCGTCAACCTTTGCCTGATACTCCTCGTCAATTTTAGCCAGCGTCACCTTGTCCTGCATCTTCGACTTGCGGTCCTTGATGGAACGGGCGAAGAGCTTCTTGTCGATGATAACACCCGACAGCGACGGGTTGGCCTTCAGTGAAGAGTCCTTCACGTCACCGGCCTTGTCACCGAAGATGGCACGCAGCAGTTTCTCCTCAGGCGAGGGATCGCTCTCTCCCTTCGGCGAAATCTTACCAATCAGGATGTCGCCGGGCTCTACGCGGGCACCGACACGGATGACACCATTGTCGTCAAGGTCCTTAGTAGCCTCCTCGCTGACATTGGGAATATCAGCAGTGAACTCCTCGGCACCACGCTTCGTCTCACGGACGTCGAGCGAATACTCATCGACATGGACAGAAGTCAGGATATCCTCACGAACAATGCGCTCGTTGAGCACAATGGCATCCTCGTAGTTGTAACCCTTCCAAGGCATGTATGCCACAAGCAGGTTGCGACCCAGGGCGAGCTCACCATTTTCGGTAGCATAGCCTTCGGTCAGAATGTCGCCCTTCTTCACACGCTGGCCCTTGTCGCAGATAGGACGCAGGTCAATGGTCATATTCTGGTTAGTGCGACGGAACTTCGGAATGCGGTACTCCTTGAGAGCAGGCTCGAAGCTAACGAACTCCTCGTCTTCCGTACGGTCATAGAGGATGCGGATGGTAGTGGCGTCAACATAATCAATGACACCATCGCCCTCGGCAGTAATCATGGTACGCGAATCCTCACATACCTGACGCTCGATACCGGTACCGACGATAGGAGCCTCGTTGTGCAGCAGCGGAACGGCCTGGCGCATCATGTTCGATCCCATCAGTGCACGGTGGGCATCATCGTGCTCCAGGAAGGGAATCAGCGAAGCAGCGATAGAGGCTATCTGCTGCGGCGACACGTCCATCAGGTCTACCTGTGCAGGAGGAACAACGGGGAAGTCAGCATCCTGACGGCACTTCACCACCTTGCGGATAAAGGTACCGTCGTCGTTCAACGGGGCATTGCCCTGACCAATAACGTGGTCGGCCTCCTCTTCTGCAGTGAGATAGACAATCTCGTCGTTATTCAGGTTGGCAACACCGTTCTCCACCTTACGATAAGGAGTCTCGATGAAGCCAAGCTCGTTAATCTTAGCATAGACACACAGCGACGAAATCAGACCGATGTTAGGACCTTCAGGGCTCTCAATCGGGCAGAGACGGCCGTAGTGTGTATAGTGTACGTCACGCACCTCGAAACCGGCACGCTCACGCGACAGACCGCCAGGACCCAGGGCAGAGAGACGACGCTTGTGGGTCACCTCAGCCAACGGGTTCGTCTGGTCCATGAACTGCGACAGCGGGTTCGTACCGAAGAACGAATTGATGACACTCGAAATGGTCTTGGCATTGATGAGGTCGGTAGGCGTAAAGACCTCATTGTCGCGGACGTTCATACGCTCGCGGATGGTACGGCTCATGCGGGCCAAACCAATAGAGAACTGATTGGACAACTGCTCACCGACGGTGCGTACGCGACGATTCGACAGGTGGTCAATATCGTCGACAGTAGCCTTCGAGTTAATCAGCTGAATCAGGTATTTGATAATCTCGATGATGTCTTCCTTGGTCAGCACGCGAACATCCATATCGGTGTCCAGACCCAGCTTCTTGTTGATGCGGTAGCGACCGACATCACCCAGGTCATAGCGCTTATCAGAGAAGAACAGGTTCTGAATGACTTCACGGGCCGAAGCATCATCGGCAGGGTCTGCATTACGCAGCTGACGATAGATGTAGAGGACTGCCTCCTTCTCGGAGTTTGACGGGTCCTTGGCCAGCGTATTGAAGATGATGGAGTAGTCCTGAGCCACAGCTTCGTTCTTGTGAACGAGGATGGACTGTGCACCACTCTCCAGGATGTCCAGCATATTGTCCTCGGTAATCTCCGTCTCGCGCTCCATGATAACCTCATTACGCTCGATGGATACCACCTCACCGGTGTCCTCATCAACGAAGTCTTCGTTCCAACTCTTCAGCACACGGGCGGCCAGCTTCATGCCGATGACCTCCTTCAGAGACTTCTTGTTGACCTTCACCTCCTCGGCAAGGTCGAAAATCTGCAGGATGTCCTTGTCAGCCTCGAAACCGATGGCACGCAGCAGCGTAGTAACAGGTAACTTCTTCTTACGATCGATGTAAGCGTACATCACATTATTGATGTCCGTGGCGAACTCAATCCAAGAACCCTTGAACGGAATGATACGTGCGGAATACAACAGGGTGCCGTTGGCATGGGTGTTCTGACCAAAGAACACACCTGGTGAGCGGTGCAACTGCGACACCACAACACGCTCAGCACCGTTGATGATAAACGTACCATTAGACGTCATATACGGAATGGGACCCAGGAAGACATCCTGGATAGCCATATCGAAATCCTCATGGTCGGGATCCGTACAGTACAACTTCAACTTAGCCTTCAAAGGTACGCTATAGGTCAGACCGCGCTCCAAACACTCATCAATCGTGTAGCGAGGCGGGTCAATATAGTAATCCAGGAACTCAAGGACGAAGTTATTACGCGTGTCGGTGATAGGGAAGTTCTCGGAGAACACCTTATACAAACCGTCATTCTTGCGTTCCTCAGGCGGAGTGTCCAACTGTAGGAAGTCTCTGAAAGACTTTAATTGCACATCGAGGAAATCCGGAAACGGCATCGGATTCTTGACGCTGCCAAAGTTTACTCTTGTTTCTACTTTTTGTGAAGCCATATATAATAATTATTGTTTTCTAGACTGTCTAGACCTTCTAGGAAAACTAGACTGTCTAGATTAAAAAGACAAAAAAATGGTCGGGAACTCTCGACTGGAGAGCCCCCAACCATGGTTATTGTTGTCTTCTGAATTACTTCAGCTCAACGACGGCACCAGCCTCTTCGATAGCCTTCTTCAGGTTCTCGGCCTCGTCCTTAGACAGGCCCTCCTTCAGAGTAGAAGGAGCACCGTCAACGAGATCCTTAGCTTCCTTCAGACCCAGACCGCAAGCCTCCTTAACGGCCTTAACGACCTGAAGCTTAGCAGCACCGACTTCCTTCAGAACAACGTCGAAAGAGGTCTTCTCCTCGGCAGCAGCCTCAGCGCCACCAGCTGCAGGACCAGCAGCAACAGCAACAGCGGCTGCAGCGGGCTCAATTCCATACTCATCCTTCAGGATGGTCTTCAACTCTTGTACTTCTTTCACTGTGAGGTTAACCAACTCCTCAGCAATAGCTTTAATATCTGCCATTTTATTTAAAATTTTAATTGTTTTTTAATGTTAATGTTACTTAATCCTTCGCTTATTTGTTACGCTCAGCGACAGCGTCAATCAGGCCGTGCAGCGTAGCACCTGCATCCACACCAGAGATAACTCCCTGCAGCGGAGCCTGCAGCATAGCCACAACATCGGCGATAAGCTCACTCTTGCTCTTGATAGCTACCAGCTCGTCCAGCTTGTCAGCACCTACGAAGAAACCTTCCTCGGCGTAGGCAGCCTTCAGGGCGGGAATACCCTCCTTCTTGTACTCTTTCAGCAACTTGGCGGGAACGTTGGCCGTCTGTGTGAACATCACAGCCGTATTACCCTTCAAAGCCTCATAGAGCGGAGAGAAATCAATATCAGAAGCCTCGAAAGCCTTGTGAAGAAGGGTGTTCTTCACGACAACCATCTTGATCTCATTCTTGAAGCACTTGCGACGAAGGTTGCTCGTCTGCTCAGCATTCAGTCCAGTAGTGTCTACCAGATAGAAGTGAGGGAACTCCTTCAGCTTCTGACCAAGTTCTACAACAATAGTATCTTTTAATTCCTTTTTCATGTTTCTAAACTTTTACGAGTTATTCAACTGATTTAGGATCTACCTTGATACCAGCGCTCATGGTGCTGGAGATAAAGACACTCTTCATGTAGGTACCCTTGGCAGCAGCAGGCTTCAACTTGATGATGGTCTGCAGGAACTCCTTGGCATTTCCGTAAATCTGCTCCGGAGTGAAAGTAATCTTACCGATAGAAGCATGGACAATACCAGCCTTATCGACCTTGAAGTCAATCTTACCCTGCTTCACTTCCTTGACTGCCTTAGCAACATCCATTGTAACGGTGCCACTCTTGGGGTTTG
Organism: uncultured Prevotellaceae bacterium; assembly: GCA_946185485.1. Lineage (GTDB taxonomy): Bacteria > Bacteroidota > Bacteroidia > Bacteroidales > Bacteroidaceae > Prevotella. Next base: position 2,053 of record CAMHJQ010000074.1, on the reverse strand, counting down.
GCATCAAACCACGGGGACCCAGGATACGTCCGAGGGGACCCAGCTTACCCATGCACGAGGGCATCGTAATAATTACATCAACATCTGTCCAACCCTGCTTGATCTTGTCAATATACTCGTCAAGACCAACATAGTCGGCACCTGCTTCCTTAGCAGCAGCTTCCTGGTCAGGAGTACAGAGAGCGAGAACGCGAGTCACCTTACCAGTACCGTTCGGCAGCGATACAACGCCACGAACCATCTGGTTAGCCTTACGCGGGTCAACGCCCAAGCGTACATCGATATCGACTGAAGCCTCAAACTTGGTGGTGGTAATCTCCTTCACCAACTCTGCAGCTTCCTTCAAAGAGTATGCTTTCCCTGCTTCAACCTTATCAGCTACCAACTTTTGATTTTTTGTCAGTTTACTCATTTTTCTAATTGAAGTTATTTGTTATTTAACCAGGGAAGTCCCCTTTAACAGTGATACCCATGCTACGTGCCGTACCAGCAATCAGCTTCATAGCAGACTCAACGGTAAAGCAGTTAAGGTCAGCCATCTTGTCCTCAGCGATAGCACGTACCTGATCCCAGGTCACGCTGGCTACCTTCTTACGGTTAGGCTGAGCCGAACCACCCTTCACCTTGGCAGCTTCCATCAACTGGACTGCTGCGGGAGGAGTCTTGATAACGAAGCTAAAAGACTTGTCTGCATAGTAGGTAATAACGACAGGAAGAATCTTACCTGCCTTATCCTGGGTTCTGGCGTTGAACTCTTTGCAGAATCCCATGATGTTAATACCCTTAGAACCCAGAGCAGGTCCTACTGGGGGCGAGGGATTTGCAGCGCCACCTTTAATCTGTAATTTGATTAATCCAGCAACTTCTTTAGCCATTTCTGTTTATTAATTAATGATGTTTGTTATATAAGCCGCAGGAGTGGAAGCCTCCCGTGACCGTATATAGAACCGGGCATACCGTAACAATTATACCCTATTCTTTCTCTACCTGAGTGAAGGACAGTTCTAACGGGGTCTTGCGACCGAAAATCTTCACCATCACCTTCAACTTACGTTTCTCAGTATTAACCTCTTCAATGATGCCACTGAAGCCACTGAACGGACCATCAGTTACCTTGACTGTTTCATCCACCTGATACGGGATGCTAACTTCAGCACTCTCGATAGCCGCATCTTCTGCAGTACCTAATATTCGATTAATCTCGGACTGGCGAACCTCCTGAGGATTGTCCATACCTCCAAGGAAGCCTAACACATTAGGAATGAAGCGAAGCATGTGAGCGACTTCACCCTGCAATTCGGCCTGTACCAACACATAACCCGGCAGGAAAAGACGTTCCTTAACAACGCGCTTACCGTTTTGAAGCATGGCATACTTCTCAGTGGGCAGAAGGACATCACCAACATGAGCATCAAGGACATCATTGTGCTTCTTGGCAGCATCAATGAACTCCTTGACTTTTCCTTCTTTACCACTAACGGCACGCAGCACGTACCACTTCATACCTGTAGTCTCCGACATCTCTTACGCTTAGTTAGGATATATAGAACTCATGACTGCCTTGAACGCAACGTCCATCAGCCATACCACTACTGCAATAATCAACGAGGCAGACAGTACCACCACGGCACTCTGGGTGAGCTCTTTACGACTCGGCCACGTTACCTTATGTGCAAGCTCATCATAGCAAGCCTTGCAATAATTGATAAATGTCTTTATAATGTTCATGCTATCTCTTTCTTTTAGCACGGGAAGGAGGACTCGAACCCACGACCCTCGGTTTTGGAGACCGATGCTCTACCAACTGAGCTATTCCCGTAGAGAAGCCCCCGCCCGTCTTAGCGCGGGGGCTTGGTTATTTTAGTAACCAGTCTATCCAGTTAATACCAGCAGACTAATTAGTCTTCGAACACCTCAGTGATCTGACCAGAACCAACGGTGCGGCCACCTTCACGGATAGCGAAACGCAGACCCTTGTTCAGAGCAACAGCGTAGATGAGCTCAACAGTGATCTCTACGTTATCACCAGGCATTACCATCTCAACACCTGCGG
>CAMHJQ010000073.1 GCA_946185485.1 uncultured Prevotellaceae bacterium | reverse complement strand
CCCCAGCCCCCTGCAAGGGCAAGATGGGAGTTTCGCGGGTAACCCGAAACCTTTTGAGTAACTCAAAAGACATCTTGCTATGCTCCTGCGGGCATAATTAATCCGCCTTGCGGACGGATTAGTCGCTTCAATAGACCAACATCGGTCGTAACCGATATATCCGTCACCCACTGATTGGCATTTGCGGCTGCAAAGGTCTGCATTTTCGATGAGTCTTTTTCACACCTTTTTAAAACGGTGGTAAGAAAAAAGTTGGGTGGTGTCCTCAATGTCCCTGTTTCGATGGGACTTCCAGGGACACTTGCCTTGTTTATTTGGCTGGTTGGCAAATTAGCCGTTCCTTTGCACCGTCAAAAGGCTTCTGAGCCAACTGGTCAGATGTAAAACTGCCCGAACATATGAATGTTTGTATGACTGAACATTTGAACGTTTGTATGACTGAACATTTGAACGTTTGAATGTTTGAACAGACGGTTATGAGCCTAATGACACATATTCACGACTGGCAACATATAAAGTCGATCGTATGTGATAATGAACATAAGTTGAACCTATTAAATAAACAAATGACTGAAAAAATGAACAAGACAACATTCGTCGCGTTCTCCACACAAAAGGGAGGGGCTGGCAAGACAACGCTGACGGTGCTGATGGCAAGCTATCTGCACTATGTGAAGGGAATCAATGTTGGGGTCATTGACTGTGACTTCCCGCAGTACAGCATCGATGAGATGCGCAGACGCGACTTCAAGACCATTGAAGAGAATGAGCAGTTTCGCAAACAGGCTTTCGACCAGTTCAAGCGCATCAGAAAGAAAGCCTACCCTGTGATTATGAGCCGTCCCGGGGATGCCATTGATGCTGCCAGAAAACTTCAGGAGATGGAGAATGCCCCTAAGATTATCTTCTTTGACCTGCCTGGCACAATGGACAACGAGGGAGTGCTGAAAACGGTTGCCTCGATGGACTACATCTTCTGTCCGGCAATTGCGGACCGTGTAGTCATGCAGAGTTCCCTCGCATTTGCGAAGGCCATCAACGACCACATGATTACCACGGGCAAGACCAATATCAAAGGGCTGTACTTCGTATGGAACATGGTGGATGGTCGTGAGAAGACGGGACTCTATGACATCTACGACAAAGTAATGGCGGAACTTGGCCTTTCTGCCCTGAAGACATTTGTCCCAGACAGCAAACGATTCCGCAGGGAGGGTGAGAAGGAGGAAAACCGTCCGCTATTCCGTTCGACGCTGTTCCCGCCGGATAAGACGCTTATCAGAGGGAGCAACGTCAGGGAACTAGCAGAAGAGGTGTTGGGAATCATTAACGGTTAATGGCAATGGACAAGAATACCGTTCAAGAGGTTAACTTTCATGACATCATCGAAGGCATCCGTCCTGATGCTCCGCCAGATCTGTCCCGGCAGAAAGAAAAAGAGGCTGCGGATGCCTTGCGGAATCAGGAGAATGTACAGAGACATAAGAAGTCGAAACCGCCAAAATCAAAAGTGCGGAAAGATGACAGTCCTGACAACATCCCAGATGAAGAATGTTCCCCGGAGGAGTTCTTTCTGAGCCATTTCATCAATACGCCAATGATGAAAACGCTGGCAAGACAGGGGAAGATGGTGTATATGCGGCCTGAGTATCATGAGCGTATCCAGAGAATCATCAGTGTGATAGGCAATAATCAGTTGAACATCTCGACCTATGTTGATAACATCTTCACCCACCACTTCGAGGAGTTCGAGGAACCGATCAGGAAACTGTACAATAAGAACTATCATGATGTGTATTAACGTTCAAGCGTATTAACGGCCAACCGTATTAACAATTAAATGTATTAACATTCAAACGTATTAACAATCAAACGCAATGACAGCATTACAAATCATTTTGCTGCTGATATTATATGCTATAGTAACAGCAGAGACCTACCTTCTATGGAAAGGTCAGAAAACCAAATCATGTGTACAGGAGTTACCAGGTGAACATCCCCACAACGCCGTAAAAGCGGATGATGATGAAAGATTCCATCTGGCACCGCTGGGCAATCTCGACGAGGAATACATGAATATGTTCTCCAATCCTCCGATGGATAAGGCAGCACGACGGGGTAAGTCTGCCTATCTCCGTGATGTCTACCATGACCGTATCCGTTCCATCGTGAATGCCTTGAACATTGAGGACGTGAACATTTCCTCTTACGTGGACATGGTGCTGACAGACCACTTTATGCGGTATGAGTCTCAGATTGACCATCTGCTCCAGAACAGTTTCAATGACACCCGTAAAAAGCATGGCAAATGGCAACCGTCGTAATCATTGGGATATTGGTCTTTATCGCCTATGAACTGGCTATATTCAATCACTATCAGAAGGAGCCTCCGCATGGCGGGAAGCAAGCAAGTCCAGAAACAGAAGTGTCGCCTAAAGTAGAAGATGCGGACATCATCGGCAAAAGTTCCTTCAACATGAAAGCTGAGATGGAGCGGATGCGCCAAAGACAGGAAGAGGCTAAACGAAAAGAGGCTGTTGCCAAAGGCGAGATGACAGAGGACGGCAAGGAGATAGCCAAGCCTGTGAACCCTGAGGACTGCGAATTTGAGCAGAAGAAAGTCTGGAAGCAGGTGCCAACGGAACAACTCAATAATCTGTTCGACGAACCTGACGAGCCTGAAGAACCTTATGCAGAAGGTGCCACGATAGATGATATCGACCTTGCCTTCAAGAATGTGGGCAGAAAGGATATGTCTGAGGAAGAAGAACGTTCCGTAGTGAAGGTGTTCAAGGGGCTAGAGGGCACAGAACTGTTCGACACCGTCACCAAGGACTTCCCGCATATTGGTGATCGTATCAACGACTTGTTTGACAAGTACGAGAATAAGCCAATAGAGGATGCTGTTTCAGACAGGAATGACGTAAAGGCTGAGCCGAAGGAAGCGTTCTCCATCCCTGAGAGATTCGAGGATTTCAATATCCACGACTATGTATAAACAGTAACGAATAAACGACAAGAAGAAAAATGAAACAGAGAGACTACGGATAGACGTGCGTTTCTGCAACCACTGAATCCAACAATTATCCAACCAATCAACAACAGTATTAACAATTTAAACGTAAACGAAAAATGAAAATGAATGTAAAGAAATTCGCTAACAAGAAGCTCGTAGCATGTGCAGCCCTCATTGCTGCAGCAACAACTACCGCTATGGCCCAGGGCAACGGCCTCGCAGGTATCAACGAGGCAACAAGCATGGTGACCAGTTACTTCGAGCCGGGCACAAAACTCATCTATGCCATCGGTGCCGTCGTGGGACTTATCGGCGGCGTGAAGGTATATGGCAAGTTCTCCAGCGGTGATCCCGACACCTCGAAGACCGCTGCCTCATGGTTCGGTGCCTGCATCTTCCTCATCGTGGCCGCTACCATCCTGCGCTCGTTCTTCCTCTAAGCCTATATATATAATAATAAGGTATAAGGAAGACAATAGTGAGTAATAATTGTCCGACCAATGGCTGAATACAACATCAACAAGGGTATCGGCCAGTCGGTTGAGTTCAAGGGGCTGAAGGCGCAGTATCTCTTCATCTTCGCGGGCGGGCTGCTTGCAGTCTTCGTCCTCTTCGTGGTCCTCTATCTCGCTGGCGTCAACCAGTGGGTGTGCATCGGTACGGGTGTCGTGTCTGCCTCCGTCCTGGTCTGGCAGACCTTCGCCCTCAACCGACGCTACGGGGAGCACGGCCTGATGAAGCGAATGGCCAACAGACAGCATCCCCGTTTCCTGATCAACCGACGCAAGCCGTACCTGATTATCAAAAACAAGTGTAACGACAATGAGGAATACGCTGAAAGCAACGACTATTGAGAACAAGCTGCCCCTGCTGGCGGTGGAGAACGGCTGCATCGTGTCGAAGGACGCAGACCTGACCGTCGCCTTCGAGGTGACGCTGCCCGAACTCTACACCGTGACCTCGCAGGAGTACGAGACCGTTCACGGCTGCTGGTGCAAGGCCGTCAAGGTGCTGCCCGACTACAGCATCGTCCACAAGCAGGACTGGTTCATCCGCGAGACCTACAAGCCGGAATTGCAGAAGGACGGCATGACCTTCCTGTCCCGCAGTTTCGAGCGCCACTTCAACGAGCGTCCGTTCCTGAAGCATTCGTGCTACCTCTTCCTGACCAAGACCACCAAGGAGCGCAACCGCCAGCAGAGTAATTTTTCAACGCTCTGCCGTGGCCACATCATCCCGAAGGAACTGAACAGGGAAACGGCCAGCCGATTCCTGGAGTCCGTGGAGCAGTTCGAGCGCATCATGAACGATTCCGGCTTTGTGAGATTGAGAAAACTGAGCGACAACGAGATTGTAGGCACCCGTCGCAAGGCAGGGCTGATAGAGCGCTATCTCTCGCTGATGCCCGAGGATAACGCCTCGCTTCAGGACATCGACCTCGACCCTGCTGAGATGAAGATTGGCGACAACCGCCTGTGCCTCTTCACGCTCTCCGACGTGAACGACCTCCCGGCGAAAGTAGGGACGGATGTGAGGTATGAGCGTCTGAGCACAGACCGAAGCGACTGCCGATTGTCCTTTGCCAGTCCCGTGGGACTGCTGCTGCCCTGCAACCATATCTATAACCAGTATGTGTTCATCGACAACAGCGACGACAACCTGCAGCGCTTTGAGAAGACGGCGAGAAATATGCAGTCGCTGAGCCGCTACAGCCGAAGTAACGCCATCAACAAGGAGTGGATAGACATGTACCTGAACGAAGCGCACTCCCAGGGACTCATCAGCGTCCGTGCCCACTACAACGTCATTGCATGGAGCGACGACGCCGAGGAACTGAAGCACGCCAAGAACGACATCGGAAGCCAGTTGGCCAGTATGGAGTGTATGCCGAGGCACAACACCGTGGACTGCCCGACACTCTATTGGGCAGGCATCCCCGGCAACGAGGGCGATTTTCCTGCGGAAGAGTTGTTCTATACGTTCATCGAGCCAGCGGTCTGCCTCTTCACGGAGGAAACGAACTACCGCAGTTCGCTCTCGCCCTTCGGCATCAAGATGGTGGACAGGCTGACGGGAAAGCCGCTGCACATCGACATCTCGGATTTGCCGATGAAGAAAGGCGTCATCACCAACCGCAACAAGTTCGTGTTGGGGCCGTCGGGAAGTGGAAAGTCGTTCTTCATGAACCACGTCGTGCGCCAATACTATGAGCAAGGCACCCACGTCGTACTGATTGACACGGGACACTCGTATGCGGGACTGTGTGCCATGATCCACCGTAAGACGCACGGGCAGGACGGCATCTACTACACCTACACCGAGGAACACCCGATTTCGTTCAATCCGTTCTACACGGACGACTATGTGTTTGACGTGGAGAAGAAGGATTCGATTGTGACGCTGCTGCTGACGCTCTGGAAGAGTGAGACAGAGGGCGTATCCAAGACCGAATCGGGCGAGTTGGGCAGTGCCGTGTCGGCCTACATCAGCATGATCCAGGCAGACCACACCATCGTGCCGTGCTTCGACACCTTCTATGAGTATATGCGCGACGTGTACCGTCAGCAGATGCAGGAGCGTGACATCAAGGTCGGAAAGGACGATTTCAACATCGACAACTTCCTGACGACGCTTCGCCAGTACTACAAGGGCGGTCGCTACGACTTCCTGCTGAACTCGCGTGAAAATATCGACCTGCTGGGAAAACGCTTCATCGTGTTTGAAATCGACTCCATCAAGGACAACAAGGAACTCTTTCCTGTGGTGACCATCATCATCATGGAGGCGTTCATCAACAAGATGCGCCGTCTGAAGGGAGTGCGGAAGATGCTGGTGGTGGAAGAGGCATGGAAGGCGCTGACCTCGGCAAACATGGCCTCCTACATGCTCTACATGTACAAGACAGTGAGAAAGTTCTTCGGCGAGGCCGTGGTGGTGACACAGGAGGTGGATGACATCATATCGTCGCCCATCGTGAAGGAGAGCATCATCAACAACTCCGACTGCAAGATACTGCTCGACCAGCGCAAGTACATGAACAAGTTCGACCAGATACAGAACCTGCTTGGACTGACGGAGAAGGAGAAGGGGCAGATACTGAGCATCAACCAGGCCAACAACCCTTCACGGCTCTACAAGGAAGTGTGGATAGGTCTGGGCGGTACGCAGTCGGCGGTCTATGCCACCGAGGTAAGTCCCGAAGAGTATCTGGCCTACACGACGGAAGAGACTGAGAAGATCGAGGTGCAGCGTCTGGCAGAGAAGCTGGGTGGTGACATCGAGGGTGCCATCAGGCAACTTGCCGACAAACGGCGTGAAGAGAGTAAGTAAACGGTGCAGCCATGCACCAAGTGATAAACCAATCAAAAAACAAAAGTAACAATGAGAGCAAAAGTATTCGTATTGATGAGCCTCTGCATGACGCTGTTCGTCGGCAAGGCCAGTGCACAGTGGACGGTCGTTGACCCTACCAATCTGGCACAGGGTATCGTGAACTCCTGCCGTGAGATCGTGCAGACCTCCACGACCGCGGAAAACATGATCAACAACTTCAAGGAAACGGTGAAGATCTACGAGCAGGGCAAGAAGTACTACGACGCCCTGAAGTCGGTGAACAATCTGGTGCGCGATGCCCGAAAGGTGCAGCAGACCATCGTCATGGTGGGTGACATCACCGACATCTACGTCAACTCCTTCCAGAAGATGATGAACGACGAGAACTTTTCTGTTGAGGAACTGTCAGCGATTGCCAGTGGCTACACGAAACTGCTGGAGGAATCGACGGGCGTACTGAACGAACTGAAGACTGTCGTGAACATCTCGACGCTCTCCATGACCGACAAGGACAGGATGGACGTGGTGGACAAATGCTACCGTGACATGAAGCACTACCGTAACCTCGTCAACTACTACACCAACAAGAACATCTCCGTGTCGTACCTCCGTGCGAAGAAGAAGCACGACCTCGACCGTGTGCTGAAACTCTACGGCAAGGGTGCGGAGAAGTACTGGTAAACCAAAGGTGCGAGAGACATGATGACAGACTTATTGCTAATCATCGACACGGACAACATCCACACCATCCTGCGCCAGTTGTACGACGACATGATGCCGCTCTGCTCACAGATGACGGGCGTGGCGAGGGTGGTGGCCGGGTTCGGTGCGCTCTTCTACATCGCCTACAGGGTATGGCAGTCGCTGGCGAGGGCTGAGCCGATAGACGTGTTCCCGATGCTGCGCCCGTTCGCCATCGGCATCTGCATCCTACTTTTCCCGTCGCTGGTGCTCGGCACGATGAACAGCGTGATGAGTCCGATAGTGCAGGGCGTGAGCATGATGCTCGAAGGGCAGAAGCTGGACCTCGACCAGTTGAGGCAGCAGAAGGACGAACTGGAGACGGAGATGATGAAGCGCAACCCTGAGACGGCCTATCTGGTGGACGATGCGGCGTTTGACAAGGAACTGGACAACCTCGGCATATCGCCGTCGGACCTGGCGACGATGGCGGGGATGTATGCGGAGCGCGGGCTGTACAAGTTGCAGAAGATGATACGCGACGGTTTCCGCTACATCCTGGAACTGGTGTTCGAGGCGGTGTCGCTGATGATCGACGTGCTGCGGACGTTCTTCCTCATCGTGCTGTCGATACTCGGGCCGCTGGCCTTCGGAATCGCAGTCTATGACGGATTCCAGAGCACGCTCACGGGGTGGATGTGCCGGTATATACAGGTGTATCTCTGGTTGCCCATCGCCGATCTGTTCAGCTGCATACTGGCGAGAATCCAGCAGTTGAGCATCGAGCACGACATCGTGCAGATGCAGACGGACCCGGGCTTCTCGCTCGACTCGTCGGACGGGGTGTACCTTATAATGATGCTCATCGGCATCATCGGCTACTTCACCGTGCCTACGGTGGCTGGATGGGTGATTCAGGCGGGAGGCATCGGCAACTACAACCGCAACGTGAACAAGTCGCTGACCAAGAGCGGCGGGGCCGTGAAGAGCGGTGCGCTGTGGCTGGCGAAGTAGAGAATGTATAACAAATAAAATGTAACGACAAAAAGAGAAATGGAATTCAAGTCATTAAGGAACATCGAATCGTCATTCCGGCAGCTTCGGCTGTTCGGGATGATCTTCCTGGCCGCGTGTACGGTGGTCACGGTATGGTCTGTGTGGAGTTCGTACAGCTTCGCGGAGAAGCAGAGGGAGAAGATATATGTACTCGACGGCGGCAAGTCGCTGATGCTGGCACTCTCGCAGGACCTCTCGCAGAACCGTCCGGCAGAGGCGAGGGAACACGTGCGCCGCTTTCACGAACTCTTCTTCACGCTGGCACCGGAGAAGAGCGCCATCGAGAGCAACGTGCACCGTGCGCTGGTGATGGCCGACAAGAGCGCCTACAACTACTACCGTGACTTCGCGGAACAGGGTTTCTATAACCGCATCATTGCGGGCAACATCAACCAGACGGTGAGGGTGGACAGCGTGGTGTGCGACTTCGACAGCTATCCGTATCAGGTGAGGACGTTCGCAAGGCAGACAATCATCCGTGAGAGTAACGTGACGGAGAGGACGCTGGTGACGGAGTGCCGACTGATGAACTCCAGCCGCTCGGACGACAACCCCAACGGCTTCCAGATACGGAACTTCACGATCATCGAGAACAGGGACATCAGGACGGTGAAGAAATGAAGGACGTGGAATCGGGAATCTCCTTTCTGAAGGAGGTGAGGCAGAATGTGGTGAGAGGCATCAGGGCAAGGCTTGATGCGCTCTCGCCTGAGCAGAGGCTGCACGTGGTCATCGGGATGTTCGGCATCCTCGTGGTGCTATTCCTCTACTGCATCTGGCAGACGGTGACGGACATTGCCGACAGGAAAGAAAGCACGAACATCGTGATTGAACACATTGACAGTCCCATCATCGTGGATGGGAAACAGGATTATTCACAACTTAAAGACATAGTAAATGGAACAGGAAGAAAAAAAGGAACTGGAGCAGTCGCAAGGCGGGGCCTCGGACAGCTCATCCCCGGAGGGGCAGAAAAATGAGAGTCAGAAGCAGGAACCGAAGCCCAGGAAGGAACTGACTGAGGAAGAGAAACTGAAGCGTAACAAGATGATGGTGCTTGGTGCTGCCGTCATCGGCATGGTGGTCATCGTGCTCTGGCTGTTCAGTTCGCTGGGTGGCGGTAGCGACGATGCCGTGGGCAGAAGCGGTTTCAATACCGAGATGCCTGACGCTGACAAGGGAAGTACTGGCATTGCCGACAAGAGCAAAGCCTACGAGATGGACGGCGTGAAGAAGAACCAGCAGGCACGGCACGACCTGGGAGCCTACTCGGTGAGTGAGACGGATTCCGTCGCGGTGACAGACGACATGAACCTGATGGCAAAGGCTGAACACAAGGATGAAGAGGTGTCGCCAGCCAAGCAAAAGGTTCAGCAGTCGGCTGCGGCGTGTAACGAACTGAGCCAGACGCTCGGCAGTTTCTACCAGCCGTCGGGCGATGCTGCCAATGAGGAACTGAAGAACCGCATAGCGGAACTGGAGCAGAAACTGACGTCACAGACAGCATCAAGCGGGAGTAATGTTGATGACCAGTTGGCCTTGATGGAAAAGTCCTATCAACTCGCTGCCAAGTATATGCCAGCGGCACAGGGTGGAAA
>CAMHJQ010000072.1 GCA_946185485.1 uncultured Prevotellaceae bacterium | reverse complement strand
AGAAGTTAAGAAGTTAAGAAGTTAAGAAGTTAAGAAGTTAAGAAGTTAAGAAGTTAAGAAGTTCTCTGCAAGCAGAGTGTGGCGATGCAATGAGCGAATGCGAAACTTGAATGTTTTTTAAAAAAATAAAAACGAGACTGCATCGACAGTCTCGTTATTATTTCGAGCCTCTTGTCGGATTCGAACCAACGACCCCGAGATTACAAATCACGTGCTCTGGCCAACTGAGCTAAAGAGGCGGGTGGACGAGCTGACTGTATCGCGCCGCTACAACCAAGTACCCTTGCTATGTTCCCATCCTGGGGGATTCCGAGGGAGCTGGCCGTACAGGACTCGCTCATGTTTTGCTCACGAATTGCTCGAAAGCGGCTGCAAAGGTAACATTTTTAATGAAAAACGAAGAGTGAAGAATGAAGAATTTGCTACCGCCCACCACTTTTTAACTTTTTTTTTCTCTTCAAATTGTCATTCTTCGCTCTTCATGCTTCATTTTTCATTTTTCTTCGTACCTTTGACTAACGTCGAAGGTACTCTCGCTCGAAAATTCTCAAATATATTTGGAATTTTGCTCACTTATTTGTACCTTTGCAGCCGACATTGTGATATGAGTCCAGAAGAATACATACAAATGAAAGCCTTTGCACGTCAGGACGGAGCACTGCTTAGCTTGCTCTGGATTGGTGGTTTTGTTTGTTACATATTGGGGCTGGCCAATCCTGTGATGGCTATGCTGGCGTTGTTGCTCATCGTGGTGTCACCGTTTTTTGCCGCCAGCCGACTACGCCATTTCCGTGACTATGCACGAGAAGGTATCATCACCTTCCGACGAGGCTATGCCTATACGGTGTTGACGTTTTTCTACGGGGGACTGCTGTTAGCCATCGCCATGTTCGTCTATTTCAACTTTATCGACCAAGGCTACCTGCTGGGGAAGTTGACAGAAGCCATGAACTCGGCTGAGGGCAAGCAGGTCATCCAGGCCTACGGCATGAGGGACCAGATGGAGCAAGGACTTCGTGAACTGGCAGGCATGCGCCCCATAGACTATGCCGTAAACATGCTGACAATCAATATCATGACAGGCTTTCTGCTCGGATTGCCCATCGCAGCATTCATGCAACGAAGCGCGGTGAAGATTAAAAATGAAAGATGAAAAATGAAAGATTAAAATGAGAAAATGAAAGATATATCAGTAGTAATACCTCTTTATAATGAGGACGAGTCGTTACCCGAACTCTACAGTTGGATAGAGCGTGTGATGAAGAAGCATAACTTCTCGTATGAGGTAATCTTCGTCAACGACGGTTCCACCGACCACTCATGGGATGTCATCACAGAACTGGCTGCACGCTCAGAAAATGTCAAGGGTATCAAGTTCCGCCGCAACTACGGCAAGTCACCCGCCCTCTACTGTGGTTTCAAGGAAGCCAAGGGAAACGTGGTCATCACCATGGATGCCGACCTGCAAGACTCGCCCGACGAGATTCCCGAGCTGTACCACATGATCATGGACGATCACTACGACCTGGTCAGCGGCTACAAGCAGAAGCGCCACGACCCGCTGTCGAAGACCATTCCCACGAAGTTATTCAACGCCACCGCCCGCAAGGTCAGCGGCATCAAGAACCTGCACGACTTCAACTGTGGTCTGAAGGCCTATCGCCGCGAAGTGGTCAAGAACATCGAGGTATTCGGTGAGATGCACCGTTTTATTCCCTATCTGGCCAAGAATGCCGGTTTCGACAAAATTGGCGAGAAAGTGGTTCACCACCAGAAACGCCAGTACGGCAAGTCGAAGTTTATGGGCTGGAACCGTTTCGTCAACGGCTATCTCGATTTGTTGACGCTTTGGTTCTTAGGTACTTTCGGCAAGAAACCCATGCACGTGTTCGGATTCCTGGGCACCATTGTCTTTATTATCGGTTTTCTGGCAGCCTGCTTCCTCGGTGCTGAAAAGGCCGTCGCCCTCTGGCGTGGCGTCCCCATGCGACTGATTACCGACTCGCCTTATTTCTACATTGCCCTGACCATGATGATGATTGGTACACAGCTGTTCCTGGCAGGATTCCTGGGTGACCTCATCAGCCGCAACAGTGCAGGTAGGAATGAATACCAAATAGAAGAGAACATCAGATGCGGAAAGTAATCGTCATATTGACACTCGTAGCTGCATTGGTTGCCTGCACCTCCATAGATTGTCCTGTGGAGAATTTGGTCTATACCAACTACGAACTGCGCAAGGCCGATGGTACGGCAGATGCCCTCAACACCGACACGGTATGGATATGGACCAAACGTGCCGACGGCACCGATACACTGCTGGTAAACGGACTCTGTGGTAGCAGTGCCAAGAGTTTCAGCCTGCAGATCAGCTACACCAATCCCGAGGATGTATTCATCCTGTATCTACGCACACAGGAGAAAAACAGTTACCTGGACACCTTCCGCATCAAAAAGGAAAACTACCCGCATTTCGAGTCTGTCGACTGTCAGGCTGCCTACTTTCACAAGTTGACGGCCACTGCCACCACGCACAACGTACTCGACTCCATCACCATTCAACATGCCAATGTAAACTATGACGTATTGCCCACGCATCTGTTCATCTATTTCAAGGCTGACCGTTAGTCTGCTGCTCCTCATGGCAGCTACCACGGCACAGGCCCAGCTGAAGTTGTTCCGGGTGGAACAGGACTCCATCCCCTTCTTCCGCGGATTCTCCGTGTCGTTCGACTTGGTAGGTCCCGCCATGCTGATGATGGGTGACCATGGTGAATACGAAGGAGCACTGCGCATCAACCTGCACGACCAGTGGTTTCCCGTCTTCGAATTGGGTTATGGGCGTGCCAATCACGAAAAAGACGAAGTGACGGAAATCACTTACAAGACGTCGGCACCATATTTTCGCATTGGCATGGACTGGAACATCATTCGCAAGAAACACGGTCCCAACCGCATCTATGCAGGTTTACGCTATGCCTACACATCCTATAAGGCAGACATCATCCGTGAAAACCTGCCAGATCCTGTATGGCTGACACAGACAGGATTCGGCATCAAGGATTTGGGGTGTTACATGCACTGGATGGAGATTGTCTTTGGCATCGATGCCAAAATCATCGGTCCACTGCATCTGGGATGGTCGGCACGCTACAAACGGCCGCTCAAGCACGACGAGGGAGGCATCGGCAATCCTTGGTATGTGCCAGGCTTCGGTACAGGTGCCGACGATCAACTGGCTGCTAATTTCAATGTGATTATTGATATCTAATATCGCTAATATGACAAAATAAAAACAAACTGCTATGGACCTAAAACAACAAAACAAACGCCTGCTCTGGCAATTGCCTTTTCTGGTGTTGCTTATAGTCGGCACCATATTCATCATCCGCGGACAGCGGAATATGCCCTATAAGAAATGCTCGGGAACCATCTTCGGCACCATCTATAACATCACCTACCAATACGACCAGGACTTGCAACAGGAACTGGTCGCCAAGATGCAGGAGGTAGACAGCGCACTCTCCATGTTCAATGAGAACAGCATCATCTCACGCATCAACCGCAATGAGCAGGTCATGCCTAACAGCATGTTCCTCAGCGTATTCCAGCAAGCACAAACCATTTCCCAGGCTACCGACGGAGCCTTCGACATTACAGTAGCGCCGTTGGTCAATATATGGGGGTTCGGATTCAAAAGCGGAATGGACCCCAGCCGGCATGCCATCGACTCGTTGATGCAGTTCGTAGGCTACCAGAAGGTCAAATACGACGGGAAACACATCGTCAAGCAAGATCCCCGCGTCATGCTCGACTGCTCAGCTATTGCCAAAGGCTACGGCACCGACGTCGTAGCACAGGTGCTTGACGAAAAGGGCGTCAAAAACTACCTCGTGGAAATAGGCGGTGAGATTGTCACCCGAGGCATTAGCGAGAAACGGCTGCCATGGAAAATCGGGGTCACCAAGCCCACCGACGGACCTATGCAGACCAGCGGTGAACTACAAACAGTGCTCAACGTTACCGACAAGGCCATGGCTACCAGTGGAAACTACCGGAACTTCTACTATAAGGGGGGGAAGCGCTATGCCCATACCATCGACCCCAAGACGGGACGCCCCGTACAGCATAACATCCTTTCTGCCACCGTACTCACCGACCACTGTGCCCGAGCCGATGCCTTTGCAACTGCCTTTATGGTGATGGGACTGGAACGTGCCAAACAAGTGCTCAAAGAGAATCCCGACCTCATGGCATACCTTATCTATGATGACAAAGGCCAGAACAAGGTATGGTATTCTCCTTCTCTCAAAGACAAAATTCAAATGAAGAGTGAAGAGTGAAGAGTGAAGAATGAAGAGTGAAGAGTGAAGAATGATGGAGATTTACGACCGGCTGCTGCAGTTTACCCTGTTCCAAGGTATGAGCCATGCCGACCTGATGCAGGTGGCAGGACATACCAAGTTCGGGTTTTCGAAGCTGGCAGCAGGCAAGCGGCTGGTCAAGGAGGGAGACCCCTGTCATCATCTCTATTTCGTCACCAACGGTACACTGAGGGCCGAGACCGTCAGCGACGACCGCTCCTGCCGCGTCAGCGAGACCATAGCGGCACCCTTTATCGTACAGCCTGAACGGCTCTTCGGCATCGATCAGCGCTACTCTTCGACATTCAAGGCAGAAACAGCCTGCAACCTCATCAGCATCGACAAGCAGGAGGTGATGCTATTGCTTGAGACACAACTGGTATTCCGGCTCAACATGCTCAACCTGTTCACCACCGAAACCCAGCGACTGAAACACCATGCCTGGCGAACAGTTCCCCGAACACTGCGCGAGCGCACCATCCGGTTCTTTTTCTCGCGATGTCTCTACCCTGCCGGTCCCAAAACCTTCTATGTGCTGATGAACCAGCTTGCAGCAGAACTCAACGACAGTCGCCTGGATGTCAGCCACGTACTCAACAGTCTGCAGGCCGACGGGCTGCTGACCCTGCATCGTGGTCGCATAGAAATACCCATGCTCGAGAAACTGCTCATGTAAGAACTATGAAAATCCTCCCCATACTGACGCTCATCCTTTTGATGGCAAGTTGCCAGAACAAGCAGAGGCTCAAGTCGTTCAACAATGTCATCACGGCCGACGACAGCCTCAACATCGAACTCTCCAAAGCCGACACCATCACCTATCACAGCGACAGGCTCGGCCTGGACGTCACCTACCCCAGCTACCTGCGCCACCAGTATCTGGAGGACGACCAGATGGAGGTGTTCCTCAACAACGACATCTCGCTCTCCTTCATGGTGCAGAACCTCTACAAGGGCGACGACATCTTCCGCACGCCCGGTCAGCAGCTCATGGGTATGGGAGCAGAACTCCTGGAGGCTGGCGACGACTACAGCATCCATACTGGCCAGGAGGGCGACTTCGAATACTACGCCAAGATTCTCGACGATTCTACACGCCTCGTCACCATCATCCTCCGTTACCTGCCCGACCGCTCCGGCGCCGCCGAAGGTCTCAAGCAGTACGTTCACGACTATCAGTTGAGATAAAAAAGGCGCCTCTATAAGGGGCTGGAGAGGCTTCTTGTTTAAAAAGATGTTATTTTATTTTGCAATTCGTGAGAATTGTGTTATCTTTGCAGGTTAAATGAGAGAAAGCGCAAGTATGAATCCGTTTTTTGAATCCTACGGGACACCGCACGACACAGTGCCGTTCGACCGCATCCGACTGGAGCACTTCGAGGAGGCCTTCATGGAAGGCATCCGCCGCGACAACGAGCAGATAGAAAAAACCATCAGCAATCCCGAGAAACCGACGTTCGACAACACCATCATCAACACCGAGGAGGACGAGGGCTACTATGACCTGTTGTCAAGGGTGTCGACGGTGTTCTTCAACCTGCTGTCGGCAGAGACCAACGACGAGATGGATGCGTTGGCACAGAAGATACAGCCCATCTTGACACAGCATGCCAACGATGTAAGGCTGAACCCCAGACTGTTTGAGCGCATCCGCTATGTGCACCTGCACCACCGCAAGCTGACTCCCGAGGAGAAGATGCTGCTCGACAACTGCTACGAGGGATTCGTACGTAGCGGTGCCCTGCTCGACGAGGCAGGAAAACAGAAACTGAGGGAACTGACGGAGGAGGCCTCTATGCTGGGGTTGCAGTTCTCGCAGAACCTGCTGAAGGAGCAGAAGGCTTTCTCGTTGGACATCACCGAAGAGTCACAGTTGGACGGGCTGCCCGAGACAGCACGCGAGGCTGCCGCCCTGACAGCCAAGGAACAAGGCAAGCAAGGCTGGGTGTTCACGCTCGACTTCCCCTCCTACTCGCCCTTCATGACCTACTCGACGCAGCGCGAGCTAAGGAAGCAGCTGTATATGGCACGCAATACGGTGTGTACGCACCAGAACAGCGAGAACAACCTCGCCATCTGCCAGCGGCTCATCAACCTGCGCCGCGAGATAGCCCAGTTGCTGGGCTACAAGACATACGCCGACTACGTGCTCAGACGTCGCATGGCATCCAACAGCCGCAACGTATATAAGTTGCTGAACGACCTCATCGATGCCTACAAGCCTACGGCCCTGAAGGAGCGCGACGAACTGCGCAAGCTGGCACACAAAGACGTAGACAAGATGATGCCCTGGGACTCAGGATTCTACGCACACAAGCTACAGATGAAAAAGTACAACATCGATCAGGAGATGCTGCGTCCCTACTTCGAACTGTCGAAAGTGATAGACGGTGTCTTCGGTTTGGCTAATCGTCTGTATGGCATCTCCTTCAAGGAAAACAAGGACATTCCAGTCTACCATCCCGACGTCAAGGCGTACGAGGTGTTCGACAAGGACGGCTCGTTCCTGGCCGTCTTCTATGCCGACTTCCACCCCCGCAAGGGCAAGCAGGGCGGTGCGTGGATGACGGAGTTTCAGGGACAATATATCGACAAGAAAGGTGAGAACGTCCGTCCGCACGTCAGCGTGGTGATGAACCTCACCAAGCCCACGGAGGACAAGCCTGCCCTACTGACATTGGGCGAGGTGGAAACCTTCCTCCATGAGTTCGGCCACTCACTGCACGGCATGTTTGCCAACACCCGCTTCGAGTCGCTCTCGGGCACCAACGTATGGTGGGACTTCGTAGAACTGCCGTCGCAGTTCATGGAGAACTTTTCTATCGAGAAGGAATTCCTGCGCACCTTCGCCTTCCACTACCAGACGGGTGAGCCATTGCCCGACGAACTGATACAGCGTATCGTCAGGAGCCGCAACTTCATGGCTGCCACAGCCTGCCTCCGACAGGTCAGCTTCGGGTTGTTAGACATGGCCTACTACACCCAGCGGGAGGCATTTACAGCCGACATCATTCCGTTTGAGAAGAAAGCCTGGCAAAAAGCCATCCTCGGCGAACAGCTGAAGGACACCTGCATGACGGTGCAGTTCTCGCACATCATGGCTGGAGGCTACGCCGCAGGATACTACAGCTACAAGTGGGCTGAGGTGTTGGATGCCGATGCCTTTGCCGTCTTCAAGCGCCACGGCATTTTCGACCAGCAGACTGCCCAGCGCTTCCGTGACTGTATTCTGAGCAAGGGCGGTACGGAGCACCCCATGACGCTATACAAGAACTTCAAGGGCAGTGAACCCACGATAGACGCACTGCTCAAGCGCAATGGCATTAAGAGAGATAAGAGATGAGAGATAAGAGAGGAGAGATGAGAGATGATAGATGAGAGGTAAGATGTAAGAGGTATGATGTAAGATGTAAGAGGTGAGAAGTTAGAGGTAAGAAATAAAAATATGGAGAAGCAAAAGAAATTTGATCAAAGATATCTGGAGATGGCTCGCATCTGGGCCAAGAACTCCTACTGCACACGCCGGCAGGTGGGTGCATTGGTGGTCAAAAACAATATGATTATCAGCGACGGCTATAATGGAACACCAAGCGGATTTGAGAATATCTGCGAGGATGACAATGGTGTCACCAAGCCATACGTGCTGCATGCTGAGGCTAATGCCATCACCAAGTTGGCACGTTCAAGCAACAACTCAGACGGTGCCACCATCTACATCACCGCCTCACCCTGCATCGAGTGTGCCAAACTCATCATCCAGGCCGGCATCCGCCGCGTGGTCTACGGTGAAAAATATCGTCTGACGGACGGCATCGAACTGCTGGAGCGGGCAGGCATCGAGGTCGTATATTTAGGAGAATAACGAACGACATAACGATATAACGACATAACGATATGGCAAACAATAAAAATCGTCTCATGCCCCTATTGTTGGCAATAGCGATGGTGATAGGAATACTCATCGGAACATTCTACGCCAACCACTTCTCGGGAAACCGCTTGAGCATCATCAACAACAGCAGCAACAAGCTGAACAACCTGCTGCACATCATCGACGACAAATATGTCGATACGGTGAACGTCAATGACCTGGTGGAGAAAGCCATGCCACAGATACTGGCCGAACTAGATCCCCACTCCGTCTATATCTCCGCCAAAGACGTAGAACAGGCCAATGATGATCTGCGCGGCAGTTTCTCTGGCGTAGGTATCGAGTTTACCATCCGACAGGACACACTCCACGTCCAGAAGGTCATCAGCAACGGTCCCGCCGAGCGTGCCGGACTCATTGCCGGTGACAAAATTGTCCAGGTGGATGGCGACGACTTCACCGGCAAGAAACTCACCAACGAGATGGCCATGCACCGACTGAAAGGACCTAAGGACACAAAGGTCAAACTGGGCATCCTGCGCTTCGGCGAGAAGAAGATTCGTGACTTTGTGGTGACCCGTGGTGAGATACCGACCAAAAGTGTTACAGCTACCTATATGCTAGATAGTTCAACGGGGTATATCCGTATTAAGAACTTCGGTGAGAACACCTACCCCGAACTACTCATCGCACTGGCCAAGTTGTCGCAGCAGAATTTCTCAGAACTCTGCATCGACCTGCGCGGCAACACTGGCGGTTACCTGCAGTCTGCCGTACAGATAGCCAACGAGTTCCTGCCTAAGGGGCGCATCATCGTCTATACCCAGGGACGCAAGTCGCAACGCCAGGACTACCGCAGCGACGGGCGTGGCAGCTACCAGCAGATTCCCCTCGTGGTACTCATCGACGAGAGTTCGGCATCGGCATCCGAGATTCTGGCAGGCGCCATTCAGGATAACGACCGCGGCACCATCATAGGCCGCCGCTCGTTCGGCAAGGGACTCGTACAGGAGCCTATCGTATTCAACGACCAGTCAATGATACGCCTTACCATTGCCCGCTATTACTCACCGTCGGGACGCTGCATCCAAAAGCCCTATACGTCAGGTGAAAACAAGAACTACGAGGAGGACATCCTAACACGATACGAGCATGGTGAATTCTTCTCACAGGACAGCATCAAGCATACCGGACCGGCCTACAAAACAGCCATCGGACGCTCCGTCTATGGCGGTGGCGGCATCACCCCCGACATCTTCGTTGCTGAGGACACTACCGACGTCACTTCCTATTATAAGCAAGCATCCATGAGCGGACTCATCATCCAGTTTGCCTTCGAATATACGGACAACAACCGCCCAAAGCTGAACCAGTATGACACTGAGGAGGCCCTCGCTGCCCATCTGGACAAGCTAAACATGGTGGAACTGTTTGCCAACTACGCCGAGCAAAAGGGACTGAAGCGCCGCAACCTGATGATACAGCGTTCGCACAAGCTACTGGAGCGCTACATCAACAGCCGCATCATCTACAACATGATGAGCGAGGAGGCCTGGATTAAATACCTGAATAGCGATGACCCTGCCATCATGGAGACGCTGAAGGTATTCCGCCAGAACATGGCATTCCCAGCACCCCCTCTCAAGGAAGAAAACAAGAAGGTGGCATGAACAGCAAGCAGGAACTACGCCGGCTCATCCGTGCCAGCCACCCTCTAACCAAGCTCTGTCGGCATCCACGATTGGCTGATGCCCATACTGTGCTGTTATACAGCGCACTGCCCGACGAGGTTCCAACCCAGCCTTTGCTGAGCCGGTTGGCTACTGAGGGCAAGACGGTATTGTTGCCACGTGTAGTCAACGACACAGACATGGAGTTGCGCCGCTACACCGGCCTCCAGGACTTGGAACAGGGAGCGTTCGGCATCATGGAACCTACGGGTGAACTGTTCACAGACTATGACGATATAGATGTGGCTGTCCTTCCCGGCATGGCCTTCGACCGGGAAGGACATAGATTAGGACGAGGAAAAGGCTATTACGACCGTTTCCTCACCCAGCTACCCCATACATATAAAATAGGTATATGTTTCCCCTTCCAACTCGTTGACCATGTGCCCGTCGATGCTCACGACATCCTCATGAACGAGGTTATCTGTTAGCAGAAGCGAATATCAGCGATAACCTGTTCGCCCACGACGGCATTCAGCCGCTGCACAAACTCCTGGCGTCTCATGCTCAGGTCTGCCCTCAGTGCGGCACTCGACAGGCGGACATAGAGCGTTTGATTATAGATATAGGTGTTCAGCGTATAGCCCGCAATCATCGGACCAGCCACCTCTGGCCACGACTCCACCAACCGCTTCTGGTTGAGCGGCGTCTCCAGTCCCTGTTCTCGCAACGTGCGCAGAATCAAGTCCTTAACCGATTGAACATCACGCTTAAACACTTCTTCTCTAAACTCTAAACCCTAAACTCTAAACTCTAAACCCTAAACTCTAAACTCTAA
>CAMHJQ010000071.1 GCA_946185485.1 uncultured Prevotellaceae bacterium | reverse complement strand
ACGGGCGGTTGTAGGTCACGCTCTTGATATTGCCTACCTCCTCCGTGATGTTCACACCCACGAGGTTGTTGCCCGTGCCGTTGATGGTCACGTCGGCCCTCTCATTCCACTCATTGAAGCGATATTCAACCACTGCGTCGCCGTACTTCGGCGTGTAGTAGTTGCCGTCGTAGATGAAGCCGTTCTTGTAGCCATCCACTATTCCGTGGTCGGTGGTCGCATTGCCCAGGTTGGCGGGCGCGGTGGTCGCTGTGGTCACCGTGGCTGCGGGGCGTCCCTGCCTGTTGCCGAGGATGCTGGTGTAGTAGCAGTTCGTCATGTTGTAAGTCAGGGTCGGCTCACTGTTTGGATAGACGAACGTGAAGCAGTTGCCGCCCAGCGCGTATTTGCCCGTGCCGTATGCGGCGGGAGCGGATAGGCAGTCGGTGAACGTGATGGTCCCGTCATTTCCATAGTCCCATCCTATGAATCCGCGGCAGGAGGTGGTCACGCCAGCCACGTCCGGGTTGTAAATCAGTCCGTCATAGACGCAGCCCGTGACGGTGCAGGTGGCATTAGTGCCATTCCACTGGGCAATGACACCGCCGTGAAGGGCGCTGCCGCTGACTGTGGTGCTGATTTCGGTGCTCACGCGGCAGTTATTGATGGTGATATTGCCCTCGGAATGGCCCACCAGACCGCCCAAACTCTCATAGGTGCCGCCCGTGATGGTGCCGCCGACGTGGAGGTTGCTGATGGTGGCGCCATTGATGTAGTGGAATGGAGCGCTGAAGTGGTCGGCGGCAGTGCGGTTGAACGTCAGCGTATTGCCCTGTCCATCGAACGTACCCTTGAACGGGTGACCACTCGTGCCCGCCATCTCCGACGAACCGACGCTTGTGCCGAGTTTCACAACCTTGCCGCTGAAGCCGTCGGGAGCCAAGTCGTAGTTTGTGGCAAAGCAGAACCAGCCCCAGCCGTTGGCGGTCTTGATGGTATATTCGTCGGTGCCAGTCTCTGCGAAGTCATCCTCGCTGATGGAGAACGTAGCGCCGATGGTGACATCCTCTCCGGGCATGGTGAACGTATAGGTGTTGCTGCCGTTGTCGGTAATGCCACTGCCGATGCTGTAGTTTGTCGTTGCGCCCGTCACGGTTAGGCTCGTCAGCGTCTCACCAAACTTTGGTGTGAAGGTGATGGTAACCGTCTGTCCTTCGCCAGCCATAGTTGTGCTTGCGTAATCATCGGTGCTGATATTGAACTGCGGATAGATGTTTTTAATGTCACTATAGGCCACTACGCGGAAACTCTGCGTAAGTGTGTAGTTCGTGCTGCCGATGGTGACAATGAGCCTCGCGGTGTAGTCGCCGACAGCATTTGGTGCATCTGAAGTGTAGTTGGTGCCGTCGGTCGTATAGCGGATGCCGTCGGTCGTGCCGTTGAGTCCCGTCTGCGTGTTGAATGCTGGCAGGTTGTGCGAGGCAGAGTAATACGTGCCGGGGCGATAGAAAGATTCAGTGGGCGGCGTGAGCGTCAGCGTGGCCGTATAGCCTGCATCGGCGAGCGAGCACGTTAGCCCGTCGCTGTGTCCGCAGGTGGCGGTCAGCGTGTTCCCTACGGCGTTGAATGTGAAGTCGTGCGAGTGCGTCGGCTCCACGCTGGGGATGTAGGTGATTATCATCTCGCATCCGGCGCTCTTGTCGATGAAGAATTTGGCATCGACACCTAATCTCATGGTGAGGCTGCCGGCAATGCCTGCTGCATCTGTGCTGATAAAGGTGAAACTGGTGCTCTCGCCACTGGCTCCTACCCCCGTCAGTGCGTCGTCGGTGCCGTTGTACTTCATGCCGTCGATTGACATGGAGAAAGTACTGCCTCCCTGCTGATTACTACGACCTGCCTTGGTGAACTCCACCTTCGTCACCTTGCCATCGACATTGGGAGAAATGAAGAGTTGCACTTCATTCCCTGGGCCAGAACCAGCGGAAGTTACGTTCTGTATCTCGAAAGCAGGATTGCTGTTAAGATAGACATCCATCATTGTGCCGTTCACGGTTAGAATGGTCTTCTGCGTGTTGTCGTCAGGGTCGGTTGCCTTGATGCTCAAGTAGTCATTTGTTACCGTGGCCGTGCTGAACGAGAATGTTTTTGTCAGTTCAACCGCCGTCGCCGTCTGCGCCATCGTGAGCATCGCGGCGAGAGTGAGGATGAGATGGAATGATAGTTTAACTCTTGTTTTCATACTCTCATTTTGTTTCTTTTTTAATTGTTCTTGTATTATGGTTACTTTATAATTCTCTCATCAAAGTCTGGTAGGGGGAGCGCTATCGGTATGGGCATAAAGAAAGCGCAGGCCCCACATACATCATCCTCCACCCCCCCGACGACGGTTCAGATGTTTACCAAGCGTCATCCCAAACGCTACCTGATTTAGGCAGACCCTCGCCCGGCAGAATAAGTTCTTCTTCTGCGTCAAGACCAGTGCTAGTTACGCCAGTTATTGAACCAGCCAGAATCTGCTGCCTTACATCGGTCTTAATGACCTGCATCATTGGCTTTTCGTATTCTCTTTTAATCATTGTCGCATCCTCCATTCTTTATTTAATGACCTTTTTACCATTCACGATATACACACCCTTCTGTGTGGGCTGACCCTCGATGCGGCGACCATGCAGGTCGTAACAGCCGTCAAAACCGTTAACCATTAGCCCTGAACCGCTGACCGAAATGATGCCCGTGGTCTCTCCGTCGCCGAAGTCAATTTTGAAGGCGCGGGCGGGAGCCATTAGTGCGCTGCCTTTCAGCTGGAAGTAGGCGCGGAAGCCCTTCATCGATGAGTTCTCGGCATTGGGATTGTATAGCTTGTTGCTGGCTCCGAGGAAGAGGATGCTCTTTACATCGCCCGAAATTGTTGTTGCGCCTAATGTTGGGATGAAGTCTACGTCGGTCGAAGTAAAGGGCACGGCATCCTTGCTGACGGTCACACCCGTGAAGGATTCGACAGAGAGGTCGGTGGTTGCGCTCACCTTCACCAGATACGGCTTGCCGGCCTCGATGCTGGAGACGTTGGCAAAGTTCAGCGTCAGCAAGCCTTCGCTGAACGATGCGCTGCTCAGTTCCTTCACTGTCCATCCGCTGGGGATGGTCATGCTGAACGGCACGGCAAACGTGTTGTACGAACCTGCCTGCAGTGTGCGCGTCAGCGTGACGTTAGCCACTTGACCGTCATACGTAGTCAAAGTCGTGCTATTGTCCGTCGCCTCACTGAGTGTCACGGCAGGCGTAACATAGCCATACACCTCAATCTTTTTTATACCTTTAGACGTGTATGCCAGAATGGGGGTACCATTTACTTGCGGTGTCTTATCCTCTTCTGTGGTTTCTACAACGAATGGAGCTTCGCTGTCTGTTGCTGTACGATTGGATTCGTCATAGAATTTACATTTGGTGATAGTATATCCTTCGGCAGCATTGACGGTGGCCGACCAACCGTATCCCCACCATCCCCAGTTAGCGAAGTATGCTGAGCTCCCTCCTGCAGTATAACTGAATGAAACGGTTGCCACATTCGCCGTACTGTAGCTGGCTTGCTCTTTGGCTGTTGCTGTAATCGTGGTCAGCAGCGTTTCCGTCTGCGCCACTGCGCCCGTAGCTACCATTAGCAGCAGGGCGAGGATTGATAGAATTCTTGTTTTCATAATTCTCTTTTTTGTTCTTATTATGGTTATTTTTATAATACTCTCACCTAAGTTTCTGTCGGGGGAAGCACTATCGGTATGGGCATAAAGAAAGCGCAGACCCCGTCCCATACTCTGACTCAGGCCTGCGACAGCCCCAATACTACTATGGTTGAAGTCTGCGCTATGGAGCGCAGCTTCAATGTAGTATTGATTTTGTTCATCAAATCTCGTTCGAGGTCGCAGTTCGAGTCAGAGATTGAGCAACAAAAAGATCTGCATCCCTTTCGAAATGCAGGTGCAAAGGTACGAACTTTCCATGAAAATTGGTCACGGAGGATGCTTTTTTTAGTCATTTTTACCGATTTAATCATATAATTCTGCATGAGAGGCGCCGGATTCCAGAAAAACGGGCTGCGACGGGGGCGGTGAAAGTGCAGATTCCTGCAATCCGTCCCCGCCGTGCCCGTTTCCTGTCCGGATTCCTGAAATCCGAGGTCGTTTTGGTCGCAAGACTCAAAATCTTCCTGAAATCCGAGATAGAATCTTCCAGTTTCATTGCCGATTCCTGAAATCCGAGCATACTTGGGTCGCTTTCGCTCAAAATTATAAGAAAATTGTTTTGAAAATTATAAAAAGGCATTGTTCTGATAATTTTTTTGATTCAATTTTTCTATAATTTTGAGCGTAGCGACCATTTGCCTATAAGAGTTTGATTTTCTCGATTTCACCAGTGATGGGGTCGCGGCGGTACCACTCTGAAAACAGGCTGTCACCACCGAAGTTGATGACCATGCCATACTCGGTGTGGGTCAGATGCATGTAGTTGAAGAGTTGGCGGCGGTGTTCCTTGTCAACGAAGTTCACGGCCTTCAGTTCGAGGATGATATTGCCATTGACGACCAAGTCCATACGGTAGTCCTGGTCGAGGCGCACGTCATCCCAATAGATGGGCAGGAACTTCTGACGCTCCACGGTGTAGCCTTTCTGCTCCAAGAGGTATTTCAGTGCGGCTTCGTAGGCAGACTCCAGCAGGCCCGAATGCCACTTACGGTGGATGCGCATAGCCTCACCAGTGATGTCCTTGAAGAACTCGTACTTCTTGTTATATTCCGTTATTGCATCCATATTCTTTCTTTTTGGGGGTCGCTTTCGCTCAAAATTATAAGAAAATTGTTTTGAAAATTATAAAAACACATCGCTCTGATAATTTTTTTGTTTCAATTTTTCTACAATTTTGAGCTTGCGACCATAGAACTACAGTTCATTTTGAGCTATGCGACCATTGCGGACTATGCCTCCGGCTCCACGGGCGTCACGTCGGGTTCGGGCTGCGGCTCGGGCTCGGGTTCGGGGTCGTCCTCGCCCTTGCCTTTCGGCAGATAGTACTCGCGGGCGTAGCGCTCGAAGCCCTTCAGCTGGGTGTAGAGGGCGGTGAGGGCGTCGCTCGGCATGAGGTCCATCATGGCGATGATGGTGCGGTAGAGGTCGGCGATGGCCACGTCGGTCTGGCGGCGGGCGGTCTTCAGCTCACCCTTCACGAATTCGCCCTTCGTCTTGGCTCGCTCGCCCAGCAGATAGCGTACCTGCTGTGCGGCCTGCGCGGCCTTGACGTACCACTGCCAGGCACCTATCTGGGTCAGGAACTCCTGCTTCGTCTGCAGGTTCTGGCCCATCTGCAGAATCTTGTCCGCCTCGGCACCGTAGCCGTCGTTAACGCGGAACTTGAAGTCCTTGAACGTGCGCTGCACCACCAGCGCGTCCGTCTTCTGCGCCTCGCCGTCGGGTAGCGCGGCATAGCCGTCGTTGATGTAGCGGAAGGCGGTCATGTAGGCGTCCTGCTGCTTGTCGGCGGCCTCCAGCTGCTTCACCACGGGGTCCACCTGCGACTTCTGCCACACGTCGTCCTCCTGCACGCGGGCCTGATGTACAGCCTGTGCCTTCTGCAGGAACACCTGGTTCTCGGTCTCAAAGTTTCCAACGGCATCGTCAATCTGCTGTGTCGTGCCGTCGTGGTTGGCGTTGCTCAGCGCTGCCAGCCAGTTGGTAGGTAATGTCGGGTTCTCCATAATCCTTACTGTTTTTTTGAAAGTTTGACATAAAGTGAATGGGTCACGAATTGTTATTTGAGTTTCATTTCGTCGTAGTTCATATTGTTCTATCATTTATTCAGTAGTTGTTCAATGGCGGCGACTACTGCACTCGGATTAGAGGGCCAGGGAGCACCCCCGGGGACGAGTCGCCCTGTGGTATCTACAAGTCGGTAGGTGGGGAAACCACTCACTTCCAGATATTGTTCGATGGCGCTTTCCTGTGTTTTAGGCAAGTTGTAGTGAATAGCATTGTCGGTGTCAAGATGATTCTGGCGGATGTAAATGCGCCATGCCTCATCGGGACTGTTGTTGCAGAAATAGAGATAGACGACGGGCTTGCCTTCCAGCATTTTCTTTAAGGCTGGCACATACTCCATTTGGTCACGGCAAGGACCGCACCATGTGCCCCACAAATCCACATAGATGACATATCCCCGGAATGGTGCTGTGATGAACTCGAATAGTGCTTTCCCATCAGTGATGTCCTTCAGTTCTTCTTCTGGCACACGCAATGAGGCGGGAGAGCCTGCTTTTGGTGCCACCACTTCTTGATGTTCATTCTCGGCCAGGAAGTCCATGATACGTTGATTGGCGTTGTCGATGGCTTGGATGAGACGGGGATGATGAACTTCTTGGTGTGCCAGTCGCAATATACGCGGTGAGGCTACATTACTTTTGCCGTCGATGTTATTCACAAAGGTTTGTGTCTTGAGGATTTCACGAGTGTCATCATCTATGTCAAGCGAATTGAGAACATTCACCTGCATCGCTACATTTTGTTCGCTCAGTTCCCAATCCCAGTATTGTGCTACGAGCGGCTTACTCAAGATGGGTATGATTTTGGTTTGGAAGGCTTCATTCAGCGAAACATCCCTATTCTTATTAGTACGTAATTCATGAAAGTCCTTTATTGTTTGTAGTTCTTCGTCGGTCAATTGCACTTTCCCCTCTTGATAAATCCGAAGGAGAAAGACGTCTGGATCTGTCAGCCTTGTGCTTCTTAGATCTGCCAGTGCAAAGATATAGTAGAGGATATTTATTTTGAAACCATCGCGGCACATCAGTGGTACCTCCGAGCGCATCCATTGCAGTGGATTCAGTTTGGTCTCTGTTTTATTCAGCATGGCCTGTTGTTCTTCCTTGTTGTACGTCAACCAACAATTGCGGAGCATAGGATTGGCAAACAAATTTTGTATATCGTCCAGGTAATAGGCGCGGAAACGGCGGGATAGGTTCGGACGGGCTGCATTCAAAGAGTCTATTCTCGTCTGACATATAGCCATCGAACGACATTGCTGCGTAATAATACTGTCAAAGGGTAAACTTTCTGGTGTGGTGAAATCGGGGTGAAAATCACCGTCCAACAGTTCATTGTTGAATCGGGCATATTTGCCGCCCATTACGTAGGCACGGTCATTCATGTCATCAATGTAAAGTAATAGCATATCCCCATCGTCAACAGCCAGTCTTCCCCAAAAGGAGTGTTCCAACAAGTGTTCGAACTCATTGCGGATGCCCAGTATAGAAGTGCCGTTTACGGGCATTTTCACTTCAAATCGACCTTGTTCGTCAATTTTTGCATATTCTTCGATTTGCTTGCCATCAACCATACGCCTTATCCAAATATTGAATTCTGCTTCCTTCTTTGTCGTGCGTACACAAACACGCAACGTAAAATTTCCCTCTTCGGCTTGAATGCCACTTGGCCATGCCGTTTCATCTTTTGCCGGGTAATCAGGCAGGCACTTTGTTGTCAGTACCGATGTCTTATGCTTTTCCCCGTCGATAATAGTGGCATTCTTCCTCAATTGCACTTCCATGCGCTGTCCGTCCTTCGTCAGCACTACATGGTCTTTGCCCACTTCTGCATAGTTCCAATATTCGCAGTCGTAGATGGCATACTCGTCAAACAGCCCGATGAGCCATTCGCCCGTCGCTTCATCCCTCAGACAGAGGTCGAGACCCGATTTCACTTGTGCCTGCCCTGTCATTGCAACGACGGCGAGCAGGATGGTGATGATGGTTTGCTTCATGTTTATTTTATTTCATTTTATTTGTTGTCGGGGAAAATCCCTTTGAGCTTCGTTTTCAGTTTATCAGTGCTGTTGCTGCCAGAACCACGATAGACTATCCTTCCGGCGGGGTCGATGATGATGGTTGTTGGGAAGGAAGAGACATTGAAACTGCTGGCTATACTTGTAGTATCGCCATGCAGTTGACAGACAAGCGTCCAGTCCATGTTGAGTTCTTTGGTTAGCTTCTTCAGCTTTGGCAGTTCTTTCATGCTTCCCTCAACGGCTATGCTGACGAGATTCAGTGCGGGATAATGCTTGTGAATATCCACGAGTTCGGGAATGATGGCGATGCAAGGCTTGCACCACGTTCCCCAGAAATCGAGCAGCGTATAGCCATTTCCGAGAGTAAGCGTCTTGCCCCTGATGTCCTTAGCGGAAATGGCTGGAGCACGGAATCCTTCGTATGGAATGGTCGGCAAGGTCGCTTCGGTGAGTGGTGTGACGCTGATACGGCATTGCTGGCGGCTAAAATCCACGTCGAGTAATCTGATTATCAGACTGTCATGTATGATGGGGAATTGTACTTCCCGCAACAGATTATTTTGCAGCAGTTTTCGTGCGAAATCATCGTTATTTGTGGGGATGGAGTCCGTGACGGCGTACTCATTTTTGTCATACGCTGAGCAGACATAATAGTTTTTACCTTGATAGTCGAAATTGCCGACGAAGAAATCATGGACGTGCAGCATGGGGACGAACTCATCGAAAGCCAATCGGCTGGTTACCATTCCACCATGGCCTGCGACTCCATTCAGATGGATTTCGGGGGCAATCCAGATGTCTGCATATCGTTGCGGAGTAAACGTTCGGGCGTCATCTATCTGCTTGCGGGTGAGGTAATAATGATAGTCGTTCGAAAAGTCGCGGTCTTTGTTCATGTCAAACGCGCAGTAATAGACTTCCTTTTGATTACCGTCACGAGCTAATATACACACGATGTCTTTTTGCTCGTAGAGACGAAACGAAGCAGTGTCCGCTGGCAGACCTTTG
The DNA here is from genome assembly GCA_946185485.1 of uncultured Prevotellaceae bacterium. GTDB lineage: Bacteria > Bacteroidota > Bacteroidia > Bacteroidales > Bacteroidaceae > Prevotella. Next base: position 2,041 of record CAMHJQ010000071.1, on the reverse strand, counting down.
AATTCTTCAGTCGGGGTCTCGCATTCATACATAAACTTATTAGTACCTATAACATCCTGCACTCTCAGTTCCATTCCAATAGTAAGAGTGTCTGTTATTTGCCCATGTCCCGTCATTGCAACGACGGCGAGCAGGATGGTGATGATGGATTTCTTGTTCATATTCATTTCGGTTTGTCCGCATTATTGTTTTTATTGCAACACCTGATTGATTTCCTTCATCATGTCGTCAACATTCCTCCAGCCAGTGAATGCGTGGTGGATGGTGCCGTCGGCATTGATGAGAACCCAAATGGGTACGCCGCTTGTATTACATGGAAGCTGGCTGTGCAGAGACTGAAGTTGCTGCTTGGTCAAGCGGTAGTGGTCGCCGATGTAGTTGGGAATAAGACGCTGCCATGTGGAGAGGTCTGAATTTTCGCTGGCGATGTTGACGAAGTGGATGCGGTCGGCAAGTTCTTTCTTTTTATCGTGCATATCCTTGAAGGCTAATCGGCACGGGCCACAGGTGGTTTCCCAGAGGTCCAACAATACGGGCTTCCCATTATAAGGTTTCAGAATAGTGGCAAGAATATCATCTGCATTGTCTGGCAAGGTACAAACGCGGGACATCCCCTGCTCGCTGACGAACGAGAGTTCCCGCTCCATCCGCTCGTTATAGTCCAACACATCCTGAGCCAGTTCTGGCAAGAATGTCAGCACGCTGTCTTTCTGCGCCTCGGTAAGCAGAAATCTCTGCGCTCCCATTTGTTCCAGGAACTTTGAGGCCAGACGACACTGCTGGTACTCTGCCGGTAGCTTTACGGGCTGACTGACATACGAATCAACGAAAGTTTCGGGCATACTCCACATAACATAGCAGAGCACGGGATTGGCCCAAGGGTCATCCTTCATATAAACCTCCAAACGCTGTTTCAGTCGTGCTTCGAAAGCATCATACGCCTCGTCCGTATCAATGCCCGCATATTGGATGGACTGGCCACAGAAGGGCATCATCGCTCCACATTCATAGCGGTTGACGGCCTTTGCAAACTCACGATACGCTTGACCTATTTTCCTGTCGTTGTCTATCAGTTCATTGATATGTCGGTAAGTGGAATCCAGATAATGGAAGTACCCCAGCTCGCTCTTCTCGGGCAATTCGTTTGCCAGTTGCCCCATGTTGCGTTTCGCTTCTATGTCGCGATAGATGGTCTCTGGATCGATGCCCTGTTCTGTGGCATAGACCAAATCGTGATTGAAGTCGGCCAACTGCCCGCCGAACATCAGCGCATTGGCCAGCCCCTGCGTTTTCAACTTATTAAGGTCGAGCGTAAACGTAACCGTCTGCCCAGGCACTACGTAGCAGATGAAGCGACATTCCCCCACCGCCACATGGCAGTCCACCGTTGTACCCGTAGGCAGGTTCAGACTGAATCTTCCGTCGGCATCCACGGCAGCACTTGTTTGTCTGAGGGCATCTCCCATCCCCGATGTGTACTTCAAGGCATAGCGGACATGCACACTTTCCGTTATCTGCTGGTTGTTTCCAATAATCTGTCCGCATAACACCGCAGGTTCCTTCGAATACTGAAACGCAGGCAGATGCTTTTGCGCCACTCCCGTCATTGCGACGAGGGCGAGCAGGATGGTGATGATGGTTTTCTTGTTCATATCCTTTTCGTTTTATGTTATACCTTTTTATTATATACGATTTTTACACGGAAATATCCCGTTAGGGGCATTCACGTCATGCTGTAACCGCCTCCGAGAGTCATTCCGAGCCACAAAGTTACAGAAAGTCCCACGAAAAAGCCCCCGACAAGACCGAAAAAGTGTCTGCCGAGGTGAAAGTCTGAACAAATGTTCAGGGGTTTAGTGAATATTTGGAAGAGAAGGGTTACGAAACGGCGGTTATTGCCACAAAGGTTCGCTCTCCCATCCGCGAGGGAAGCCCATGGCGGTGATGTCGATGGACGGGTAGGCGGCGAGCAGGGCATCGACCTTCGCCTTCATGTCGTTGTTGGGCGAAATGATGTTGAGGAAATACTTGATGATGCAAA
>CAMHJQ010000070.1 GCA_946185485.1 uncultured Prevotellaceae bacterium | reverse complement strand
AGCTCACGCGTACCATATTATATACGTTGAACCCCTGCGCCAACGAGGTCATCGCTACCATGCTCGGCAACTTCCAGGGAGGCGAGCCTGGCAAGATTCAGTTTGGTTCGGGCTGGTGGTTCAACGACCAGATGGACGGCATGATCCGCCAGATGAACGCCCTCTCCGTGCTGGGACTGCTCTCACGCTTCGTCGGCATGCTCACCGACTCACGCTCGTTCCTGAGCTATCCGCGTCACGAGTACTTCCGTCGCATCCTCTGCAACCTCTTAGGCAACGACGTTGAGAAGGGCCTGCTGCCCGACGACCGCGAACTGCTGGGCAAGATGGTCGAGGACATCTCCTACAACAACGCAAGGAATTACTTTAAGTTCTATTAATAAAACAAATGGAGAGGCTGCCAGTCGCAGCCTCTCCATTTGTTTTTATTCCCTCCATAGCCATGCCGCCAGACGGTTGACCCATCGGATGGAGATGCGGAACCAGCGGTAGGCGCTCACCTCCTTGCCCCCAAACCTCAGGATGAAGTCGCGGTAGGGATTATGACGGAAGGGCAGGCCTACGTCCAGGAAGCGGATGTGCTGGCAGCCCTGCCGGTGGGCGTCGCAGATGGTATGCCAGAAGGTGACGGCATTGGGGTGGTAGGGGATATAGCTCTTGCGCAGCGAGGCAGAATACCAGAGGTAGGCATCGCCCTCGGAATAGGCGCAGACGGCGCAGCCGATGACACGCTCGCGCAGCAGGGTGATGAAAATCTTGGCGTGTCCTCCCTGCATCATCCCCTTGAAGAAGCTGTCGGCAGGGATATAGCGGCGCGGCTTCAGCAGGTTATGCCGGCGCAGCAGTTTTGAGAAGGCCTGGAACTCTGCGTCCGTCTCCACCTCCTTGGTGATGGCTCCTCGTTGCTGGGCGAGTTCTATGCGGTGCAGCTGTCGGGGACTGATGCGCTCCTCCGGGGTGCGCGAGTGGAGGGAGTTGTGGATATTCATCCATCGAACGGGGAAATAGCCCAGCTGCTTCATTTCGCGGTAGGCAAACATCTTCTCTGACAGGTTGCTGACCTCGATGTACAGCACATGGCTGTTCAGACGTTCTGTCAGGGCTTCCATCAGGAGCTTGAAGACGCGGGCGTCGCAGTGGTTGTTGCCATAGATGCGGATGTGTGTATAGAGATAGGGCGGTAGCCACGACACCCGATAGCGCGTGATGCCGAGCAGGTGTCCAACCACATGTCCGTCGTCAGCCGTAGCAACAGCCATGAGTGGCTTCTGACGCGGCGTCTGCTGGCAGAGCTGCATCAGCTGTGGGCTGTGGAAAAAGTTGTCGCCAGACAACTCCGGCAGCTTGTCAGCACGTTCGTATATGGTAACCTGAATGCTATTCACGCGACAAAGATACGAATAAGTGAGCAAAAAGGCAAGAAAAACTTGATATAATAGCAGAAAAAGTTGTACCTTTGCAGGAAAAATGTGTATGATATGGCTACAGTAGACGACAAGAAAGTGATTTTCTCGATGGTGGGCGTGAGCAAGACCATCCAGCAGAACCAGAAACAAGTGCTCAAAAACATCTATCTGAGTTTCTTCTATGGGGCGAAGATAGGCATCATCGGTCTGAATGGTGCGGGTAAGTCGACATTGATGAAGATCATTGCCGGACTGGACCAGCAGTACCAGGGACAGGTGGTGTGGGCACCTGGCTATTCGGTGGGCTATTTGCCCCAGGACCCGCCGCTGAACGAGGAGAAGACGGTGAAGGAGAACGTCATGGAGGGCGTGCAGCATGTGTATGACGCCTTGGCAGAATACGACGACATCAACGTGAAATTCGGTCTGCCCGAATATTACGAGGATGCCGACAAGATGGACAAGCTGATGCAGCGGCAGGCTGAGTTGCAGGACATCATCGATGCAACGGATGCCTGGAACATGGACTCGAAGTTGGACCGTGCGATGGCAGCGCTGAACTGCCCTCCCGGCGACTGGAGCGTGAAGACGCTGTCGGGTGGTGAGCGCCGCCGTGTGGCACTGTGCCGCCTGCTGTTGCAGAAGCCCGACGTGCTGTTGCTCGACGAGCCTACGAACCATCTGGATGCAGAGTCGATAGACTGGCTGGAGCAGCACCTGCAGCAGTATGAGGGTACGGTGATTGCCGTCACCCACGACCGTTACTTCCTGGACGACGTGGCAGAGTGGATTCTGGAACTGGACCGCGGCGAGGGCATCCCCTGGAAAGGCAACTACTCGTCGTGGCTGGAGCAGAAGTCGCAGCGGCTGGCCCAGGAGGAGAAGCAGGCTTCGAAGCGGCGCAAGACGCTGGAGCGCGAGCTGGAGTGGGTGCGTATGGCCCCCAAGGCCCGTCATGCCAAAGGAAAAGCCCGTCTGAACTCTTACGAGAGCATGCTGAACGAGGAGCAGAAGCAGAAGGAGGAGAAGCTGGAGATCTTCATCCCCAATGGTCCGCGTCTGGGCAACAAGGTCATCGTGGCAGAGCATGTGGCGAAGTCGTTCCCGGAGAAGACCCTGTTCAGCGACCTGAACTTCATCCTGCCCCCCAACGGCATCGTGGGCGTGATAGGTCCTAATGGAGCCGGAAAGACTACGCTGTTCCGCCTCATCATGGGACTCGACAAAGCCGATGCCGGCACCTTTGACGTCGGTGAGACGGTGAAGCTGAGCTATGTGGACCAGCAGCACCAGGACATCGACCCGCAGAAGTCGGTCTATGAGGTGGTGAGCCAGGGCAACGAAACCATCCGCATGGGTGGCAAGGATGTCAATGTGCGTGCCTACCTGAGCCGCTTCAACTTCAGCGGCGCCGACCAGGAGAAGAAGTGCGGCGTGCTCTCAGGTGGTGAGCGCAACCGCCTGCACTTAGCTATCGCCCTGAAGCAAGAGGGTAACGTGCTGCTGTTGGACGAGCCTACCAACGACATCGACGTGAACACGCTGCGAGCCCTGGAGGAAGGTCTGGAGGCCTTTGCCGGCTGTGCCGTTGTCATCAGTCACGACCGCTGGTTCCTGGACCGCATCTGTACGCACATCTTAGCCTTTGAGGGTGAAGGCCATGTGTTCTACTTCGAGGGCAACTACAGCGAATATGAGGCTAACAAGGCTATGCGGTTAGGACTGGATGAGCCTAAGCGTGCCAGATACAGAAAGTTAATGGAAGAATGAACGAAAACGATTAAGAATATGGAATTCAAGGATTTAGTGCAGATGCGCCGCTCGCATCGTAAGTTTACCGATGCTGAGATTGACGGCGAGGACGTGAAGATGATACTGCGTGCAGGACTGATGTCACCCACATCGAAGGGACAGCGTGCATGGCAGTTTGTGGTGGTGGACGACAAGATGGACCTCGAGAAGCTGTCGGATGCCAAGGATATGGGCGGACAGTTCCTGAAGGGAGCCCCGTTGGCTATCGTAGTGCTGGGCGACCCCCTGCAGAACGACTGCTGGGTGGAGGACGGCTCCATTGCTGCTATCTCGATGCAGTACCAGGCTGAGGAGTTAGGCTTAGGCTCGTGCTGGATACAGATGCGCGGTCGCGGACTGTCGGACGGCACCAGCGCCGACACGGTGATACAGGGTGTGCTGGACATCCCCGAGAACCTGTCGTGCCTATGTATCCTGGCTATCGGTCACAAGGCTGACGAGCGAAAGCCGCAGAACGAAGACAAGCTGAAGTGGGAGCAGGTACACCTGAACAAGTATTAAGGCATGGACGTCGTACTGATAGGAGCGGGCAGGGTGGCTACCCATCTGGGTATGGCGCTGACAGAGGCCGGACACCGTATCGTGTGCGTCTATAGCCGTACCATGGCCTCCGCCTCGGCGCTGGCAGCTCGGACTGGCAGCGCGGCCACTGACGATGTCCGGCAGGTGCCACTGTCGGCAGACGTCTTTGTGGTAGCTGTCAAGGATGCCGTCTTGGAGTCTCTGGCTGCACAGCTGGCAAAGGGTAGGGAAGAGCAGGTGTTCCTGCATACGGCAGGGTCGATGCCGATGGCTGTCTTCCAGGGACTGGTGCAGCACTATGGCGTCTTCTATCCCATGCAGACGTTCTCCAAGGAACGGCAGGTGGACTTTGCTGAGATTCCCGTCTTTATAGAAGGCAGCGACGACGATGCCCTGCACTGCGCGAGGACGCTGGCTGAGAGCATCAGCCGCAGGGTCATCCCGATGAGCAGCGACGAGCGCAAATACCTGCATCTGGCTGCTGTCTTTGCCTGTAACTTCACCAACCACTGCTATGCGCTGGCGTCTGACATCCTGCGTGAACACGGACTGCCCTTCGACGTCATGCTGCCCCTGATAGACGAGACCACGCGAAAGGTACACGACTTTGAACCCAGTCAGGTGCAGACGGGACCTGCCGTCCGCTATGACGAGAATGTCATCAGCATGCAGGCAGCCATGCTTGCCGGTCGTCCGCTGGTGCAGGACATCTACGAGCGCATGTCGCAGAGTATACATCAAAAAACAATAGAGCAACAATGATTAATTATGACTTGAAGACGATACGCGCCATCATCTTTGACCTGGATGGCGTGCTTTCTGCCGAGACCATACCCTTGGGGACTGACGGCGTACCCGCCAGAACGGTGAATATCAAGGACGGTTATGCCATCCAGCTGGCTATGAAGATGGGCCTCCGCATTGCCATTATCTCAGGCTGCAAGATAGAGTCAGTGGCAGTACGCTATCGCGGTCTGGGGATGGAAGACATCTATCTGGGTGCTGCCGTCAAGGTGAAGACCTATGAGGAATTTGTGGCAAAGTATGGCTTTGCCGATGAGGAGGTGATGTTCATGGGCGACGACATCCCCGACCTGGAGGTGATGCGCCGCGTGGGTTGTCCTGTATGTCCGAAGGATGCTTGTGACGAGGTGAAGTCGACCAGCATCTATGTCAGCGACCATGCCGGTGGCTATGGTTGCGGGCGTGACGTGATAGAGCAAGTGCTGAAGGCCCAAGGCAAGTGGCTGAAGGATGAACGAGCTTTCGGATGGTGATGGAGAGACATCGTATTATATTAGCCAGTAACTCGCCCAGAAGGAAGGAACTGCTGGCAGGCATCGGTATCGACTTCGAGGTACGTGTGCTGCAGGGCATTGATGAGAGCTACCCGGCAGATCTGCCTATACAGGATACTGCCGAGTATATATCGAGGAAAAAGGCTGCTGCCTATCGTGAACAGCTGGCTGATGACGAGCTGGTGATTACTGCCGACACGATTGTCGTGCTCGACGATGAAGTGATGGGGAAACCCGCTGACGAGCAGGAAGCCAGCAGCATGTTGCACAAGCTGAGCGGCAGGACGCATCAGGTGATAACAGGTGTGACACTGACTACCAAGGAGCGCCAGCAGAGCTTTTCGGTGCTGACGGACGTGACTTTCAAGCAGCTGTCTGACGAGGAGATAGACTACTATATCACCCATTACCATCCCATGGACAAAGCCGGAGCCTATGGCATACAGGAATGGATTGGCTATATTGGTGTCACGGGACTCAGCGGCAGCTATTTCAACGTGATGGGCTTGCCCGTGCAGCGCATATATGAAGCCTTGAAGACCTACGGCGTCAGCCCCGTCGGCGGAACTCAGCGCAGGTGATGGCTGTGGCTATAGCCACGTTCAGGCTCTCGGCCGTCTCGCTGTCCTTGTGATAGTTGGGTATCAGCAGCCGGTGGGTGAGCAGTTGCCGGATGGCTGGTGAGATGCCGTTGCCCTCATTGCCCATGACGATGATGCCGTGGGGACTAAGCGGCTGACTGTAAAGGTTCTCGCCGTCGAGCACGGTGCCATAGACGGGACACTGGGCTTGGCTCAGCAGCTTGGTGAGGTCACAAACTATAATAGGTACGTGCGCGATGCTGCCCATTGTGGCTTGGACGACCTTGGGGCTGTAGACATCGGCTGTGGTGGGCGAGCAATAGATGGCATCCATGCCGAACCAGTCAGCTATGCGGATGATGGTGCCTACGTTGCCAGGGTCCTGGACATTGTCCAACGCTATCGCCAGCTGCGTGTTCATTTGGGTGGCGTTGGGCTGAGAAGGTTCAGGCATGTGGAACAGGGCGAGCACCTCCTGCGGATGTTGGAGGAAACTGATGCGATATAGTTCTTCGTCGGTAATATCCTGAATGTCAACGTTAAAGGGTAATGGTGCTGGCGTGGTGGAAAAGACGGAATGGGGCTTGAAACCCGCGCGTAGCAGGTCACCCACCACCTTGGGGCCTTCCGCAACAAACAGGTTCTCGCGTTTGCGATTTTTCTTGAGTTCTAACGAACGGATGAGTTTGATTTGACTTTTACTAAGCATGTCTTTTCCGCTTTTTTCTGCAAAGATAGGAAATTATTTGCAAATGACAGGCCTTAATTCATTATTTATTTGTAATTTTGCAGGGAAATGCGCACAAAAGTCCTGATATCGGCTATGGCAGCGCTGTTGCTGCTGGGGTGCTCGGAAACGAAATACGTTGCCGAGGGCGACTATCTGCTCGACAAAGTCAAGGTGGAGAGCGACCTGGATTATTATGGCATCATGCCTGCCGACATGAGACAGTACGTGCGTCAGCGAGGTAATTCGCGCTGGTTCTCGGCAGCCAAGGTGCCCCTGCGCATCTATTCGCTCTCAGGCCGCGATACCACCAAATGGCTGAACCGTACCTTGCGTTCTATTGGCGAGCCCCCTGTTATCTACGATACAGCCATGACGCGTCAGTCGCTGAGTGCCATCAAGATGCAGATGCAAAACCGAGGGTTCTTGCGGGCAGATGCCGATGTGGCTGTCAAGACCAAGGGCCGTAAGTTGACGACGATCTATCGCCTGCATCCCGGCACGCCCTACTTCCTGCGCAACATCCGTTATGAGATCAGGGATTCTGCCATTGCCCAACTGCTGGACATGGACAATGTAGCCAACCAAGGACTGCATCCCGGCATGGTGTTCAACGTGGACAATCTGGATGCCGAGCGCAAGCGTATCACGCAGATTCTCACGGACAATGGCTACTATAAGTTCAATAAAGACTTTATTACCTACAGAGCCGATTCGCTGCCTGGTAGTGCCAACATTGACCTAACGCTGGTGCTGCATCGCTACCATGTCGGAGAGACGGGTGATCTGCCGCATCAGACCTATAACATCCGTCAGGTCCGATTTCTCAGCGGTAATGCCGAGGACTCCGTTATCCACCTGCGTCCGTCAGTACTGCGCAATAACACCTTTATTCAGGAGTCGGTGCCCTATAAGGCTACCGACTTGCAGAGCACCTACAACCATTTCGGACGCCTGGGGGCTGTGCGCTATACCAATATTGACTTCCGCGAACTGCCTGACACCACGTTGCTGGACTGTGACATCACCGTGAGCACCAATAAACCCTCAACGATATCGTTCCAGCCCGAAGGCACCAATACGGCAGGCGACCTGGGAGCGGCAGCCTCGCTGACCTACCAGAACCGAAACCTGTTTCATGGGTCGGAAAACCTGAGCGTAGAACTGCGCGGAGCCTTTGAAGCTATACGTGGACTGGAAGGCTACAACAACTCTAACTACGTGGAATATAGCTTGCAGACCAAGCTGTCGTTCCCCAGTTTTATTGCCCCCTTCCTGTCCCAGTCGTTCCGTCGGAGCATCAATGCCACCAGTGAGGTGTCGGCACTCTACGACATGCAGAACCGTCCGGAGTTCAGGCGCAGGGTGCTGTCGCTGTCGTGGCGCTATAAGTGGAACGACCCCAGACGGCAAGACCGCTTTCAGTGGGACCTGCTGGACCTGAACTACATCTCGATGCCTTGGATCAGCGATAAGTTTGAAGAGGAATACCTGCACAACCCTGACCATCGCAATTCGTTGTTGCTCTACAACTATGAGCCTTTGTTCATCATGCGAACGGGTTTCCGCTATTCCTATAGCAACCGCCAGTATGTTGTCAAGACTAATATAGAAACAGGCGGTAACCTGCTGAGTCTGTTGGCACATACGTTGCATTTCCATAAGAATGCCAGCGACAAGTACACTTTCCTGGATGTGGACTTTGCCCAGTATGCCAAGGCCGATGTGGAGGTGTCACGCTATTTCCATTTCGACTATCGCAACGAACTGGTGCTGCATGCCGGATTGGGCATCGCCTATCCCTATGGCAACAGCACGATGCTGCCGTTTGAGAAGTCCTACTTCTCGGGTGGTGCCAACAGTCTGCGCGGATGGAGCGTGCGCAGCATCGGACCGGGTAGCTATGTCAGTGAGGATGGCAACATCGACTTCTTCATGCAGACAGGTGACGTCAAACTGGACTTGAATATGGAGTATCGTGCCCACCTGTTCTGGAAACTGGACGGGGCGCTCTTTGTGGACGCCGGCAATATCTGGACGTTGCGTGACTATGAGGACAGGCCTGGGGGACAGTTGCGGCTGTCAGATTTTCTGGATCAGCTGGCGGCTAGCTATGGACTGGGTTTCCGCTTCAATTTCGACTATTTTATCCTGCGCTTCGACATGGGTATGAAGGCTGTCAACCCCGTACATACCAATGCCAAGGAACACTTTCCGATTATTCATCCGCGACTCAGTCGTGACTTTGCATTCCACTTTGCGGTAGGCATGCCATTCTGACCTTCCACGCTCCGTCACGCTTGACCAGTTCTACGTCAAAGACACCATCGTCCTTCATGCTTCCAGCATGACCGATGGAGTCTGGCGAGAACCAGTGGTTGACATGAATGGCTGCGACAGCCATCGTGTCGTTGCCTACATAGACGTCGGAAACGGATATGGAAATGTCGTTGACATATTGGTTGATGACGTCAAGGTCTGCCTCGTTGATGTTCGAGGCAGCAAACTGAAGCCATCGGAGTCCTTCAGCGGTTGTGTGTTGTGCCGCCTGCTGGTAATCGAAATGGAAATAGGCCTCCGCCCAGTTTTCCGCAGCCTGCTTGACGAGCGTGGACTCTTGGTCGACCAACTGGCAGCTCGTGAGTTGGAGGGCAAACAGCAGTAAAATAGGTTTCATATTCATTAAATATATCAAATTTCTCTGCAAAAGTACAAAAATCTCTAAACTCTCACTCCTAAACTCTAAAGTTTTTATTACTTTTGCATGAAATTTTCAAAAACGTATGCTAAGATTTATATCTTTCGGTAGTGGAAGCAGTGGAAACTGTTATATGCTGATGACCTCCTCCGATGCTCTGTTGATAGACCTGGGAGTAGGTTTGCGCAGCCTGAAGAAGGCTATGCGTGAATATGGTCTCAGCCTGTCGCAGATACACCATGTGCTGGTCACTCACGATCATGCAGACCATATCAAGTCGGTTGGCTCTTTCAGTCACGACTATCAGGTTCCCGTGTATGCCACTCGGGATGTACATATTGGTATTAACAAGAATTATTGTATCACCCAGAAAGTGTCTCCCGAGTTGGCTCATTTCATTGAGAAGGGCCGTCAGGAGCAAATTGGTGACTTCCTGGTTACTCCGTTTGGCGTTCCTCATGACAGTAATGATAATGTGGGCTTCTTTATTGAAGCCGGTGGTACCAACTTCTGCATGATGACGGATGCGGGTGTCGTGACGGACGAGATGAAAAGCTATATTAGCCGGGCGCATCACCTGGTGATAGAAGCCAACCATGACGAGGAAATGGTTATGGGTGGACCTTATCCGCAATTCCTGAAATTGCGCATTTTGTCGGGAACGGGACATCTGAGTAATCGGAACTGTGCGATAGCAGTGGCAGAGAATATGTCAGAGCAATTGCAACATGTCTGGCTGTGCCATCTGAGCGAGGAGAACAACCATCCCGAACTGGCTCGTAAGACGGTAGAGGGCGTTCTTCGCAGTTATGGCATCGTGGTGGGTGCTGATTTGGATCTTGGGGTGTTGAAGCGCAATACGCCAACAGGCATTTTTGATTTGGAGTAGAAGCTCTTTCAAGGCGTAGTTTTTGTCTGTTTGCAAAAAAAAACACACAAAACCATCCGATAGTTCATTTATTTTTGTTACCTTTGCAGCCTAAAAAAGAATAGGAAAACAATAACGAACAATATGAGTAAGAAATTTGCCGAACACAACGGTTTGAATTTGACGCAGACGAACAATGACGTGCTGCAGATGTGGAAGGAGAAAAACGTCTTCTGGCGCTCTGTGACGGAGCGGGAGGGTTGTCCGCAATTCGTGTTCTTCGAGGGTCCCCCCTCGGCCAATGGTCACCCCGGAATCCACCATGTGCTGGCGCGCAGCATCAAGGACACCTTCAACCGCTATAAGACCATGAAAGGCTTCCAGGTGAAGCGCAAGGCAGGCTGGGATACCCACGGACTGCCCGTGGAATTGGGCGTTGAGAAGGAACTGGGCATTACCAAGGCAGACATTGACAATAAGGAGTCGGACAAGTATATCTCGACCGAGGACTACAACAAGAAGTGTCGTGAGAATGTGATGATGTACACCCAGGAGTGGCGTGACTTGACGGAGAAGATGGGTTACTTCGTTGACCTGGACAATCCTTACATCACCTACGACAACAAGTATATTGAGACGCTGTGGTGGCTGCTGAAGCAGTTCTATCAGAAGGGCCTGCTCTACAAAGGCTACACCATCCAGCCGTACTCGCCAGCAGCCGGTACAGGACTCTCTTCGCACGAATTGAACCAGCCCGGATGCTATCGTGACGTGAAGGACACCACGTGTACCGCCCAATTCAAGATGAAGAATCCGAAGCCAGAAATGGCACAGTGGGGTACACCGTACTTCCTGGCATGGACGACGACACCTTGGACCCTGGCTGCCAACTCAGCCCTCTGCGTAGGTCCGAAGATTGACTACGTGGCTGTGCAGACCTATAATCCCTATACTGCCGACAAGGT
>CAMHJQ010000069.1 GCA_946185485.1 uncultured Prevotellaceae bacterium | reverse complement strand
ACATCAACACTGGCGCATTTTACGACTGCCATGCCAAATACATCCGTCTGCCAAACCATCTGAGATTTATTCAGGATTATGCTTTCCACTATTGTTGTTTCCTGACTACATTGGAGTTTACAAACGACATTAGTGATATAGACTTCGGAGAAATCGATGATATAGTTGGTGGCTGTAACTATGTGGACGAAATCATTGTGCCGCTTGAATACTTAAGTAATTATATAGAAGACCCGGAAGATAGGTTTTTCCCTTTCTATTTATACGAGCAATTAAAAGGAAAGAGAGTCCTTTCAACCTATAATAAAATGATGTGGTCTGATTACAAATTTAAGGTTGGTGGAAACGTCATCCCCTTTTATTGCACAGGAGTAAATGGAACAACAGCAACTATAAATTATAATGTTAATGTTGTTCCCGCAAATACGGCTGTTGGTATAAAAGGTAGCAACGGAAAAGTCGTATATGCAATAGCAACAACAGACAATGCCGATAATGTAACTGTGTATAACAATATACACAATGTAAATAGTACGACCTGCCCAACCAACTCATCTGGCAATTATCATCACTATTTCAACGGCTCAAACTATTTTCAAACCATTACCACAAATGTGTGTTTTGATCCATATACAGCTTACCTAACTACTTCATCAAATGATAATATAATCGTACCCTAAATAGATATAACAATATGAATCGAACATTCAATCTCATCCTTACCCTCGCCCTCTGGCTCGTGGCGGCGCAGACGGCGTGGGCAACAGACGTGACATGGTACATGCACGGCGGAAAAGGAACGAATTGTAACAAGTCCGGCAACCAGGCGGAAATCATCAGTAGCGACGGCGAAACGATGCTCTTCACATGGACGGACGGAGGCACGTTTTACTATTATGACACATGGTCCACGTTCTTCAAGGTCATCGACCATCATCTTTCGGTGACGTTCCCGTATATCAGCGGAACGGTGACCGAGGTCAAACTGTCGGGCTTTGATTTCCAGAATGCCGGCATGAGGTTTTCCGTTGGCAACGGTACGACGAACCTGACCACCTCGGGCAATCAATATTTTTCCTCAAGTGATACGGATGAGGATGTGACCGTCTCCTTTACAGGCAGCATCGACGTGGATACCGACCATCCGTTGAGATTCACCTTCAGTCAAACCGGCCCGCTAGAATATTCCCAGATTTTCAACTTCAGGCAGAACAGTTATATCAAGGTGACCTACACGCCTGCGGCCAGCATCGACCACGGCCACTCGTTCAACATCACTACCAGCGGCAATGTACTGACTGCTACGTGCGACAATAATGACGCCAGCCACCATTGCGACCTCACCAACCGTGAGGCCACGCTGACGCTCGTCGCCAACGATGGTATGGCCCACCCCGTAGACAGGGTCAGTGCATCGCTCAACCCCACGTTGGGTGCTTTCAACAACACGACGGAACTCGGAGCCACCTGTACGTTCGAATATACGCCTCAAGGTTCCAGCAATTGGACTACTACCGCGCCTAACACCGAGGGCAACTACACCGTCCGCGCCACCGTCGCCATCGGCGGTGCGAACTACGTGCTAACTTCGAACTTCCGTGTGTTAGCCGGATATTACATCACAAACAACAATCCGCAACAGTTGAGCATCAACAAGACGGGAGGAGCTATGGCGGGCGAAGACGTTATCGTCACCTTTACGCCGAAGATGGGCGAGAGCGTGGCGACGCTGACCGTGACGGGCGACAATACGAACCTGAGCCTCGACAATGGCATCACCGACAATGGGGGCAACACCTACACATTCGCCATGCCGAATGAGAACGCGACCCTTGGCGCCACGTTCACGTTCCCGACGAACGCCAACTTTCCGCAGGATGGCGACACCTATACCATCAAGAACGCCGACGGCTGGGACTACTTTTGCCAGCGCATGAGGTATGACGCAACTCTGGACGGCTTCAGCGGCAAGACCGTAGAACTCGCCGCCGACAACATCAGCGTGACAACGATGGCGGGCATAGTGAATCCGTTCAAAGGTACCTTCGACGGCAAGGGCAAGACGCTGACGTTCAACCACACTGCCGATGCCATGTACACCGCCCCCTTCCAGAACACCAACGGCGCCACCATCTGCAACCTTCACGTGACGGGAGTGATTGTGGGCGGCACCAATTCCTACATAGGCGGTCTGGTGGGCAGTTCCGAGGGCAACCTCACCATCCGGGACTGCCACGTGAGCACCCAAATCAGCAGCAAATACGACAGCAACACCCTCAGCGCGAACGTCGGAATCGGCGGCATCGTGGGCTACATACACTACACGACCTACGGTCAAAAATGCCAAATCACTGGCTGCGTCTATGACGGACTCATCTACAACCCGGAATATTCCGGCACGACCTACGGCTGCGGCGGTTTCGTCGGATGCCTGTCAGACTACGTGTATGTTGAGCTCACCGACTGCCTCTTCATCGAAGGCCAGTACGACAACAACGGCGGCAAGCGCGAACTGCTGTGGGGACATGACAACAACAATAACAGCACGTTCTTCCACCGCACCAACTATCAAGGCTCCGGCAAACTGACCAACTGCTTCTTCGTCGCCACGCACTTCCTGAAGCAAGGCTCGCCCGCCGTGGAATCGACCACCGCCCCCGCCAACTTCGCCCACTTCGGCACACCGACCGACCACCGCTTCCTAAAGGTCTATGGCCACACCATGGTCTTTGGCGGCAAGTACTACACGCCGATATATGGCGACCTGGTGGAGAAATACGACTACAGCGGGGGGAAGAGTTACAACATTGAGTACGACGACGCGCCCCTCGGCATCCCCGACATCACGACGCAACTGAGGGTGCCCTTACTGCGCTACAAGCGCACGTTCACCAATGGAAAGCCCGTGACGGTGATGATGCCGTTCAACTTCACGAAGAGCGCCTTCAAGAAGAGTGGCTCCAGCGACGGTCTGACTGGGCATTTCTATGAGTTCAAGGGCATCCATCTGGACCCGCAAACGAGCAAGTGGACGGCTGAGATGGGAGAGCCTGACAATCCCGAAACGACCACGATGACGGCCAACACGCCGTACCTCTACGTACCTGACGATGAACCGGAGTATTGGTACATCGATAATGGCGGCTCCGGTGTCAACATCTTCACCCAGGACAACGGCGGCGGCAATAAGGTGACCCCGTATGACGGCACTGCGGATTTTGCCTGGAACAAATGGGACTTCAAAGGCACCTACCAGCCGCGTTACTGGAGCGACAGCGAGAACCCTGAGGAAATCGGAAAGGTGTATGGCTTCGCAGGGAATACCAAGGATGTGGACGGACAAATTGTCTTGGCCGGCGACTTCGTGAGGGCGAAGAGCGGCGCGAAGATTCGCCCGACATCGTGTTACCTGATGTGGGCTGGCAGCGAGCCCAGCAATGCCCGTGCCTTGACTCGTGGCGCAGCGGCTACGGGGGAACTGCCACAAAGCATCACCGTCAAACTCATTTCGGCCAGCGGCGAGACTACCGCCATCGGCACGCTCGACACCAAGACGGGCGAAGTGACCTTCGACAGCGAAGCCTGGTACACCCTCGACGGCGTCCGCCTCAGCGGCAAGCCCAGCACCAAGGGTATCTATATCAACAACGGTAAGAAGATTGTAATCAAATAACGAATGGAGGACACAGCAATGAAAAAGAGAGCATACAAGAAACCTTCAATGAGAGTAGTCGAACTGCAACATAGGACATGCCTGCTTCAGGCAAGTGGCACGCCGCCCAACGAAATCCCCGACTACGACGACTGGTTTGCTTGATTAAATGCTAATATGATGAAATGACAACAATGCCCAAAGGCATCAATTGGAATGAACAATTCTACAAACTCCTGCGCCTGTCATTAGGGCTGACGCAGGAGTTTCCTGTTGAGGTGGATGCCGACGGATGGCGACGATTGTATCAGACAGCCATACGCCAGTCGCTCGTCGGTGTCTGCTATCATGGCGTGTGCCTGTTGCCAGAGGGCAGCAAGCCGCCTGTGGAGATTGCCATGCAGTGGGCCAGCGAAGCAGAAAGCATCAAAGGGATGAATGAACTGCTATATCAAGAGGCAGCACGGCTGACACGCGAGTTTGAAGAGAAGGGCCACCGGACAGCGATACTGAAAGGACAGGCCAATGCGCGGCTCTATCCCGATAAGCACGCACGACAGCCCGGGGATGTTGACATCTGGGTGGAGGGAGGACGGGAGCGCGTATTGGCTCTGTTGCCCAACCATCCGAAGGCTGCGTATCACCATGTGCATCTGCCAAAGAACGAGCAGGGCGTGACGGTGGAGGTGCATTTTCGCCCATCGTCGGGCAATTTCAATCCGATTACGAACAGAAGGCTGCAACGATGGTTGGAGCGAGAGATACTTCTTGTATCACAAGTGGAGGAAGGCTTTTGTGTGCCGTCTGTCAGGTTTGCGCTCGTGATGCAGTTGGCCCATATCCAGCGTCATTTCCTCAGTGGCGGTATCGGGCTGCGACATGTGTGCGACTACTATTGGCTATTGCAACATTCAACAGTTGAAGATCGACGTATCGTATCGAGTATAATAAGGTATTTTGGTCTGTGGCATACAGCAATGGCACTGATGTGGGTACTCGGTGAGGTGTTGCGGTTAGATAAAACCCTTATGCTGAGCGTTCCTGACAGTTATCGGGGCAAGTGGATGCTGCGCGAGATGATGACGGGCGGCAATTTCGGATGGTATGGCCAGCGACAGCAGTACGGACTTTTGCGGCGGGTGTATGAGAGCAAACGGCGGCATCTGCGGCTGATGAAGTTTGACTTATGGGAGGTGTTCTGGCTGGAGGTGAACTACTGGAAGGCCATTGTACGGACGCTGCCTACACGCATCAGGTATAGAACCCTATCATTAAGAGACATTCCAAGATGAAAGAGACCAGATATTACGAAGTGGCAGGACATCGGTTCTGCGTCAGCGGCGAGGGAGAAGGCTTTGCCAACTATGAGCCGTTTGCCTGTGCTGACGGTGAGACCGTGTTTGCCTGTGCTGTAGAAAGCGGTGATGCTCCTGAATATACCGAGGAAATGCGACAGGAGGATGAGGGACAGACGATTATCTGCGGACATACGATAGCAGGTGAAGCGGTGTTAGAATTTCATTGGTGGGGCGTAACGGCTGGATGGCTCGTCTGCTCGGACGATTATAGCGAGGGGCGGCTCATCACTACGGGCCGTCACGTGAAGATGGCGATAGACAATGCACTGATGATTATGTTCGCCCTGGCTACGGCAGACAAGGGCACGGTGCTGTTCCATGCGGCTGTGGTGAGTTACGAAGGTCGTGGATATATGTTTCTCGGCCCAAGCGGTACGGGGAAAAGTACTCACGCCAGTCTGTGGCAGCGGTATATAGCGGGCACGGCATTGGTGAACGATGATAACCCGGTGGTGCGTATCGACGAGGATGGTTCAGCGAAGGTCTATGGCTCGCCTTGGAGCGGCAAGACTCCTTGCTATCGCAGCGTGCATTATCCATTGGGCGGTATCGTCTTGCTGAGTCAGGCACCCTACAACAAGATACAGCGACTGAGCGGTATCTATGCCTATGCGGCTCTGATGGAGAGTATCAGCGGCAAACGGTGGGATGAGCGCATTGCCGACGGGCTGCACCAGACGGAGAACGCGCTGGCATCTTCTATCCCCGTTTGGCATCTGGAATGTCTGCCCGACGAAGAGGCGGCGAAACTGTGTAACGAAACCATTACGAGATGACCGACAACGAGATCATAGAGGAAGCCATCCGGCTGGTGAGGGAAGGCGTGAGCGTGACACTGCCCGTGAATGGCAACAGCATGCTGCCGTTTATCATCGGAGGAAAGGAGAGCGTCATTCTGCAGAAGCCAGAGCAACTGATAGTCGGTGACGTGGTGCTGGCATGGGCTGACGGCTATCGGTATGTGGTGCACAGGATTATCCGCATCGACGGCGACCGCGTGACACTGATGGGCGACGGCAACCTGGTGGGCACGGAGCATTGTCGGGTGGATGACGTGAAGGCTCGTGTGACACATGTGGTGGATGCGAAGGGGCGTCAACACGATCTATATCATACATGGCGGCGGCGGGCTGCAAAGGTGTGGTTTTGGCTGCGCCCCATCAGAAGATATTTATTAGCAATATATCGGAGAGTTAAGAATTAAGAGTTAAGAGTTAAGCGTGATGAAGATTAAGAAAGGATTTGTGCTGCGCGAAGTGTGCGGCGAACGGGTGATTATGGGCGAGGGCCTCGGTGCTATCAACTTCGGCAAGCTGCTGGCGCTGAACGAGACGGCGGCATGGCTGTGGCAGCAGGCTCAGGCAATGGGCGACTTCACCGTTGAGGCGCTGGCTGAAAAGCTCTGCGAGGAATACGACGTGACGGCTGACGAGGCCAAGGCCGACGTAGCCGAGATGATAGCCGAATGGCAGAAGGTGGATGTAGTGGAATGAAATATATCTCGTGGCTGTGGCGTAACTCGCGAGGCATCCGCTGGAATACGGCGGTGCGCATCGTGACGGGTATCGCGCAGGTGGTGCTCGGTCTGCTGATGGTGTGGCTCAGCCGCCGGTTCATCGACGAGACCATCCGAACGGGATCGGCTGACGATGTGCTGAAGATGGTCGCGCTGCTGGTGCTGACCGTCGTGGGCGGTGTGGTATTGCGACAGGTAGGCTACTGGCTGACAACCTCCGCCAGTGTCCGTCAGACGAACGCCCTGCGGTTGCGCATCTTCAGCAGCCTGTTCCGCAGGAGGCTCTACGACGGCGACGCGCTGCACTCGGGCGATGTGACCTCTCGACTGGCAAAGGATATCGAGCAGGTGAGCACGGTATGCACCGACACGCTGCCCCAGATGATGATTACCGGCATCCAGCTCTGCGGCGCCTTCCTGCTGATGCGGTGGTTTGACGAACGGCTGGCATGGGCGTTGCTGTTGCTCACGCCGCTGGTCATCGTATTCGGAAAACTGATTGCCCGCCGACTGCGGCAGATGACACTCGACATCCGACAGGACGAGAGCCGCATCCAGATGCAGGTGCAGGAGGGCATGGAGCATAACGCCGTGCTGCGCTCGCTGGGTTCGGAACAGTGGGTGACCGACCGCCTCGACTCGATGCAACAACGGCTGCGCGGCAACATGATGCGGCGCATGCGGTTCACCGTCGTCACACGGCTCATCATGGGCTGCGCCTTCGGACTGGGCTATCTGCTGGCCTTCGTGTGGGGCGGCATCGGACTGCGCAACGGCACCATCACCTTCGGCGTCATGACCTCGTTCCTGCAACTGGTAGGCATGATACAGCACCCGATACTGCAATTGTTGAACATGGTGCCAGGAGTCATTCACACGACGGCGAGCATTGACAGACTCTGTGAATTGGAACAGACTACGCAAGCATCGACTGTTGCACGAAATGGCAATACAAGCTCTAAGGGCATCAGTTTCAAAGATGTCTCTTTCCGCTATGCCAAGGGCGACAGGGAGATACTTTCCCACTTCACGCATGAGTTCAAGGCAGGCTCCAAGACCGCCATCATGGGCGAGACGGGCATCGGTAAGACGACGATGTTCCGACTGATACTTGGATTTATCGAGCCGACAAGCGGACAGGTCTCTATGGGCGGTGAACTGTGTTTCGTGCCACAGGGCAATACCCTGATGAGCGGCACCATCCGCTATAACCTGCAACTGGCAAAGCCTGACGCCACCGAAGACGAACTGCGCCAGGTGCTGCATACCGCCTGTGCTGACTTCGTCTTTGACCTGCCCGACGGCATCAACACCGAACTGGGTGAGCGCGGCAGCGGACTCAGCGAGGGCCAGGCGCAGCGTATCGCCATCGCCCGCGGACTGCTCCACGGTGGCGACATCCTGTTGCTCGACGAGATCAGCAGCTCCCTCGACGAACCCACCGAGCGCGAACTGTATCACCGTCTCTTTACGGCATACCCACAAAAGACCATGCTTTTCATCACCCACCAAACAACTGTCAGCGAGTTATGCGACGAGGTGATAGAAATGTAAATAAATAGATGGTCATAGCTCATATTAGCCTCCTCGGATGTTTCTTGCTTAATATTTCATGCTGCTTTTGAAGATTCACATGAGTGTATATCTGTGTCGTTACAACAGAACTATGACCAAGCAGATGTTGAATATAAGTAATGTCAACACCCTCTTCCAATAAAAGAGTTGCGTATGTATGACGAAAAGTGTGCGGGGTTATTTTCTTCTCAATTTGTGAAGATGCAACAATATTCTTTATGAGTAGTCTCACAGATTGAGTAGAGAGGATATTATGTAAACGGCTAACGAATAATGGAGATTGTGAGTCACAACAACCTCGTTCATTTAGCCAATCTTTTATTGCTGATAATGTGGCTTTCTGGCTGATGTCTATTATTCGCTCTTTATTCCCTTTACCAATGATTCTGACACACCCTTGCTTCATGTCAATATCGCATACACGCAGGTCACACAGTTCGCTGACACGCATACCAGAAGCGAACAGTAACTCGATAATTGCGATATTACGAGTAGCCATATGATAGGAAAAGGTATCTGATTTACAATTCATTCGTTGCTTATAAACAATGCCAAGCAATAACCTTACTTCTTTTATGTTCATCACTGTAGGTAAGCGGACAGGCTCACGCATCCTGATTTTCATCTTCCGCATGGGACTGTTATACCATTCATTTTCATATTCGTAATAATTCAGCATAGCCTTTATTGTCGCTATTTTCCTTTTGATAGTTTTATGTCGAAAATGAGATATTGCCTGAAGATATTTCCTTAAAACATCTTTTGTCACTTCTGAAATATCAAGATTACCAATGCTACTAACGAATTGTGACAAATCTGCTTTATAAGCATTCAATGTCTTCTCGCTTAATTTTTTCTCAAATTCGCAATGCCATAAGAATTCTTCTATGACACCTGTTACTTTCTTGTTGTTTTCTTTTGCTTTCATTCTTCATTCATTTTGGGGATTTACATTAGTAATATAAGATAAATAATGCAAATGAACGAATGATAATAACAAATTATCATATAATAAATGGAAGAAATTACCGAATACCTTCTGAATAAATCACGGAAGAAGCTTAACGGAGCACTCAACACGATTGCGAAAAGGATTGTTGATAAAGAGTGTTCTCTGTTTGTTGGATCTGGCATGTCGCTGAATTCAAATTTACCATCATGGCATCAATTGTTAACACCATGCGCTGATGAGTTGGAAATTCCAATTCATCCATATTCTGACCTGTTTTCTTTAGCACAATATTATGCGAATTGTAAATCTGACAGTGAACTTCGTCGTATAGTAAATGATCAAATTGATTTATTGGCAAAACCAACACCTTTGCATGATAAATTAGTAATGGCAGGTTTTAAAAGTATATGGACTACAAATTATGATATGTTAATTGAAGACAGTCTTCGAAATGACCATATTGCATTCAACACCATTATTTCTGACTCAGATTTAGCAAAGGTTTCTTATGAAGGGAGAATTAACGTTTATAAGATAAATGGCGACACGAATAACCGCAATGCAATGGTTTTAACACAAAGAGATATTGAAAGTTATACAAAAACACATCAGCTATTTCTAACATTTTTAAAAAAAGAATTGGTTTCTAATACTTTTTTATTTGTTGGTTATAGTTTTACAGACCGCATTATACTAAATTGCCTTTGTGAGATAAGAGAATATCTAAATCTCCCAATTTCTAATACTACCATTCATTATGCAATTATGGTTGTAAATGGTTCTGAGGATCAAAATTCAATATATTTTGCAGAAGATTTAAAGTTACGATATGGAATAGAATGTATATTTATAAAAAAGGAAGATTTATCTAATATTGTAGCATTGTTGTGGAAAAAAATACAGACGGGGAAAGTGTTTATTTCTGGTTCATATAACACTTTATCTGATGAAGAAGAACATTTTGCAGATAGCTTATCCGAGCATATTGTCAGGAATTTATATGATAATAACTATCGTATCTCAACAGGAATTGGAAAACGTCTTGGGGCTTTTATAACGGGATATGCCAATCAATACCTCATTACAAAAGGGATGACCAATATAAGCAAGTTCCTATCAATGAGACCATTTCCTTTTCATCTAAATCTAGATGAAAACAAGAAAGCTACATATAGAATGATAATGCAACATGACTGTTATGCTGCAATATTTATGTTTGGACGTAGTGAAACTACGACTAAAGAAGGTTCATATGAAACTACTGGACATTATAGTCATGGAGTTTACCAAGAATTTGAAATTGCCAAAGAATCTGGTCGCATAATTATTCCAATTGGATCTACAGGATATGAAGCCAAGGTGATATGGAACGAAGTAAAGAATAATATTAATGAATATCCTTACTTGTCTAAGAAAATCGATGTTCTGGGAAGTGAAAAGAATCCTGAAAGATTATCAAAGATTATTCTTTCTATCTTAGAGGACAACACCAAACATCACGGAATTAATTAATAAAAGGAATGATCTCTCCATAATGAGTAATTCTCTATTCTCAACTGGAAGCGATAGTTTTGTTTGACTAAATAAATGGTTAATACCTTGATAGTAGTATTGCGGAATATTGGAAATGTCATACAATGAAATAATATATTTACAGATAGAGTAAAGAAGCGAAATTCTTGCGTTATAGTTCCCTTTGTATGTTGTTAAATATGATTGTATTATTATAATTGGATATGTGTGTAAAGGAATTTTCTCATAAGTAGCAATATATTCATTAAGAGTTTTAATAGGATATTTATCCAATTCATCCAACAGCACTTTACAAACAACATGAATAGCAGCAGCAACAGAATCGATGCTAGGTGTTAGTTCTTTATATACAAGTTTTCTCATCCATTGATAATTCTCAGGAATATCTTCCGCTGATATATTGAAGAATATTGGAAAAACAATCATGTCTCCTTTTTCATATTTTTCTTTAATCAATTCAATTTCTTCGTTTGCGCATTTAGAAGCAATACAATTGGGACTTAAAATGATTACTGCATAACGGCAAGAGCCAACACCTTCAACAAAATTTTTGTAATTTCTTTGATCACTCATTAGCATAGTCCTTCTATCATACCATACAGGAATACAATAGTCATCCAAATGGTATAATAACGACTCGACAATAGCCTGTCTATCTTTACTTGAAAAGCAAAAGAATACCATATAATTTGTTATTATCGTTAGTTTATATATTTTTAGTTCAAAGTTACATATTTCT
>CAMHJQ010000068.1 GCA_946185485.1 uncultured Prevotellaceae bacterium | reverse complement strand
GATAAAGCAAATTCTTCACGGATATATTCTATCAGAGCGCAAAATTAGAGTCCCTTGATCCCCCCAACTTTTGTGGCAAAAGGTATCAACAATTCCGGTGTAGGTACAATCAAGGAGGAAAGTATTATTGATTGGAGAGGCCTTTTCATAAACTTCAATCCTTTTCATAAGTCATTTACTCCTAACGCCACATATAATCAACTTAAAAATAGAACAAATTCTGTTATAATTAAAAGTGCGGGCAATAAAACAAATGAGAGTTATGAAGATGCAATTATTGATCGTTAGTTTGTTGTCCTTTTCTGGATGTGGAGATACGGAAATAGTTCCAGATAAATTGGAAGATTATGAATTCTATTCACTTCACGGAATAGGAAAGGAGATAAATGTATCAGAACATGTGAATATAATAGAAAATTTAAAAAATTCATACAAAGTAAAAGGACCTGTTATCGGCATTGATGTAAAAACTCTGCGTCTTGTAAATAAAAAGAAACTCGGAGATACGTTAGAAATTGTCATATATGGAAAAAATAACAAATTCTTCCGTATAGGAGATGACTTCTATATGACTAAGAATTCCGTTCTGTCAGAAAACAAATGATTAATAAGAGTGAATAATGCTGCAAAGCTTTGCATTAGGCGTTACAAAACGAACTGACCTATAATGAAAATAATACATTCAAACGTTACATCTGTAGATGCTTATGCTCCATTCAAGCGAATTGCAAATCCGCCCGCATTGAGTATCAGCATTTGTAATGCACGATAAACCAAACTATGTGCCTTATTCCAGGTTGTTATTATCAAAACCCTGTGGAATTCAATGACTTTAACAATTTCCACAACTCACATAATCGTGTACAAGATTGGATTAAAAATACAAGATGAAAATGATTATGAGATATATGTATTATTTATTTGTTATGTTGAGCATAACAAGTTGTTCTTTAGATTTTGGCTATGACTATAAGATTAAACGGCTTCCACATAAGGAGTTGTCATATGAGGAACTTCCAGATAGCGTAAGGTCGTTTTTGTACACAGAGTCATCAAGTCATATGATAATAGATGAAATACTGTTTGTAGATTCTATAGACAGTTCTATTTACCATTTAGAGAGTGTCGAAATGGGTCCCTGGACTGATTATTACAAATTGATTGACATAAATAAAGAAATAACATATAGAATAGAATATAGTTACTACCATCCATATATTATATGGAAAAACAAATTGTATATTCCATATATCCCAGATAGATTTGAAATATATAAATCAGAACATTTCAAAATGGCAAAATACACAGAATATGAACTGAAATGAGGAATGTCCGCCCGGGCGGATTTGCAATCTGCCCGCATTGAGTATCAGCATTTGTAATGCACGGATTAAACACCCGGAATCACCGGGACAGGTTTTTGATTCTAAGGAATAATAAACAGTTCGAATCACCGGGACAGGTTTTTGATTCTAAGTGGAAAATATGTTCGGGGTGTCCAGGGAATTAGAATTTCTCGTGAAATAGCAAAAAACTCAGTTAGAGTCCCTACAACTGTGGGAAAAATCATGGGTGGGTTAAGTGTCGGAATGACGGCTGTAGATGCTGTTAATGACCCTACTCTACAGAATCTGTTTAATTTAATGCGCTCTGTTGCTAGTTATTTTAGTATTCCTTATGCAGCTTTAGATATTTATGCAACATGTTCCTATTATGATATACAAAATGCAGTTGATTGTAGGCATGGTTTTGCAGGTACATATGCTAGTGCTGCATCAGGGAGTTATGCAATTCCATGGTGATTTTATTCTTTGACAAAACAATTTTGAGAAGTATTGTTTCTATTACGCTTGGCTAATTCGAGTTTTTTCGTATCTTTGCATTCAAATAATTAATAATTATATGAATCTTATAGATTTTGTCACTTGCTGTTGCTACATGATGTTGCGTAAGTTTCATTATGCAGACTGGGATGCTAAATTAACGGCTGTAATTAATACTGGCGTTGTTTTATTTCTTGTCACCATTGCAATGATAGATATTTTGTTGATATTTATATCTCCATTTTCTTTGCAGTATCTTTATAACTATCCGAAAATACGATACTTATCCACGGATGCCTTTTTTTTATTATTTTCATTTTATAGATATTATGTTTGGCGAAAAGACATTTTGCATTCTATGAGTAATGTTTTTAGAAATTCTCGTATTGATAATGGATATGTTTTGTCATTAATTACATTCGTTATTTTAGTTGGAGCATTTGCCGTTCTCTTTTGTGTTGTTCAATTTATAAAAGATCAAGGAATTGTATTTGGATAACATGACCAGGGGATGTGATCATTTTTTGGAGTAGATTATTTTGAAGTTTACGAAAATGTTACTAAATTTGCACTGTCAAACAAGAAAGCATCAACGCATGTCACGTGATCACGGCTGAAAAAAGCAAAGATACAACATGGACAAGAAGAACAAAAGACAGATGACACGGGGCGGCGGGGCAGATGGAGCGGATGTTTTCTGAACTCCCCTCGCGTACCGCGCACACGCGGTACGCGAAGACTCTTATATAATCATCCGCCCCATCCGCCCCATCCGCCCCATCCGCCCCGAACACACACCCGCAGCTATGCCACTCCCTATTCGTAACTATGTCACTTTCACCCTTTAACTATGTCACTTTCACCCTGTAACTATGTCACTTTCACCCTGTAACTATGTCACTTTCACCCTGTAACTATGGCACTTCTCTAGCGATACGGTGGTAAACCCAGTGGAGGATTTCACTTCTATGGGGGATATGTTGAGAGTGACCAGGGGACTCTGATTCCCTTCCTGCTATCTTTGACTTCAGCGACAAGAAATTATACCTTTGTAAGTAAGAGATAATAAGGGGTGCATCTGCATTTTAGAAAGAAAAACGTGTTTTCCTTTTGTATTTCTCTCATTTATTCGTACCTTTGCACGGATTTTCAGAAAATAACAATTATTGCGCAATGAATATTTCTTATAAATGGTTGAAGGAGTACGTTGACTTCGACCTCACACCGCAAGAGGTGTGCGACGCGCTGACGTCGACAGGTCTGGAGGTTGATGCACTCGAAGAAGTACAAAGTATCAAGGGCGGTCTGAAGGGTCTTTACGTCGGAAAGGTACTGACGTGCGAGATGCACCCGGACTCAGACCACCTGCATGTCACCACCGTTGATTTGGGTAAGGGCGAGCCACAGCAGATAGTCTGTGGAGCACCGAACGTGGCAGCCGGACAGAAGGTCATCGTGGCCGACCTGGGCTGCGTGCTGTATGATGGCGACAAGGAGTTTGTCATCAAGAAGTCGAAGCTGCGCGGCGTGGAGTCGCTGGGTATGATTTGTGCCGAGGACGAGATAGGCATCGGTACTGATCACTCCGGCATCATCGTGCTGCCAGAGGACGCCGTTGTGGGTACGCCTGCCGCCGAATACTACCACCTGGAGAGCGATTGGCTTATCGAGGTGGACATCACCGCCAACCGTGCCGACGCCCTGTCGCACTGGGGCGTGGCTCGCGACTTGTTTGCGTGGCTGAAGCAGAACGGATACCAGACGGCTATGCATAGACCGACGGTCAATGGCAAAACCATTGACGACAACTGGGTGGTTGACAATCATGAACTGCCTGTTGAGGTGGAGATTGAGAACACGGAGGCTTGTAAGCGTTATGCTTGTGTGAGCGTGACTGACTGTGAGGTCAAGGAGTCGCCGGAGTGGCTGAAGAATAAGCTGAGTGTGATTGGCCTGCGCCCCATCAATAACATCGTGGACATTACCAACTATGTGATGATGGCGCTGGGTCAGCCCCTGCACTGCTTCGATGCCGACATGGTGAAGGGCAACAAGATTGTGGTGAAGACGATGCCCGAGGGTACGCCGTTCCAGACGCTGGACGGTGTGGAGCATAAGCTCTCTGACCGCGACCTCGCCATCTGCAATGCCGAGGAGCCGATGTGTATCGCCGGTGTGTTTGGCGGCAAGGGTAGTGGTACATACGAGACCACGAAGAACGTGGTGCTGGAGAGTGCCTACTTTCATCCCACGTGGATTCGCAAGTCGGCCCGCCGTCACGGCCTGAGCACCGACGCCTCGTTCCGCTTTGAGCGTGGCGTGGACCCAAACGGCACCATTGTGGCGCTGAAGTATGCTGCCCTGCTCTGCAAGGAGCTGGCTGGCGGCAAGGTGTCGATGGACATCAAGGACGTCTATCCTGAAAAGATGGAGAATGCCGTTGTTGACCTGACGTACAGCTACGTACACTCGCTGGTGGGTAAGGACATCCCCGTGGAGACCATCAAGAGCATTTGCGACAGCCTGGAGATGAAAGTGCTCAGCGAGAGTGCCGAGGGCTTGAAACTGGAAATTCCCGCCTACCGTGTGGATGTCACCCGTCCCTGCGACGTAGTGGAGGACATCCTGCGCATCTACGGATATAATAATGTGGAGATTCCCACGCAGCTGAAGTCGTCATTGGTCATCAAGGGCGACGAAGACCAGAAGCACAAGCTTGCCAATCTGGTGAGCGAGCAGTTGGTGGGGGCTGGGTTCAATGAGATACTGAACAATTCGTTGAGTAAGTCGTCGTACTACGACGACAAACAGAACTCCAACTTGGTACACATCATGAACCCCCTCAGTAGCGACCTCAACGTCATGCGTGGCACGCTGTTGTATGGCGGTCTGGAGAGCGTCGAGCACAACGTGAAGCGCAAGAATGCCAACTGCCACTTTTTCGAGTTCGGCAACGTCTATGCCTTCGACCCCGAGAAGGAGAACCAGGACGACCCCATGCAGGCCTACAAGGAGCAGTACCACTTGGGACTGTGGCTGACAGGTAAGCGTGTGGAAGGTTCGTGGGCACATGCCAACGAGGACACGTCGTTTGCCGAGCTTGATGCCTACGTGCAGAACATCCTGGCCCGCATCGGCGTGCAGCCGGGAATGCTGGTTAGCAAGAAGAGCGACAACGGCATCTTCTCTGCCGGCCTGACCATCGAGAACCGCGGCGGCAAAAAACTCATCGAGATGGGCGTGCTGACGAAGAAGTTACAGAAGCAGTTTGACATCGACACGCCCGTGTACTATGCCGAACTGAACTGGACGGCGCTGATGAAGGTCATCCGCAAGCAGAAGGTGGAGTTCACCGAGATTCCCAAGTTCCCATCCGTCAGCCGTGACCTCGCCCTGCTGATAGACCAGAGCGTAGAGTTTGCACAGATTGAGCAGATAGCCCGTCAGACCGAGAAGAAGTTCCTGAAGAAGGTCGAGCTGTTCGACGTCTATGAAGGCAAGAACCTGCCCGCCGGCAAGAAGTCGTATGCCGTCAACTTCATCCTGCAGGATGCCGAGAAGACGATGGGCGACAAGCAGATTGAGGCCATCATGAACAAGCTGATTGCCAACCTGAAGAAGCAGCTCAATGCCGAGTTGCGCTAATTATCAATTATCAATTGTCAATTATCAATTAAAATAATATAGAAATGGGAAGAGCATTTGAATATCGTAAAGCAACAAAGCTGAAGAGATGGGGCCACATGGCCAAGACATTCACCAAAATCGGCAAGCAGATCGCTATTGCCGTCAAGGCAGGCGGTCCTGATCCGGACATGAACCCCGCCCTGCGTGCATGCATAGCCAATGCCAAGCGTGAGAATATGCCGAAGGACAACATCGAGCGTGCCATCAAGAATGCAATGGGCAAAGACCATGCTGACTATAAGGAGGTGACCTACGAGGGATATGGCCCTCATGGCATTGCTGTCTTTGTAGAGACGCTGACCGACAACACCACCCGTACGGTAGGCGATGTGCGCTCAGTCTTCAACAAGTTTAACGGCAACCTCGGTACTCAGGGTTCACTGTCGTTCCTCTTCGACCATAAAGCCGTCTTCACCTTCAAGAAGAAGGACGGCCTGGATATGGACGAGATGATTCTGGACCTGATAGATTTCGGTGTGGAGGATGAGTATGATGAGGACGAGGAAGAGGGCAGCATCACCATCTATGGCGACCCCTCATCGTTCGGAGCCATCCAGAAGTACCTGGAGGAGAACGGTTTCGAGGTGACGGGTGCCGAGTTTACCCGCATCCCCAACGACCTGAAGGATGTCACGCCCGAGGAGCGCGAGACCATCGACAAGATGATTGAGAAACTCGAGGACTTCGACGACGTGCAGACCGTCTATACGAACATGAAGCCCGAGATCTAAAAAAACTTACTGGTAGTCTTTTGGGCGGAACGTGGTGTCAAACAACTTCGTTCCGCTCTTTTTTTTCGAATAATAGACGTAGCGGAAGTTATAGCCGGCCTCCTTGTAGAGCTTCATTTCTGGCTCGTTCTTGACCGCCTTTAGCAACATTCCCCGCACATCCTTGTCGATGTACATTTGAGCATTGTCG
This sequence comes from uncultured Prevotellaceae bacterium, assembly GCA_946185485.1. Classification (GTDB taxonomy): domain Bacteria; phylum Bacteroidota; class Bacteroidia; order Bacteroidales; family Bacteroidaceae; genus Prevotella. The sequence goes on along the minus strand of CAMHJQ010000068.1, from coordinate 5,043 downwards.
AAGAGGTCGCTGGCCGTATAACAATACGATAGGGTATGCGTGGACTGCTGGAACGTCAGGCTGTCGAGCATGACACCCTCCGTAATCAGCGTGGGGCATTTTTTCTCTGTGTAAGTCCGTGCTTCGCGGGCACAACGCTCTTCCAGCGTTTCCTGACAAGCCACCAGCGTCAGCGAGGCAGCTATAAATAATAATAGGTGTAAAATGTTTCTATTCATGATGGTTTGTTGTTTGTTTTCAGATAGGTGAGATAATAGCCCAGCTTATAGGCCTTGAATATCAGGAGGCTGGGGTGGGGACCCGTCAGACGCCGCCGCTCCCACGGTCCTACGATGCGGTGGAATAGGCAGACAAAAGATTGCAAGAGTGACTCCTTCCTGACAATGGGAGCGTCTAGCAGACGGGAATAGCCCTGCAGTTCGTGACGGAACTGGCAGAGCGTGCGCAGACCTTCCTCCGTCTTGCTGACAAAGTCGGCGTTGGTCTCAAAGACCTCGAAGCTGAGGGGATTGTCGATGTGAAGGATGGCTATCTGGTGTGCGGCCAGCTCTTTGCCCAACAGGACATCCTCATAGCCGTAGTGACGGAAGCGCTGGTCGAAGGGGTGGGCGAGCATGAGTTCGCGGCGAATCATGAAGTTGGCCGTGTGGAAGTCATGATAGGGATGCCGCTGCCGCTGGTCGACGGTATGTTCGTGCTCGGCGGCCTTCTCGTACATAGAGCGCAGATTGCCCGGCATCACATTGCCGATAACTACGCCGCCGTCTACGACGTCGGCACCGTCCGTTTCGGCATACCGTTGCAGGAAGTTGTCGTTGCAGACCACCATGTCGCTGTCGATGAACAATAGCCACTCATATTGTGCCTGTGTTGCCAGGAAGTTGCGGATGGCAGCCCTGCCCGCATTCTCCTTCCTCTCGATATACCTACAGCTCGGCAATTCGTTGACGGCACGGTTGACAGCTATCGTTGCCGGGTCGGTAGAGCCGTCGTCAGCAACAATGATTTCGTAGTCAGTCGCCAACTTGGCGGCCTGTTGTTGCAGGCTGCGTACCAGCGTGGTGGAGATGCCGTTGTAGGTCGGTATGAGTATGGACAATCGCTTCATGCGCTGCAAAAGTAATAAAAATAGTTCATAGTCCAACGTTCATCGTCCATCGTTTTTGGTTCTTATAGTTAAAAGAGCTTAAATTGCGTCATAAATATGAACTATGAACCATGAACTATGAACTAAAATTAGTACCTTTGCAGCCGCTATTACGAGATAGTAGCATGAAATTAAAGTTAAACAATTAAAAAACAAGCATTTAAACAATGGCAACAAAAATCAGATTGCAGCGCGGTGGACGTAAGAGCTACGCTTTCTATCGTATCGTTATCGCCGACGCTCGTGCACCACGTGATGGTCGTTTCACTGAGAAGATTGGTACTTATAACCCCAACACCAATCCTGCCACAGTAGACCTTAATTTCGAGCGTGCTCTCTATTGGGTAGAGACCGGTGCTCAGCCCACTGACACCGTTCGTAACATCCTCAGCCGCGAGGGTGTGTACCTGATGAAGCACCTGAAGGGTGGCGTGAAGAAGGGTGCCTTTGACGAGGCTACCGCACAGAAGAAGTTCGACGCCTGGAAGGCTGACAAGCAGAATGGTCTGAACAAGATTGCCGAGGCTGAGGCCAAGGCTAAGAAGGACGCTGCTGCTAAGGAGCTGGCTCAGGAGAAGAAGCTGAACGAGGAGATTGCTAAGAAGGTAGCTGAGAAGAAGGCTGCTGAGGCTGCTGCTAAGGCAGAGGCTGAAGCTGCTGCCGCTGCTGAGGCTGCTACAGAAGAGGCTGCTGAGACTCCCGCTGAGGCATAACTTTTGAGAGTTAATGCACATTCTCGAGATACCCTCATTCTTTCCTCCTTATGGTGGTCTGTTTTGTCTGGACCAGGCAAAGGCTCTCAAGGCGTTAGGTCATGAGGTACGTATATTAAGTAATGTGCAGTTAGGAGCTACGATAGGGTTGCGCGATTATGTCGTGCAACCCTATCTGCGCTATGAACACGAACTGGACGGCATCACCGTCTGCCAGTCCTACCAGCGCGGTCTGCCCAAGTGCATCCGCTATAATGTACGGCGCTGGGTGCGCATCGTGCAGAGCATGTTTGCCGACTATGTCAAGAAGTATGGTCAGCCCGATATCCTGCATGCCCATTGTTGCAAGTGGGCAGGCTATGCCTCCATGCAGATCAGCCGCCTGTATCATATACCTTATGTCATTACTGAGCACCTGCCTTTGATGCTCTTGGAAGAGGAGTATGGAAAGGCTCCCAGCACGGCCTGGCAGATACCATTGCTGAAAGGGGCCTACAATCATGCTGCTATGGTGTTGCCCGTTTCGGAAGAACTGGTTGACGATATTGCCTGTTACTATGGCAAGGATTATCGCTGGCAATATATGTCAAACACCATCGATACAGATTTCTTTGCCTACCAGCCGCGTCCTTCGCGTGAAGGACGTCCTTTCCGCTTCTGCTGTCTGGCGGACTATTATTATCGCAAGGGGTATGATGTGCTGTTTGAGGCCTATCGCAGTCTGCAGCATCTGGGACTCCATGTGGAGTTGCATGTAGCAGGTCTTTTTACGGATGGTGCCGACTGTCGGAAAGCCATCGTAGACAGGCAACTGACAGGGGTTTATACCTATGGACGCGTGGACAAGCATCAGGTAAGAAAGTTGCTATATCAGTCTGATGCCCTGGTGCTGGCCAGTCGTAGTGAGGTGCAGCCCCTGGTCCTGTTAGAGGCCATGAGTACGGGTATTCCTGTTGTTGCTACGGAATGTATCCCCCAGTGTCTGCGCATAGAGCCGGGCTGTACCATTGTTCCTGTTGACGATGTGCTGGCTTTGTCCGAGGCCATGCGAACCGTTTCCCAGTGTGATGGCTTTGACGGCAAGACGGTTTCTGAAAAGGTCCGGCAGATGGCTTCGCCCGAAGTCATTGGTCAGAAACTCGCTGCACTGTTCAGCGACATACTCGCTTCACGCTGACCACGACCAGACGCACCATCAGTCCCATTTTCCAAAGCCACTCATAGCTCATCACGTAAAAGAGAAGCTGGTTTTTCACCGTCCTCTTCACGTTCCACTCCGCTTCACAAGCCAGTGTCTCCTGATAGAGTTGTGGCTGGTGTGCACGGAACGCATGCATGCCAAGGGCAAAGATTTGCTTCTGATAGAAATCGCCGATGTCGATATGGTGTTTCGAGGATAGGTCATGAATCAGCTCCGTATTTTTTCTTACAAACCAGAACTGCTTGGCATCGTCGGCAGAGGATGAAATGGTTTCGCGCCCTATGCTGTAATTGAGCGTGATATCAGGCAAATAGGCAATATCACCGTGCAATGCCATTGTGAAGGCTATCTGCATATCCTCGCTGCATCGAGATGGGCCTCTGAATAGAGACTCGTCTTCCTCGTAAGCACGTCGGAACACCTCGTTGCGATAGAGGGCTGTGCAGAGGTGGAAAACGCTCATGTTGTATTGCGTGATGATGTCTTTCAGCAGTTCGTGGCCCGGTGTGACGGGCTTGTGGTTGCGTTGCTGGCTGGGAGTGGCCTCCTTGGTGCGTTCGTCGTAGTACTGCCAGTTGGTAATGACCATCGTCACCTCGGGGTGTCGCTCCATGACGCAGACTTCCTTCTCCAGTTTCTGTGTGTCCGTCCAGAAGTCGTCGCCGGCACAGTCGGCAATATACTCGCCCTGACAGGTCAGCAGACAGTCGAAGTAGTTGTCGATGAGTCCCTTGTTCCGCTCGTTGCAAATCAGTTGTATCTTATCGGGATGCCGTTGGGCATACTGCTGGCAGATGGTCCGCGTGCCGTCTGTCGAACAGTCCTCGCCAATGACAATCTCGTATGGCACATGGCACTGCTGACTGAGGATGGCGTCGAGTGTCCGTCCGATGGTCTGCTCTTGGTTGTAGGTGCAGACGACAACCGATATCATACCCTTCTTCATCGTTCGCGTTTCAGCAGGGGTAGTGTCCGCAGCAGCATCAGTCGTCCGAAAGCTGTCGACGACATACGGCGGAACCATACATATTTTTGAGAGTAGTTCTTATCGGGCAGCGGAAACAGTCCCTGCTGGCGCAGCTGTTCCACGCAGTCCTCCAGTTTGCTGCGGCTGTGTGTCAGCACGATGGTGTTGTAGATGTAGTCCATCGTCAGCTGTGCCACGCGGCGCTGCATGGCCTGGCGGTCTCCGTAGGGCAGCGTGTCGGCAACCTGTTGCAGGTGCACGATGACCTTCATTGTGTCGTCCAGACGGCGGTCGGTGCTGGCACTATCCTGTTGGTGGACGGCCGACGTGCTACGCTCCCGGTAGTAGTAGGCTTTGGCGTGGGTGGGGTAGACCTGCTCGGCCCTGATGATGAGCTGTGCCGTGAAGTCCTCGTCCTCGCCGTAGTGGATGCCGGGCTGGAAGCGCAGCTGCCCCAGCACGGAGCGGTGGAACAGGCAGCAGCAGATGGCTCCATGCAGGTTGCTGGTGCGCATCAGGTCGGTACCGCTCACGGCCTGCACGGTTTCCGCCTCTGTTCTCGTTTCCGTTGCCTTCTCATGGGTGAAGTCGAACATCACCACCTCGGCGTCGGGATACTGGCGGACGATGTCGAGGCATTGTCCGTAGGCATCCAGCAGACAGTCGTCGCCGTCAACAAACTGGATGTAATCTCCCTGCGCCATGTTCAGCGCCGTATTGCGTGCTACGCTGACTCCGCCGTGCTTCTGCCGCACATAGACGATGCTGTCGCCATAGTGCAACAGCCCGTTCATCGGACTGGTGTCGGAACCATCGTCAACAACGATAATCTCGCGCTCGTCGGCCTGCATGGGCAGCGCCAGGATGCTGTCGATACATTCGCATAGCATCGGTACAGGCAGTTGGTAATAAGTGATGATAAAACTTACCAGTGGTCTCTTTCTTTCCATATTCAGTGGACAAAGGTACGAATAAGTGAGCGAAATGCCAAATTTATTTGGGCATTTCCGAACGA
>CAMHJQ010000067.1 GCA_946185485.1 uncultured Prevotellaceae bacterium | reverse complement strand
GCAAAGGTACTGACTTTTTGCATACGAGTCAAGGCGTCAAAGCGGATACGCTTACGCCATTTGTAAACAACTTGGTGGATAGTTGGTGGATAGTTAGTGGAGGGTTAGTGGAGGGTTAGTGGATAGTTAGTGGATAGTTAAAAACGACCTAAACTTCTGAATATAAATAAGTTAATTTGAATTTAGTGGATAGTTATCTGAATCATGTTGTTTTCTCAGAGAAAATTGTAACTTTTCGCACTGAAATCACAAGTTTTTCTCCATGCAAACAGGCTATTCCCACCGTGGGAATGGCCTGCTTACAGCATGGGAATGTGTTGTTCCCACGGTGGGAACGGCGTCTTTGCTCCGTGCAGGAAAATTTCTTGCTCCGTGCAGGAAAATTTCTTGCTCCGTGCGGATATGGTATCTCCTCCGTGCAGATATGGTATCACCTCCGTGGGGATATATTATCAGCTCCGTGCAGAAAGGGGCTCTTGATTATACATCCTAGACAAGTGGTTAGTGGATAGTGTATATACTTTTTGCCGATACCGGCAAGAAAACAAGCATTTATCTTGTTCATATTCGTTTCGTTCTAATGATATTCTTTACTTCATCCATGATTTGCCGACAACGCTGTCGCGTCATCCGTATGTTGGTTCCTACGGCTATCAGGTCTTCATCAGTGGGAATACCTTTATAATTGATGGTCGAGGCGTGCTCCCCTAACGTGTTGTCATTGGTCAGGTCGTAGGCCGGTGCAAGTGTCCACTTCCCATTACGGCAGATGAAACTGAAATTGCGGGCGTGATCATCGTAGTTTTCTGCATATACATTGAATGCCATACGGCGGAACTGCTGCTCTACCGCTTCTGGCGACTGTGTCAGGAAGCCAGTTAGCTGCAATAGGCTGTGATAATCCATCTTAGGGGGAGAAATCGGCTCGTTCAGCAGCGCACTGGCTGTTGCCACGTGTAACCGAATGCCGTCCTCAATGTCAAACCGTCGTGTGGCGAAGTATTTCCCATCTACCAGTTTAAAGTCGGGCACGTCAATGCCGCAACGCCGAGCCATGTCGTTGTAATGGAACTCTATCTCCCCCATGTTCTTAGGATCGTAGGTGTGGCGGAACTTCACCAGCCAGTGTCCTTCGGCGTCTGTATATAGGCACTTAGGGCGAACGCCGCCGGAGTTGCCACTTCGGAAATAAAGCTCATCGGCATGTAAATCCGTTTCCTCCGACAGCACATCGAGTGCCGTTTTCTGCATCTCGTCCAATGTCAACCGTGTTTCTTCCTGCTGCAACTTCGTCTCAGGCACATAGCATAATGCCCCCATTCCAGAACTGCCTACAATACTGAGCCACTGCACAGGCGTCATGTTCTTACAATCTATGCCAGACTTGTTGAGTATCTTCCGCAACAAGTATTCGCCATAACCACCAGGCAGACTATCTTCGAAGATGCCAAAGTTCCCATTAAACGGCATATAGTCTGCCGTGAAGAGACCAGCCTTCATCGGTAACTTCAGGGGTGATATGGAGAAGCCATCGGCAAGCCAGTTCTTGTCATACTCAAACTGACAAACCGACCTACTGCCTATGGAGAGCGTACCCACCTTTCGGCCGTGGTACATCACGCTGACAGACTGTATATTCCTCATCATACGCCACGCTTCCTTGTCCGGTTCTTATTAATTTCCAACAACTCCTCCATCGTATCGTATTTCGGTTCGGCCAATAGTTGCATGATTTCTTCTGAATAGCCCAATGCCTTGGCTAACTTGACATACGACTCTAAGGAAATGGAGTGCTTCAGTTCAAAGCGCTGAATGGACGATGCCGGCACTCCACTCATTTCCGCAAGGCTCTTCGTCGAGAGTTTCTTCTCCAATCGTCTCGCTTTCAGGTTCTCTGCTAACCGCTGCATGGTTATCTGTAATGGATAGGGGTCGAATATGTAACTCTTCTGCATCATATATTATGTATAAAATCTAATTTTATCGAATTACGCATCAGATATTATGTGCAAAGATACAGATAAATCTCCAAATCGCCAAATAATCTGTCACTTTTCTTTCTGTTGGCACCATACTTAGCAGCCTTCCAATGAATGTGCTATTCGGGCGGCTCTCACCCTGCCCCTACGACGAGGGCGAGCAGGATGGTGATGATGGTTTTCTTGTTCATATAAAATTTCTTTATTATTGTACTTGTTTTCGTTTTTATTTCGTACCTTTGTCGCCGAAATCAATTAAACGGTATGGACTATGACGTTCTTGAATCAGTTTCACAAGGAAGCGACGGAGCGCAAGATGCGGAAAATAGCCGAATCGCAGCAATCGCCGATGAACTCCGTCGACGCAGCAAACTATATGAAGCGCAACATGGAGATGGCCAGCCACATGTAAGCCCTTTCGAAATCGAACAGCGCATCACCGAATCGTTTGCCAAGGAGCAAGGTCTGTGGATACCAATAGATGCCGTGTTCGATTTGGGAACACCGGGACCGAGTGGGAACGAGAATGACACATACGTTTCTAATGACATAATCTACAAGGTCAATAATCTTTTAAACAGCGGTAGTATTCTTCGGCTTTTAGATAAGGTTAGGATGCACAATGAGATATTCCCTGACACTTACTATCGACTCCATGCCTTTACGGGTTTCGATGGCCGGACCGTTATGCCTATTCTGAAGCAAGATCTCGTAAAGAATGCCGAACCTGCGCCACAGATATCCATCGACACGTATATGGCAGCCCTTGGCTTCAACCATGAGAATGCTGTTGGTCGCTATTCCAACGGTACCTTTATCGTCTGGGACTTGATTCCCCGCAATGTCCTTGTTGACCGCGATGGCGACATCTTTGTAGTTGATGCGGAAATTAAACGCATTTGATGTATCCGCCACTATTACGAGGGCGAGCAGGATGGTGATGATGGTTTGCTTGTTCATTGTTCGTTTCCTTTTATGACGGAATATGATAATAGCGTGCTACAGTGGTATCACACGGGCGGCATTATCGCTGAATATCGCTCCGATGATGTAATAATGGGGCGAGTGTTTGAAATATTCACTTTCCATGATGTTCTCTTCCGTCAGTTCCTTCTCTCCGCAGAAACGACATATATTATAATTGGAATCCCACCAGAAAGAACCATAAAGGGCAAGGGGAATGAAAGTGTTAGGTCGTAACGCTGAAACCCGGATTGGAACCTTTTCGTAGAGGTAGAAAGTTTCTGGTGCATTGGGAACGGACTTGAGCACCAAATCCCTTGCCAAGCCATTTTGGTGTTCCGGGTGTACAGAGACAGTTACCATTGAGTCCGATTGTACCGATTGCCTGGGAGAGAAGCCAATGGATAACGTCTTTGCCATCTTAAGTCTCTGCCCTTTCATTTCGTTGACCATGCCCAGTTGGTTGTATTCCCGGATGACGGGGATGATGAGTGACGCGGAATCTTGCAAAGAGGAAATGTCGTAGGTCAACACTGCGTCGTCTTGCGTTTTCTTCTGTTCTGTAGCATACTTAGGCTTGGTTTCAGCACTCTTGGTTTCGTTTCCTTGCCCTTTCAGCACGCAACTGACAGACAATATCGCCACGAGGGCGAGCAGAAAGGTGATGATGGTTTGCTTCATATTCGTTTTGTTTTTTTAATCGCATTTATTTTCCCATTGCATCAAGTTTCTTCTTGAACTCCGCCAGGTTTTCGTCGTCGAGCCAGTTGAGGTGATGCATGCGGCCTTGCTTGTCGAAAAGACGATAGGTGGGATAGCCTGTCAGTCCGACGTACTGCTCTACGGCGTGCTGCTGGTCGGTTGGCAGGTTGTAGTGAACACAGTTGGACTCGGTGAGGCTATACTCTGCGATGACATTCTTCCACGACTTTTCGGGCGAACGGTTGGCTAAGTAGAGGTACACGATGTCGTACCCCTCAAGTTCGGCCTTGAGTTTGTGCGACTCGCTCAACTTACGCTTGCACGGGGCACACCAGGTGCCCCAAATGTCAAGATACACTATCTTGCCCCGATAGGGCTCGATGATCTTGTCGAGGATAGCCTTGCCGTCGGTCAGTCCCTCTACATCAGTCGACGGATGAATCACCGCTTTCACGGCCTCCTGCTTTTCACTCATCAACTGCTTAAAGTACTCATTCTTATCAGTAATGACTTTCCTGAAGTAAGGCTCCTTGATCAGTGCAATGTAAGGCTCCACGTCCTCGGGGAGTGCACACCTTTCGTGGTCGATGTACTCATTGAGTATCTGCGCATGGTAGATGCTGCCCACGAGCGGGTCGGTGCAAAGCGAGTCGATGATGGCATGGGCGATGCCCTGCTCACCGCCCACACAGAGCGTGTTCGCTGCCTTCAGATAGTCTTTGCTTTCTTGAATCGTGGTGATGATGTTTTCAGCCTCCGCGTATTTCGCCTCCACCGCCGCGACGGAATCGTTGAGCGCCTTACGGTCTTTTATCTCCGAATAGAGCGCGAAGATCTCACGGTTCATCTTCTCCATCTGGCTGACGGCCTGACGCTCCTTGTCGTTCAGGCGGAGCATTCCCCTCTGCTCAAGCCAAGGCAGGATGGCTGGCCGCCTCCACAGCACATTGATTCGTGGGTCGCCCCAAGTGTAGCACTCACGCTTGTATCTCAACATCGAAGCCAGTCCGCTAATTAGATTGACAGGCAATGTGGTGTCAACGGCAGAGTGCTGCTCCACCCACTCCATCACGTCGGCAGGCAACAAGCGGGTATAGGTGTCGTAGTGCATCATCAACAGTTGGGAGCAGATGCTTATGCGAAGACTCGCACGGATATAGTCACGAAAGCGTTTGCTCAGGTTAGGGTGCTGAGCCAGGAAGTCCTTGGTCTTTGCCAAGCATCGCTCATAACTGTGTATCCACTGCTGAGCCATGACCCTCACGGAGTCATCGCTCACCGGGTTGTCGATAAAGCCGACATAGTCCATGCCAGGACTATCTGCCTGCAACTCGTTCTGCAGTCGGGCGTCGTCGCCCATAAAGAGCGTTTGCGACGATTTGAAGTCTTTCAGCATGAAATACTTCTCGCCTGGCGTCAGTACGACGCCGACACCGTCAACCGTCTTATTCTCTCTGGTCCGTATAAGCAGGGAGGCTCCCTGTGTGCCAACCAGCGGCACACTCAACTCGAACCGGCCGAGAGAGTCAACGGGGGTAGAGACGTGTGCATAGTCGTCGGTGGCGATGTTGCCGTATGTAGCCTCGATGGTCAAACTGTTTTGCAGAATCTCCTTGGGGTACCTCAGCCATCCGCTCACGATGGCGTTGCCCTCCCTCATCTCAGTGTTGAATGAAGTGTTGTCGGCTGTTGGATAGTCGCCGATGGAGTTGGCTGTAATGGCTGCGAGCGTCTGCTTCTTGCCGCCGATATTGAATAAGCGCTTGCCGTCTTTCTCCTTGCCGACAGAGACGGTTATCTTTTCTTTTCCAGAAGATAACACCAGTTTCTTGTCCGTCTTCTTGCCATACTGCCACACCATATTATTATATACGGCATTGTCACTGAAGAGACTGATAACCCATTCGCCCGTCTCCGCATTGCGCCAGCTGCTGTTGAAGAGCGGAGCCTGTTTTTTGTAGGTAGGGTCGGTGATATCCCATATCTTAAAGAAGTTGCGGGCGTAACCTTCTACAAGGTCGAACTGCCTGACGTCCTGGGGCAACGGCTGGAAGTGCAGGGCCACATCGGTCTTGCCCGATGCTGAAATGGCTATATAGTTGTCAAGTGCAAGGTCTGTCTCGCCGTCGCGTGTCTTCTTCGCGCTGGTGATGGTGTACGACTGGCCGTCCTCCGTCTTGAGCGCAGTGCCTTTTCCGAAGGAGAACTTAGCGTTAGGGCGGTTCCTGACGGTGATGTGCAGCACCGTCTCATCAGGCCGGAACTCTACCTCGTTGACATCAAACTGGAATCCGTGCGGTTCGTTACGATAGCCGGGATTGGTCCATACCTTCTGTGCCCACCCGTTGACAGCAGTGAGCAAGAGCAGAAGGGTGATGATGCTTTGTTTCATATTCACTTTGTGCATTAGTTTACTTATCATGGGGCAAAGTTACTGATTTCTTTTGTAATTCAGACAGATACAAACTGACATTTGCCTGACAATTGCAGTTCTTTAACCACTTTTTTTAGTTGATAACTCATTGGTCGTAGCCTGTCACTCTGCAGGGCATAAAGATGGCGCGAGTCTGATTCCGCATCCGCTATAGGGGCATCGCCAAACGCCGTTTCCCAGATACAAGTCTCAGCCCGCGCCTTAACGCGAGCATCAACTCTTCTCTTCTCGGGAAATATTTTGGCGAAATTTCTATAGCAAGAATCAAAAAGTCAACGCTTCCTTATGTCGTTCTATGTTACGTTCTATCCACTCATGTCATTTTAAGAGGTTTCTATTATCATCGTTCTCCAGCACACGCATCTGATTGATGGCTATCTGATTGAGGCGGACAAGGCGGTCGCCCTGTGGCACTCCCTCATCAATGAGAACTGCATTGATGTTCTCCATATTTGCCAGACAAATAAGTTCGTTGATGGAAGCATAGTCACGGATGTTCCCTTTCAGTTCAGGATGGGCTTCACGCCATTGCTTGGCCGTCTGTCCGAACATGGCTACATTGAGTACGTCTGCCTCTTCAGCATAGATGATGCTGGCCTGTGCTGCCGTCACCTCTTCAGGAATTAGGTTCTGCTTGATGGCATCCGTGTGAATGCGGTAATTGATTTTAGACAGTTCACGCTTCGCCGTCCACCCAAGTTGCTTCTGCTCTTCATCTTTCAGACGTTGGAACTCACGTATCAGATATACCTTGAACTCTGGGCTTATCCACATGGCAAACTCAAAGGCAATGTCTTTGTGGGCGTAAGTGCCACCATAACGCCCTGCCTTTGAGATAATACCGATGGCATTAGTCTTCTCTGTCCACTCTTTAGCACTGAGACGGAAACGGTTCAGTCCGGCCTGAGATTTAATTATGTCGAATTCGGCACAATTAAAATTCGGATTCATCAACCGCTCCCATATTCCAAGGAACTCAATGGTATTGCGGTTGCGCAGCCAGTTAGAGAAGAAGAATTCACCATCTTTCGCCTTCAACATGTCTGTCAGGCTGATATAGTCATCTTCATTCTGCTTTATGACCGTTATCTGCGTATTCTGTACTGTTATCTTTGCCATATTGTCTGCTGTTTTACAAACTTTGCGCTGCAAAGTTACAACTTTTCCACCAATTACATATAACTTGCCATATTAAATAAGGTGAAGAAGGCGTTTTTTACCGCATTTTGGCATCAAAACGTCACTTACAACTTTTTTTCCCTACCTTTTTGATTCACTTTGGAATCACGGGGTCGGTTCTCCTGATCATTTTCAAGAGTCTGATATCTCTATGCTTTATTACTTGTCTCATTCGCATTTCACTTAATTTGAAAAATGATCAGAAGAACCGACCCCATGATGACCTTTCAATTTATTTGTTATCGGGGAAAATCTCTTTGAGCTTCTCTTTCAGTTCTTCTACGCTGTTAGGCACGGCAATGATGGTGCCGTCGCGGTCGATGAGGAAAAGGGCACTATTTTGAGTGCCGTGCTTACGGAATACGCCGAACTCGTCATCAAGGTCAACGAGGCAGGGCCAAGGGAAGGCATGACGCTCGACGGCCTTACGCATGGCATCGGTGGACTTGAATTCGTGGGCAATGCTGAACACATTCAGGCCACGATTGCGGTACTCATTATAGATGGGGATGATATCGCAGGCGTCGCGGATGCAGGGCGAGCACCACGAGGCCCAGCAGATGACGAGCGTCAACTTATCCTTGTAGTATTCAGAGGCGCGGACTTGCTGCCCGTCTATTGTGCGCACATCGTAGTCGTTGTACTTTCGTCCGCAAATCTGATAACCCACAGCCTCTTGCTCGGCGATACGCTGATGCACGGGGTGGTCAGGATAGAGCGTGGGGTATTGGCGGTGGTAAATGTCAAGCATAGCGGCAAGGCCCGTGTCATTGAAATGAAAGCCCTTGAGCCGCCCGTCGAGTTCGAACAGGAAACCGAGCATCGGGTGGGCTTTGTAGTAGTCAAGCGTCCATTGGTGGTATTCGTCTTCCAGTTCCGCCATCTTCTGCTTGTCGTTCTCGTCCAGTTTCTCATAGGCAAGACGAAACTTTGCTTCGGCGGCTTGCTCCATAGCGTGCCATGCCTGATACTCCTTGCCTGTGGATTGGATGTCGAATTTGTCGCCGTCGAGCTGGATGGTCACGGTCGCGCCGTCCTCCACGAAGAATTCTCCTGAGCGAAGGGTCATGCCCTTCTCCATCACCTCGCCGAAGTCCACAATGTGCCATCGCTCAATCTGCGCATCCTCCACATCACACTCGAAGTGTCCATCCTTCACCACTGGTCGCAGCTTGCTGTTCTTCGGGTCTTCGCCGTCGCGGTATATCCTCAGTTCAATGGGCGTTGTTCCTTCTGCCACCGTGCCAATGACGTGACACCTCACTTGCCCCTGCCCTGCCACTGCAACGAGGGTGAGCAGGATGGTAATGATGGCTTGCTTGTTCATATTATTACTTTTTCTCTAATTCCTTCAATAGTTCTTCCTCCACGAGATTATGTGGTAGTTCGCGGCAACGGCCCTGTCGGTCCATCAGGATATAGGTGGGCCAGACCTGAATGTGGAAACGCTTCTGCAAGGCATCCATCTGCTGCTCGTTGACGCGAAGGTGTTCACCACGGATGCGCTTGCGATAGTCCTGCCAGCGGTCGGCGGGCGAAGTATGGTCGGTGAGATAGACAAAAGCGAGGTCGGGATGTTTCAGCTTTGTGTCTTTTTCCGGCTCCATCGCATTCATCGCCACAATGCAGCCATGACACCATGTGGCCCAGAAGTCGATGAGCACCACCTTGCCGCGATAACGACGCTGAAGATCTTCGAGCACGTCACTATACACATCGTGCTCTATTCCCTCCTGTGCGGCCTCCAACTGTTGACAAAGTTTGTGGAAATAAGGCATTTGCACACCGTTCATGGCACCCTCTGGCAGACTTCCATATAGTTCGATGTGGCGAGGATAGCCTTGCACGATGCGCATATCGTGGACGTAGTCGCAAGGATTGTCGCCCGATATGGCATCCCAGAATTTCGGAGTGGTGATGTGCGTCAGGTCGAGGCTGCGGAAGTAGGCACGATAGTTGGTGTTGGTTCCCAGTGAACGGAATCGGGCAATCTGTTCTTGGCTGAGGGGGCGGTTTTCCACATAGTTTCCGGGCGATGCTCCATCACGTCGTGCAGTCAGGAAGTCTTGCACCTGGGTATTATCCCACAGCCAGTTCTCGGTCCTTACGTCGTAGGCCAGTGCGCAGAACTGTTTGGCGCAGAGAGGCAGTCGCCCGTCTTCCATGACACGGCGTTTCAAATAGTCGCGCCAAGTCAGCATTCCTTCAGCATAGACAGGGGCCAGCGGTTGGTTCACAATCAGCTGCCGCTCGTAGTTCTCATCCCATCCAAAACCGTCGATAAAGGGCAGATAACGGTGAAGGGCTGTATTGAGGTCGGCATATCTTCCTTCGAACCAGAGGCACGGTTGCTTGTCGAAACCATACTCTTCAGTAATGACATGCCGCTCCAATTGCTCTGCCGTCAGTGTGTCCTTCTGACCGAAGCCATAATCCTTGGGCTGCATCTGCCACTCTCTGTGGCTACGGCTGGTCTGAGTCATACGTTCTACATCTACATATACGTCTGCCAATTCACCTGGCCATAAGTAGAAATGTTTGGAGAAACCATTGCCTATGCTGAGTGATGCCATGCTGGTGCCGCGTTGAGGGAAGCGGACGATAGCCAGTCCGTTTTCGTCAGTGAAGCCAGTATGGTTATCAGCGATATATGGGAAGAAACTGCTTACAGCCAAGCACACAATCTTTGTGGAAGTCTTGTTAGCCTCCCAGTTAAGGATATGCACCCGTACCGTTGTGGTATCCATTTCAAACGATGGTTCCGGCAGCGGTGCCTCCATATTCATCTGGTAATTTTTTACGTGTTCGGGCAAATCTGTTGGTATCTGCCCCTGCCCCGCCATTGCGACGAGGGCGAGCAGGATGGTAATGATGGTTTTCTTGTTCATAACCGGCTTATTTAACAGAAATATTGCGGATGACGAAAGCACCCTTGCCGTCGCCTTCCTTGAAGTCGAAGGTTTCGGGAATTGTGTCGAACGGCTCGAAGGTGAGCGTGAAGTCGGTGTAGCAGAGGTTGCTCAGATAGCCTTCTGTGGTTTCTGTGGCTCTCACTTGAGGATATATGTCTGCGTCGGGAGTGATACCGTTGGCTGATGTCAGTTCGTATTTCTTACCATCTGCTTCAAGATAGGAACCTTTGGCGATGCGGAACCATAAGTTCTTATGACCATAATAGCGGAAACTGACGGTGGTACCGCTGGCATCAGCATCCACTTGCTGGATGGTAAGTGAGAGGTTGGCAGTGTTGTCTTGCTTGGGACCGTTGATGGCGGAAAGCAAACCCATAAACCATCCCATACCATATCCAGCACCCTTCCAGAGAATGTGCTTGTCGGGCGAAATCAAGACATAATAGGGTATGGCTTTCATATCACAATAGCTATTTTCAATGTCGGCCTTGCCCATTTTGCCGTCATTCCAGTTCTTCCAGGCGATACTTTTGCTGAAATTATCCTCTTGCCATGCAGAGAGTTTATCCTGATTGATGCCGATGATTTCCAACTTCCCTTGCGATTGCTCGTAGGCACTCCTCATCTCTGGCTCAGCCATACGGCAGGGGCCGCATCCCAGACTCCAAAAGTCGAGCAGCACATATCGGTCGGACTGCCCCAGCACCTCAGCAAGATGATGATTCTGACCCTGCATGTCAATGAGTTCTGCATCGATGGCCTCTTCACCTACCTGTAAGATATGCGGCGGATAAACCTGACTGTGTATCAGTGCCAGTTGCTCTTCAAACCCTTTCGGCGCACGGGCGGCGGTGGATGCCTCCAATTCCTTCAGCTGCTTCATATCAGGGAAGTCCTTCGTATAGTTTCTTGCCATCATAGCCACTCCTTCTAACTCTTCGAGCGATGCTGCATCTACCGGCAATGAGGGAAGAACGTCCATCTTCTGTTTCAAATACTTCATATAGACAGGCCTCTCTTCGTCCCACGGAGCATTGGCAAGATTGAGTCGCAAAAATTCTGCCAGCGTGTCATGACCATATTCCATAATACGGCTGAGTGTCTGCTGTTCGGGCAGTGGACTTTCCACCTTCCACAATGGGTAGAGACAGTCCTTACCCGTTACTTTCACGTCCGCACCAGGTTGTAGCCAAATGGTCATCAGGTAATTGGGGCATCCTTCTCCCGCAAGGAATAAATAACTCTTCGTAAGTCCCTCCACGGGAACTGTCAGGGTGAAGTGTCCGCCAATGATTGTGTCAGATGCCACGCGGACATTGTCGATAGAAGATTCTGCGACAGTACCATCTTTCAGTGCGGGCGAATAGCCTTTGATGGTGGCTGTCTTAGTGGTCTGCCCTTGTCCCGTCATTGCGACGAGGGCAAGCATCATCGTAATAATTGATTTCTTGTTCATTA
>CAMHJQ010000066.1 GCA_946185485.1 uncultured Prevotellaceae bacterium | reverse complement strand
GGAACTCGTTGCCCTTCAGCTGGCCGAGCTTCTTCTTGTTGGCGATGATGTACCAAGAGAACATCATGCAGGTCTGGTTGCCGTTCAGAATCTCCCACTCGCCCTTCGAGTTGCGGCAGACAATAGCCAAGCGATCGGCATCGGGGTCAGAAGCAATCACCAGATCGGCATTCAGGCGCGTACCAAGCTTCATACCCAAGGTCATAGCCTCGGCATTCTCGGGATTGGGGCTGACGACGGTGGGGAAATTGCCGTCGATGACCATCTGCTCACGCACCACATGGATGTTCTGGAAGCCCCAAGAGCGCAGTGCCTCGGGAATGATGACACGACCCGTGCCGTGCATGGGCGAATAGACGATGTTGAGGTCTTTCTGGCGCAGGATGACATCCTGGTCGACCATCGCCTCCTTGACAGCCTGCAGATAGTCCCAGTCCATCTCGCCACCGATAATCTCGATGAGGTCGTAGTTGGGCTCGAACTTCACATCCTCGATCTTCACCTTGTTCACCTCGTCGATGATGCCCTTGTCGTGCGGAGAGAGCACCTGGGCACCGTCGTCCCAATAGGCCTTGTAGCCGTTATACTCGCGGGGATTGTGAGAAGCGGTGACGTTGACACCAGCCTGACAGCCCAGCTGACGGATGGCAAACGAAATCTCAGGTGTGGGGCGCAGGCTCTCAAACAGGTAAACCTTGATGCCATTAGCCGAGAAGATGTCGGCAACGGTCTCAGCGAACATACGGCCGTTGTTACGGCAGTCATGACCGACTACCACAGCAGGCTGAATATCGGGGAAAGCCTTATTGATGTAGTTGGCAAAGCCCTGCGTGGCCATACCTACGATGTACTTGTTCATGCGGTTCGTACCGGCACCCATGATACCGCGCAGGCCACCCGTACCAAACTCCAGATTCTGATAGAAAGCATCAATCAAATCAGTCTTGTCAGGATTGTCCAGCATAGCCTGAACTTCCTTACGCGTCTCCTCATCAAAGGCCGGAGAAAGCCATACCTTTGCCAATGCCTCGCATTGCGCAATAAGCTGAGCGTTATTTTCCATAATTATTAAAATAGTTTTAGATTTGAAATAATAATACGCAAAGATACTGATTCTTTTTCAAAATCAGTATCTCTCAAGTATAATTTTTAATTTTTTTAATTATTTCATTTTCTTCAGCACCCTGTCAATCTCCTCAAACTGCTTGCCCATGTTGAGGTTAAGGTAGATGCGATAGAGGGCGGGAGCCCAGCGCTGAACCCGGTCAGGAGCTAATTTCCGATAGGCTTCCATGTAGGGACGGGCCTGAGTGTATAGCTTCGTTAGCTCAGTTCTATACTTTCGAGGCTCCTTCAGTTGCTCCAATTCCAACGCCTTGTTCAGATTGACAGTAGCAATCATGAAATAGGGTTCAGGCAAGGTGTCATTCAAGGCAATCAGTCGTTCGCTGGTATCTACACACTCGTCGTAGCGCTCCAAGCTAAGAAGCGCCAGCGACTTTCCCAGTAGAAAAATCTGGTTCTGACCATTTACCGCCAGTCCCCGATCAGCCAATTGAAGTACACAATCGGAACGTCCTGCCGCGGTATAGTAGTCCGCCAGCCGCGGAAAGAAATAAGGATGCTCCGGATTGGAATCGAAACCTATACGTAGCATATTCACATAAGCGGTGTCATTGTGTAGACGGAGATATGCTTCGCTAACATATTGCAACGTGTATTCACGCCGACTACTGTCACGAAGAGCCAAATGGTGGTAACGGAGTACAGAATCTGCATGCTCGAGACGGTATGCACAGTAGGTTGCCCAATAGGCTGCCGACGGCATCAGCGTGTCGTTTTGTTCATATTCGTAACCAGTAAACAGCGGCTGACGAGCGGCATCGATATATGCAGAAAAGAAACCAAAGGCTTCGTCATAACGACTCTTACGAACTTGATAGGCGCCACCAAAATAAAGGTTACGACGTACCTGATCCAGATAGGCTGCATGGCGCTCACGGTAATCAGGGCGTACACGTCCTTTCGTGTCAGGACGTGCATCGAGCGAATCCAGGGTCTCAGCTACCTGAAACATCCTATGCACCAAACCAAAGAACTGAGCTGTATCGTACTTCTGTTTCAGATATAGTTTTTCATTGGCTGCTTCGTACTGCATGCGCACTGTCTCGTACCAAATATCGTATATTTTCTTATTCTGCCTATTGACAGAGTCCTTAGCCAGTAGAGTTGTCATCAGAAGTTCAGCCTTGTCGAAGTCCTTGCCACTCTTGAGGTAGGTGCGAGCCTGGGTCATCTCCTTCTTTTGGGCCATGACAGCCATCGTCAGAAACAGGCAACAAATGAATATACAGATTCTTTTTATGGTCATTCTTCTCTTCCGTTATACATGAAAACGGATGCAAAGGTACGAAAAAGAATTTTGATTTAACTAAAAAAGCGTTGAAGAAATACACTCATTCACTTAAAAAAGGTCAACAGCATCCCATCTTTTTCATATCCATATCAGAATAAGGGCAACAACAACCACCATCACCACCTCGACGCGGCGATTCACACGGATGGCTATTTCCATGTCTTCGGTAGTCAAGGGACGCTCGTTAGTACCAATATAAGGTTTCTCTACCAGTTCGCCGAAATAAGTGTGGGGACCGCCAAAGCGACAATTCAAAATGCAAGCCAAGGCTGCCTCCGGATAACCACTATTGGGACTGGCATGTTCACGACCATACCAGGTGACAAAGTTGAGTTGCCTGAATTTACCACCAACCAACAACATGAGTAGTGCCGTGATGCGTGCCGGCAGATAATTGACGACGTCATCGATACGAGCCGCCCAACAGCCGAAAGCACGATAACGCTCGGTGCGATAGCCTATCATGGAGTCGAGCGTGTTCACCATCTTATAGGTCATCATGCCTGGAACGCCCAGGATTAGATACCAGAAAAGTGGAGCCACCATACCGTCGCTGAGGTTCTCGGCAAGCGTTTCCAAGGCAGCTGTACGCACCTCCTGAGCCGACAGCTCTGAAGTGTCGCGACCCACGATGCGGGCTACCTGCCGACGACCATCCTCCAAAGAACGGTCGACAGCAAGGAAGACTTCCCGAACCTCACGCACAAGTGTAGTCCCAGCCAATCCGAAGAACACGAAGACCGCCTTGACAGCCATACCTAAAAACATATTGTGGGAGTCTATCCATTTGAGCGCAAAATAGAAAAGGACAAAGACAACCGCTATCAGCACGACGGCCAGCAAGGCTCCTTTCAAAAGGCGGCAGCGTCTACGATTGAGGGCGCGCTCGCCCAAGGCAATCACCTTACCAAATAAGACTACAGGATGCGGCCATTTGGGAGGATCGCCCAACAGGCGGTCCATCAAATATCCAACAATTAATATAATAAGTGCTTTCATCCTAATAAAGATATAGAGAAACAGCAGGAAACAATCATATAGATGGTTAGTTCCGTCAACAGAAAGATGGCACCGCAACAGTCACCCGTATAGCCATGAAGACGATGCCAGACAAACCGATAAAGAAAATACATCATGAGGCAAGGGATGAAGACGACCAGTTGCCAGTCGACCCGTCTCGCCATCCACCAAAGATATAACGCCACGGGCAGCAGCCCCTGAACAGCTAGACTAACACCCGCCCCCCAAGAGAACTTACGATAGACGATATGACTCTTGGCTGTCTCGGCAGTACGAGCGTATGGCATCATCTGGATGACCTGGGCACTAATCATCTTGGCATAGGGGTCGGCCATGAGGATGGACAGGGCAGCATCGACAGGCTGCATGGACAAGAGTGTCGTGAACAAAAGAGCCAGATAGAGTATGAGTGCCAGCACTCCGTATGTACCGATACGGGAATCCTTCATGATATCGAGGATGTGCTGACGGTCGCTGCCGCCACCACCGAAGCCGTCAAAGAAATCTGCCAACCCGTCTTCGTGCAGGGCTCCCGTCAGTAATAGGCGGCTGACGATAGCTAACAAGACGGCAATAGTATAGGGGAACACCAGCGAGGAGGTATAGAGGACACCCGCCATGACACCCGCTGTCAGCCAGCCAGTCAGCGGCCAGAACTCAACGACAGCCTTGAAAGCATCCTGATGGGGCTGATGCCAACGCCAGAGGGGCAATCGCGTGAAAAACATCAGCGACGCCCAGAGACGGTCGTACCACTTAGAAGTATTTAGTAATATTTGCATTGTCAAAGTTATTCATTTCGTTCATCATCCGCACGGCAGAGTCAACAATAGGAAATGCACAGAGTGCTCCCGTGCCCTCGCCAAGACGCAGTCCAAGACTCAACAGCGGGTCCGCACCTAAGGCATCCAGCATGCGCCGGTGGCCCTTCTCGTCACCTGAGTGGGTGAAAATCATATAGTCCTGCACAGCGGGACAGAGCCGACAGGCAGCCAAGGCACACGCCGTCATGATAAAGCCGTCAATGAGTATCACCATTCGCAACGCTGCCGCCTGCAGCATAGCACCAATAGCAGCCACCATTTCATAGCCACCGAAATAGCGGATAATGGTCTCCGCATCGGGATGAGCGTATTGCCTATGGAAGTATTCCACAGCCTCAGTCAAAACCTGATACTTGTGAAATATGCCTTCAGAGTCCAGCCCTGCACCGGCACCGATACACTCCGCTAGCGGAATGTCGCAGAACATACTCATCCAGATGCTCGACGGAGAGGTATTGGCGATGCCCATCTCACCCAGGCACAGCACCCTGCAACCCTCGTGGGCTACCATGTCAACCAACGCAGCACCAATGTCGATGGTCTGCTGGTATGCAGCTTCGCCCATGGCTGCCTCATAACGGAAATTGCCTGTGCCACGGCCAACCTTCCGTTGGAGAATGGCATCGTATGCGGAAAGGTCGTAGTCGACTCCGACATCAACGATGAACAACTTGAAGCCATGCTGTCGGCAGAACATGTTCACGCCACCACCTCCACGAGTGAAATTCACCATCTGCTGCCACGTAACCTCGCGAGGAGACACGCTGACACCCTCGCGCTCAATACCGTGATCGCCACCAAGCAGCAGGTGACAGGGATGAGCCAGCGAAGGCGTCAGCGTCTGCTGTATCAGACAAACCTGCATGGCCAACGCCTCCAACCGTCCCAGAGAACCCTTGGGCTTATTCAGATTGTCAATCTTCTGCTGAATGACAGGCTGTAAAGCATTAGAAGGACGCACTATAGGGAATGTTCTCATGATTTTTTGATTGTTACGGGTATTCCACTTACCATCATGATGACTTCGTCAGCACGCTGAGCCACATACTGGTTCATCCAACCTTGCAAGTCGGTAAACTGCCGTTGGACGGCATTATCGCTAACACCACCCCATCCGATTTCGTTGGTAACGAAAATCAACGTGGCATCTTGGGCTGTCAGGCGGTCAAACTCTGCTTTCAACTTGTCGAGGGCACGATTCACGTCTTGTTCCTCAAAAAAGAAATTGGTACACCACAGCGTAATGCAATCCACAACGACGACGCGCCCCCTCAGGTCGTGACGGCTGAGTTGCTTTTCCTCTTCGATGTTGGTCCATTCCAGCCCACGGCGTTGTTGGTGTCGGATGACGCGCTGTTGGAACTCCTCATCCCAGATGTGGGCTGTAGCCAAATATACTGGCTTGTCACTCAACGACAAAGCCAGGCGCTCGGCATATTGACTCTTGCCCGAACGCTGACCACCAGTAATCAGTACTATCTTCTTCATGGTACTCCGTGACATTTCCATCAGTGTTCTATCAGTATCTGAACGATACGGTCTGCTGTCCTTCCGTCCCAACGGTCAGGCAAGTCGCCATGCTTCCATTTTCCGGCAAGCATCTTTGACAGTTCCTGACGCAGCTGTTCAGCATCTTCACCCACCAAGACGTTGGTGCCTTGTTTCACCGTTTCAATATGTTCGGTATAGCTATTCAAGGTGATGCAGGGCACATGATTGAAAGTGGCCTCTTCTGCTACGTTACCGGAATCGGTGATGACCCCCTTTGCATGTACCATCAGATAACCAAACTCAAGATAAGACAAGGAGGGCACCACGCGGAATGATGTTGACTTGCAGGCCATGTTATATGCCTGTCCACGCAAAGGAGCTATTACCAGGACACCACCCGTCATCTCACTGATGGCATCAAAAAGGCGCTGTAAATGGTCTGTGTCGGCTAATAACGCCTTGCGGTTCACCGTCAGGACGATATAGCTGCCGTCATCCAAGTCCTCCAGACAGGCTGGACGCTGCCAACGGTCATGATTGAAGCGCAAGGAGTCCATGAGGATATTGCCCACCATATAGATCTTGTGCATCTCAGCACCTTCGCGAGTGACGATACTATTTGAACCAGCACCAGCAGTAAACAACAAATCGCTTAATCCATCAATAACCAATCGGTTGATTTCCTTGGGCATACGGATATCAAACGAGCGTGTGCCAGCAACGAGATGCGCCAACCTCAACCCGCGTTTCTTGGTAACAATAGCAGCTGCCATAGTAGATGCCAGATCATCAACGACAATGACAGTATCCGTAGGGTGAGCATTCAGATAAGACTCGAATTCAGACATCACCCTACCCGTCAACTCATTCAGGTTCTCGCAAGATACGCCTAAGAATGCATCAGGCTGAGGAATCTGAAGATCAGAAAACAAAGATGGCTCAAGCGTAGGATCGTCAGCAGCACCTGCATAGACCAGTTGATAACTGACGCCTTCTGTATGACGGATAGCACGAATAATAGGAGCAACCTTGATGAAATTAGGTCGGGCTCCAACAAATATACATACCTTCTGTTCCATAGCTGCAAAGGTACAAAGAAAGTAAGTAATAACAAAGATTTTTCCATTTTATTTTGTAGAGAGAATAATTTGAACTATCTTTGCATCATGCAAAGTAAAGTACTACTCATCTACACAGGCGGGACTATCGGCATGAACCGAAATCCGTATACAGGAGCCTTGGAGCCATTCGACTTCGAGCATCTGGTAAACAATGTGCCAGAGCTGAAACAGTTTGACACAGAGATAGACTCTTTCCAATTCAATCCACCCATCGACTCAAGTGATATGTCGCCCAGGATGTGGACAGACTTGTCGCATGTGATAGCCGACCACTACGATCAATACGATGGTTTTGTGGTGTTGCATGGGACAGACACTATGGCTTTTACTGCATCGGCTTTGAGTTATATGCTGGAAAATCTGACGAAACCTGTCATCTTTACTGGTTCACAATTGCCTATCGGGCAGTTGCGCACAGACGGAAAGGAGAATCTGATAACATCCATAGAGATAGCGGCATCCAAAGACGCAGATAGTCATGCGCTCGTCCCGGAGGTCGGCATTTACTTCAATTCACATTTGTTGCGTGGCAACCGAACAACCAAGCAAAGCGCTGAGGAGTTTAATGCCTTTGAATCGTTTAACTATCCTCACCTGGTCGATGCGGGAGTTAACATCGTATATCACAAAGAGCGGATACTCACACCCCAATGGGATGTCCCTATGAAACCACACTTTCGACTCGACAACAATGTCATCATCTTTTCATTATTTCCAGGAATCCGCGAGGACTTGATCCGACACATTATCCATACGCCCAACCTGAAGGCCATTGTGATGAGGACCTTTGGTAGTGGCAATGCGCCGCAAAGTCCCTGGTTGCTAAAAGCACTTAAAGAAGGAACTAACAACGGGAAAGTTATTGTCAACATCAGCCAGTGTCTGCAAGGAAAAGTGGAAATGGACCGTTACGACACTGGCTACCATTTGAAAGAGGCTGGGGTGGTTAGCGGTTATGACTCAACGGTAGAGAATGCCGTTACAAAACTGATGTTCCTGCAATCGCATTATGACGACCCAGAACAAGTGCGCTACTATATGAACAAAAGTATCAGGGGTGAAATCACAAGATGAGAGATGATAAGTAAAAAAAACCTGAGCATTTCCGTGCCCAGGTTTTTTCTTTGTGTTGTACGAACGGCTTAGTTGCTCACAGAGCCTCCCGCAATGTCAAGCAACTCGTTGGTAATAGCTTGCTGACGAGACTTGTTATACTGCAGGTTCAACTGACGCAACAGCTCGTCGGCATTATCCGTAGCCGTCTGCATGGCCACCATACGAGCAGCATGCTCAGAGGCGACGCTGTCAAGCAAGGCTGTATAGAGCATCAAATGAGCAAGCTTAGGCATCAACTGCGAAAGCACCGTGTTCATGTCGGGCTCCACAATGAAGTTGTCATTCAGCGATTCTACTTCCTCGCCTTTGGCATTGATAACCTTCTTTTTACGACGGCGCTTCAGATAGTCTTGCGCCTTCTTGGTGGCGATGTTGGTAGTAAGGTCGCGCTCATGGTCACGATCCAACTCACTTTCCAAGTCTATCGGCAGGAAAGTCTTGTTGGTCAATACCTGCGAACCGGCCGACTTGAAGTGATGATAGATTAGTTCTACGCGATCCACTTCACCGTTGGCAAACTTTTCTCCAAGTTCCATAGCAATATCAATGCACTCGCGAACATTGGGATGATCTACCAAAGCGGCATAGTCGCCTTTGACATCATAGCCCAACTTACGTGCCTTTTCCATTACCTTACGCCCTATGGGATAGATTTCAATGGCATCCTTGCCCAACTCTTGGGCATAGGCATCGTATGTGCGCTGCATCAGTTTGATGATATTGGCATTGAATCCGCCACAGAGCGATGAATTACTGGAGAACACGACAAGTGCTACGCGCTTGACGGGACGCTCCTGATCGAAGACCGTTTGTGCTTCGGCTTCGGCAGCAAGAAACGACTTGAGGATATGCTCAAGCAACGACTCGTAGGGCAGCATGTTCTGGATGGCCACCTGCGCATGATGGAGCTTCGACGAGGCTACCATCTTCATCGCAGAGGTTATCTTTCGCGTGCTGTTGACCGAGGCGATGCGGCCTCTAATTTCTTTCAGGCTTGGCATAGGCTATCAAGCTTTATACGTACCGGCAATATCGGCCATAATGGCTTCAATCTTCTTCGTTACGTCGTCGTCAATTTTACCTGCGGCAAGTGTTTCTATCACCTCGGGAGCGCTTGTACGCAACTTCTCGAGGAACTGGCTCTGACACTCACGAACCTTGTCTATTGGCACTTCGCGCATCAGGCCATGTACACCACAATAGAGGATAGCCACCTGTTCACCTACTGGCATAGGCGAATATTGCGGCTGGATGAGCAACTGGTTGTTCTTACGACCACGGTCCAATGTCATCGCCGTCACGGCATCCATATCACTGGAGAATTTGGAGAAGGCCTCCAACTCACGATACTGAGCCTGGTCAATCTTCAGCGTACCAGCTACCTTCTTCATCGACTTAATCTGTGCCGAACCACCTACACGCGATACCGAGATACCGACATTGATAGCCGGGCGGAAGCCTTGGTTGAAGAGGTCACTCTCCAGGAATATCTGTCCGTCAGTAATAGATATCACGTTCGTGGGAATATAAGCCGATACGTCACCAGCCTGTGTCTCGATGATAGGCAAAGCGGTCAGCGAACCACCACCCTTCACGTGTCCCTTCATACATGCGGGCAAATCGTTCATCTGCTCAGCCACCTCCTGTTGTTCGTTAATCTTAGCAGCACGCTCCAACAGACGAGAGTGCAGATAGAATACGTCACCAGGATAAGCCTCACGACCGGAAGGACGACGCAGAATCAGCGACACCTCACGATAAGCCACAGCCTGCTTCGACAGGTCATCGTAGACCACGAGTGCGGGCAGACCGCGATCACGGAAATATTCACCGATGGCAGCACCGGCAAATGGTGCATAGTACTGCATGGCAGCGGGATCGGCAGCTGTTGCAGCCACTACGATGGTGTAAGGCATCGCGCCATGCTCCTTCAGAGTCTGAACAAGCGTAGCTACGGTACTGGCCTTTTGTCCAATGGCGACATAGATACAATACACGGGCTTGCCTGCCTCATAGAAACTCTTCTGATTGATAATGGTGTCGACAGCAATAGCCGTCTTACCCGTCTGGCGGTCACCAATTATCAGCTCACGCTGTCCACGGCCGATGGGAATCATCGAGTCGATAGCCTTCAGACCCGTCTGCAACGGCTCCTTCACGGGCTGACGATAGATTACACCAGGTGCCTTGCGGTCGAGCGGCATTTCAAAAGCATCCTTCAGGTCGATATCGCCCTTTCCGTCAACAGCCTGCCCCAGCGGGTTGATGACACGGCCCAGCATATTGTCGTTGACACGGATAGAGGCAATGCGCTTGGTGCGCTTCACCACCATACCTTCCTTGATGCCCGACGTGGAGCCAAGGAGCACACAACCGACGTTGTCTTCCTCCAGGTTCATCACGATAGCCATCGTGCCGTTCTCGAATTCGAGCAGTTCGCTGGCCTCGGCATTGCGGAGTCCGTAGATACGAGCCACACCATCGCTGACGGTGAGAACAGTACCGACTTCGTCAAACTGTTCAGCATTCTGAATGCCATTCAGCTGTTCAAGCAGTACCTGGGATACTTCGCTTGGTTTAATTTTATCTGACATTGTTTATTTACTTTTTAAGGGTGTTTAGAATGTTGTTGAGCTTCGACTTGACACTGGCATCCATACGGAAAGTGTCATATTCGAGGATGAAGCCTCCGATAATATCAGGGTTCACCTCCGTCTCAAACTCCACAGTACCATTAGTCTTGCTCTCCACCATCCGACGCATCTTCTGCTCAGTTTCGGTGCTGACACGGGCAGCGGTGGTGAGTTTGCCACGGATGACGTTCTTCTGCTTGCGGTAAAGCGTGATGTACGAGTTGGCCATGAATTGCATCACGTTCTCACGGTCTTCCTTCAAGACAAGAGCGATGAAGGTCTTTGTTAACAGGCATGGTTTTTCACCTGCAGCAACAATCAACAACGCCTCTTTCTTGTCCTTCGAAAGCATGGGATTGTCTATCGTATGGCGTAATGCGGGAACATCCAGATAGCTCTTTGCCACTGTCATCATTTCCTGATAGACGGTATCTTCAAGCTTCTGGTCAGTAGCACTCTTCAAGAGCGCCCTCGCATATCTCATCGATATTACTCCTATATCCATACGCTTAATTCAATTGAGAATTAGTTGGCAGAAACATCATCCAGCATACGGTCAATCAAATCCATCTGCGACTTGTCGTCCTTCAAGTTCTGCTTGAGAACCTTTTCGGCAATCTGAACACTCAGTGTAGCCACTTGCTGACGAATATCGGCAATGGCTGCCTTCTTTTCCTGTTCGATGGCGGCTTTCGCCTCGTCCAAGAGCCGGGCTCCTTCACTACGAGCCTTCGTCTGAGCTTGTTCAACGATGGCGTCACGCGTCTCAGCAGCCTCCTTCAGTATCTGAGCCTGCTTCTCGCGTGCCTCCTGCAAGATGGATTCACCTTCTTTCTGAATGTTGGCCAGTCGTTCGTTAGCCTCATGAGCCTTTTTCAGCGACTCATCGATGAAAGCCTGACGTTCCTTCACCATTCCAGTGATGACGGGGAAGCCAAACTTCCAAAGGAGGAAAAATACCACGAGGAACGTGATAGTCATCCAGAACAACAAACCAGTACTCGGAATTAATAAATCCATAAGCTGAATTTTTACCGTTTTACTTATTTACTTTTTCCCTTTGCTTAGATGCAGAGGAATGCGATAACGGCAGCAAACAGAGCAACACCCTCAATCAGAGCGGCTGCCACAATCATGTTTGTGAATAGTTTATTCATTACCTCTGGCTGACGAGCCATAGCGTCCATAGCCTGACCGCCAATCTTACCAATACCAATACCTGCGCCAATAGCTGCGAGACCTGCGCCTACTGCGGCACCTAACTTTGCAACACCTTCTGCTGCTAATAATGCTGTAATCATAAT
>CAMHJQ010000065.1 GCA_946185485.1 uncultured Prevotellaceae bacterium | reverse complement strand
CCTTCTACCATTATCTGCGCCATCAGGGCGAAAACACAAGCGGCTCCACCTATCAGGCCACAGAACTAACGGCGACGAATGTCGAAAACGATATTGCAACCTGCGGCTCGATACCCATGAACTATGGTATTGTGCGCAACAACATCTACCGTGTAGCCATTGAAAGCTTCAATCCGATGGAGGGTACCATCACCCTTAAGATAGAAGAAGAGAAATGGAGACATGTGGACAACCCGACAATCTATATTTGACGAAGTTAGAGAAGTTAACGAAGTTAGAGAAGTTAACGAAGTTAGTGAAGTTAGAGAAGAGTTGAGATTTTGAAGAATGAAGCACGAAGAATTAAATATTGTGAAGCGACTGTTCCGTTATGCAACCCTGCTGGCTGCCGTGCTGCTCACTGCATGTAGCGGCAATGAGGCTGCTGACACGGAACTACCCCTGCCCGAAGGCAAGGGGTGCATCCGGCTGACCATCTGCTCGCCAGAGAACGGTGGCACCAGTACGAAGTCCCCCATAACCCGTGCCGTCAATGCGACGCCATGGGAAGACCCCGACCACGAATGGGAGAAGCTTCAAACCTTCCGCATTCTGATATGCAAGGCATCGGACAACAAGGTGGTGCAGATTATCAGTGGCGACAAGAGTCAGATGAGCGCAGCAACAACGCTGCCAAGCACCTTCAAGTCAGCCACCGTCACCTCTCAACCCTTGGAGGCCGGCAACTATTATATCTATGCCACAGCCAACTTTGACGACGGCTATTCGGTAGGCGACACATTCAATCCTGACGCAACCGTAAAATTCGCTAACGGCTACAGTGAGACCAATATCCCCATGACGGGCAAGCTGATGGAAACCAACGGCACGCTAAAGTCAGTAGCCGTCAGCAACGGCACAGAGACCGATGCTGGCACCCTCGCCCTGTGGCGCGTCGTAGGCAAACTGTCATTCGAGTTCGTCAATGAAACCAGCGAAGAGGTGAAAATCTTAGGTATCGAGGTGGAGCCTATTAATCAGGCATCCACTACCGGACCTGGTATCTACCTCTTCAGCAAGGATAACTTGGCGTCGGAGGCCAACCTGTCACCATACATCCACAGCGATACCGACCAAGAAGCAAGTGTCACCGCTACGTGGCCGCTACACGATGTCGGAACCATCACCTTGCCAGCCAACGCCAGCGTATCAGTGGCAGACGTCTTAGAACAGGCGCAGATGACATCTAATCTGTCGGCAACGGGACAGGTTACGGCCGAAGATGCCACCCACACGACGCTGCAGAAGTTCAAGGTAACCACAAAGACCACCTCACGCAACGACAATGCCGTCATCACCCTCACGGTGAAGCCCAAGAGCGGCTATACGTTTAAGCCGACAAGTCTGTCGTTCACGGCAAGCAGGGTAGGGACCGATGGCGGCAACTTCGACGTGGTGACCGAGAGTGGCAGCACGACCACGGTTGTTGCGACAGGTGAACAACCGGCACGCTACAATGGCAAGAATGGCAGCCATGAGCCTCCTTTCGTTACCGCATACGACTACAACCTGAACAGCGCAGCCACAGATGGCATCTTCACCGTGAAGATCTATCCCTATAATCTGGAGAACAAGGAGTTTGCCTTCAGCGACGTGGTTATCTCGGGCATCGTGAAAAGCACCGAGACGGTGACAAGGGAAACGATAACGCTGCCCGAAGGTGCGCGGACAGACGTGGGGCCAGTAAACTACACACCCGCTTCCAGCCAGCAGACCGTTGGTGCCAGCGGAGGAACACGCACCCTCTTCTTCTATGTCAACGAGACCGACGCCTCGTTCACCACGACGAACAACCAGTTCTCCATTCGCCTGAAGATTAGGCGGGGCAGCCACACCGAGGAACTGCGTTACGGCATGACCACGCCCTATATCGACGGAACGACGGGCGGCAACGGCTTCAACGTCATCCGCCGCAACGACTGGATACACATACCCATACACCTCACGGACTGGCAGTTCCGCGTGGAGCCGCTGGCCTTCGTGCCCATCGGCGGCTACCCCGCCACGATGCTCAGCAGCGATGCTCTGACAGCCACCTTCTCTACTGGCGGTTACATCATCCTGCAGCCCTTCGCACAGAAGAACAACGACGGCACGTGGCGCGACTTCACCGACACAGAGGTGACCTTCGTGTCGCTCACCTGGAAGAATAGCGACGGCACCAACGTCTCTGGCACTGGCAAGATATTCGAGACTGCACCCACCTACGATGCCGCCAGCGGCCGCATCCTCGGCGTGCTGAACAACAGCCTCGCCGCAGGCACCTATAAGACCTCCGTCACCGTCAACGTAAAACTGGGGCCGCCTTCTGGCAGTCAGTACGACTATGCCTTCACGTTCAACGTGATACTACAGAAGTAAAAGATAATGCTTACAACTATGAAACGACTATTCATACATACCACCACCCTGCTCCGCACAGTCCTGCTGCTCGGAGCTATACTCCTTTTTGGCACAGGCGTGAAGGGGCAGACGGCTGGCCTGCCCGACGCCTTCGAGACTATGGACCCAGCGACTATTATCGGCGACGGGCAGTATTACTATATACAGTTCTATTATGGTAATATACGTAGCTATCTGACCGATTGCGGGGTGGAAAAGAAAGCACTCACGAAGGATTTCCTTCCATACGCGCATAACCGCTTGTGGACACTACTGCCTGCCGGCGATGGAGACGCAACGCATTTTAAGTTGAGAAATAAGGCTGGAAACTACATTGGATACAAGAGATTTAGTGATGCTAATGGTGATAGATATGGCATTGTTTCCAGCTCAGCAGATGCGGTTATATTGGTGTCCAATCAAAATAGAGATGGTTATGACATTTCTCTGGCGAGAGATTTGACCACTATTATGTACAGAAATAGTGCTGGAGAATGGACGGAATTACCTAATATTAGCCATAGCAACCACACTAATGACAATGGTCGTCTTCGCTTTGTCAAGCTGAAGAGCAACTCGGCCTTCATTATTTATTATAGAGGAGAAGGGCTGGACAATACCAATTCGGGAGCTGAGACCACCCGCCACTATTTGACCTATTCGGGCACGGGCAATCAGGTATCGGCTGCTGGCACTCTTCGGAACTCTGCCGTGTCATCCCGTCAGTCTATCATACCGAAAGACAAGCCGCTGCCATCATTGCCGACATTAGCCGCCTACCATAAGGACGGACTGTGGACGCTGGAGGAGGCCGGCGATGACGGTGGCTTCTATATTAAGAAGTACGGAAACGGAACGAACGACTACCTGCTAAATTCAAATGATAATGATAATATTGGCATCTTAGGCGAAAAAGACAAGGTAGGTGCCAAATACAAGGTTGAGGATACTGGCGTCAACCGCTATACGCCCATCGTAAAGGTAAACTACACGGAGACCGACCTGACCAAAGACATGTTCAAGACGTGGGACGGCTATGGTGCAGGTGCAACAGGTACGGGAGATGCTACTGTAGATTTTAATGTAGGGAACGGTGCCACTATCGACGCCGGTGGTATGGTTGCCGGTACAGGTGGTGTGGAATGCCTGACTTACGCCGACCTGAGTGAATACTCGAAGATGGTTATCAACGGTACGGAAGGTATGCCGTTGCGCGTGCTGATGAGCCGTCAGGAGAGTAATAGCGGTCCGTATGTTGAAAAGAATGTCACGATTGGTAGTGATGGTAAGGCCGTGGTTGACTTGACCAATCTGGAACTTAAAAACAAATTTGGTTCAGCTACAGTCAAGATGACATATATCGATAAGAACAATGCAGAGACATCGTTTGGAGAGATTGCATTTGGACAAACGGCTAAATGTGGCTACAATAAGATTAGTAATGGCAGTGTTGAGTTGACCAACGAAGGTTGGAATGTCAACTTCATTACCTACTTGCAAGTTGATGCGTCTGCCATTCAGGGTGACATCGCGAAAGTCACGCTGAGAGCAGAGGTGTCAGGTTCTACCGACGACAAGCGAGGAACCACATGGGGTGTTGGCTACAATAATTCCGTTTGGTCGCCCGAGTTGACATGGAACACTGCAGAAAGAAGCATTACCCAAATGGGGGATGAGGTATCAACTACAACAAAATCTTCTACAACTTTCGAGGCAAAAGTATTCGATATTTCTCAGGCGTTTACTAATGATGCCGATAAGATAGTGACCATACTGGTGTATGAGACAGCGGCGGCTGGTGGCTATATCAAGAACCCGACAGTTGAGGTGGAATATATTCCCTTTGACAAGGAAAAGGTTTCATACGCCCATCTGAATGCCATTAAGGCGGGGTGGGGTGGCGCATCAGGCACTATCAGCTCCATCACGCTGTTGAAGGAAAGTGGCAACCGCTACCTGCACCACTCTAAGGGGGACGGCTGGCAGGTTGAGCATTGGACTGAAAAGCACGAGGGAGAATTATGGGATGCTGCCTTCTTCCCCGTGGAAGTGGTTGATAAGGATGAGTTCTATCAGGTGTCGCTGAAGTATGGTGAACAAATGGTGGGTGTAGGTTCCGACCAGACGACTGCCCTAAAGCCCTATAACGACTTCAACCCTGAACTATGGCGTCTGGAGCAGGTGGACGACTATCAGCATTTCTCGCTCCAGAGTTGGAACGGAAAGTATTACGGTGGTGGTATAGGTACTTCACTGACCACAGCCCCTACTGAAATCAGTAACAGTCATATCATTAGCACGTTCTCTACCATTGAGTGGCTTCTCAAGTATGAAACGCGTATCATGCACGACGTCACCCACAAGGTGTCGAATGTGAAACTCTATTACACATATAATCCAACCACTTCCGAGAGGCAGAAAGTGCTCAGTGAGCAGGGCTTGATTACCGATGCCTACTCTGACTGGTGGAACTACGACACTGG
This sequence comes from uncultured Prevotellaceae bacterium, assembly GCA_946185485.1. Lineage (GTDB taxonomy): Bacteria > Bacteroidota > Bacteroidia > Bacteroidales > Bacteroidaceae > Prevotella. The sequence goes on along the minus strand of CAMHJQ010000065.1, from coordinate 7,045 downwards.
CACGCAGAAGGTGAACGAATTCAAGATTACCCACTATGTGAAGAAGGGCGATGTCGTCACTTACGGTCTGCCGACAGTGCTGACTACGAACAACGACCATCGCCTCTACCAGCGATGGTATAAGTATGGCGACGACAGGAACCTTGAAGACCTGAAGAATCATTTCAGACTGAAAGTGGATAATCAAGAGGTGATGAGCTATTTGTACAACAATGGCATCGTGACCGGCCAGAAGCTCGATTGGGAGACAATTTTCCCAGGTGTACTAACATTCGAGCTGAATAAATTGTCTTACTACAACTGCGACGGACAGCCATTTACATTAGCTGCCGACGTGTCGCGCTACAGCGACTTTACCTATAAGAACACCAGTTCGCATCTTGATGGCGACTTGGAAGAGCCGTCGCTCACCATGCGCTATATTTATGAAATGCATGATGCTAAGGAGATGGCAACCGCGCTGATGGCTTGCACGTATAATAATGCGGAAGACAAATGGTATGAAAAAGAGAAGGAAGTTCATTTTCCCGCCACGCGTTTACAATACGAATCAGGAAAAAATGATGAATTTAAAGGTGAGTTCTTAGGTATCAGACATCAGTTCAAGGACTACTGGGTGTTCGATGGCAACGGCACGACGGATGACAATCTGGTGTCGGCCGTCACAAACAATACTTCTGGCAAAATAGAAGTTGTCCTTGATGATGTCGGTGGGACAGGTATTACCTTGGCAGGTTATAATAATCAAGGCTTTTACTGTTATCGTGAACGTTCTACTTCTCCTTATGTATACGGCGACAGCCGTTTCGTGGCTTTCAAGTACCCAGGGGCGAATGTCAACGCGACAGGCGCATCGCATCCTGCTTATCTATATGTCTACTTCAACAACAATGGAACGCGCTATCAGGTTGCCAAGTTTAAGTTGATTTTCGATGAGAACTCCGCAACCTTGCCATGGACTTCAGTGAACGGCTCTGCCCAAGTGAAGGATACAGACCGTGACCCTAACAATCTGATGGAAAAGGCGGGAAAGCCTATTGCCAAGATAACCTTCGACTATCCAACAGACGCCACCTTCAAGTGCGCTTCCGATTTCACCATCCACAACAAAGAGACGTTAACTGGCTGGTGGCATGAGATAGCAAATTCCAGTCCGGTGCCGCTGACCTTTGAGAACACCAACTACGGCTTCGACGGCGATGACCCCAGCTGGGGCTCGTATGCACTGGTGTCTACGATGAATACGAGAAATGGTCATAGTAAAACAGCCATGCCTGCCAATGATGCCACATACGGCTATAATATTGCTTCCGACCATAGTATGGAGAAAGCCTTCCTCTATATCGATGCATCAGAGCAGCCTGGCGATATATGTACTATTCCCTTCACGGGAGAGTTCTGCGCCGACGACAAGCTGATGTGCTCTGGATGGATTTCCGGCTCCAACAGGTTGGGAGCCGCACAGAGTGCCGGCAGCGTGACAATCTCTGTAAAAGGCAAGCGCACTGAGAATGGGAATACGGTTTCAGGCGATCTTTATCGTTTCTGCCCAGGCCAGTGTTATGAACTGGACAACGGTACAGGAACGGATGGTAGTGAGGGAGCCGACCATGTTGTTTGGCAACAGTTCTACTTCGAGTTCAAATTGAAGGAAAAATATGATTCCTACTGGGTGGAGGTGAACAATAACTGCGTCAGCTCTATGGGTGGTGACTTCATGCTCGACAATATCGAGGTCTATGCCTTTGTACCCGAGGCAACACCGACGATGAATACACCCATCTGCGTCAACAAAGACGCCAGCGACATGCAGCTGCTGAAAGTTTCCGTCGGCTTCGACAAGCTTCTTTCGGCTGTTGGAGAAACCGAAGTGACGGGTGATGACGATGGAGAAGATAAAAGCTATGCCTTTGTTTACCTTGACAAAGAGAAGTTCCTTTCAAAATTCCAAGAGGAGCTGGCTAAACTAAATGTAAACAAAACTAAAGCACAATTGGAAACCATCATACAGAGCGGTGAGTATGGCGATTTGGTTACGAACAATTATGCAAAGGCGTATCAGACGGCTTTTAATTATGCAGTGCTTGGAGACCCGACGAAGATATGGGACTCCAACAATCCTACCGTCAATACAGATGCTGCCGTGCTGAACTTTCACTGGAACACGAACTTTGGCAAAATGGAGGCTTATACCTTTGCCAAAGCGGCGAACAGACAAGGTATCGTCTTCGTTGAAACAGACTCCCAGTCAGGAGAAAGACTCATCGTGATGAACGGCAACTACAACAATACGATGCCCTGGAAGGTCAATACCGACTACTACATTGTTCCTTACAACGGTGGAGTCACTGGTTCTTTGGGTAATTCGTTGTACGAATACTTCAACATCTGTTCTGTTTGTAGCAAGAAGAAGGTGTTCCTGATAGAAGCGCCTTTGGACATCCTGACTATAGAAGGCTCTGATGCAACTCGGGAACTGGAGGTCTGTGAAGGCACCATACCCACCGTGCTCACCGAGCTGAAGGGGTACACGGCAAGCGGTGTAGAGGTACCATTGACCAACCTGAACTTCGACTGGTGGTTAGGTGACCTGTCGGCAAATCCAAAGGTGCTGGCAACGTTGGAGAACTATCATAACCAGCAGGCAACCATCGACGGTGTTACCGTTCGCCTTGATGAAGCCTTGGCTTATTTCCGTGTGTTTTATCCTAACGCCACTACACTCACTGATGTTACACCAATGACCAGCGGAACACAGGAGTTCACGCTGCCCATGATTAAGTATCTGCAGGAACTGGTGGATAACGGACAGCTGATTCTGCACCAGAAGTCCATCAGTGTTCCAGCAATAAAGGCATCAGACGATGACCCGTATTTCTATCTTGTGGCTAGCCCTATTCGCGATGCCAGCTTCACTGACGCCTTGGGCACTACGGAAGTAGCCTACCACTGCGAGGAACCGCAAGGCCTGCGCATGAAGGTGGGCGAGAAGGCGCCTACGCTGAAATGTGGCTTCGTGCCCAATGAGAATGGCTTTACCAACTATGCCTATCCAGACGGAAATCTTGTGCTTAGTGTCCGACTGGCAAAGAAAGCGCAGTTTGAGACGGTACAGCATGGCAGTGTCAACGAAGTGCCGTTAGTATGGGAGGACAACGCGGACGTGAACTTCCTGTGGCTTCCCATCCGCGATGCAAAGGTGCAGTCTGTCGGTTCTTCAAAAGTGATTGTCAAGTCTGATGATTGTGACATCTATTTGGCATCTACCGACGACCCGACATGGGAGGCTGCCATCTATACCGAAATGACCAAGGTCAATGCAACGACGCAGGAACCTGAAGGTTCGCTGCCCGTCGTCGGCAAGATAGTAAAACTCAACGCCATTGATACGGACAGGAACAGCGGAAAGACAGAGAAAGACGAGAACCGACTCTGTATCTATTTCACCGAGAACTTTGAAGTTCGCGAAGGATATAGCTATACGCTCAGCCTGCCCTTCAGGGAGGATGGCGATGCCAACACTTGCGACGGCACGCTGCTCATCAACCTGAAGATAGTGCCTGACTACGAGGTGTGGACGGGCGCTGCCGGAAACACCGACTGGAACAACGACAAGAACTGGCGACGTGCCGATGGTAATACGGCCAACAGCGGAATCAACCAGGACGAGCTATATGTGGGAAGTGCCGCAAGCAATTCTCCGCTATATGGCTATACCACCAATTACGACAACTACCGCACCGACGACGACCGTTCGCTGCGCAAGGGCTTCGCACCACTCTACTGCACGCATATCCTGATGAAGGGCGACGAGTGGGCCGATGCCCCCGTGCTCTACGATGCTGTCAATGGTGAAGGCTCGCTGGCGAACGTTCCCTTCCCCAACCTGAACGAAGCCAAGGAGGTGAAATCATTAAAAATGGTCGTCGACCAGCGGTTCGAAACTATCAGTGCTCTGACCGGGCAGGCCTTCGCCATCGTCAACGAGACAGAAGACAAGGCTATCTATGGCACCACTGCTCAGAACTTGGGCTATGCAGGCCTCAACACAGCTATGCAAAGTACTAATACGGGTTACTACTTTAAGCTTGAGACCCAGAATGGCAAATACGCATTCCGTTTGCAGACGCCTAACGGAGATCCGTATACTGTCTGGGGGCGGGATGGCTACCTCAATTCCCAACCGGTTGATGGCTCTGTTAGTTTTATCCTTGGCTTGACAAACTGGAGTAATGAACTGGTCTATGGCCAAGACGGCGCAAACCTTGCTCTTTGGGAAATAGTACCAAATCCAGACAACAATGGAACGTTTGCTTTGAAGAATGTGGGTACGGACAAATACTTGAAGGATAATACTAATGCCCAATATGATACTCCCACCTATTTCACCTTCTGTACGCTGACGCCGACAGCTGTTACTACAATTGAAGTAGGTGAAAACGCCTTGAAATACGATATACAGACCAGAGTGTATGACATCTGGAGTGACACCTATGGCAGCAATCCTGACAAGGGACGTACGGGCGATCTTATTTCTGAGATGTATCAAATCAACAGCTGCGATGAGATTGCCTTCCAGCCAGCAACGGAGCTGATAAACGCTCACCTGCTGAACTACAACAATGCATGGATGGAGTATCAGCTTGACATGAACCGCTGGTATCTGCTCGGCTCGCCCTTGCAGGGCACTATCTCCGGAGAATGGTATGCCCCGACAGGTACGGCTCAGCAGAAGACAACCTACTACGACAACGTCACTTTCGGTTCGGGTTACGACCGTTATAGTCCTGCTATCTACCAGCGTAGTTGGGACAAGGCCAAGACCGTACTCTACGAGGTAGGGTCGACTTATGCCAACAGTGACGACAGCCAGACCGAAAACTTAGGATCGGCTTCACAGGGACAATGGAGTAGCGGAACGTGGAACACGACTGGCGCTGACAACTATCTCGACCGTTTGGGCTACAAACCCATGGGCGGCAAGAAAGTCAATGTGGCTATTAAGGGCGTCTGGAGTAATACCTATAACGATGCCACTGTGGATTATGCTACAGGAGGCTTCTCCGTCATGGTGCTGAATAACCTGAAGTCAACTGGAGCTGGCAATGCCAATCCTGCCATCATCCGTCTGCCCAAGGAGGATACGATGTATGACTACTACCGCTTTGATGAGACAGGTACTGCCGATGGTGGTACGGACACAGACTTGAGCACGGTGCAAAATTCCAAGAACCGTGCCAAGAACCGCGGACGTCTGAAGACCGACCTGTTATTGCCAAATACATTGCGAAAGACAGAAGCTTCAACATCAAAATATGCCAGCATCTATGGTGCAAGAACGATTACCCGCATACCGAGAGATAACAGCGCGGTTGCTACTGTAGACTTCACGGAGACCGTTTCCGCAGGGGAGGCCAATATGGGCTACTACTTGGTGGAGAATCCGTTCCCCTGCGGTCTGGATATGAACCAGTTCTTTGCCGAAAACTCGGGATTGGAAAAGAAATACTGGCTACTCACTGCTGGTGGACAGCAGTTAGTGCAATGGGCTGACAACCAATGGGTCAATCCCAATGGTACGTCCTTTGCCACTGATAAAGCTGTAGTGGCTCCCGGACAGGGATTCTTCGTACAGGCCACTACGCCTGGTGAAGCAAACGACATCACTTTTACAGACGCCATGCAGGCTCAGACGCGCTATGGCGTGAAATCGGGTCAGGGATACACACAAGATACTGATAACAGTTATCCATTGCTGTCCCGTCAAACCCGTTCTGCCAGTAAGGAAGAGAATGACCTGTTAGGTCTGGTCATCACCGCCCAGCGTGACAGCAACAGCAGCAGTGCCTTGGTGATGTTAAGCGATGACGCTTCCAACGACTTCCTGCCATCGGAGGATACCGAGACCTTCCTCAACAGCGATTTGAAGAATATACCGACGGTCTATACGCTCTGCGGACGTCTGGCCACGACCATCAATACCGTCAATGACTTCAGTTGTCTGCCGCTTGGCGTGGAATCGAACAGCTCTTCTCCTTGTACGCTGACCTTCCGGGGCGTGGAGACGCTGGGTGACTCTATTGCTTTCTACGATGCTGTGGAGCAGAAACTGACCCCGCTGGAGTCGGGTATGCAGTTCACCGTCAGCGGACAGACACAGAACCGCTATTACCTCGTGACCAGCCTTAATCAGGAAAAGGTTGCAGAAGAGACCCACCTACAGATATTCACGGTGGGACTCGTGGCGAAGGTGATTGCCTCTACTGCTGAGCCCATCCTCCATGTGCGCTGCTTTGACTTGGGCGGCCGTCAGGTTCACATGGCCAGCCCGCAGTCGCCGGAATATAGCTTCAACCTGCCTGCCGCTGGAGTCTACATCATTGAGGCGGAGACAGAAAATGACCACAAGATTATGAAAGTGATGGCGAAATGATAAAACGTACACCCTGGACGATATTCAATGTTTTTCCCCTGATGGTGCTATGGCTTGCGATGGTTGTCGCAGGCTGTAGCACCATCAGCGATGACGAGCCGGAGCTGGTGGAGCGGGTGAAAGTGGGTGATGCTGTGCCGTCGTTCACGGTCAACATCGTCGGCCCAGAAGGGCAGGAGGGCACTTTCTCGACGACTCGACTGACGGGCACCACGGTCATCGTCTTCTTCAATACCTCGTGTAAGGACTGCCAGCGCGACCTGCCACTATTGAATCAATATTACCTGCAGCACAAGGACGAGCCGGACTTCCGCATGCTGGCTATCAGTCGCGAGGAGAACGAGGAGAGCGTTGCTGCCTATTGGGCTGCCAACGGTCTGCTGATTCCTTATTCGCCGCAGGAGGACCGCCGCATCTACAATCTCTTTGCCACGAGCATCATCCCGCGCATCTATTTCTGCCGCGACGGCATCGTGACGCGCATTGACATTGAGAAGTTTTCAATTAATGGCGATGGAGCTGAAGAGGAAGGCGGCGGCAGTGGCTCCCGACGCTATCGCTCGTTCGATGACGACGAAGATGAGGAAGAGGACTATTAATAGTCGTTAGTGC
>CAMHJQ010000064.1 GCA_946185485.1 uncultured Prevotellaceae bacterium | reverse complement strand
ACAACCTTGCCAAGGTTGGGGTCGCGGGTCCGAGTCCCGTTTTCCGCTCTTTTTATATACAGGAAAACAATCCCATTTCTAATGAATTTGTATTTACGATATTTTGACAGTGAGATTCTTGTCTCTAATGTCGATGATGCCATTGCTTTTCTGGCCGATATTGAAGAGATAGGAATGAACCCTGCGCTTGAGAAAGACATTCGCGACTATGCTGCCAGTGATGTTTTCTACCCCAAGCGTTATAAGGTACGCCCACGCATATACTTTATTATTATTAAAACTGAAGCTGCCACAATGCAGGACTTCAAAGAGAAGAAGGCCGTCCATGCTAATGCTGGAGCTGCTGAGAAATCTACTGCTCCTATATTGATGCGATTGAACGAAGAACGTTTTGGCTGGTACGAAGGTACGATAGATTTCAAACGAGTCCAAATGGTTCCAGGTACGGGTAAGTTCCAGTATCGTGACACGCATTTCGTGGCATGTTGCAAGGCTTATTCTGGATTGGATTGCTACAATCGTATTGTTGACCACCTGAGTGTGCGTGTTGACCCTCGTAGTCAGTTCCCCTCGGCAAAGGGTAAGAACTTCAAGTTCCGCTATCTCGGACAATGTAAATAATTTGAGCGACTATTTCCTATGAATAAGGTTATGTTGATAGGTAATGTTGGTCAGGAGCCGGAGATTCGGTATGTCGACCAGGGCGTTGCGGTCGCTCGTCTACGTTTGGCAACGACAGAACGTGGCTATACGCTTCAGAATGGAACGCAGGTCCCGGAGCATACTGATTGGCATAATGTTATTTTATGGCGCCGATTGGCTGAGATTGTAGAGAAATACGTTCATAAAGGTGATAAATTATATATTGAGGGTCGTATCCGTTACACCACTTATGACGACAAGCAAGGTCAGCGGCGTAGTGTGACAGAGATTTGGGCAGACAATATGGAAATGTTAACTCCCAAGTCGCCTTCGACTGAATGATCATGGACGAATATTTACAACAGTTATTGAATGGTGTGACGCTGTTGTCACCTTCATGGGGTGCTATAGTTGCCGGTGTTTTAGCCTGCCTATTGTTATTGATATCTGCTTTTGCCTCCGGGGCGGAAATCGCTTTTTTCTCATTGTCGCCGACAGATCTGAATGAACTGGACGTTGAGAAGTCCGAGGAAGACGCTAAAATTAGTATGTTGCGAGACGACTCGGAGCGAACCTTGGCTACTATTTTGATTACGAACAATCTGGTCAATGTAACCATCATCATGTTGCTCAATTATTTCTTTGCACATGTGGTGGATTTTGGTGATGCTTATTGGTTGCACTTCCTTTGCATTACCATATTGCTTACCTTCCTACTGCTGCTCTTTGGCGAGATTATGCCGAAGGTCTATGCGCGCCAGCATCCGCTTTCTTTCTGTCGTCGCACTATCAATGGCATTCTGTTCTGCAGGACGCTGTTCCATCCTTTATCTACTGTTCTGATGAAGTCTGGTCTTCTTGCTGATATGGTTGTCAAGCGTGAAAACCGTGTGTTGAGCGTTGATGACTTAGAGCAGGCATTGGAGCTGACAGACAAGGAAGACATCAAGGATGAGCAGCGCATGTTGGAGGGTATTGTCCGCTTTGGCGATGAGACAGCCAAGGAGATTATGACGTCTCGTCAGGATGTCGTCGCCCTAGACTTCAATGCCTCTTTTGCCGAGGTGTTGCGCTGTATTGTTGCCAACAGCTATTCGCGTATTCCTGTCTATCAGGACAATAGTGATAATGTTCGTGGCATCCTCTATATCAAGGACTTGCTGCCGCACTTGACGAAAGGAAGTAATTTCCGTTGGCAGTCGCTTATCCGTCCTCCATATTTTGTACCCGAGACGAAGAAGATCGATGATTTATTGAGGGAGTTCCAGGAAAACAAAGTTCATATTGCCATTGTTGTGGACGAGTTTGGTGGTACCAGCGGTATTGTAACGCTGGAAGACATTCTGGAAGAAATCGTAGGCGAGATCAATGACGAGTATGACGAGGATGTCAAGAACTATGTCCGTATCAATTCCAACACGTTTGTCTTCGAAGGCAAGACGCTACTCTCTGATTTCTACAGGATAGTGAAAGTCAGCGACGATGTCTTTGAGGATGTTGAGGGTGATGCCGATACCATTGCAGGACTGTTACTTGAAATAAAAGGTGACTTCCCGAAGCAGCATGAGAAGATTGACTATCAGAATTTCACCTTTGAGATACTCGACATGGAAGAGCGACGCATCTCAAAGGTGAAGGTTACTATTCACGAGAAAAAGAATTAATTCCAGCCGAAGCGGCTCCAGTCAACTATCTGGTTCCATTGATAGTAGTTGTACGTATCAAGGATATAGTATGGCTCTGTTTTGTATCTGTTGGAATTGATGGGAACGAACATGCTGACACACCCGTAGAGTGACTGGTCTTGATTGAAGTTTCTGAAATCGAACAGAAGCATGTTACACCCCGTTTCCCATTGCATGGACATCTTGTAATAAGGTACAGCCTGCTGGAATACGTTATCCCATTGGGCGAAAGCCTCATCGCTGGCGATAGACTTGAGAAAAGCCCGCATGTCATAGAAAATTGGAGCGTTGCAATACCAATAGTAGACGATGCCCTTCATGTTGGGATTATTGGGATAGTTGGGGTAGGTTGTCGGATCTAGCACATCGTGTGTAGCTTGTGCTAACTGTTCCATATACTTGGTGTCAATGACGGACAGGGGCACACTATAGCTGACATAGGCTTCCTGATAATAATTATAATAGGTGTCGATGATACCTTTATATAATTCCTCGCCGTTCTTGAAGAAGTAGGGTACAATCAGGTCGTAGGGAGCACCATAGCCAGGAATCTCGGCAGGTGAACCAATCAGGTAGTCGGTGACATGTCGCAGTTCGTAGCCAACCTCGGCAGACATCATGTTGCAGCAGTCTGCAAAGATGAAGTCCAATTTTTGTATGCTATTGAGTGCCTCGGCCATTTGTCTGATGCCCATCCATTTCTGTTCGTAGCTGCCGGCATCCTCGCCTGTATCAATTCCATAGGAGCGGTGGAGCATGTCCTTGGCTTCCAGCCAGCCGTCAGCATGGCCCCACAGCACCAGTCCGTAGCCATCTGCTTGGATGTTGTCAGTCATCCATTTGATAATCTCGGTAAACCGCTTGGGATCGCTGGAGTAGAAGTCGGTGTCGTAGGTTTTCTTTGGATAAATCTTTCCACCGTGAACCTCTATAATATAAGGAGTACCTTTCTTTACAGCTTTTGACGAGTTCAGGCTATCTACAAACACGAACAGCCGTTGCGTGTCACTCAACGACATGGAACCCTTGACAATCTCGTCAAGGTCCTTGCTCAGGTACTTCACTCCTTGATATTCTGTCAGGTTGTTTTCGCCAGCCATGTAAATCATGACTGCGCGGGTTGCCTTCTTGTCAGTAACAGGATCTGATTCATCGTCATGACTACAGGCTGTCATCAGTGTCAGAGCACTTAATAATATGAATAAATACCTCATGTTGTCTAAATTTTGTTGCAAAGATACAAATAATTCACGATTTACAGCCACTATTCACAATTATTTTGTACCTTTGCGCTTTAAATTTGAATAATAATGAAAAAATCGATCATATATACTATTTTATTTCTCTTTTTGCCGGTTATTTCAAAGGCTCAGGATACGTTGGCGATAGAGCCAGTTGCAGTTGTCAATCCTAATGTGCAATGCGAAGACACCTGTTCTCACATTCATGGCATAGATCTCAGCCACTATCAGGGAAAAGTATTCTGGGAGACCATCGGCGACAATACCAAGATGGCCTACGTCTACTTGAAGGCTACCGAGGGTGGTGACCGTATTGATGCTACCTTCGAACGAAATATCGAGATGGCTCGCAGGAATGGATTGAAAGTCGGCAGCTATCATTTCTATCGTCCGCTGACCGACCAGCAGAGGCAGATGCAGAACTTCAGGTCGCAATGTTTGCCCGACGAACAGGATTTAGTGCCGATGATAGATATTGAAAGCACAGGCGGTTTGTCTACCGATGTCTTTTGCGACTCTTTGTTCTACTTCCTGGACTTGGTGGAGGAAGCTTATCATCAAAAGCCCCTTCTCTATACCGGTCGCAATTTCTATAACAAGCACCTGAAGGGGAAGATTGACGACTACAAAATCATGATAGCCATGTATACCGACCAGGAACCTGTGCTTGCTGATGACCGCGATATCACCATGTGGCAATATACTGGTAAAGGTCGCATCGTTGGTGTCAATGGCTATGTGGACAAGAGCCGTTTCATGGGCAACCATGGATTGCGGGAAATCACGTTTAAACATCGCTGAAGAGTGTACGAATCTCAAAAAACAATAATAATCTAAATATTATCGTATGATTATCAAATGCCCTGAATGTGGCCATCAGGTCAGCGACTTGGCTGAAACCTGTCCAAGCTGTGGAATCGCCATAGCCGGAAAAATATTGAAGTGTCCCCATTGCGGCGGTACAATGTTAGCCGCTCAGGATGTCTGTCCCAACTGCCTGCAGACCGTCCGTCAGTCGGCCAGTCAGCAGGAGTCTCCATCTACGCCGCCTGTTCCACAGCAGGTGCAACAGGAGCCTGTTGAGGTTGACAACGAACAGGAGACTAAGAAAAAGCCCAGCCGTCATGGCTGGCTGGCTACGCTGATAGTGGCGCTGGTCATTGCTCTTGGCGTCTCGTTTGTCGGTTATTATTTTTATCAGCATACACAGGAGCAGAATGAGCAGTATGCTTACGAAAATGCTATGCAGAGCTCTGAGCCGGCTGTGTTGCAGAATTTCCTGGATATTTATACCACTGCGCCCCAGGCACATCGTGACTCTGTGATGGCGCACATGGAGCAGTTGAAACTGATAGATATGGAGTGGCAGAATGCCGTGCGCAGCCAGTCGAAGGTAGCCCTTCTGAAATATATGCAACTGCATCCCCAAAGTGTTCACGTCACGGAAGCCAAACTGCTCATCGATTCGCTAGACTGGATACAGGCCGCCAACCTGAATACCCTTGAGTCCTATAAGTCGTATATGGAGGCGCATATTGACGGTTTGCATTATGATGATGCCAAGATGAATTACGACAAACTGAACGACCGCATGGTGACACCTCAGGAGGAACAGATGATTAGCAGCCTGTTCAATACCTATTTCAACAGTTTGGCCAAGGACGACGAACCAGGACTGCTGTCCACGCTGAATACCGTTATTCGCACATTCTTCAATCGTCAGAATGTCACCAAGGCCGATGTCATCCAGTATATGAAGAAGTTGCACGAGGCGGAGGATATCTCGTCCATGAACTTCCTGATGAACAATGACTGGAAGATAGACAAGATAGAGAATATTGATACCGGCGAGGTGGAATATTCCGTCACCTTCTCCGTCGACCAGCGCATCGACCGTTCAGACCCCGACCAAGAGCGCCTGGCAACCTATAAGGTCAGCGCCAAGGTGACGCCGGAAGGCAAGATCGTGGATATGAACATGAAAAAGGTGGTGAAGCAATAAGCTACAGGGCTATCTTCATAAACACTGGATAGTGGTCTGAATAGGTGATGTCACCTCGGTAGTAGGTGAGTCCCTTGAGTGCCTCGTCGTGGAAGATGTAGTCGATGCGCACGGGCTTCTTGCCACGGAAGGTGCTCATGAAACCACTTCCGCACTCTTTGAATCCGTCTACCATATTGCCTAACATGGTTTTGTAGACGAAAGAGTAGGGGACGTCGTTGAAGTCACCGCAGAGGATGCAGGGTTTCTCGGAGGAACGTTTCTCGTTGGCGACAGTCACAGCCTGTCCGGCACGGAAAAGCATGCCGATGGTATAGTTTCCGTAGATGGCGTTCAGCAGACGACTGTTGCTGACCTCATAGCCTCCGTTCATCTGCATCTTGGCGGCCTGGTGCATGGTGCGGTTGATGCCGGTCGTCTGCAGGTGGACGTTGAAGACGCGTATCTCTTCGCCGTTGATCTCGATGTCAGCCCACATGGCACTGTTGTTGGTATCGTCGAAAAGAATGGTCTTGTGATTGCGGATGGGGTAGCGGCTGTAGATGACCATGTCGTCGCGGCCTATCTGCATGTAGGGGAAGTACTCCTTGTAGGACACAGAGTTCTTGCGGTCTCCGCTGGTTTCGTTGTACTCTTGCATGCAGAGCACGTCTACCTTCTGGCGTCGCATCTCGGCCAGGATGTCCTGTGCCATAAATCCCGACGTCTCGCGTCCGAACATGGCGACATTATAGCTGGCTATCTTCAGGCCGGCCTTGTTCTCTAAGCTCTTGTCGTAGGAGCGAAACTGGTAGAGAGTGCCTATGTAGGGTATGCAGCAGGCTATGGTGACGACGGGTATGAGTATGAGATACCAGCGTCTGCGCAGCAGCCAGTAGAAGATCATTAGCACGTTGGCAATGATCAGCAGTGGCAGTGCGTAGACGAGCATGGCTTGTGCGTTGTTGCCAGCGGGGTTGACGTTGCCTCCAAAGAGAGCTACAAAGGTGAAAATGGCAATGACCAGCTGTGCCACCAGGAACATGGCTGACACATACTTGTAAACGGCGAGTTTTCCCATAGTATGTAGTTGTTGATAGTTACTTGTTGACGTATTTCTCGACCATGTCAATAAGGTCTTCTACGCGGAAGGGCTTGGCCATGAACTCGTCGCAGCCTGCCGCCTTGGCCTCGCGGATGTTCTCGTCAAAGGCGTAGGCGCTGAGTGCCACTACGGGTATGTCGTGGTTGACCTCCTTGATGATGCGCGTGGCGTCAAGGCCGTTCATGTCGGGCATGCGGATGTCCATGAGTATGAGGTCTGGATGTTCCTCCTCACAGAATGTCACTGCCTCGATGCCGTTGACGGCGCGCAGCAGACGGTAGCGTTTGGAGAGCACGATACGGACGAGCTCGAAGTTGCTGTCCTCGTCCTCTGCCACCAGGATGAGTGGTGCGTTGCGCAAGTCGGTCTTGGTGGTAGAGCGGATGGTACGCGAGTTGGTGGTAGTGCGACTGTTCTTGGTGATACCTCCGATGGTGCCCTCGAAGGGCAGGATGAATCGGAAGGTGGAGCCCTTTCCGAGTTCCGACTGTACACTGATAGTTCCTTCCATGCGCTCGACGATGGTCTTGCAGAGCGTCAGCCCCAGTCCGTATCCGGCCTGGCTCTCGGCATCCCGCGAGACGTAGGCGTCGAAGATGTGCTTGAGATCGTCGGGATCGATGCCCGACCCCGTGTCGCTGACGAAGAATTCTACCTCCTGTCCGTCGTTGATGAGACGGTAGCCGTAGGTGATGTTTCCTTCGGTGGTGTGTTTCAGGGCATTGCTGATGAGGTTGGAGAAGACCTGTGTGACGCGGTTTTGGTCGGTGTTGAGCAACACGTTCATATTGGGTCTGTTCCATATCAGCTTCAGCGTGTCGGGACAGCGGAACTTGAAGATGTTCTGCAGTCCATGGCATAGTTCGTTAAGGTCGGTCATCGACTTCTTGATAGCTATCTCTCCGGCTTCTACACGTGAGAGGTCGAGGATATCGTTGATGAGTGCCATCAGTCGGTTGTTGTTGCTCTCAACGATTTCCATGTATTTCATGCGCTCGTCAGGCGAGTCGGTCTCGGCCATGATGCGTGAGAACCCTTCGATGGCGTTGAGGGGTGTGCGGATTTCGTGGCTCATATTAGCCAGGAAGAGTGACTTCATCTGGCTGGCTTTTTCTGCCTTCTTGGCCTTTTCCTCGTATTGGGCCAGTTTCTTTTTGGCAGCGTCGAGCTCTAACTCCGTAGCGTGAAGCTTGTTGTTGGCTTCAGCTATTTTCTGCAATAGAATTTCACGTTCGTTATCTGGCATGACGTTCATTTATGTGTATAAATCGGTGCAAAGATATAAATTTTTTTCGATAAAATGAGTAATTCCTCAAAAATTTTATCCTCTTTTAGCTTTTTCCCATGTACCGCCCCCCTTGTGGGTATACAAATACTTCATGCCACGGAAGACGTTGACGTTCATGAACAGGAAGTAGTAGGCCACATAGAGCAGCTTCTGGCGGCGTCCCTGGCGTTCGAGCAGCCTGCTGAGTGCAGCAGCCAAGTAGAAGAGCAGCTGCAGGACGGCGATGATGTTGTAGAAGGTGCCTGCGCGCAGCAGCACAAGTGCTACGTTCAGGGGGATGAGTGCCAGCAGGGCGACGGGTGTGATGCTCCAGCGTAGCACGCGGTGGGAGACGAACTGGAAGGCTACCGTCGGCTGACGGAAGGGGTTCAGCATCTGCCGCAGCCACCATATGCTTTGCAGTCCGCCGGCGGCGATGCGGCGCTTGCGTTTCGATTCCTCGTGGATGTCGGCAGAGCCATATTCCATGGCGTAGGCATCCGATGTGTAGGCTATCTTGTAGCCCTTATCTACCAGTCGCATGGACATGACAAAGTCGTCCAGCAGGGCATTCTCGGGCATGGGCTCGTAGAGACTGGTGCGGATGGCGTTCAGTTCGCCGGCAGCACCCATGGCGGAGTATAGCTCACTGTCGAGGTGCTTCAGGGCGCTCTCGTACTTCCAGTATAGTCCTTCTCCTTCTGCGGCGGCCTGCCCCTCATGGCGTGCCATGACGCGCTTCTCGCCAGCCACGCAGGCTACCTGTGGGTCCTGGAAGCAGCGCACAATCTCGCGGATGGCTTCCGGGTTGAGCATGGTGTTGGCATCGGTCATGACAGTGATGTCGCTGGTCAGCTGGCTGATGCCGTGGTTCAAGGCTGCTGTCTTGCCTCGGCGTTCGGGCGAGTAGACGACGGTGACGTCGGGATAGTGGCTAAGCCGCTCGTTGGTGTCATCGGTGGAACCGTCGGTGACCCAGACAATGTGCAACTTGTCCTTGGGATAGTCAAACTGGTGGGTGTTGTCCATCTTCATGGCTACCACGTCCTGTTCGTTGTAGGCACATACCATGAAGGTGACGTCGGGTAACGCCTCGTCAGGAGGAAGAACGTTCTTGACGGCTCTTCCCCTGACCAGGCGTTTGATGGCAACCAGTACCCATAATAGCATTCCGTATCCGATATAGGTGTAGAATACGAGGAACAGGCAGCCCCAGAAGGCTATTTTCAATGCTATCATGTCACTGGTGGCTTTTAGCGTGTTACGAATTGGTGTCTGTTTCTTCCTGCATGTCGATGAACTGGCGGTCCTTGTCGTAGAATTCATACTGCAGGAAAGCCAGTTTCTGCGAGGGTATAATGCGTACGCCCATGCCGTATTTCATCTGCCATTGCCGCTTGAGCGACCAGAAGCCCTGGTTGATGTAGGCGGCGACATAAGGGTGGACGTGCAGGTAGAACTTGCTGATGCCTATGTTGTTGACAAGGCGGTCAATTTTGCTCTCAAGCTGGTCGGTAAACAGTATCGACGACTTGATTTTTCCTTTTCCGAAACAGGTGGGACAGGTCTCCTCGACGTTGACATCCATCGCCGGGCGGACTCGCTGGCGGGTAATCTGCATGAGTCCGAATTTCGACAGTGGCAGGATGTTGTGGCGTGCACGGTCTTTCTGCATGTTCTTGCACATGCGTTCATAGAGCATCTGACGGTCCTCAGCAAGGCTCATGTCAATGAAGTCGACGACGATGATTCCTCCCATGTCTCGTAGTCGTAGCTGGCGTGCCAGTTCGTCGGCAGCGCCGAGGTTCACTTCAAGGGCATTGGCCTCCTGGCCGTTTTCTGCGCGAGTACGGTTGCCCGAGTTCACGTCTACGACGTGCATGGCTTCCGTGTGCTGGATGATGAGATAGGCTCCGCGCTTGTAATTGACGGTACGTCCGAACGACGACTTCAACTGTTTGGTGATGTTGAAGTTGTCAAAAATGGGTACGTTGCCGGTATACTTCTTGACAATGTCCTGCTTGTCGGGGGCTATCAGCGTGACGTAGTCACGGACCTGCTGGAAGATGTTCTCGTCGTTGACGTAGATGCCGTCGTAGGTGGGGTCGAAGACGTCGCGCAGCAGTGCCACGGCACGTCCTGTCTCCTCGAACACCAGTTGGGGCGACTTGGTGGCTTTCTGTGCCTTCTCTATCATTTCGTCCCAGCGTTTGACGAGTACCTTCATCTCCTTGTCCAGCTCGGCTACGCGCTTGCCTTCTGCCGACGTGCGCACGATGACGCCGAAGTTCTTCGGGCGGATGCTCTGAACCAGCTGTTTCAGGCGGGCTCTTTCCTCGCTTTTCTTGATTTTTGATGATACCGAAACCTTATCACCGAAGGGCATGAGCACCATGTAGCGTCCGGCAAAGCTGAGTTCGCACGTCAGTCGTGGACCTTTCGTGGATATAGGTTCTTTCACTACCTGAACCAGTATTTCCTGACCTTGCTTGAGGGTGGTCTGCACGCTGCCTTCCTTGGGCAGGTCGGGCAGCCGCTGTGCCTTTAATATGGGATAGAGTTTCTTCCTGTCGCTTTGTACCTGTTTCAGGTACTTTTCATAAGAGCTGAATTGAGTGCCTAAGTCAAGATAGTGCAGGAAGGCATCACGCTCAGAGCCTACGTCAACGAAGCAGGCGTTGAGTCCGGGCATAAGCTTGCGCACACGACCCAGATAGATGTTGCCGACAGAGTAGCTGGCCTCCTCGCGCTTCTCGTTCTGGTATTCCACCAGGTTCTTGTCTTCGAGCAGAGCCATCGATATCTCTTTCGGCTGGACATCGATGATGAGTTCACTTGTCATACTTTCTTCACTTTTTCTCTTTAAATACATAAAGAAGCGCACCGTCAGAGACATCATGTCTCGTCAGGTACACTCCTCTCATTTGTTCCTGTCAGTGAGCTTACTTGCTCTTATGACGATTCTTGCGCAGTCTCTTCTTGCGCTTGTGGGTAGCCATCTTGTGGCCCTTCTTCTTTTTTCCGTTTGGCATAATCTTAATGTATTAATAATGTATAATAATTAACGTTCTTACTTCATCTTCTCGATGAAACTCTTCGCGGGCTTGAAAGCGGGAATGTCATGGGCATCGATGACCATGGTGGTGTTCTTCGAGATGTTGCGGGCGGTCTTCTTGGCACGATGCTTCACAGTGAAGGTGCCAAAACCACGCAGGTAGACGTTCTCTCTATCCTCGGCCATGCTGACGCGAATTTCGTTCATGAAGGCCTCTACAGTAATGGCCACATCCTTCTTGGGAAGGCCTGTCGACTCAACAATTTTGCTGATAATATCTGCTTTTGTCATTGTACTATTTTATTAATTTTTTTATTTCGGACTGCAAAGATACTGTTTTTCAACGGGATATGGAAATTTTCCGTGTTTTTTTTTCTAAAAAAATGCATTTTTCTTGTTTTACCTTTGTTTTGATACCCGTTTTCAGGAATTATATACCTTATTTAATTATATAAGGGCGCTTTTGGTGATGCTTGACTTACGACATCGTTTACGTTAATTTTTCTTCAAAAAAAGCACGTTCTTTTCTCTATATGGAAATTATTCGCTATCTTTGCATCCAATTGGTACTTAAAAGCTAAAACAAACCCAAAAAGCATTATGAAAGCATTCAACGACAAGAATTTTGTGCTGGAGACTGAAGTCGCCCAGGACCTGTATCACAACCATGCGGCTAAGATGCCCATCATCGACTACCACTGTCACCTGATTCCCGAGATGGTTGCTAACGACCATCGCTTCAAGAGCATCACCGAGTTGTGGCTGGGTGGCGACCACTACAAGTGGCGTGCCATGCGCACCAACGGCGTGGACGAGAAGTACTGCACCGGCAAGGACACTAGCGACTGGGAGAAATTCGAGAAGTGGGCCGAGACCGTGCCTTACACCCTGCGTAACCCCCTGTACCACTGGACCCATCTGGAGCTGAAGACTGCCTTCGGCATCGAGAAACTGCTGAGCCCCAAGACCGCTCGCGAGATCTTCGACGAGTGTAACGAGAAGCTGAAGCAGCCCGAGTTCAGCGCCCGCGGCCTGATGAAGCACTACAACGTAGAGTGCGTCTGCACCACCGACGACCCCGTCGACGACCTGCACAACCACATCGAGTATGCCAAGCACAAGGCTGCCGACGACCCCATGATGATTCCCGCTTGGCGTCCCGACAAGGCCATGAACATCGAGAAGAGTGACTTTGCCGATTACGTACACCAGCTGGAGAATGTCAGCGGCGTCACCATCACCCACTTTGCCGACATGGTGGATGCCCTGAAGAAGCGTCACGAGTTCTTCGAGGCTCAGGGTTCGAAACTCTCTGACCACGGCATCGAGGAGTTCTACGATGAGGAGTACACCGACTCGCAGATTGAGACCATTTTCGAGAAGGCCATGCGCGGACAGCAGCTGTCGAACCTCGAAATCCGCCAGTACAAGAACTGCTTCCTGACGGTGATGGCAGAGATGGATGCCGAGGCAGGCTGGACACAGCAGTTCCACTATGGTGCCATCCGCGACAACAATACCGCTATGTTTAACAAGCTCGGTCCTGACACCGGTTTCGACTCTATCGGTGAGTTCAACACCGCCAAGGCCATGTCGAAGTTCCTGAACAAGCTGAACATGGAAGGCAAGCTCACGCGTACCATATTATATACGTTGAACCCCTGCGCCAACGAGGTCATCGC
>CAMHJQ010000063.1 GCA_946185485.1 uncultured Prevotellaceae bacterium | reverse complement strand
CAGTCATCATCATCCGCACCAAACGGGCGGCAGGCGAAGGATTAGGTGTGGAATTATCATCGTGGTCACGCAGTGGACGTGGTTATGCCAATAACGAGCGCATCAACCTGACCTATCGCACGGGTGGTCTGGAACTCTTCGCCAACCTTTTTGGGGCATATAACAGAAGAAAGAGTCAGGGCGAGTTCGAACAGACCATCTTTGCAGATACACTATGGGTGATAAACAATCAGCAGAAGAATCATGTTCGTAATCCTTTCCTCGAAGGACGATTCGGTTTCAACTACCAAATCAATGATAATCACTCTTTCGGTGGATTCTACCAGAATACGTATGACTACGTAAAGACCCGCAGTGAGTATGATGATGACCTGCTGGCCGACGGAGTGGCATACGACCATTTACAAAACAGCAGCGTCAGACGCGATAAGAACAGCCCCATCCATCAGGCTAATCTTTATTACACAGGCAAAGTGGGGCAACTCAGCATCGACTTCAATGCCGACTACACTTCACGCAGACAGCAGAGTCGTAACCAGCAGCAGGAACTAAGTACTGAGTACGAAGACCGCGATGTGAATACAGAGAGTCAGACACGCAGTAAACTGTTTGCAGAGAAACTATTCGTTACCCATCCGCTGTGGAAAGGACAGATAGAGATAGGTGAGGAATATACCAATACGCGATGGAAAAGCAGATTTGAGAATCAAGAGGGATACATTGCCAACAGCAATAACGAACAGCACGAAAGCAACATTGCTCCCTTCGTGGAACTACGCCAACGTCTGGGACGCTTCCAGTTGTCGGCAGGTCTGCGTTACGAACATGTGGAGTCAGAGTACTTTGTGAGTGGTCAGCGTCGTGATGAACAATGCCGTACATACGACGACCTGTTTCCGTCTCTTTCTGTATCTACATCAGTCAAGAATCTGCAACTGTCTTTCAGTTATGCGAAGCGAACAACACGCCCTTCATATTGGCAGTTGAGCAGCGATGTCACCTACGAGAATCGCTTGAATCTGCAGACGGGTAATCCCTATCTGAAGCCCGTTAAGTACCACAACCTAAACGCGATGGTGATGTGGAAGTGGCTTTATCTGATGACCAACTTCTCCCATTGTGTCGATCCAATTCTCTATACGGCGGGCGGTCTAGAAGATGACTCAAAGGTGAATTTCGTGACTTACTTGAATTACGATCATGCCGACTGGCTTACTATTACTTTGGGTGCACAGAAGAACGTCAAATTAGGTAACGGGATAACATGGACTCCACAATACAACGCGTCGTTGATGAAGCCCTGGTTCAAGTCCATGTTTAATGGTCAAGAGAAAAGTTTCTGCCATCCGATGCTGACCCTGCAACTGGGCAACATCCTGACTTTACCTCACGACTGGCTGTTGCAGGCCGACTTCTACATGCACACCCACGGCAATACAGGTTCAAACATCTATGTTGACAGTACCAATCCAATGCTCTCGCTCAGTATCAGCAAAGACTTCTTCCAGCACCGTCTGAATGTTAAACTGACTGGTAATGACATTTTCAATGGCGGCATCAACCATGTCATGCTTTACAGCAATAGGATGATGTTTCGGAAAATGGAGGACAACGATTCCCGTTGCGTCCAACTCTCCCTGCGCTACAGATTCAATGTCACCCCGTCGAAGTATAAAGGTACTGGTGCCGGTAATGCCGAGAAGAACCGACTGTAGCATGGTTCTCATACATTAACATGGACTACATTTTTATATGGTTACATTTTTGTTATATTGCTCAATGACAAGAACTTATCTGATTGAAATATCTCCATTTTACGGGACTGGTATTCCACGTCAGGCATATTCTTTGTAACTTTGCACGCGTAAAACAGCTGATGATGAAGCAAGTAATATTATCGTTGATACTCCTATTGACATGTATGTCGTGTTCCAAGGACGATGCTGTCTTGGAACAGCTTGATAGCATTCTAAATGATTATCAGCTATATATTACCCAAAAGAATGAGAATCTGAATGAACTGAAGGAGAAACTTAGCAAGTCTGAATCGGAAGAAGAAAAGTACAATACAAGTATGAATCTGTACCGAGCCTATCAGGACTTCTCACTTGACTCAGCACTTGTCTATATCAAGCAGTCGTTAGAACTGGCTGATAAACTTGGCGAGCAGGAACGCATTATTGATACCCATCTCAGCCTTGCCTTCCTCTATAACTATGTGGGCATGCACTATGAGGCATTGGAGATATTCAAGGAGCAAGATGTGACAGGGCACTCCGACTGGTTGCGGAGAAGTCATTTCTATCTGGGTACGAATGTGTATAGGAACTTATCCTTATACACTGTCGATAAAAAACAGAAGGCTTATTACCAACATCAGATGGAAATTTGCCGCGATTCAGCTATTGCCTATGCACCCGACGATGTTATTCTGCGGGCAGAGCGTTTAGAAGACCAGGGAAAAATACAGCAGGCAATAGCATTGCTTTCAGACAATCTGCCAGACGGTCTTACTACCCATGAGGCAGGATTGAGATACTTTATTCTTTCTGAGATGTACGAGAAACAACATCAGAACGGCGCTCAGGTAAAATATCTTGCACTGTCATCAATAGCCGGCATCAAAAATGCCGTGCGCGAGTACATCGCGCTACGCAAGCTGGCCGTTCTGCTGTATGAGCAAGGGGACATAGACAGAGCTTACACCTACATTCACCGTTGTATCGATGATGCCAAAGCCTGTAATGCACGGATGAGGATGGTAGAAACGTCAACTTTCCTCTCTGTCATTGATTCTGCCGTAGTGAAGCAAAAACAAGATACAAGAAACGCCGCCATCTGGGCCGCAGTCGTCATCAGTCTGTTGTTACTATTGCTGGCTTTTGCACTGATAGTGCTGCGCAGAAAGATACGAATGTTGCAGCACTCGGAGAATACCCAAAAGGATTTGAACAGTCAACTAAGCGATGCCAATAAAATCAAGGAAGAGTATATCACAAGGTTCATGCATCTCTGCCTTGACTACATCAATAAAATGGAGAACTATCGTGCCAACCTGAACAAAGTAGCCCGGAAACGCAATTTCGACGAGTTGTATGATACTATCCAGTCCACACGGTACATTAACAAGGAAGTAAATGAGTTTTACAACAGTTTTGACGAGGCTTTCCTTCACATCTACCCGAATTTCCTGAAAGATTTCAATGCTCTGTTACGTCCGGAGGCACAGGTAACGTTAAAGAAGAATGAGTGCCTAAACACAGAACTGCGCATTTATGCCCTGCTGAAGCTCGGCATATCCGACGGTACGAAAGTCCAGGAGTTTCTACGCTGTTCATCCTCCACGGTATATAATTACCGAACCAATATGCGAAACAAGGCTATCAACCGCGATTCTTTCGAGCAGGATGTGCTTGCCATCAAGTAGCCCAAAACGACCATCTCCCTCCATACATACTACTTTTTTTCTTTTCACCGCAAACCGCATCTTTCAAATTTTCAGCACGTTGCGGTTTCTTGAAGTCTCCAATCTTTCTCCATGTCGTTGCCTCTTATATTAAATAGGAGTAACTTTGCCGACAAATAACATTTTCAATTAGAGTTAATTTGAATTATGCCAGTGTACCGATGCGGCATCAGGCACCAACGGCTAAGGCAACTACTACAGACGCGAGTCAGCAAGCCTACACATGGCGTTCTCCAAGGGAGTAAAAATGTTTACCTGCTTCATCAAAACAAAGATAGACATTGACCTGCGGAAACGCCATTTTCGAGCGACACCTTTTTTTATTTATTATATAATTAACAATTTAAAACGAAGTATGATGAAACAGGTACATTTGAAAATGCCTCTGAGGATGTTAGCCGCACTGTTCGGCTTGATCCTTTCAGCGAGTGCCCTGGGCCAGCAGATTACGGTCAAGGGGCATGTGGTGGATGCTACCGGAGAAGGCGTCATCGGTGCTACCGTCCGAGTCAATGGAACGGGCGGGACTGTGACCGACTTCGACGGAAACTTTACGTTACAGGCGAATCAGGGCGACAAACTGACCGTCTCGTATGTGGGCTACAAGGATGCTACGGCTCTCGCTGCTCCCACGGTCACCATCCGCATGGAGGATGACACGGAGGCCCTGGAGGAAGTGGTGGTTATCGGCTATGGTCGTGTGAAGAAAAACGACCTGACGGGTAGCGTGACTGCCCTCGGTGCAGACAAACTGGTGAAGGGTGCCGTCACCTCGGCCACGGATATGCTCGTAGGTCAGGCGGCTGGTGTCAGCGTGATTACCGACGGCGGTGCTCCTGGTGGCGGCGCAACAATCCGCATCCGTGGCGGCTCGTCGATGTCAGCCTCTAACAATCCGCTCGTCGTAATTGACGGCGTGCCTGTGGACGATGGCGACATAAGTGGTATGCGCAATCCGCTGGCAACCGTTCACCCCAACGACATCGAGACCTTTACGATCCTGAAGGATGCCTCGGCTACGGCCATCTATGGTAGCCGTGCCTCAAATGGTGTAATCATCATCACTACAAAGAAAGGTCAGGCTGGCAAGGTGAAGGTGGGTTACAGTGGAAACGTGAAGATCAGCACCCGTGCCAACGACGTGGATGTGATGTCGGCAGAGAGTTTCAAGCAGTTTGTCAACAATAGGTTTGGCGCAGGCAGTCCGCAAGTGACCGCCATCGGAACGAATAACACTGACTGGCAGAAGGAAATCTATCGTACAGCAGTCAGTACCGACCATAACATAAACGTGTCGGGTGCTCTGAAGAATATGCCCTACCGCGTCTCTGTAGGCTACACCAATGAGAACGGTATCATCAAGACCTCAAAAATGGACCGTCTGACGGGTGCCCTGAGCCTCAATCCACAACTCTTCGACAAACATCTGAATATCCAGTTGAACGTGAAGGGTATTTACACCACCAACCGCTTCCCGGATATGGGAGCAGTTAATCTGGCAACACAATATGACCCGACGCAACCCGTCTATATGACTGGTTCGGAGTACGGCAACGGCTACTTCATGTATCTCAACCCCGTGAACGGATTGCCTATAGACATAGGTCTTACGAACCCTGTATCGATGCTTGACAGCAAGACAGATAAGTCAACTGTCTATCGCAGCATCGGCAATGTACAGTTTGACTATAAGTTCCATTTCCTGCCCGAACTGCGTGCCAACCTGAATTTGGGTTACGACGTGTCGAAAGGAGAGGGCGATGTCACTATTACCGACAACTCACCGATGACTTGGTCGGCTGGCAACTACAAGGCAGGGTTCGGTGAAAACACCAGTTACTGGCAGTTGAAACGTAACACATTGTTGGAGTTCTATCTAGACTATGCCAACACTTTCGGTGTCCACAACATCGACGTGATGGCAGGCTACTCCTGGCAGCACTTCTACAAGTCCGACTGGACGAAATACCCTTATTCAGAGAAGTTTGCCAAAGAGAAAGGCGCTGAGTTTTACAAGGATATGGAAGAGAACAAGACCGAAAACTATCTCGTATCGTTCTTCGGACGCTTGAACTACACATTGCTTGACCGCTACCTCTTTACCTTTACCCTGCGTGATGACGGTTCTTCACGCTTCAGCAAAGAAAACCGTTGGGGACTATTCCCGTCGGTTGCTCTGGCATGGCGCATCAACGACGAGCCTTTCTTGAGGAATGTGAAGGCTATTTCTGATTTGAAACTCCGTCTGGGTTATGGTATCACAGGACAGCAGAACCTCAACAACGGCGATTATCCCTATATGGCTCGCTATTCCTACTCCAAGGCTGGTGCCAACTACTATTTCGGCAATACAAAATATCGCCTGATAGCCCCGCAAGCCTATGACGAGAATTTGAAATGGGAAGAGACCACGACTTATAACGTAGGGCTGGACTTCGGTTTCCTGAACAACAAGATAACAGGTACGTTGGATTATTACTATCGCAAGACTGACAACCTCCTGAACACCGTAACTGCTCCAGCTGGTACGAATTTCAGCAACGAGCTGCTGACAAATGTTGGAACCTTGGAGAACAAGGGTATCGAACTTTCGTTGACTGCCCATCCTGTTGACACAAAGGACTGGCACTGGACCGTTAGTTATAATGTCTCTTACAACAAGAACGAAATTACCAAACTGACCTTCAACGACGATCCGTCCTACAAGGGCGTGATTCATGGGGACATCGACGGTGCCACTGGCTATAAGATTCAGATCAATGCCGTGAACCATCCTTATAACTCGTTCTATGTGTTTGAGCAAATGTTTGACACCGACGGCAAGCCCATCGAAGGGGCATACGTTGACCAGAACGGTGATAACAAGATTGACGAGGAAGACCTGATAGCTTACAAGAAGTCGGCTCCTGATGTCTATATGGGTCTGAGCAATCAGATCTCTTATAAGAACTGGGATTTGTCGTTTGCCGTCCGTGCCAGTTTCGGCAACTATGTATATAATAATGTGCAGTCGAACCGCGAGGCTTGGGATGGATCTCAGATGTACGATCAGAGCGGTTTCCTGAAGAACCGCCTGGAGTCAGCATGGGATCATAACTTCAAGGCAGGTCAATACCGTAGCAGTTACTACATCCAGAACGCCTCATTCTTCCGTATGGATAATGTCACGCTGGGCTACACTTTCCCGAAACTCTTCAACGATAAGCAGACCGCCCGCGTGTATTTCACCGTACAGAATCCGTTTGTCATCACGAAGTACAAGGGTCTTGACCCGGAAATCAGCGGTGAGGGTATCGACAAGGAAATCTATCCCCGCCCCCGCTCGTTTATGTTAGGCGTAAATCTTAATTTCTAAATCAGCAAAAGAAGATGAAAACAATGAAATTCAAAAATATCCTGTCTGTTGCCCTCGTTGGTACAATGCTGGGCACGACATCATGCACGGGTGACCTCGACACCGTGCCCATCGACAAGGACGACTTGGTTTCAAGCGTCGTGTTCGGAAATGAGATAGGTGCCTATGAGGAAAGTCTGGCCAAGATTTATGCCGGACTGGTGATAGGCGGAAACAAAGGCGGTGACGACGAACAGGATGTGGTAGGTATTGATGGCGGTTCACAGGCTTCGTTCATCCGTGTATTATGGAACATGCAGGAACTGGCATCCGATATGGCGCACTGCTGCTGGAACGATCCCGGTATCCCTGATTTCAATCATATTTCATGGGCCGCCTCCTCTCCTTGGGTGAAAGGTAGTTACTATCGTCTGTTCTATCAGATCAACCTCTCCAATGCCTATCTGCGTGAGACCACCGAAGGCAAGTTGTCAGAACGTGGTTGTTCTGAGCAGGTGAAGGCAAAGGTGGCTCAGTATCGCGCTGAGGCCCGTTTCATGAGAGCCCTGATGTACCAATATGCGCTCGACCTCTACCGCAACGTGCCGTTTGTCGATGAGAACAGCACCGTGGGTAGTGACCGTCCGAAGCAGATTCTGGCGGCAGACCTCTTCAAGTATATCGAGAGTGAGATGCTGGCCTGCGAAAGTGAACTTGCCGACCCGGTAATAGGATGGAGCGACAGTTATGGCCACGCCAACAAAGCCTGTATGTGGGCCGCACTCAGCCGTCTGTATCTGAATGCCGAGACCTACGTGGGCGAAAACCGTTACACCGACTGCATCACCTACTCGAAGAAAGTGATTGGCGCAGGCTATCAGTTGGAAGAGAACTACGGCGATATGTTCAAGGCTGACAACGACCACTCGAAGGAGATGATTATGCCCTGCCGCTATGAGGGTGAGGAAACGATGACATGGGGAGGCATGACGGCCCTGCTGTGCTGGGGGTCTTCAGAGTTCCAGGAAGAAACCAATGCAAAGGGCGCCTGGCAAGGTGTGCGAGCCAAGTCTTCGCTCTATAACATATTCACCCGCGAGAACGAGATGGACAAGGACAGCCGTCGGCAGATGCTCCGCACCGATGCGACATCAAACTTTGAGATTACAAATGAGGCTAACTTCGTGAATAACGGCATCCCAGTTACCAAGTTCTATAATATATATAAGGATGGTTCAAAACCCTCTTCTTCTGAGGCATGGACGGACTTTCCATTGTTCCGTCTGGGTGAGATCTACCTGAATCTGGCCGAGGCCGTGCTTCGTGGCGGACAGGGTGCAACCAAGGCCGAAGCTTTGGGTTACCTGAACGACCTGCGCAAACGTGCCTATACCGATAAGTTGGCAGCACCGATCTCTGACAGTGAGTTTACGCTTGACTTTATGCTTGACGAGCG
The DNA here is from genome assembly GCA_946185485.1 of uncultured Prevotellaceae bacterium. Taxonomy (GTDB): domain Bacteria; phylum Bacteroidota; class Bacteroidia; order Bacteroidales; family Bacteroidaceae; genus Prevotella. The sequence continues at coordinate 4,515 of CAMHJQ010000063.1, read as the reverse complement.
TGGACGTGAAATGTTCTATGAGGCACAGCGGCGTACCGACCTCGTGCGCTTCGGCAAATATACCGGTGGTGACTACGTATGGCCCTGGAAGGGTGGCGTGGCAGAAGGTAAGGCTGTAGATAGTTTCTATGCCGTCTATCCCATTCCTTCCGACGATATCGGCTCTAACGAGAATCTTAGACAGAATGAAGGTTATTAAACTTAAAGTAACTAAAATATTATGAAATTTAAGAATATATATTTCCTTGCAGTCGGAGTCCTCGCACTTGCATCATGCGCAGAGGACACCACCGACCCTGTACTGGAGTTGCGACAGGCAGCAACGTTGAATGCCGTCACACCTGCCGACATCACCATCACGAAGGATAACAGTACGGCTCAGTTCCCTGACATCACATGGGAAAAAGCCAACTATGGCAGTGGCGCGGTGGTCAACTACACCGTGACACTGACCAACAACAGCAGTCAGAAGAGCGTTGTCATCGGTGAGACTGGCGACACGAAACTCTCGTTTACCAATGCTGAGATGAACAAGATTCTGGCCAGCATCGGTGCCTATCCCGGACAGGCTTACGACTTCACCGTATCGCTGAAGTCAACGGCTTTCGACGTGTATCAGAACGAGGCTACGAATACCGTGGCGTTCAAGGCTACGCCCTACGACCCGAACGTGGATGATATTGACTGGCCATACGCCTACGTGGCCGTTGGCTATCCAAACTGGGATTATACGACGGCCTATCTGATTGGTGATCCCGACGGCGACGGTGTTTATCAGGGCTGGGTACAGTTCGACGATGCCACGACCTACGCCATCCTCGACGGCAAGGACGTGACGAAGGTGCTGGCACAGGGCGAAGTAACCGATGACGGCAAGGGCTTCGTGGAGGTGAAGATGGAGGCCGACGGAACACTGAGCCAGTCGTGGGCTTGCAACACATGGGGCGTCATCGGCGATGCCACCTCTGGCGGCTGGAGCGACGATACGAAGATGGAATACGACAAGGGCACGCGCCTCTGGACGGTCATTACCTCAATGACCGACAAGGAGTTTAAGTTCCGCGCCAACAGCGACTGGACGATTAACTACGGTGGCGACGGTATGACGGAGAACGGACTGGCTCCGAGCGGTGATAATATCAAGGTGCCGAAGGAGAGTGCCTACATCATCACGCTCGACCTGACCAATGCCGGACGCTATACCTACGCGATGGAAGAGACGACCATCGAAATGAGTAGTGCCTTCATGACTCTGCCGGGCAGTTATCAGGGCTGGAGTCCTGAGGCTGAGAGTGCATACAAAGTGGTGTCTGAGGCTCGCGACTTCAAGTATTCGGGGGCTTACTACTTCGCTACGGGTACGGAATTCAAGTTCTATGACAGTGGCTTGTGGATTGGCATCGTGGGCGACATCAGTTGGAACGAGACCCGCACAAAGGGCGACTTCGTGATTGGCGACGGTGCGAACATCGTCATTACTGAGGGCGCTTACTACAAGATTACGGCTGACACGAAGAAGATGGTGGCCTCGCTGGCAAAGACTGGCTGGGAGGTGATCGGCGACGCTACGGCTGGCGGCTGGGACAAAGGCCAGGTGATGGACTACGACCCGGACACTGACACATGGTCAACCACGATTACCGTCAGCGACGGCGACATCAAGTTCCGCTGGGATGCCTCGTGGACGATTAACCTTGGTGGCGATCTGAACGCCTTGACGCAGGACGGCTCGAATATCCACATCAATGCCGGAACCTATAAGATCGTGCTCGATGCGAATAATAACACCGCGACCATTACGGCAGTTTGATTCATACATAGGTATTTAGTTAGTAGTTAGTTTAGTAGAGGACTGCTGGACGAGAAGTTCCGGCAGTCCTTTTCAAATCTCAAAATCATTTGGCTTATGAAATTGAACAAATTCTTTTCTCTTTTCCTCTTGTCAGTTTTGGCAGCTTGTTCTGCGCAGAAGGATGAGCCGTTGCAGCCATTGGACGATGTGATGATGCAGGCGTTCTATTGGGATGTGCCTGTAGATGACCAAGCGAAGAATGGCACTTGGTGGGAGCATCTGAGCAAGATTGCACCAGAACTAAAAGTTGCAGGCATCAGCAGCCTGTGGACACCCATTCCCGCAAAGGGTAACTGGGGCATCTATGATAGTGGCTACGGCATCTACGACCATTATGACCTCGGGAACTACGACCAGAAAGGAAGTGTAGAGACACGCTATGGCAGTCGTGCCGAACTGGAACGGATGATTGGCGTGATGCACCAAGCAGGCATTAAGGTCTATTCCGACGTGGTACTAAATCACCTCTATGGCGGCGATGAGAACTTCGAGGCCAATCCCGCTGTCACGGCATACGTCAGGGCTGGCCGTGGCGAGCCATACCCTGAGAGCGACATCCGATGGAAAAACGATACGGCTTATACGCGGACTCACCTCTCCTACCCCAAGCATACGGGCGATGGCGAACCAAACTATGAATGGCACTACCAGCATTTCCATCCATCATCAGCATCCGACTCATTGACAGACTTTACCGACGATGTGCTGCGTCCATGTACCAAGTTCTTCGGCAACGACCTCGACACTTATAACGAGGAAGTGCAGCAGCGGCTTTGCGATTGGGGCAAATGGCTGAAGGGCAAGATAGGCTTCGACGGGTTCCGTCTGGACTTTGTGCGTGGCCTGCAGCCGGAGTTTGTCAGCCGTTGGGTGAAAAGTTTGCCACTACAGGATGGTCATCAACCGTTTATCGTTGGTGAGTATTGGGCCGAGGACGGCCGGTATATCAAGGAATGGGTGGACAGCGTCGCCCAAGGCGGTGCCGATGTTCATGCCTTCGACTTTCCTTTGAAGTTCACACTTACTGAGATGTGCAACAAGTCGGGCGACGAATTCGATATGTCACGCTTGGCTCATGCGGGAATGATTCGTGGTTTCGGTTTGCCTGTTGACAACGTCGTGACCTTCGTAGATAACCACGACACAGGGAAGGAACATGACAAATGGATCGTCAAGGATTATGCGATGGCCTACGCCTATATCCTCACCCACGAGGGTACGCCATGCGTGTTCTATCCCCACTTCTATGCTGTCACCCAGCACGACGTGGATAACCCGTCATTAGAAGTCATGGCACCATCAGACTTGCAACAGGCCATTCGCCAGTTGATAGACATCCGTCGTCAGTACCTCGGTGGCACGTTAGCTGTCTTAGCAGAAGAAATTGCTGGAGGAGATTTGCAATCCCCGACCAAGAACCTCTATGTCGTCCGCCGTCAGGGAAACGGAGTAAAGGATGGTGCTATCATCGTGCTCAACAACCACAACACTGACACCCTCAGCATCACATTAAACGTCAATCCCGATGGCTTTACGGATTGGTCAGGCCAAATGCTGGTCAATCTCCTTAATCCCAAAGAAACCATCACCGTCGGCAATGACGGCCAAGCCACCCTGTCAGCCCCTAACCGTGGTTATTCTATCTGGGTTCTCAAAATGGAAATATGAAGTATCCTCTCTGATGATTTTTTATAGAGAACAGATAGAAAGTTGTACTCTTTAAAACGAGAAAAGAAGTATGAGTCTAACTAATTATGAACAAGAAAACTAATAAACGTTGAACCCATTAAAACATAAAAAAGGTATAAGCCTCTAAATAATTTGCAAAATATTTGGAAGTATTGAATAAAAGATGTACCTTTGCAACAAATTATTAAGCTCCGCCATTCTTTCTTGAATGGACATGGCCGTCCGAGGACGGCTTTTTTTTTTAATGATATCACGAATATGGCACAACGTGTAACATTCTACATCGACGGATTCAACTTCTACTACGGTCTTCGCCGAACCAAGCGCAACGAGCCGCAGTGGGCCGACTATTACTGGATTAACATGGTGAAACTCTGTCAAGGATTCCTTGGCGAAGGGCAGGAAGTGGAGAAGGTCATCTATTTCACGGCCTCGCCCCTTAACCCTGAGAAGAGCAGTCGACAAAGTGCTTTCCTCAATGCCAACAAACTTATCAATGGCGATCGTTTTGAAGTAGTGCGCGGTAAGTATCTCGACAAGCAGATCCAGTGCCCTAATTGCCATTATGCCATCTCACGGCCTGAGGAAAAGAAAACCGATGTGAATATCTCCGTGCGTATGATTGCCGACTGCGTACTTGATGCTACTGACACCATTGTACTTGTCAGTGCCGACAGTGACCTTGTACCGCCTTTGGAGTTCATTCAGAAGCAATACCCAGAGAAGCGCATCAAGGTTTATTTTCCACCCTCGAACTTCAGTTGCGACCTGAAAGACAATCTCATTCACCACAGCAGCAAGCCTGTCCTCATGTATAAGAACGAACGCCGTTTCCGTGATGCTATCATGCCCGATGTAGTAACAGACGGCACAAAACGTTACGAAGTGCCAGAAAAATGGCGCCCTGCAAATATTGTAAGATAAAGGGGCGAATTGACGATGGAACAGAAATTCGGGAAAAACAGTATTGACAT
>CAMHJQ010000062.1 GCA_946185485.1 uncultured Prevotellaceae bacterium | reverse complement strand
ATCTCGCCCAGCAGCTTCAGGTCCATCTTGTCGCTGATGGCAAAGTAGTAGCCGCCGTCGCGCAGATAGAATCCGCGTGTCGACTCGTCGCCATAGGTCGGCATGATGAGTCCGCTGGAGTAGCTCTGGGTGAACGGGAAGAAGCCGTAGGGGATGGCCAGTGGCAGCGGAACGTCGGCCACCACGAGATAGGTTGGTCCGAAGACGACGTCCTTGCCGGGGCGCACCTTGGCACGCGACATGGCAAAATAGAAGTCGGGATGCGGGTCTGAGCAGGTGGTGTAGCGTCCGTGGTAGAGGTACATGTTGCCGTCGCCGTCACGCTTCGACAGCTGTGATGTCATGTAGCCGTCTTCCTGTTCGGTATAGACATTGTTGATGAGGCCCTTCTTGGTCTTGAAGTTGAAGGCCATCGTGTCTGTCTCATAAGTGTCATTACCCATCTTGAAGACAGGGGTCCCGAATTTCGTGCCGGTAGAGTCGGCAGAACCCGTTGCATGCACCAGGCTGGAGTCCAGCGACATATAGATCTGGTCGCTCTCCAGGTCCATGTTCTGATATTTGACGTGCGAATTGCCATACAGGTGGGCCAGCTTGGTGTCGCCCTCATAGACCATGGAGTCCGAGGCGGTATATTCTACGGGGGCATCGATGCCATTCTTGCGCTGACGGTTCAGCGAGTCGGCTCTCAGCGAATCGTCAATGACCTTGTTGTGCAACCAGATAGCCTTGTGCAGTGAGTCCATCTGTGCCGTGTCAGGCAGTGCACTGTGGGCTTGTGTGCTATCGGTGAGCGTAGCAGCCTGTTGGGTGGTGTCTGTCAGGACAGAGCCAACCCTTCCCTTGGGAGAGATGAGTCGTTGGGGAACCTCCGCCATCACGAAGATGATGACGAAAAGCAATAGAAATATGAGCGTTTTTCTTCTCACTGATGCCAGATTAATTATCAATGATTTCGTACCCGTCAGTGACTTCTTCCGCTTCCACCTGCTCTTGTGGTGCTTCGGAAGACTGCTCGCTTGCCTCGCTCGCTGACGATTGCTGGTTTTCGGTTCTCTCCCCTTCATGCTGCTTGCGCAACCGCTCCTGATACCACCACATGCCGAAGAGCAAGGCCGCGGCGAGGATAATCATGTAAATCCAGATGGCTGCTGGTGCGAAGATGAAGTAGGGGGGTACGACTACCTCAATGGTGCGCATGTCGTAGGCATCCGGCGACTCCAGCAGAAAGGCTTTCACCTGGAACCGGTACGTGCCGGCGGGTACGTTGTCGTAGGAGGCTATACGTGTCTTGTCGGCATTCTGCCAGTCCCTGTCATAACCGTCCAGCTTGTACTGATAGTGGACGCGGTGTTGCAGCTGGTAGTTGAGGGCTGCAAAACGGAAGGCAAAGCTGGAGCTGTGGGTGGGAATGGTGACGCGCTTGCTCTCGGGGATGTAATAGTCGAATGTATCGTTCAGACGTGGGCTCTGCAACTCGTCGTTCAGATAGAAGTCGGTGAGTCTGAGCTTCAGCAGCGAACCTGTCGAGTTGGTCAGTTTCTTGCGGTCGACGACATAGTAGCCGTTCATGGTGCCGAAGAGTATGGCGTTGTTCTCGCCGAGTATGGCTGATGCCTCCGAGCACATCGTGTCGTCGACACCGTCCAGCTGGGAGAAGGTCGTAAAAATCTTCTTCTTGACGTCGAACGAGCACAGGATATGGTCGGTGGCAAACCACACGTTGCCTTTCTCGTCGAAGGTGAGGCTGCGGATTTCTTCTGACGGCAGACCGTCGGCAACTCCGTAGTTCTTGAACTCCCAGGCACCGTCGGCGTCCTGCTTGACGGTATGGCTGAGTCCGCCACTGTTGGTGCCCACCCACATGGTGCCGTCCTTGGCGCACAGCAGGTTGACAATGTCATTCGACATCAGGCCCCGCTCCAGCTCTTCAGGCATCTTGAGGGGTTCGGCAGTGAAGGTGTTGCCCTTGAGCGACATCACCAGGATGCCGTCGGTGGTTCCTGCCCATACCGTGCCGTCCTTGGCCAGGGCCAGCGTTCTCACCTTTTGGTGGGTGCTCTTGGGATAGCGCTTCAGCGTGTTGGCGGGAGTGAGGGCGATATATTTGCCTTCCTTGTTCTTACGCAGGATGTTGACGCCCTGGCCGTAAATGGCCACCCAGATGTTGCCTTCGCGGTCCTCCACGGTCTGGTAGGCGCTGTTGGAACTGATAGACCAGGGGTCGTTGTCGTCGTGGCAGATGTTCAGCACCGTGTAGCCTCCGTCGCTTTTGGGCGTAATCTTGTAGACGCCGTTGTCCTTGTCACACACCCAGTAGTTGCCCTTCGAGTCCATCGACATGCCGTAAGGACGGCTGATAGGTTTGCCGTTGGAGTCGTGGGTGATGGCACCGATACGATTGACATGGGCATCGAAGATGAAGATGCTGCCCTTCTTGTTGCAGATGAAGGTCAGGTGGCGCTTGGCATCGTGGCACATGGCGCGTACCTCGTTCTCCAGGGGTGATTCAGCTTGGGGAACGGGCTGGAGGCGTACGATGGTGCGTTTCAGCACCTCCAGCTTCTCCAGTCCGCGGCGGTGCGTCGACTCCCAGACGACACCGTCGTTCATCTCCAGACGGGCATTCACCGAATTGGAGAGGTTCCAGGGGTTGCTGGGGTCGTTGTGGAAATATTCTACCTCATCGGTTTCACGGTTGTAGTAGCCGTAGCCGCCGTGGTTCATACGAACCCAGACGACGCCTAAGGCCTCGCTAAACTCGGCACCGCGGCTGGTAAACTCAGGAAAGGGGAGAACCTGGGTAAAGGACTTGATGTTGCCGGTCTCCGTATTCAGTCGGTAGGCGCCGTCGCCTAAATCGGAGAACCAGAGCAGTCCGTGACTGTCGGTGAACAGTCCTGTAATCTCCTGTCCGTGGTCCTTGATGAGTACAGGCTCCTGACCATACGCAAACTGCATGATCTTGCCCGACTTGGTGCCTACATAGATGTTATAGCCGTTGGTGGCTAATCGGGTGATTTCCTCGTTGGTGAAGTAGCCCTTGCGCTCCAGCGAGAGGTTTGCCAGGTCAACGCGGTGAACGCCTTTGTTGGTGCCTACCCAGAGGTCGTTATGATAACCCTCCACGACGCAGGTGACGGTCAGTCCGCCGGTCATGATGAGGTCTTGCTTGTAACCGCTGCGGTCGAGGCGCAACTTGTAGAGGCCAATACCCTGGAAAGACACCAGGACGTCGCCGGTACTGGTCACGTAGGGGTTGAAGAAATAGTCGACATGATAGCTGTCGTGTCCGCTGATACCCTCCATGGGGTCTTCTATGCGGTCGGTCAGACGGTTGATGACAAACATGCGGCCGTCGTACATTTTCATCCAGATGTTCTGGCGCTGGTCGATAATGAGCTTGTCAATGCGGTTGTGCAGTCCGCGCACACCGCTGGCAATACCCGTCTTGTAGTTGTAGAAGTTATAGCCGTCGAAACGGGACAAGCCGTTCCACGTGGCAATCCAAACATAGCCGAAGTCGTCGCTATGCAGCGATGCAATGGCATCGCTGGGAAGGCCGTTGTCGGTGGAGTAATGGGATAGTGAAGCTCGCAGCTGCTGAGCTCTCGCATCCTGAGGATACGAGAGCGCCAGCATAGCAAGCAGTGTTAGTAGAATTGTTTTGTAACTTGTTGTCATGCCATTTATTTAATAGGCGAAGAGGGGATAATCCTTCATCTTCTCGTTGACACGCTGACGTACCGAGGCGATAACCTGCTCATTCTCAGGATCGTTCAGAACTTCCTCAATCCAGGCGGCAATCTGTACCATCAGGTCCTCCTTGGCACCACGGGTGGTGATGGCGGGAGTGCCCAGGCGGATACCCGAGGTCTGGAAGGCAGAGCGGCTGTCAAACGGAACCATATTTTTGTTGACGGTAATGTCGGCAGCGACCAGTGCGTTCTCGGCCACCTTACCGGTCAGGTCGGGATACTTCGAGCGCAGGTCGACGAGCATCGAGTGGTTGTCGGTACCGCCGCTGACGATGCCGAAGCCGCGCTTCACCAGCTCCTCGGCCAGCACCTTGGCATTCTTCTGAACCTGCTTGGCCCACTCCTTGAACTCGGGCTTCAGCGCCTCACCGAAGGCAACGGCCTTGGCAGCGATGACGTGCTCCAGCGGACCACCCTGCTGTCCGGGGAAGACGGCAGAGTTCAGCAGCTGCGACATCTTCTTGACGACACCCTTCGGCGTGGTGTAGCCCCAGGGATTGTCGAAGTCCTTGCCCATCAGGATGATACCGCCACGGGGACCGCGCAGGGTCTTGTGGGTGGTAGAGGTCACGATGTGGGCATACTTCACGGGGTTGTCCAGCAGTCCGGCAGCAATGAGTCCGGCGGGGTGAGCCATGTCAATCATCAGCAGGGCGCCTACCTTGTCGGCAATCTCACGCATGCGCTTGTAGTCCCACTCACGGCTGTAGGCTGAGCCACCGCCGATAATCAGCTTGGGCTTGTGCTCCAGGGCCAGACGCTCCATCTCGTCGTAGTCGACGCGACCTGTCTCCTTGTTTAGGTTGTAGCCCACGGGCTTATAGAGAATACCGCTCGTGTTGACCAGCGAGCCGTGTGAGAGGTGACCGCCGTGGTCGAGGTTCATACCCATGAAGGTGTCGCCGGGCTTCAGCACAGCCAGCAACACGGCAGCGTTAGCCTGTGCACCGGAGTGGGGCTGCACGTTGGCATACTCGGCACCAAACAGTTGGCATACGCGGTCGATGGCCAACTGCTCCACCTTGTCCACCACCTGACAACCGCCGTAATAGCGGTGGCCGGGATAGCCCTCGGCATATTTATTAGTAAGGTAGGAACCCATGGCCTCCATGACCTGGTCGCTTACAAAGTTCTCACTGGCAATGAGCTCAATGCCCTTCAACTGGCGCTGATGCTCCTGCTCAATCAACTCGAAAATCTGATTGTCTCTTTCCATTGTTTTTGTTTATCTCTTGTTGGTTTGATGTCATTTATATATTATAATGGCGTGCAAAGATACGAAAAAAATATCAAATAGACCCACGATTCCATAAAATGTTTAAGGTTTTTAGCTGTTTTTAATTTTCTTCGCCTTTAACGTCTGATGACGCTGCGAGTAAAAAAATCCTCCAAATATTTGTATTGTTCGAAAAAACTTCCTAACTTTGCAACTGTATGAAAAAGCTGTTTTTACCCCTACTGCTCTTCGTGGCAGTCTCTGCACAAGCTGCAGATAATCCCGTGTTAACAATCGAGGGTGGACAGGTCCAAGGTGTCCTGGCCGACGACCATCCTGAAGTGTTTGTCTATCGTGGCATTCCATACGCCGCCCCTCCCATCAGAGAAAACCGCTGGAAGGAACCGCAGCCCGTCGTGCCCTGGAAGGGCGTGAAGGTCTGCGACACCTTTGGACGCCCCAGCTTCCAGGCTATCCAGTACACGGGTGGCTACTATACGGAGTGGGGCTACGGCAAGGAGGCTGCCTTCAGCGAAGACTGCCTCTATCTGAATGTGTGGACAAAGGCCCCTGGACAGGTGAACAAGAAACTGCCCGTGGCCCTGTGGATACATGGTGGCGGCTATCGCGAGGGCTTCGGCTCGGAGCCTGAGTTCGACGGACAGGAGTGGGGCGCCAAGGACGTGGTGCTCGTCAGCATCAACTACCGCCTCGGCGTCTTCGGATTCCTGACACACCCGCTGCTGGCTGCCGAGAGTCCGCACCACGTCAGTGGCAACTATGGCATCCTCGACCAGATTGAGGCGCTGAAATGGATCAAGAAGAACATCGCTCAGTTTGGTGGCGACCCCAATAATGTCACCATCTTCGGACAGAGTGCCGGCGGTGGCAGCGTGCGCACGCTCTGCGAGTCTCCCTTGGCTCGTGGCTTGTTCCACAAGGCGGTCATCATGAGTGCCCAGGGACTCACCATTCCTGATGCCAACGGCAACCCGATGGGTGGTCGATACGGTGGCGGCTCGGTGGCTGACGCTGAAGCCAAGGCGAAGAAGGTCTTCGACTGGGCTGGACTCACCGACCTGCAGAAGATGCGTGCAGCAAGCACTGAGACCGTCTTCGCCCTTAACACCCTCTATCACCAGGTCAACAGCGACGGACAGCCGGCTGCAGGAATGGCTGCTATGTTCAGGGGACTTCCGTTCATGCCGATGATTGACGGCTATGTCAGCGTGAAGAGTTTTGACGATGCCACCCGCGAGGGTACCCTGGCTGACGTTCCTTATATGATAGGCTTCACGCTGAACGATATGGGCAATATGGCACCCAACATCGCCGAGTTCTGCAAGGTTCGTGCACAGAAGGGCGGCAAGGCCTGGGCTTACGAGTTTGCCCGTCCGTTGCCCGACGACGGCAGCCATCCCGAGGTCACACAGCGTCTGAGGGGGGCCTTCCACTCCAGCGACCTGTGGTTTGTCTTCAAGAGTCTGAAGCACTGCTGGCGTCCCTGGACCAAGGGCGACTGGGACCTGAGTGAAAAGATGCTCACCGCCTGGACCAACTTCGCCAAGTACAGTGATCCCAACGGGCCTAAGGGTGGGGCATGGGCTCCCTGCACGGAGAAGACGCCTAAGTTCATGGTCTTCAAGCTGGACGCCAAGGATGCCGAGGCTTCCTTCTTCGGTGACCCGGAGATTGCTCCCCAGCAGCAGGGCTTCCCCTTCGGCGGCGGTCCTACTCACCGAAAGTAAACTGATTATCATAGAAAAAAGGCGCCGCGGCGCCTTTTTCCTATGCAATCTCCACGGACCAGACATGGCATTTGCACTCCGCGGACTTGGGCCTCAATCGTTATTTTCAACTTCGACGAGATGGCGGGGGAGGGTGATGATTTTCAGTCGCTCGTACCAGATGCGGTTGGAGCCGGCCAGGCGTTTCTGCACATGACTGCTGATGATGTAGTAGCTGGCAGTATAGGCATCCATCATGTCGGAAAAGACTTTCTTGATACGCGAACACTTCTCGTTGATGGCATTGTCCAGCGGGTTGGTGAGGTGGTCGAGGCTCTCTTCGAGTTTCTGACGGTCGATGTTGGGGGCTACCTGCTGATAATACTGGCGGAGTTCGGCGCGATAATCACTGAGGCGCTTGAACTCGATGCCTTCGGGGTGGGAGAGGAAGAGGAGATAGACTGCCTTGTGGACGGGCTGCAACTCCACATCGCGCTGACCATAGTCTGCCAACAGGAAACGATAGTCTTTCGTGATGACCAGACGGGACAGACGTCCCTTGGCAGCCTCAAGGCGCAACTGTTCGAGCAGGGGCACGCCCAGGGCCTTGAGCAGAAGGTCGGTTCTGCCCTCAGCCAGTAGCTGCGAAGCGAGGTGCTTCAGCTCTAGAGCCAGCTCTTCGGGTGTCTGCTGCGAGGTCATTCTGTCACTTCCTTCACTTTCCTTAACAGCCATCCTTTCAGACGGTCAAGCGTTGTTGTCTCAGGTGTAGCTTTAACGATGGATTTCTCGGAATCTGATGTGTCTTCACCATGATTCTCTGCGGGTTCGGGCTCTTGTGCCTGTTCTACGACAAAGGTAGGCTCTTGGACTGGTTCATCCTTTTTGCCGGGCTTGGCGGCGGGCTGGTAGAGCTGTTTCATCAGTTCCTCAAAATAGCTGTCATCGTGGACGGCGCTCTCGTCGGCACGGGCGACCTCGTTGCTCATGTCGGCAGCCAGGATGATGACCTTGGCATCCTCACCCAGCGAGTCGTCGGTAGAGGTGCCCCAGATGACGTCGATGTCGGGGTCGAGCTGGTCGAAGAATTCGGAAATTTCCTCCATCTCCTGCACCAAGATGGGGGAGGTGTCGCTGCTATATATATTAAATAGGATGCGCTTGGCATGGTTGATGTCGCTGCCGTGGAGCAGGGGAGAGTCGAGGGCATCGAGGATGGCACGCTCAACGCGGTGGTCGCCGCTGGCACGGCCTATTGCCATGATGGCTCCCCCGCCATTGCGCATGGTGGTCTCGACGTCGCGGAAGTCGAGGTTGATGTTGCCGGCAGAACTGATGGTGATGAGTTCAGAGATGCCCTTCACGGCATTCTTCAGCACATTGTCGGCCTCGGCTAGGGCGTCCTTGAACGACATCTGCGTGTCGCTATACACGTCACACAGCTTCTCGTTGTTCACAATGAGCATGGCATCGACATTGCGGCTGAGCTCGTCGACACCCTTGAGGGCCTTGACTATCTTGCGGCGGTGTTCGAAATAGAAGGGGATGGTGACGACACCGATGGTCAGCAGTCCACGCTCCTTGGCCACACGTGCCACAACAGGAGCTGCACCAGTGCCCGTGCCACCGCCCATCGTGGCTGTGACAAACACCATCTTGGTCTGAGGGTCTATCAGGCGCTCAATCATGTCGACACTGCTCTCGGCTTCCGAACGGCCAACCTCAGGACGACCGCCGGCACCGAGACCTTCGCCCAGCTGAAGCTTCACCGGTACGGGCGAATGCTTGAGCGAGGCACTATCGGTATTGCACACGGCGAAGGCTACGCCCTGGATGCCTTCATGGTACATGCGGCTGACGGCATTGCAGCCACCGCCACCCACGCCAATCACCTGGATGATGTTCTGCATCAGGTCCTCGACGGGACCAAAGTCCAATATTCCTATCTGTTCTTCCATATTGCCTGCAAAAGTACAAAATATAATTGAATTGCACAATATTATTTTTGCTCGCAAGCCTTGCGGTTACGTTTTTATTTCGTACCTTTGTACAAACCTCTTACTATGACTACGAACAAGATGGGACTAGTAATCATTATCTATACACTCACATCGGAACTGCATGATGAGCAGGCCGTGAATGCCGGGTCACCTAAAGGAACTGTTGGAAGCAGTGTGTGCTTAGACTAATTCTACCTTGTTGATGTCCTGCTCTTTTTCACAATAGTGGCAGGTCAGAATGCCGTCCACAACATGGAAGTGGGTGGGCATAGGCTCGTTGTTGGTGATGCACTTGGGGTTGTTGCATTTCACGATGCCACGGATTTCGTCGGGGGTTACCACGGCTTTCTTCTCCACCACCTCGTAGTCGCGGATGATGCTCAGGATGACATTGGGGGCTACCACGGAGAGACGCGAAATCTCGTCATCAGTAAAGAACTTGTCCGACACCTTGATGATGCCTTTGCTGCCTACCTTCTGCGAGGGATAGTTGATACCGATGGTAACGGGGGTCTTCAAGTCAAAGAGCCCTAACAGACTGGCTACTTGATAGGTCTTTCCTGCTGGTATGTGGTCGATGACGGTGCCGTGTTCTATGGCGGCGACCAGACGTTCTTTCTTGTTCATAGTCTTTTTCTTTTCATGATGAAGTTATAACGTTATGCCGTTATGACGAAAAATGGATTATCCGATAATCGTCTTGTCCTTTCTGACCTCGTCGAGGCTGATGCCCAGTACATCGCAGAAGATGGCCTCACGGGCAAAGAGTCCGTTGCCGGCCTGCTGGATATAATAGGCGTGGGGGTTGTCGTCCACCTCGTAGGCTATCTCGTTGACACGGGGTAGCGGGTGCAGAATCTTCATGTTGGGCTTGGCCAGACGCAGCATATTATTATTTAGAATGTAGACGTTCTTCACCCGTTCGTATTCCATAAGGTCGGAGAAACGCTCTTTCTGGACTCTCGTCATATACAGGATGTCGGCATCGGCAATGACCTTCTCGTTGAAGGCGGTATGCTCCTGGTACTGGATGCCGTGTTCCTTGCAGTAGAGCTTGTACTCCTGGGGCATGGCCAGTTCCTTGGGAGCCACGAAATGGAAGGTAGGGTTGAAGTGGCGCATTGCCATAATGAGCGAGTGGACGGTGCGGCCGTACTTCAGGTCGCCAACCAGGTAGATGTTCAGGTCCTCCAGCGTGCCCTGCGTCTTGTAGATGCTGTAGAGGTCGAGCATGCACTGGGAAGGATGCTGGTGGGCTCCGTCGCCGGCGTTGACAATGGGGACCTCCGTCACTTCCGAGGCATATTGTGCGGCTCCCTCGATAAAGTGTCGCATCACGATGACATCAGCGTAGTTGGCTACCATCGAGATGGTGTCCTTCAAGGTCTCGCCCTTGGTACCGCTGGTAATCTTGGGGTCTGCAAAACCGATGACACGTGCTCCGAGCCTGTTGGCAGCGGTCTCGAAGGAGAGACGTGTACGGGTGGAGGGTTCAAAAAAGAGGGTGGCTACCACTTTGCCTTTCAGCAACTCGCGGTTGGGATGACGCTCAAATTCCTGTGCCATCTCAATCATGTAGAGTATTTTCTCACGAGTGAGGTCGGCAATCGTTACAAAATCATGCTTTTCCATTTGGCTTTTATTGTTATTGAGTGCAAAATTACACATAATTTCTGAATTTCGTGTGTTTATTCGGAAGAATTTTGTAATTTTGCACACAATTAGGCTGATATAAAAACTATGAAGAAGTTCATTGTACGTTTGTTGTGGTCGTTGTTGGTGCTGTCGGTGCTGACCGTATCATTCGCTTTCTATGCCATTAATGAGGGCTGGATAGGCTATATGCCGCCCATCGAAGACCTGCAGAATCCTATCAACCGCTTTGCTACGCAGATTATCTCGGCTGACGGTAAGGTGATGGGCACATGGAACTATAACCGTGAAAACCGTATCCTCGTCGACTATACCCAGCTGGCACCGTCGCTCGTGCAGGCACTGGTGGCCACGGAGGACGTCCGCTTCTACGAGCATTCAGGCATCGACTTCTATGCCTTGGGACGTGCTGTCGTCAAGCGTGGCATCATGGGAAAGAAGTCTGCAGGCGGTGGGTCTACCATTACGCAGCAGCTGGCCAAGCAGCTGTATTCGGAAACGGCCCATAGCGTGATGGAGCGTGTGCTTCAGAAGCCGATAGAGTGGGTGATAGCCGTCAGGCTGGAGCGCAACTATACGAAAGACGAGATTATCACCATGTATCTGAACTATTTTGATTTCCTGCATAATGCCGTGGGCATCAAGACGGCGGCAAATACCTATTTCAGTAAAGAGCCGAAAGACCTCAC
Source organism: uncultured Prevotellaceae bacterium (assembly GCA_946185485.1). Classification (GTDB taxonomy): domain Bacteria; phylum Bacteroidota; class Bacteroidia; order Bacteroidales; family Bacteroidaceae; genus Prevotella. The sequence continues at coordinate 1,832 of CAMHJQ010000062.1, read as the reverse complement.
TCCCACAGAGTCGGCTGTGCTGGTAGGACTATGCAAGAATCCTTCCTATTATAATCCTGTCCGCTATCCTGAACGTTCCAAGGAACGTCGTAATGTGGTATTGCATCAGATGATGAAGGCCGGATATATTACAGAAGCAGAATATGAATCCTATGCCGCCGAACCACTTACGCTGAAGTTCCATGTTGCCGACCATAAGGAGGGCATTGCCGTGTATTTTCGTGACTTCCTGCGTCGTTATATGATGGCGAAAAAACCGGACAGAAGCGATTATCCTTCGTGGAACTATGTGAAGTTCCATATCGATTCCATTAATTGGGAGACCGATCCGCTTTATGGATGGTGTAATAAGAACAGAAAGAAGAATGGTGGCACCTATAGTATCTATACGGATGGTCTGAGAGTTCATACCACCATCGACTCCCGCATGCAGGAGTATGCTGAGCAAGCCGTGAGAGAGCATGTGGTGAAGTTCCTCCAGCCGGCGTTTGACCGTGAAAACAAGGGCCGTGCCAATGCACCGTATTCGGGGAATCTCTCGTCAGACCAACTCAAAAAGGTACTGATGCGCTCAGTCCGACAGTGTGAGCGCTATCGAGTGCTGAAAGCTGGGGGCGCCAGCGAGGATGAAATCATGCGCTCCTTCCGTACAAAGACAGAGATGACGGTCTATACCTATCGTGGGGAAAAGGATACCGTGATGACACCACTGGATTCCATACGCTACTATAAGTCATTCTTACGTTCCGGATTCATGAGCATGTGTCCGCAAAACGGACATGTGAAGGCGTATGTCGGCGGTCTTGACTTCATGCATTTTGCCTACGATATGGTGATGGATGGGCGCCGTCAGGTGGGATCGACCATCAAACCCTTCCTCTATTCGCTGGCCATGGAAAATGGTTTCTCTCCTTGCGATGTTGCTCCTAATGTGCAGCAGACCTATATGGTGGCTGGCAAACCTTGGACGCCACGTAATGCCAGCCATGCTCGCTACGGTGACATGGTGACACTGAAATGGGGACTCCAACAGTCCAACAACTGGATTTCTGCTTATCTGATGAGCAGGCTCAGTCCGCAGGCCTTTGTGACCTTGCTACATGAGTATGGCATCCGTAATCCGGAGATACACCCCTCGATGTCTCTTTGTCTCGGACCGTGTGAGATTACTGTCGGTGAGATGGTCAGTGCCTATACAGCCTTCGTCAATCATGGAATCCGTGCTGCCCACATGTTTGTCACCAAAATAGAAGATAGTGAAGGAAATGTGGTGGCTCAATTCCAGCCCCGTTTGAATGAAGTCATCAGCGACGAAAGTGCCAACAAGATGCTGTACATGCTCAAGGCTGTTGTCGATGGAGGTACTGCTGGACGTCTTCGCTTCAAATATGGAATGAAAGGTGAACTTGCCGGTAAGACCGGTACGACCAATAATAATAGTGATGCGTGGTTCATGGGACTGACACCGACGCTTGTCAGTGGTGTCTGGGTCGGTGGCGATGACCGTGATATCCATTTCGAGTCCATGGCCATGGGACAGGGCGCTACAATGGCTCTTCCTGTCTTTGCCTATTATATGCAAAAAGTATACAAGGACCAACGTCTCGGCTATAATGAAAATGCCATCTTTGATCTGCCGTCTGACTACAATCCATGTAAGGTGGACGAATCAGGCTTGGATGATTTGGATGATGGAGAAGATATTGAAGAAATCTTTGAGTAACGGGAAGTGGGTTTTATCCCCTTTTTATATAATATAATAAGGTGTAAGGTTTTTGCATTGTCAACAAATGCGAAAACTTTTCATTTTATGGTGAAAAAAGTCTTGAAAA
>CAMHJQ010000061.1 GCA_946185485.1 uncultured Prevotellaceae bacterium | reverse complement strand
AACGCAACTTCGCCTCACTCAGTTCCTCGGCATGGATATGCTCCTGCAACTGCATTTGTTCGCGCACTCTGCCTCTGCGGTAGGTGATGTAGCGCCATACGATTAGCGCCAGCAGTGTGGCATAAAGCAGATATGCCCACCACGAACGGTACCATGGGGCATGCACCACAACCGTAAATATGCGCTCGGCAGTCTCTGTGCCTTTGTAGGCAGCCTTGACGCGGAAGCGGTAGGTGCCGGGAGCCAGACGCGAGAAAGTAATCTCGTTCATTCCCTGTTGCAGTGCCACAAACGGGTCGCCGTTGATACTGTACAGATAGGTGATGCGCTCAGGGTCGTCAAAGGTTAGCGTGGAGAAACGGACGGCAAACGAGTTGTCGCTGTAGTCCAGTTCGAAGTGTTGGCTTTGGGTGACCAGTGTATCAGTCACTTGGTAACTGCCCGATAGCGTGGTCTGATCGACAGGCACACCGTTGATGGTGAATGCCGTCAGGCTGACGGTAGCATTCCATTCGCGGTGGTCAATGTCGGCAGGGTTGAACCACGTGATGCCGTCTGTGCCGCAGAACAGTAGTTGTCCGTCTTTCATGATCCACGAACCGCCCGTGGTGAAGTAGTTAGACTGCAGACCGTCCTCCACATAGTAGTTCTGAAACCGGCTGTCCTTGAGGTTCAGACAGGAGAGTCCCATGTCGGTGCCTATCCAGAGTTGGCCCAACTGGTCTTTCTCTATTGACGTGATATTGTTGCTGGGCAAGCCCTGCTCCATGGTATAATGGCTCAGGTCGCGCTTGCGCAGGTCGTAGCGGAACAGTCCTTCGGTAGTACCTATCCATAGCGCATTATTATATTCGCGTGCCAGATATATGTTGGCACCAAGCATCAGGCACTTGCCACCAAATATGTCGTTCCACGTTAGGTTGTCAAGGTTCAGGCAGTTCAGTCCGTTGTCAGTAGCCACATAGAGACGATGGTCATCAGGTGACAGCGACAGTTGTGAGATATAATCATGCGAGAGCCCTTTCCCTGTGGCGGTATCCTTTGAACGGAACTGCCTGACGGATCCGTCCTTGGCGAACATCAGCAGTCCCTGTCCCAGTGTTCCTGCCCATCCTCGTCCGTCGTGATCTTTCGCATAGTCGGTGATGCTGAGAAAATCTAATTGTGGGATTTTCATCGGGTGATACAGGGCGGTCTTCGGGTCAATCCATCCGCCACCCTCACCGTAGGAACCCAACCAGATGCGCCCGTCATCATCCTCACCGATGGTCAGCACAGTCGAGGGTACATGGTCGGCAAAATGCCTGACGAGACGACCTTCCTTGTTCAGGCAATAGATACTGTCCTTGTCGGTGCCGAGCCACGTATTTTCCTTGCTATCCACGAAGACGCAACAGATGTTGGAGGAGCCTATCAAGTTCTTTGCCCCTGCCTTGTGTCCCATATAGTGGAATCCCGACGAGGAGGGTGGCTGTTGGAACACGCCTTTCTCCGTCAGACCTAACCAGACGTTTTCGTTGCCGTCCTCGACAATGGCATATACCTTGCTCTTCGACAGTTCCACCTCGTGGCTGTAGTAGGGATTGGTGGTCAGTTCACCCGTCAGTGGGTTATACACACCGATGCCCCTGCCGTCGAAGCCAACGAGGATGTTGCCCGTATGGTCGGGATAGAGGGCTGGGACAGGTGTATTGTACGTTTCCGCTATGTGGACGAACTGCTCGCCCTGCTTGCGGAACAATCCTCGGTTGGCAGTGCCCACATAGACACAGCCCGTCATGTCGGTGCACACGCTGTAGTACTTCGTGCCGTCCGCATTGTTCATATATTGTCTGGCTTGCTTGCCGTCATAGCTGTAAACACCGTTCTCTGCGGCGATCCATAGCCCGCCAGCATTGTCCTCGGCCATGCTGCGTATCTCACCAGCCCCATGCAACTTGACGGGCATCTGACGGGCAGTCAGGTCCTTCACCAACAGCAGCCCGTCGGTCGAGGTGCCAGCCACCAGTTCACCATTCTTCCGCTCCAACAGGCAGTTCACATTGCCGTAAATGTTCTCGCCCTTCTCGTTCAGTTTCTTTACATCGCGGAACTGCACACCGTCGTAGGCCTGCAGACTGGCGTAGGAACCGAAGTACAGTCGTCCGTCGGCTGTCTGTGCCATACAAAGTACATGATTGTTGCCCAGTCCTGCGGCATTCTTCTGTCCCCGCTTGAACGTCTGGAACTGGTAGCCGTCGTATTGCACAATGCCGTTGCTCGTCACCGCCCACAGGAACCCGTTCCTGTCGATATACAACTGGTTGATGAACAACCCCGACCGCAAGTGGTCTATATCGAAGAACTTACCCGCCTGCGCCCATGCTGTCTGTGCAGCAAAGGCGAGGAGCATCGTCACGCATATCAACAGCCGTTTCGTCATTTTTCTTCTCCTATTACTACGCCCCACGGCTCGATGGTGATGTCCTGACCCTTGGCGAGGGACTGTTTGTCGAGCAGCGACTGGCTGGCGGGATAAGGCCAGGCGACGGTCTTGGGCTCGTAGGAGAAATTGAAGAGGTAGTGAATCTGACGCCCCTTGGCGTTAGTGCCGGAGCGGAGGATGACGGGGTACTGGTACTGGCGCTCCACGGTGGCGATACCCTTGCGGTCGGCAGCACGGGCGATGAGTTTATATAAGAGGTCGGTAGATGGCACGGTGCCGATGTAGATGAGGTGGCCCTTGCCGTACTGGTTCTCCGTGATGCAGGGCCACTGGCCGAAGAACTGGTGGTCAACGGTGGCTAAGGGCTGTGCCGTGGTCAGTTGCAGGAACTCCATCCAGGTATTGACAGTATTGTCTGCGGCTCCGATGCCGTTGGGCTTCAGCGGCAGTTTGTTGATGCTCGAATACTCTTGATAGGTGAAGCCGCAGGCTTCGGCCAGCGGACCGGGAGCCAGCACGGGGCGCACGGCATTGTCGTAGTCGGTGTAGCCGCTCTTGAAGAGCATCACCACTTCGCCGCCCTCGCGCACGAAGTCGCTGATTTTCCGCAGCAGTTCGTCGGTGGCCACATAGAGCGAGGGCACCACGAGCAGGTCGTACTGCGAGAAGTCCTGCATCTGCGGCTTATCGACGGACAGGATGTCGCACTCGATGTTCTGGCGATAGAGTGCGTCGTACATCAAGTTCACTTTATATTGGTCGTTGTCGGTATAGGGCATAAAGTCGAGGGCGTGCTTCGAGTCGTGGCTGAACAGCAGGGCGACACGGTTACGCTTCTTCATATTTACCAGACGGTCGCCAATCTTCTCCAACTCCTTGGCACCCTTTTGGAATTCCCGATAGACACGGTTGGGTTTGCCGTCGTGTCCGAGGATACCGCGCCAGTAGGTTTCCTGTCCGTAGTGCAGTGTGCTCCAGTGCCAGTATTCCACCATGTTCGCTCCGCCCGAGAGGAAGGCGTACATGCTCTGGCGCAACTGTCCGTCGTAAGGTGGCCACTGGTTCTGACTCGACCAGCCCGTGCCCTGGGCGTTGGTCTCGGTGATGAGGAAGTTGTGACTGCGGCTGACGGTGCGCATGAAGTCGCACGAGTAACTGATCCACTCGCCGTCCTGTCCGTTCTGCATGGTGTAATAGACGTTGATGGCGGGGTACTCCATCTGCCGGAACGCCTCCACCTGGTCGATGTCGTAGAAACTGGGCATGAAGCAGTGCATGATAAACTGGTCGGGGCGCTTGTACTCGCTCACGATGTCCGCCTGCCAGTTCAGGAAGTCGGCCGTCACCTTGCGGTTCCAGCGCTCCCACCACACCTTATACGAAGGGTTCGTCACGCCCTTGCGGTCGTAGAAGTCCTCCCAGCGGTTGATGTTCATGCCCCAGTAGTTCAGTCCCCAGCGGCGGTTCAGTTCTTTCAGGTCGCCGTGGAACTCCTGCTTGATATACTCGCGGAAGCCCTCGAAGTAGTCGGGGTTGTCAATCTTGCGCGCCTCCACCTCGTTATCCACCTGATAGCCGATGATGGCGGGGTGCTGTGCGTAGTGCTCCATCATCTTGCGGATGATGCGCTCCGAGTAGCGGCGGTAGGTGGCGTTCAGCAGGTCCATGTTCTGGCGGATGCCGTAGTGGCTCTGTCCTCCGTCCCATGTCTGCGACAGCACCTCAGGGTGCTCCGCCGCCAGCCACGACGGGATACTGTAGGTCGGTGTGCCGAGGATGACCTTGATGCCCGCCTTGTGCAGCGCGTCGATGATGCGGTCCATCCAGGCGAACTCAAACTGTCCGTCCTGCGGCTCGAAGAGCGACCATGTCGATTCGCCCACGCGCACCACCGTCAGTCCCGCCTCCTTCATCAGCCGGATGTCCTCGTCGAGCCGGTCCGTCGGCGTGTATTCCGCATAGTACGCAGCACCATACAGCGGTTTGTCAAACTGGTACACCTTGTTCTCTCCCTTGGCAGCGGCCGTCATCGTGAGCAGCCATCCTGCCATCATCAGTAATACTTTTTTCATTGTCCTAATAGATTTTATGCCGCAAAGATAATACATTATTATTATATTGCCAAATGCTTTTATGGATTTTCGTCCCGCTTGTTACAAATGAATAGCCATGCGTTACAGATGAAGATGCGGACGTGCGGGTAATACTTTACTTTTGCATCCGAGAATGAATAATAACTAAAACGATAAAAAACTATGCAGAAAATGAGAAAAATTTGTTTGTTCGTGCTGCTGGCAGTGGCATCCGTAGCACAGGGACAGTCGTTCCGCGACATTGAGGGACTGAAAGAGATGCGTAAGGATTTGCAGACGGAGGACTCGCTGATGCGCTTGGGCATCCTGAAGGACGAGGCAACGGGACTGCCTTACTTCACGGGCTATAGTTACAACGTGCTGTACGACTGGGACCAGTATTTCGAGACTATCGTGCAGATTTACATGGGTTGGTCGTCGGAGTATATCAAGAACGGTGTGCTGCTGTTCCTGCAGAACCAGCACGAGGACGGTTTCATCGCCCGTTCGGTGCCCTCCAATGCGTCACACGACAACGAGCACGTAAAACCCTTCCTCTCGCAGATAGCACTCCTTGCCGTGCAGGAGTACGGTGAGAAGGACTGGATTCTGGAGAAGAACACCTTTGAGCGACTGAAGAAATACTTAGACTACTGGCTCGTGAACATGGACGAGGACGGCAACGGACTGAGCGAGTGGATGTCGGCACCGCACACGGGCATGGACAACCAGCACGAGCGGGCCGGATGGTGGCTCGACCGCTGCTCGGAGGGTGTTGACCTGAACTGCTACTTAGTGCGCGAGATGAAGGCGTTTGCCCGACTTGCCGAGATGGCGGGGAAGAAGAAGATGGCCGCTGAGTACCGCAAGAAGAGTGCCGAACTGGCCGAGCGTATCCGCACGATGCTGTGGGACGAGGAGGACGGCTTTTACTATGACCGCCGTCATACACCCGACTACTGGTTTGCCAAGAGTGCCGCCGTTGTGGCCGACGTGAACATCCAGAAGTGGAAGAAGAAGGATCTGATACCCGTTCGCTCGGTGGGAGCCTTTGCCGTGCTGTGGTCGGAAGTCGCCACACCTGAGCAGGCAGCCCGCATGGTGCGCGACTACCTGTTCAACCCCAAGGAGTTCTGGACGGGAGCCCCCGTTGCTGCCCTGTCGCGGTCGTGTCCGTGGTACACCACCACCAAGTATTCGTCGGACATTGGTTGCGGCTGGCGTGCTAATGCCTGGATTCCCACCAACTACATGATTTACCACGGCCTGCGCTACTACGGCATGAAGGAGTACGCCTCGCTGCTGGCCCACTACACCACCAAGCTGGTCCGTGAGAACGGCAACCGCGAGTACTACAACTCCGAGACGGGCGAGGGCTGCGGTCTCGACCCCTTCTGGGGCTGGAGCCTGCTGGGGCACTTCTGCGAGTTTGAGGATACGCTGGAACAGGATATAACATTAATTGATAATTGACAATTGATAATTGAAGATGAAACTGAGTCGATTGATTATATTGGCGGTGGTCTGCTTGATGGCAGGCACGACCTATGCACAGAGCGTGCGAGAGACTATCCGGTTGGACGAGGGGTGGAAGTTCTCCTTTGGTAATGCTTCTGATCCTGCCAAAGACTTTGGTTGCGGCACAGAGTATTTTAACTACCTGACGAAGGCGAACTCGATTCACAATGAGGGTCCTTATTCCTCTAAGTTTGACGACTCAAAATGGGAGGAGGTACGGGTGCCCCACGACTGGGTGACGACCTTACCCTATGCACAAGAAGCCAGTCATTCCCACGGCTATAAGACAGTGGGGTATAAATACCCTGAGACCAGTGTGGGATGGTACAGGAAGACGATTAGAATGGAAGAATGGAAGGATGGAAGAATTGAAGAATTGAAAAGTGGAAGTACCGAAGACCTTCCCTACAGGTATTATCTGCAGTTCGACGGTATCTTCCGCAATGCCCGTGTGTGGTTCAACGGTTACTATATGGGTACGGAGCCGAGCGGCTACGCCACGCAGGTCTATGACGTGACAGAGTATGTGAACTATGGAGGTGACAACCTCATCTGTGTCCGTGCCGATGCCACCTTGGAGGAGGGCTGGTTCTACGAGGGAGCCGGCATCTACCGTGACGCATGGCTCGTGAAGACCGCTGCCGTCAGTGTGGCGCCCTTCGGCACGTTTGTCTATGCCGACCTGAAAGCACCTTACGACCAGGCTGCCATCCATGTGGAGACAGAGGTAAACAACCACTCGCTGACCACCCAGCAATGTGAGGTCAGCCACCGCCTGCTCGATGCCGACGGCAAGGAGGTTGCCCACAGCACCACCCAAACCTTGACGCTGAAAGCGAAGCAAACTCTTCACTCTTCACTTTTCACTCTTCACTTAAACAATCCCCATCTCTGGAGCACCACCGACCCTTATTTATATAAGGTGGAGACCACTGTGAAGGTGAATGGTAAGGTGACCGATATCTACGAGACCACTACGGGCATCCGTGATATCGCTTTTACTGCCGACCGTGGTTTCCTGTTGAATGGCAAGTCACTGAAACTCAAGGGTGTGAATATGCACCAGGATCATGCAGGTGTAGGCTCGGCAATCCCTGAGGCATTGTTGGAGTGGCGTATCAAGGAACTGAAGAAGTTGGGTTGCAACGCTTACCGCTCGTCACACAACCCCATGACACCTGTGCTGCTCGACATCTGCGACCGTGAGGGCATCCTGGTGATTGACGAGAACCGCCTGTCGGGCATCAACAGCGAGCACCTGCGCCTGTTGGAGAATATGATACACCGTGACCGCAACCACCCCAGCGTCATCCTCTGGAGTGACGGCAACGAGGAGTGGGGTATGGAGAATGCCGTGGAGGGTCGTCGTGTTGCTGAGGCAATGCGTGAGTACACCCGTCTGCTCGACCCCACCCGTCCCTCGACGATGGCAAATGCTGGCGGCGGTGAGATGATTAAAGGACTCGATGTGGTGGGCTTCAACTATATTGTACAGAATGATGTGGACAATCGTAAGAAGAACAATCCTACTTGGAAGATAGTAGGTACGGAGGAGACGACAGGCTGTGGTACACGTGGCATCTATTTCAATGATCCCGATTCCTGTCACATGCCAAGCATCAACCGTGGCACGAAGCCTGGTGTGGAGAATGTCATAGAGCGTGGCTGGCAGTTCTATGCGAACCGTCCATGGGCAGCAGGTCTGTTCTACTGGACAGGTTTCGACTATCGTGGCGAGCCTTACCCGTTGGAATATCCTGCCCACGACTCTGAGTTTGGCATCCTCGACTACTGTGGCTTCTGGAAGGATGAGGCGTGGTATCTGAAAGCATGGTGGACGGACGAGCCTACCCTGCATGTCTTTCCCCACTGGAACCTGCAAGGTCATGAGGGCGAGGAGATAGAGATGTGGGCATACAGCAACTGCGACGAGGTGGAACTGACCGTCAATGGTAAGAAACTGGGATGCCAGAAGATGCCCAAGAACGGACACCTGAAATGGAAGGCGGTCTACCAGCCGGGCAAGGTGGTTGCCATAGGCTATAAGAACGGCAAGCGTGTCCTCACAGAGACGATAGAGACTACTAAGCCTGCCTCGATGCTCGTGATGAAGAGCGAGCGCCAGACAATCACTGCTGACGGACGTGATGTGGCAGTGGTTACCGTGAAGGTGCAGGATCAGAAAGGACGTGTCGTCCCTGATGCTTGTCCCATGCTGACCTTCCGTCTGGAGGGTGAGGGACGTATCCTCGGTGCAGGTAATGGTGACCCCTCCTACTTGGGTGCCGACCACCCGAAGGATAAGGACGGCAAGGAGTTCAGCATCCCTGCCTTCAACGGTCTGGCACAGGTCATCGTCCAAAGCAGCAAGTCGGCAGGCTCGCTCCAACTGACGACGACAGCCAATGGCTTGAAAGCGGGTTCACTGACTATAACAGCACAATAATAGAGGTTGTTACAAATGAATAGCCTTACGTTACAAATGAAGATGTCCGTATGCGGAAAAATCACTATCTTTGCAACCAAGATACAACAAACGGAGCAATAACAATAATTAAAAACGTAACGAATATGAAAAGAATTCTACATGTATTAGTGTTGCTGACGGCAATGACATCAAGCACTTTCGCTGCCACTGACGACATTGGTCTGTATGTGAAGGACATCATTCTGGATTGGGGTGGTGGCGGTGGCACAAAGGATGTTGATAAAAATAGTTTCACGACTAACCAGTATGCCACCAATTACTGGGACATCCACGACCTGAGTACCAATGTATATGACAAGGTGGAGTTTACCTTTGCCCAGGCAGTGAACTACGACAACATCAATATTATTGCCACCTACAGTGACGGCTCTACCACAGAGACGAAGATTACCAACGGTGCTACGAGTCACACTGTGAACTTCGACGCCAACAAGACACTTGTCAAGATAGCCATCAACATTGGCTGGGACGGACCGAGTGGGGAAACTACCCTCTACTTCACCAGCATCATCATCCGTGCCAAGGACTCTACAGGTATTGTAGGTACAATGCCTGTTGGCTCACCTAAGTTAGGAAAGGGTATGGCAAATCCGCTGCTCGACTTCCACTATATCGCCGATCCTACCGCCATCGAGTATAATGGTCGCCTCTATGTCTATGGCACCAACGACCATCAGCAGTATGAGGCAGGAACAGCATCGAACACCTACGAGGCAATCAAATCACTCGTTGTCATCTCTACCGATGACATGGTGAACTGGACCTACCACGGACTGATTGACGTAGAGAGCGTAGCCCCGTGGATCATGGCATCGTGGGCTCCCACCATCATCAGTAAGAAGCAAAGCGACGGCTCGACGCTCTTCTCACTCTATTTCTCCAACAGCGGCACCGGTTCCGGCGTTATCCAGGCAAAGTCGCCCTTAGGTCCTTGGACATCACCGCTCACTGCCAACCTGACCGATGGCTTCGACCCGGGTGCTGTCGTTGATGACAATGGCGACGCATGGCTCGCCTATGGCAACGGTACAGGCAAGATTGTCAAACTGGGAGCCGACCTTCACTCCATCGCTGCCGGTCCTGTGCTACCACCTACACCTTACCATTTCGAGGCGAATGAACTGAATTACATTAATGGTACGTACGTATATACCTATAACAATGACTGGACAGATCCAAAGACGGTGACTTGGACCTACGGCGGCACGAAGCCGACTGCCTGTTGCATGCTTTACTTCACCAGCAAGACCCCGCTCGATGCTACTTCCTGGACCTATGGTGCCAACTACTTCAAGAACACTGGCGAGAACGGTATGAACTACGGCAACAACCACACCCACCTGCATAAGTATCAGGGCAAGTGGTACCTGTTCTATCAGGCAAACAACCTGGAGGCATCTATCGGTACCAACGGTGGTTTCCGCAGCATCTATGTCGACGAGATAGAGGTGGACGAGACGAACGTGGTCATCAAGGAGTGTACTCCGACCTTCAAGGGTGTGAGTGCCATCAAGACCCTCGACCCCTATACCGCCCAGTATGCCTCTACTGCCGCCGCTACCCTTGGTATTGTCCATGAGCAGGCAGACGGGGAGGGACACATGGTGGCAAAGGTTGGTACACCCAACCTGACGGCTCCTGTTCCCACAGAGGGCATCATTGAGGTTCGTAACGTTGAGTTCAATGGTACGGCAAACACGCTGAAGTGCTTAGTGAAGGGTACTGGTAGTGTCACCCTGCGCCTTGATGACAGAAACGGAGCAGACATCGCGACCATCAGCAATACTGATAACAACTGGCATGAGAAAACTGTAGAATGCTCTGGCTTAATGAACGGTGTGCATACAATCTACATCATTCTAAATGGTGATATACTGTTAGACACTTGGCAACTCTGCGAGGGAGCCCAGACAGTCATCAACAGTATTAAAGCTACACCCGCCAAGCAGGATGATACAATATACACCGTCAGTGGCCAGCATGTCAGCGTCCCCGTGAAAGGTATCTACATTCAGAATGGAAGAAAGATTGTAATCAAGTAAGGTTATACATCTTTGGTACAAATGAAGAGAATTTAATACATTAATATGCCAGAATGCGGTAATTTTGCTATCTCTGCAGCGCATAAGCAACCAAAAATATAACCCTATAATATGAGACAGGCCCTATTAACTCTGCTTTTTGCAGTTTTCACACAGATGGCATCAGCACAGACGGCCCACTGGATTACGGCGGATGACTTGTTACGGAACCAACAGAACACATGGATGGAGTTCCGCAAGGACTTTACGCTGAAGAAGAAACCCAAGACGGCGGAGGCACGGATTGCCGCCGACTCAAAGTACTGGCTGTGGGTAAACGGCCAGTTGGCCGTGTTTGAGGGCGGTCTGAAGCGCGGGCCGAACCATACGGACACCTACTACGACGTAGTAGATTTGGCACCCTATCTTCGGAAAGGCCGGAACGATGTGCGCCTGCTGCTGTGCTACTTCGGCAAACCGGGTTTCTCTCATGTCAGCAGCGGACTGGCAGGTGTCATCGTCGATGCACCGGCTATCAGACTGGTGACTGATGCTTCGTGGCAGAGCCAAAGACTGCAAGCCTACCAGACATGTGGCGAGCCATACACAAACTTCCGTCTGGCGGAGTCGAATATACGGTATGAAGCCCCCCTCAATTCCCCCCAAGGGGGGACTTACAAACCCTCGATAGAAATCGACGCATGGGGCGAGGGAGTCTGGGGTAAGTTGGTGGAACGGCCTATCCCTCAGTGGAAAGACTACGGCATGAAGATCACCTCCAACTATGTTACTACTGAGGACGAGCAAGGAAACAGGGTGCTCAGTGTCCGTCTGCCCTACAACATGCAGATGACACCCTGGATCGACGTGACCGACGAAAGCGACGGCACCTGCATCCGATTAGAGACCGACCACGTATGGGGCGGCAGTGCCGAGTGCGTGCGGGCTGAATACGTCACCCGACGGGGACGGCAGCAGTATGAGTCATTAGGCTGGATGAATGGTGACGTGCTTCGCATCATCTATCCCAAGACGGCACGGCTGACCGTCCACGGCATCGGCTACCGCGAGACGGGCTACGACTGCGATTTCGAGGGATCGTTCACCTGCAACGACACCACCATCAACCGCTTCTGGCAGAAGGCCATACGCACGCTCTACGTGAACATGCGCGACAACTACTTCGACTGTCCCGACCGCGAGCGGGCGCAGTGGTGGGGCGATGTCACCATTCTGATGGGGCAGAGCTTCTATCAGTTGGCGCCACTTGCCAACCTGCTGATGCGCAAGGCCATCCGCGAACTGGTGGACTGGCAGAAGGAGGACGGTACGCTGTTCTCGCCCATCCCTGCCGAGAACTGGGACAAAGAACTGCCGGCGCAGTCGCTGACGGCCATCAGCACCTACGGCTTCTGGTATTACTATATGCACACGGGCGACAAGGAGACGATGGCGTATGCCTATCCTGCCATGCGCCGCTATCTGGCCCTGTGGACTCTTGACGATGACGGACTGACCTGCGAACGGCAGGGCGGCTGGCCCTGGGGCGACTGGGGCACCGACGTGGATATGCGCCTGGTACTGGCTGCATGGCACTATCTCGCCCTACAGTCGGCCATCAACGTGGCAGGGCTAACGGGACACAATGCCGACATCGCCGACTACGAACGGCAGATGCAGTCCATTAAAAAAGCCTTCAACCGCTGCTGGAACGGCTATGCCTACCGCCACCCGTCGTATCACGGAGCCACCGATGACCGTGTGCAGGCAATGGCGGTGGTGAGCGGACTGGCCGACAGCACGAAGTATGACCGTATCTTCGAGGTCATCAAAACACAGGAGTATGCCAGTCCCTATATGGAGAAATACGTTTATGAGGCCCTGATGCGGATGGGACATGCCGACTACGCCTTGGAACGCTTCAAGCGGCGCTTCGGGCCGATGATAGCCGACCCACAGCACACCACGCTCTACGAGGGCTGGCAGGAGGGTGGTTACGGTGGTGGCTCGACCAACCATGCCTGGAGCGGCGGTATGCTGACCGACATCTGCGAACAGATTCTCGGCATCCGTCCCACCGCGCCCGGCTGGAAGGAAGTCGTGATTCATCCTACTGTCAGTCCCATTACTGAAGCCGCCATCACCATCCCGACGGTCGCAGGCCCCCTGTCCTACAGTTTCAAGAACGACGGCACCATCTATCGCACCACTGTCACCGTGCCCAAGGGTATGATGGTTCACTTTATCGCTCCTGATGGATATACACCGATAAATAATCGTAACGGTTTGCTGCGAGCAGGGACTCAGGAATTGGAATTTATAAAACATCAATAGTACAAGTAAATCAAAAAAAATAAGTAAGAACAGATAAAAAAGTAACAAATGAAAAAACGAATCTCTTTATTAATGCTCGCGGTAGCACTGACCACAACGCTCATGGCCACCGACCGTTACCGCAACCCTGTCATTCCGGGCTTTTATCCCGACCCGAGCATCTGCCGTGTCGGTAGTGACTATTATCTGGTAAACAGCTCCTTCGACTATTTCCCCGGCGTTCCCCTGTGGTACAGCCGCGACCTTGTAAACTGGGAACAGATAGGGCACTGTCTGACGCGCAAGAGTCAGGTGGATTTGAAAGGGACACTCTCGTGGGGCGGCATCTATGCCCCCACCATCCGCTACAACGACGGCACGTTCTACATGATTACCACCAATACCACCAACGGTGGCAACTTCCTCGTCTATACGGATAATCCCCGAGGCGAGTGGTCTGACCCCGTATGGCTGGAGCAGGGTGGCATCGACCCGTCACTCTATTTCGAGGACGGGCATTGTT
>CAMHJQ010000060.1 GCA_946185485.1 uncultured Prevotellaceae bacterium | reverse complement strand
ACCGCACCTTCCGACTGCCTATCGTAACCATCAACCTTTTGAGGCATCGTAAAAAAAAAGCCCGACGGCAAGGAGCAAATAGCTCCAAACCAAAGGGAAAAAGTTAAACCTCAAAAACATTTAGAGTTATGATTTATTCAAATTTTACAGGCAGAGTAGCCAAGAAAGCAAAGTTGATTGACGGTGTTAATGGCCAGTTCCTTTCAATGGATATGGCAGTGAACGACTATTCCAAGGGCGAGGAAGTTACGCAATGGGTTCGTGTTCAGAGCAGCGACCCCGCACATCTGAAACTGGCAGAGTTTTTCATCAAGGGACGCATCCTGACCATCCAAGGCATTTCAAAGATTGACCAGTGGGAGGGTAAGGACGGCACACCTCACGCACAACTGAGAGTACACGCCAAGACCATCGACTTCCTCAATATCGGCAAGAAACAGGACGGAACCAATGCAGCCGCCAATGCCGCAACGGACAGCAATGTTCCCGATGCACCCACGGACACCCCGAAGGAGAAAAAGGACGACCTGCCTTTCTAATCCCCTTCGGGGGATTTTCCCCAACCAACAAATAACGTAAAACTCAATAAAACAAGTAGAATATGAAAATTATCGTGATGAACAGCACAGATGTGCGCATCGAGGTCTTGACCGTTTCAGACCGCCTGATTGAGAATGATGACATAGAGCAGTTCCTGTCAGAGCACGGCTATTCCCTCAACAGCATTTCATGGATGGCAGCACCCGTTGACTTCGTTCCCGTGAAGTTCCATGAGTATGGCATCTGTGCCACTGATGGAGAGGAAATCCACGCTGAACGGGATGCAAGACTCAAAGACTTTTCCATCTATGACAGCGTACAGGAGGTGAAACGTCGTGAGCAGCAGGAACTCGTTGAGAAACTGCACAGGTATGGTAAGCATGAAGAGGACTGCTTTGAATGGCACTTTGAAGGAGAATGCCCCATCGTTGCAGCCTACGACTATGAGGAGCCTTGCGATGTCGTAATCCTTGCAGCCAAAGTGGACGAGGACGGTGACATTACCCTTATCGGTGACGAGAAAAATGACCGAGGCAATGAGCATGAAATTGACATTGACGAGGTGTTTGCCGGACAGGTTGACTTCATCACGGCGGCTATAGGACAGTAATCAATTATCGGAGGTAGGCGGTCAACATTCTGCCTATCTCCCTTACAAGAATACAATATGAGACAGGTATATGTAGTATATTCGACCGATGCTTGGCATTCCTTCAGCAGCCGAGAATGCAAGGGCATCTTCACCAGCAAGCGGTCTGCCGTCAATGTCATCGTCAGGAACTTCGACATTGACCTTGACGAGATTTTTGAACCAAATTATATCGCCAAGAAGTCAGATAGGCTGTTGAGAGCCGAGGCAAAGAGGATTATCCGTGGGGAACTGGAGGTAAACTTTCAGACGCAGGGCTATTCAACCAACTATGATATTGAGGTGTGGAATGTCAATGACTGGGGCTAACCGTTGACGCAGGTTGACAAGAAAAAAGCGGTTGACAGTTGAAAACGCTTAGGGTTCTCAACTGTCAACTCCTTGAATACTGACCATTGTGAATGGTTGGAAGATTATTTCCTGGTCTTCGCGCTCTTCACTTCCAGATTTCTCTCTTTTAGTTCCTTGATATAATCTTCAAGGAAGCCAATGTTCCCGTGCATAAAATCAATCGTATTCTTGTCCCTTTCTATGATTTCCTTCTGGCTTGCGATGGTGTTATCCTCGATGACTCCACGATTGTAAAGTCCGGCATGGTAGATTGCCAGCATTGTTAAGCCTGTAAGAAGGGTGAAAATGGCACTGTCATAAATAGCCGTGGGGACAGATACTGGGGTATAGCAGCCGTCATACCCAAGTATCTGTCCCTGCGACTACGAACGTGTGAGCGGCGAACAGCTGGTGAAGCGGTTCAGTCAGGATAAGAAGTCGATGGATCTGCGCTGCCTCGTTGCCGAGCACCTGCTCAGTCAGGCCCGTGCCCGCTACACCGACCTCCACCGCGCCACGCCCCTCGAACGCTACGAGTTGCTGCTCCGCCGCTGCCCGGGCATCGCCCGCCATCTCCCCCTGAATGCCATCGCCTCGTTCCTCTGCGTCACTCCCCAACAGTTGTCACGCATCCGCAAGGCCGTCACGTTTTCGGAGAAATAATTCCAAATATTCACAAAACCCCTGAACATTTGTTCAGACTTTCACCTCGGCAGACACTTTTTCGGTCATGTCGGGGGCTTTTTCGTGGGACTTTCCGTAATTTCGTGACACGAAATGACAAAAGACTGTAGAAAAATGAAGGAAATTTGAAAAAAGTTATCGTTTTGCTTAGTTTTTCGGTTCGCTGAATCGTCCTTGTTGTGTATGAATGATAATTATGACGAAAAAAGAATTTGAAGACATATACCGTCAGCATTATGCCAAGATGTACCGTCTGGCAAGGACGATGCTCTATGATGCCGACGAAAGCAAGGACGTGGTAAGCGACATCTTCGCCCGACTGTTACGGGAGAAGTATCAACCCCAACAGAACCAGACGGAAGGCTACCTGATGACTGCCGTGCGCAACCGCTGTCGCGACGTGCTCAACCGCAAGTCGATGCAGGAACGGGTGGAAAAGCTCTTCTTGCAGGAGTCGATGCAGTGCCAGATCGTTTCGATGAATGATGATGACCGTCTGGAGCGGCTGATGCAATTCATCGAGTCGGAACTGCCACCGCTCAGTCAGCAGATATTTCAACTGCGGTTCCTCAGCGAGATGAGTTATGAGGAAGTGGCACAGGCCACAGGCGTGAGCAAAGTAACAGTTTACAACCATCTGTCACAGTCGCTACAGCGAATCAAAGAGTATTTTCAGCAACAAACAGCAAAACGATAAACGTTATGGAACAGCAAGACAAATTGGATCAGTTAGTAGCAGAGAACCAGGAACTGCTAGCGCTGACAAAGCAAGCCTTTGTGAAGCGTGAAGTCGAAAAGGAATCCGTCCCCGTTGACGAGGAGTGGGAGAAATTCGCTGCGGAACACGCTGATGAATTAGAAGCCCTTGAAAAAGACGAACCACATACAGCCACTATTAAGAAACTAATGGGCATACTCCCTTACAAGGTTGCAGCAAGCATTATCGGCATCCTCTTTACGGTAGGAGTGGCTTTTGCAGCCATCCACATCGTGCGTATGGTTAGCAATCCCAAACCGCAGACTATACAGGCAGAGCAAACCATATCTGCCAAGCCTACATCGGTATCGCCGACAGATACTGTCAAGACGGACACGACAACCACAACAATACCCATTGTTTTCGACAATGTTTCATTGGATAAGATGATGCCACAGATAGCTGCCTATTATAACAAGGAGGTGGAATTCCAGAACGAAGATGCCCGCCAGTTCCGTTTCTATTTCGTGTGGAAACAGGATGAGACGCTCGACGTCGTGCTGCATCGTCTCAACCTCTTCGAGAGCATCACCGTAGAACTGAAGTCGGACAAGATAGTAGTAGAATAAGCCATGAAGATAATCATATCAATGCTTGTCTGCTGCTTTGTCTTTGCCGGAGTGCAGGCCCAAAAGATTACACGCGATTATAACAACGTGTCGCTTAGCGAGGCCCTGCGCCAACTGAACGAGCAGACCGATGAATACACCATCAGTTTCCTCTACAACGAACTGGAGGACTTCCGCATCACCACTTCGGTACACCGCAAGACCGTGCCCGATGCCATCCGTCAGATGATAGGCTTCTATCCCATCCGCATGACCGTTGAGCCGGGTATTGCAAATCCCAGCCAACAGGAAATCATCGTCGAGTGTCCGCAGAAGACGGCCCTCCGCTACAAGGGCACCGTCATCGACGAGCAAGGCCAGCCCGTAGCCTACGCCAACATCGCCCTGCTCTCACCTCAGGACTCCACGCTGATTACCGGCGGCGTGTCGAACGAGAGCGGTTTCTTTGTTATTCCATGCGAACAGCGTCCCGTTCTTGCCCGTATCTCATACGTGGGCTACAAGACGATTTACAAGCAATGCGAGACAATAGAAATCGGAGTAATCAGGATAAAGCCTGACACTTATACGCTGAAGAACGTGACGGTGAAGGGTTATAAGCCTACAATGAAAATGATTTCCGGCGGCATGGAGATTGACGTGCAGGGCACGTTACTGGCCGATGCAGGCTCTGCCCTTGACGTGCTGTCACAGCTACCACGTGTCAATGTTACCGCCAATGGTTCCGTAGATGTGTTCGGCAAGGGTAAGCCAGAGATATACATCAACGGCAAGAAGATGCGCAACAAGGGCGAACTGGAGCAGTTGACCTCAAAAGACATCAAATCTGTGGAGGTCATAATAATGCCTGGTGCACGCTATAACGCCGAACTCGGTGCCGTCATCCGCATCAACACCATTAAGCGGCGTGGCGACGGGTTCAGTCTCTATAGCATGGCAAGAGGCACTTACTTCCATGAGTTTGGCAATGCAGCAGGCGTGTCGATGACCTATCGGAAGAGCGGACTGGAGATGAACTTCTATCCCTATTTCGTGAACAACTACACTGGCGAGGACAACAATTTCGGCAGCATCCTCCACATGGCCGACCACGACACGAAGACCATGCAGCACGGTCTCTTCACCGACCGCACCCAATCCTTCATTCCCGACTTCAAACTCAGCTATGACTTCGATGCCAATCATTCTATCGGTGCCTCCTACCGCTATCAGACAACATTGAAATACAACAACACGTTTCAATCTGACTATACCGTTCACCACAACGACGTCCTGCAAGGACTTGTTTCTCAGACGGCTAATCACAAATTTGACGTGACTTCTCACAATGCCAATGCCTATTATATAGGAAAGATTGGCCAATGGGACATCAATGCCGACGGCTCGTTTGTACACACAACCGTCAAGCGCGGACAGCACATCAACGAGCAGAGCCAAGAATTTGAAGACCGCACGGTGAACACATCATCCACGCAGGACAGCCGCCTCTATGCCGGCAAACTGACAGTTGCCTACAAACTGCCTAAAGGCGAAGTCTCCTTTGGTACGGAGCTGACGCACTCTCATGTAGATGCCGACAACCACAATCCTGAAGGCTATATCGCAGAATCCGACAACGAGATACAGGAGAGCAACTATGCAGGCTTTGCTTCCTACGGTCTGCACTTGGGACATTGGTCATTAGAGGCTGGCGCACGTTTTGAATACGTTCATTCCGATTACTACTCATACGGCGTTAAGGATGGTGATGTCAGCCGACGTTATAGCGGATTTTTCCCCAATCTCTCGGCATCGTGGAATAAGGGGAAGTGGGGGATGCAGTTTGCGTATGCCAAGAAGACACGCCGCCCGGCCTACGGTCAGCTCCGCAGTTATCAGCAGTACGATAACCGTTATGCCTACGAGGGCGGTAGTCCTGACCTACAGCCTGCCATCAACCACATGCTGGAGGCCATGCTCAACTGGAAATGGCTGAACTTCAGCCTCGGTTATACCTACACCAAGGACTATATGCTGTGGAAGAATGACATTTATAATGAGCAGGAAGTAGCCTACGCCCATTGGATCAACATCGACCATAAACAGGAAGTAAGTGCCTCACTTGTGCTCCAACCTAAATTTGGCTGGTATCAACCGCAATTGGAAATGGACTATTATCAACAGTTCTTCGATGCCAAGCGATATGGCTACGTGAGCAATCTGCGCCGTCCCGCTTTTTACTTCGACCTGAACAACAAGTTTGTCATCAACAAGTCTTGCTGGTTGGCGCTTCGCGGAAAATATTCTCGCGCACACGATAATATGTCGCAGGAAGTGGATGCCTTTTGGTACATCAATGCACAGGCCTACAAGAGTTTCTTTGGTGGCGCACTGGCCTTCAATCTCACTATCAACGACATCTTCAACACCGGTATGGAGCGATGGAAGATGCGCACTCACAGCGTAGAGATCAGTAAGGACTGCAACAACCACAGCATGACACGCGGCATCAGACTGCAAGTGACCTACAACTTCAATACCACACGCAGTAAGTACAAAGGCACAGGTGCTGGTAATGCAGAAAAGAACAGATTATAAACTCTCTCTCGTTAGGGCAGATGTTAGTATCAATCTGGCACTGCCCTTATATCAGATTGCCCCGATGGAATCCGACGGAATGATGTGAATTTTTCAGTCGTACCCCCCGAAATGTTACAAAACCCCTGAACATTTGTTCAGACTTTCACCCCCGATAGTATTTTTTGTCTCGCTATGAACGCTTTTGTGGGAAATTTAGTAACTTTGCAGCCAAACAACCACTGACGATGGAACAGAAATTCGGGAAAAACAGTATTGACATCAAGGCGCTGCGCGAGTTTTGCGAGCGCGAGGGCAAGGAGGTGACTTACCGTAAGGGCGATCAACTGGAGCGTGAGGGCGACCCCGCACGGTGGTTCGGCTTCGTCACCGAAGGGTGCTTCAAGTATGTAACGTATGGCATCAGTGATGATAGGGAGCATATCACATGGTTCTCGTTCGAGGGCGAGTTTGCTGGCGACTATCCCGCCTGCCTCGACGGTCGTCCATCGCAGACTACGATCAAGGCGATGATGCCCAGCCGCTTGCTCCGTGTGAGCGGCGAGCAGCTGATGGACTTTTTCCGTCAAGACGCTGAAAAGATGGAGTTGCGCAGTATCTGTGCCGAGCATGTGCTAAGGCAGCGCAATCAGTGCTACATCGACCTCCACCGCGCCACAGCCCGCGAACGCTATGAGTTGCTGCTGCAGCGTTGTCCCGGTATTGTTGAGCATCTTGCCTTGCAAGACCTCGCCTCGTTCCTCTGCATCACCCCGCAGATGCTTTCCAAAATTCGCAAAAACATCTCTTTCGGAGCACAAAAATAGTATTTTTACAAAAATTCACTGAAACTAGTTTCAGAGTTTCACCCCCGGCATCCGATTTTCGGTTTTGTCGGGGGCTTTTTCGTGGGACTTTCTGTAACTTTGTGGCTCGGAATGGCAATAAAACGAAATGAATATGAACACGATGAGACACTACAGACGATTTCTGCTCCTGCTGGCGATGCTGTCAGCAGCGACATCCGAAATGGCTCAAACCGACAGCTTAAAGGACTGCAATGTCTTTGCTAATGGGAATCGTGATATAGTGTATCTGCTGCCATCTAAAGAGATATGCGAGACAGGAGAAGATTTGTGGTTCAAGGCATATCTGATGGATAAGCAGACTTTGGCCTTATCAGATAAAAGTCAAACGCTCTATCTGCAAGTGCGAAACGAAAAAGGTGAGGTAATATGGAGTGAGAAATATCCCCTTATGGCAGGACGAGGCGACGGACATATTTATATCGGAGAGAATTGGCAGCAGGGGGAATATTATATGGAGGGTTATACGCGTTCTTCCTTTACGGTTGACAGTACTACAAATACTCATCCACGACGGATCCGAGTGGTAGAGCGTGTGACACAAATGGATTCCATTTCGGCAGAAACGGTCAAAAGCGATTCAATACAACGGCTGACGGCAAAACATCGTTTTGACCTTTTCCCAGAAGGTGGGCATTTGGTAGATGGTATCAACTGCGTGATGGCTTTCAAGGCAACATACGGAAAAGGGTTTCCTGATGATGTCACAGGCAAGGTCTTGGAGGATGGGAAAGAAATTGCATCATTCATAAGTGTGCATGATGGAATGGGTAAGTTTGCCTTAACACCACGACAGGGTAAGGATTATAAGGTGGTACTAACTGATGGCAGGACATACTCACTTCCAGCAATAGAACGGACAGGTATGGTACTTCGCGTATTACGCAACAATAATACCAGCGTCACAATGCTTGTATCCTCATCCGATAGTCTCCCACATCCTTTCACGGTATTTGCGAAACAAAGAGGTGTTCCTTGCTGTAGTGCCAGGGGAATAGTAAAAGGTCAGCAAATAGTCAGACTGCCAATAGATAGGTTTCCATTACAAGGGATTACTGAAATTACGTTATCTGACGAAAACGACTATCCTGTTGCAGAACGATTGGTATATGTCAACCCTACGCAACAGCTGAACATCACCGTTTCAACAGACCGTCAGCAATACAAAAGACGCGACGAGGGAAAAGTATGTCTGAAAGTCACTGATTCTTCTGGTCTGCCTCTCAAAGCAGAACTGGCCGTAAGTATCTTCGACAAAGCCTATCTCTATCTGCCTGGGCATGAGAATATCCTATCCCATTGTCATTTGTCCGAAGAAATTCGGGGTAACATCTTCAACCCTACTTACTATTTTGACGAACGGAACGAAGACCGTTTACAGGCACTTGACCTGTTACTGATGACGCAAGGCTGGCGTTCCTATGTCTGGAATGAGAAGCCGATAAAAGGACGACAAGTTTTGACGGACGGGTTGTATGGTAAAGAAACAACCAGCAACAAACTCACCAACAAAATGCAACTAATCAGTGCGTTTTCGCTCCGGAGTGATTCCTGCTTCATCTTGACGGATTCCATTGGATGCTTTGAAATTACGCCAGACCAGATGATGACTATGCGCGGAAATATCTACCTGAAGCCACTGCTGAGCGAAAAGTACAAGGCAAAACTGACAATTATCAATCCGTTCGACAGCATTAATTTCTATCAGCAAGGCAGACCAAGAAACCTACCGCAGAACTATATCTATGAGACAGCCAACGGAGAACGGGCTATTACCAATGGTTTTGGAACGGTAGTTCTGAAAGATATCTATGTTACGGCCAAACGACGTTCACCCTATCGCGACAAAGTGACGGGTTATCTTGACAGTCTGGCTACAATGGCAAGTGGTGAGTGGGTTTGTGAGTGTAAAGCTGGTCAGGCATCACATTACCTGAACAACTATAAAGGCTATTCCCATCATCCCGATGGATGCCCAGTAACCACCTATTCAGGCAAGCGACTTATGCCCAAACGAGGTGAGAACTACGAACTGATTAAGTATGAGCCTGTTGGGAGTGATGGCAGTTGGATAGTGACAGACATCTCAAGTGTCAAGTATTCCGGGCCACAATACACTGAGGAAGAACTGCTGCGGATGTATGGAATGTGGAAGGCTCAGGGTTATTATCCCCAGCGTGAGTTCTACGAGCCAGACCCTGTTGAACTTACCTCCCCAATGCCTGATCCCCGTAACCTGTTGCAATGGCAGCCTGCTGTGCTGACCAATGAGAAGGGAGAAACGGAAATATCCTTTAACGCTTCAGATGTCAACACCGAGTTTATTGGCATCGTGGAGGCTATCGACGGCACAGGACTGATGGGCTGTCAGACATTTACATTCAGAGTCATTAGAAACAGATAACGATATGAAAAGAATCATCCTTACCTTGTTGTCAGCAGTTGTAACGCTGACCGTATCTGCACAACAAGCGGATACAACTTTCGTTGTGTATTATGGTTATCAGCCCATTGATACCATAACCATCAGCAAGACTTCCAAAACATTTCTCCAACTCCAAGAAGCGGAGTCAGTTGTTAAGGGAATCACTGACGAACCCACTAAACATCGTGTCATTGTGGAATACGTGTTAAGCCATCCCGATAGTGACGGCTCCATATATTTGATGAGATACCTTTCGGGTATGATAAATTATAATAAATGCCTGCCTGTACTAACTGAACGGGTAAGGCAAGGTGTCATGAAACGACTCTATGATTTCTTTGTTGCTGCAAAGGCCGAAGGAGATGCTTTTACCTCGATAACAGCCAAGGCCATCAAAATCGGGGAGGAGGCTGCAGATTTCACACTGGAGGATATCAACGGCAACATGCTGACTTTATCGTCGCTGCGAGGTAAATATGTTATGCTCGACTTCTGGGGGTCATGGTGTGGAGCGTGTATCAGGTCCTTCCCACATCTGAAAGAATATCGTGAACAGCACCGTGACAAAGTGAAAGTTGTAGGCATAGCCTGTCATGACACTAAAGAAAATTGGAATGCTGCAGTGAAGCGCCATGAGTTGCCTTGGTTACACGTTTTGAATGGAGAGGGGACGAACGATGTGGCAGAACTCTATGGAGTTCAGTCATATCCAACCTATGTGCTTATTGCTCCCGACGGAAAGGTAGTGCAATGGATGGCAGACGACCCAGACACCTTTGATTTGTATTTTGATAATCACATTTTAGAGTAATGATGAAACATACAAAACTTTTTCTCTATCCAGTATGGCACAGATAGATGATTTCTTTATGTACGAGAACCGTGTGGAGGGCATCACTGATGCCGACTACCAGCGGGTGCAGCCCTATGTGGAGGCTGCACAGGCTTTCGCGCAGACCACCTACCAGAGCATCTACATCATCGACTACTACCGCAAGAACTTCCTCTACGTGTCGGACAATCCGCTCTTCCTCTGCGGACACACTGCCGACGAGGTACGCCAGATGGGCTATGGTTTCTACCTGAGCCATGTGCCCGAGGACGAGGTGCCGATGCTGACCGAACTGAATCGTTCCGGCTTCCGCGCCTTCTACGACGAGCCCGTGGAGAACCGCCGCCAGTGCATGATGTCCTACGACTTCCACATCACCCACGGCGACCGTCTGCTGCTCGTCAACCACAAGATTACGCCCCTTGCCATGACCACCGAAGGCCGCGTCTGGCTCGCCCTCTGCACCGTCTCGCTCTCGCCCCACAAGGAGGCCGGACACATCGAGTTCTTCCAATTCCATACGGGCGAGAAGCGCGAGTACTCTTTGGAGGCCCACCGCTGGAAGAACCGCGAGACCATCACCCTGAAGCCCGAGGAAAAACAGATTCTGACGCTCTCGGCCCAGGGCTACACCATGAAGGAGATAGCCGGACAGATGCTCCGCTCGTTCGACACCGTGAAGTTCTACCGCCGCCAAATTTTCGAGAAGCTCGACGTGCAGAACATCACCGAAGCCCTCGCCCTCGCCACCAGTTACGGCCTCGTCTAAGCCGTCGTCCCCACGATTTTAACATATTTTGTTACCCAAATGGGTAATTTTTCATCCCCGTGATGCAGAATTACCCATTTGGGTAGTAGGTTTATTTGGCTGTTTCATTTATTTTGCGGACAAAAACTCGTAAAAGATATGAAAAGACTGATTCTATTTTCAATGATGTGCCTCGTGGCGATAGCCTCGACTGCACAGGACATCAGCGGCAGGGTGATTGACGAGCAGGCCCAGCCGATGCCATTTGCAAACGTTGTGCTCGTCAGCCGTGCCGATTCCGCTTTCATTGCTGGAGCCGTAACGAAGGATGACGGAACTTTCAACATCAATACCGATAAGCAAGATGGTCTGCTGAAAGTATCGAGTATAGGATATATAACAAAGTATATCGACGCACGACAGGGAAACGTGGGCGACATACAGATGCAGCCCGACACACAGATGCTGGGTGAGGTCGTTGTGAAAGGTCATGTCCCCCAGTTCCAAATGGGCAGCGAGGGATTCGTGACAAACGTCACAAACACCCCGCTCAGCCAGATAGGTACTGCCGACGATGTGCTGAAACACGTGCCTGGCATCATAGCCAAGGACGGAGTTTACGAAGTCTTCGGCAAAGGCTCGCCAATCATTTACATCAATGGCAGGAAGATGCGCAATAAAAAAGAACTGGAGCAATTGAAATCCACTGACATCAAGAGCGTAGAACTTATCACCAATCCTGGTGCAAAGTATGATGCAACCGTGGGAGCCATCGTGAAGATTCAGACTATTCGTAGGGCTGGCGATGGTTTCAGTATCGATACATGGGGGCGCTGGCGACAGGGGCGCAAAGCCCAGAAGTCCGCCTCGCTTGACATGAATTATCGTCACAATGGACTTGACATCTTTACCTCTCTATGGGTCAGCAAAGGGAAGTATCTGCAACAGTCGGCACTCACGCAAGAAGTACAGAGCGATACGCTATGGCAGCAAAAGAATGAGATGCAGACGGATATTGTCAACCGTGAATATAGCATTGAAGGCGGTTTCAACTACATGCTGAACGAGCATCACAGTTTCGGTATGAAGTACGATGCGACATTACCATCCACTTCTGATGAAATGACCGTACTGACAAGCGATGTAATGGCAAACGGCCAATTCTACGACAAATGGAAAAACTTGACCAACAAGCAGACCAAGGGAATTGCAGGTCATAAAATGAATGCTTATTATTTAGGCAAGATTGGAAAGCTGGACGTTGACTGGAACTTTGACTATCTGCGCAGTGGCTACGACGAGCAAAGTAAGATTGAAGAGACTTGCCAAATACAAGACAATCGTCTGATTGATGCCGAAAACAGGGTGAGAAACAATATGTTCGCATCGAAACTCACGATGACCTATCCTCTGTTTGGCGGTTCTCTGGACTTTGGCGCAGAATATATCAATACCGACCGACAGGATGACTATGCGAATCCGCAGAACTTTGTCGCCTCCAGTTACAGCACACTGAAAGAGCAAAGCATCAGCCCCTATGTGGAATATTCCAAGATGTTACCCAAGATTGGTATGTTGCGGGCCGGGCTTCGCTATGAACACGTGAAGTTCGACTATTATGAAAGTGGCAACCTTGTGGAAGAGCAGAGCCGCAGTTATGGGAATCTCTATCCGTCCCTCTCCTTTGCTACACGTCTTGGCAAGGTACAGGCACAGATAGCCTATTCTGCCAAGACCACACGCCCCACTTACCGCCAGTTGAGCAACGACGTGTTCTATGTTAATCGTTACGGCATGCAGCGGGGTAATCCATTGCTTGACAATTCCATCATCCACAACATCTCCATTCAAGGAATGTGGAAGTTCCTGCAGTTTTCAATCAGCTATTCTGACGAACGTGGAAGAATTATGCACTGGATGGAACAGATTGACAACTCAAACATAACGCTTGTAACATACAAGAATATTCACAGTCTGAAATGGATTGTACCTTATGTGACCGCTTCACCTACTTTTGGCATTTGGCACCCGCAGTTATCTGTAGGCATGCGCAAGCAATGGCTCACAATGCAAACGACAGCAGGAGATATCACACTTGGCAAGCCGATGTTAATAGTTCAAGCCAGCAATACTTTTGCCTTCAACAAGACGCTGACAGGTGAAGTAGATTTCAGATATCAAGGCCCAGGTCATTATCAGAACATCTATTTGGACTATCACCAGACCGTTCTTAACGTTAGTTTAGTCAAAACCTTCTTCCACGACCGGCTGAGTATCAAGTTGGCTGGC
Organism: uncultured Prevotellaceae bacterium; assembly: GCA_946185485.1. Classification (GTDB taxonomy): domain Bacteria; phylum Bacteroidota; class Bacteroidia; order Bacteroidales; family Bacteroidaceae; genus Prevotella. The sequence goes on along the minus strand of CAMHJQ010000060.1, from coordinate 470 downwards.
GAGGATTTGCTTGACCGCAGCCGTGATGGGAACAGAGTCTATAATCAACAGGTACAGCTTTATCAAGGGAATTACTACGACCGTCGCCGTTTCGTAGTCACTCTTCGCTACAAGTTCAACACCACCCGCTCAAAGTACAAAGGCGAGGGTGCAGGTAACGCAGAAAAGAACCGCTTCTAAACCGCAACAACTATGCAGAATAACTTTAAATACATAAATCTCTCTTGGGCCGTGGTGGGCATTTGTGAAAATGCTCGCCAGCCCCTTTCGTCCTGCATCCCCAGCATCGAGGAGGATAAGGCCGCAGCCGTGGAGCACTACGTCATCGGCTACATGGCCTTCTGGCACATCGCCTTTGTCGATGAAGAACGCCTCGTGTCCTGCCACGACGACGTGCTGCGCAACGAGGCCCGAAAGAAGATAGACCGCTACATCGCCGACCATCCACCCGTCGAGACCTTTCCCCGCTT
>CAMHJQ010000059.1 GCA_946185485.1 uncultured Prevotellaceae bacterium | reverse complement strand
AGCGTCATTCCGGATAAGGCAGATATACTATCTACAGCATGTAGATATGCTATCTGCACGGACCAGATATGACATCAGCACGGCACGGACTAGGCGCCTGCATGGGGACCATGGTGGGGAGAAAGTGAGTAACTCTCACCCTCGGTGAAGTTACTTTCGTTCGAAAAAGCAAAGAAAAAACAAGCTTTTCTTTGGCTTTTTGCTCACTTATTCGTAACTTTGCAAAAGGAATCATGATAACCATGACAAGAAGATGAAGCTGAGATTTTCTATACACTATAATACTGCATGGGGCGAAAGCCTGCATGTGACGTTGGCGCTACATAGCTCAGACGGCACGGTGCGCCGTCAGAACCTGCTGATGCATACCGAGGACGGTGAGCTGTGGACGCTGGAGACGGCGGCCCTGATGAGCCGGCAGCACCCGCTGTCGCACATCGTCTATGCCTACCAGGTGGAAAATGGCGAGGGACAGGTGCTGCGCCGAGAATGGGACGTGATACCGCGTATCTACTACTTTGACACGACGAAGGACTACGTGTTTCCCGACCAGTGGCGCGACCGGCCACTGCCGCTGCACCTCTATTCCAACGCCTGCGTGACCACCCGTGGCGGACGGCGCGACGAGGAGGTGGAGGCGGCAAGGCTGCCCTTGTTCCGGCGTACGGTGGTGTTCCGCGTGTCGGCACCGCAGCTGAAGCACGGCCAGGCGGTGGCGGTATGCGGCAGCCATCCTGCCTTGGGGTCGTGGAGCCCCGGCCGTTATCAGCTGATGGAGTATATAGGCCGCGGCGAGTGGATGTTCAGCGTGAACGCCATGGGCTGGCTGTTGCCGATAGAATATAAATATGTGGTGGTGGATGTCAAGACGCACGAGCTGACGGCATGGGAGGAAGGTGACAACCGCCTGGTGGACGACGAGCTGGAGGACGGCCAGGTGCTGGTGCTCTACGGCGGACACCTGAGGCTGGCCGAAGAGACGTGGCGTGCTGCCGGCGTGGCCGTGCCTGTCTTCTCGCTGCGCAGCGAGCACTCGTATGGCGTCGGTGACTTCGGCGACCTGCGACGGCTGGTGGACTGGGCGGTAGCCACGGGAATGAAGGTGATACAGGTGCTGCCCGTGAACGACACGACGACGGACGGCCGCTGGCATGACTCCTATCCGTATAATATCGTCAGCGTCTTTGCCCTGCATCCCCACTATGTGGACCTGGAGGCGGCCGGAGAGCTGAAGTCGAAGGAGCAGATGACTGTCTTCCGGCGGCGACGTCAGGAGCTGAACGCCCTGCCGTACAGCGACTATGAGGCGGTGGGCCGTGTGAAGGAGGAGTACCTGCAGCTGTTGTTTGAAGAGCAGGGCAAGGACGTGATGGCATCCAAGGACTTCAAGGACTTCGTTGCCGACAACGACCATTGGCTGAAGGCGTATGCCCAGTGGCAAATGAGGAATGAGAAATTAGAAATGAGAAATGAGAAGTCTCCATTCGTGTATTTTGTCCAGTACCTGCTGCATACGCAGTTGAAGGCCGCCGCCGACTATGCCCGCTCCAAGGGTGTCGTGCTCAAGGGCGACCTGCCCATCGGCGTCAACCGCAACAGCGTGGAGACATACCAGCACCCCGAACTGTTCAATATGGACTCGCAGACAGGGGCACCGCCCGATGTCTTCGCACGGCAGGGACAGAACTGGGGATTCCCCACCTACAACTGGCTGCCGACAGAGCAGAAGGCTGCCGCCAGCCAACAGGCAACGACGATGACCGAATGGTTCCGCCTGCGGCTGAAGCACATGGAACAGTACTTCGACGCCCTGCGCATAGACCACGTGCTGGGATTCTTCCGCATCTGGGAGATTCCCACTGACGCCGTGTATGGCGTGCTGGGACACTTCTCGCCGGCACTGCCGCTGACGGTGAGCGAGATAGAGTATTTCGGACTGCCGTTCCGCAAAAAGCTGTTTACGAAACCCTTCATCAACGACCGCCTCGTAGACCGACTCTTCGGCATCCATGCCCAATATGTCCGCGACACTTTCCTGGTGCACAAGGCATACGGACTCTATGACCTGCAGGAAGACTACAACACGCAATGCAAGGTGGCGGCTCAGTTTGCCGACCGACGCGACGAGAGCAGCCTCTGGATCCGCGACGGACTGATGCTGCTCATTGCCAATGTGCTGTTTGTGGAAGACCCGCGCCAGCCGGAGATGTACCATCCGCGCATCGGCGTGCTGACGGAACCTATCTACGAGGCGCTGTCGGCAGAGGAGAAGGATGCCTTCCTGCGACTGTATAATAACTACTTCTACCAGCGCCACTCGTTCTTCTGGGGACAGAATGCGCTGCGCCGGCTGCCTGCCGTGCTGAAGGACTGCCGCATGCTGGTGTGTGCCGAGGACCTGGGCATGCTGCCCGACTGCGTGGAGCCTGTGCTGGACCAGCTGCGCATACTGACGCTGGAGATACAGCAGATGCCCAAGCAGCAGGGCTTTGAGTTTGCACACCTGGAGGCCAACCCCATCAGGAGCGTATGTACCATCTCGACACACGACATGGCGCCGCTGCGCCTGTGGTGGAAGGAGAACCCTGAGCGACGACAGCGCTACTACGTGACGATGCTGCAGAAAGAGGGTAGGGCACCCGAACAGCTGCCAGCCCATCTGGCTGAGGAAATCATTGCCCGCCACCTGTACTGTCGCTCCATGCTTTGTATCCTGCAGTTGCAGGACTGGCTGGCGATGGATTCCGAGTTGCGCCGCAAGAACATTCAGGAGGAGCGCATCAACACCCCCAGCGACCCCTATAACCGCTGGCAGTACCGCATGCACGTCACCATCGAGGCGCTGCTGGAGGCTACCAAATATAATAATAAGGTAAAGACCATGATCCAACGAAGCAAAAGGTAAAGAAATGAAAATGAAAATGGGAAAGGGAAAGTAATGATAAAAAAATAAGTTGGTACGATTTTCTATGAAAGAAATTAGCAAGAATTAGCAAGAATTATTTCCAATAATGAGAAAAAAAATTATTTCTTTCAATTTCTGAATGTAATTATTTCTAATTGTTGCTGATTTCTTTCTAAACAATACCAAGTTAATTTTTAATTTCTACTAAATGGTAAAAAGCGTGTATAAGACATTTATTTTCGATCTCGACGGAACGCTGCTCGACACGCTGCAGGACCTGGCCGACAGTGTAAACCATGCCCTGCGACAATACGGCATGCCTGAGCACTCGTTAGACGACATCCGCCGCTTTGTGGGCAACGGTGTACGGCTGCTGATGGAGCGCGCGGTGCCCGAGGGTGCGCAGCATCCGCTGTTCGAGGAGGCCTTTGCCTCCTTCCGCCAGTACTACATGCAGCACTCGCTGGACACGACGCGACCTTACGACGGCATCGTGGAGACCATCCGCGAACTGAAGCTGCGCGGTTGTCGGCTGGCGGTGGTCAGCAACAAGATGATGGCGGCTACGCAGGAGCTCGTCGCACACTTCTTCCCCGATGTGGAGGTGGCCATCGGTGAGCACGAGGCCGCCGGCATCCGTAAGAAGCCCGCTCCCGACACCGTTGACGAGGCTTTGCACCAGCTGGGTGTCACCCGCGAAGGTGCCGTCTATGTCGGTGACAGCGACGTGGACCTGCTGACGGCCCGCAACAGCGGACTGCCCTGCATCAGCGTGCTGTGGGGCTTCCGCGACAGGGAGTTCCTGTTGGCGCATGGTGCCACCACCCTGATAGAACGACCAGAAGAACTGTTACTGCAATGGTAAGAATGATGAGGACGCTATTGATTCTATGGGGATGGCTGCTGGCAGCGGCGGTGGCAGCACAGCCGGAGGGTGTCGTGCTGGACACGTTGCAAGTGCAGCACGTCGACTTTCAGGGAAAGACGCAGCAGGGCATCATCGTCTGTAACAAAGCTATCAGCGCAGACCTGCGCGAGATATTCGGAGCACTCTACGAGGCCAAATACCCCATAGAGCGCATTCGCCCCATCTCGGAGTATGGCGATGATGACGAACGCTCCATGCAGGCCAACAACACGTCGTGCTACTGCTACCGTCCTATTGAGGGCAGCAATAAGCTGTCGAACCATGCCCGTGGGATGGCCATCGACATCAATCCGCTCTACAATCCCTGTGTACGTCGCAAAAAAGACGGCACGTTGCTCATTCAACCGGCAACGGGCCGTCCCTATGTGGATCGTTCCAAGTCATTCAAATACAAGATTACCACTAAAGACCTCTGCTACCGCCTCTTCATCCAGCACGGCTTCCGCTGGGGAGGCTCCTGGCGCTCGCTCAAAGACTATCAGCACTTCGAAAAATAAAGCAGCTCAACTTTCGCAAGTTGAGCTTGCGAAACTTGAATAAAAAAATAAGTTGGCGTTAAAGGTCGGAAGAGGTCGGAAGAAAACCCGTTGCCGTTTGTTTTTAACGACAACTTGTTTTTTATTAAACGACAACTTAGACAACTAAGACAACAATTATTGCCTACGACGGCAACGCCGTCTGCGGGGTGAGGATAACAAAAGTTGTCCAAGTTGTCCAAGTTGTCGTTAAAAACAAAAGACTCCTTGTTTTTTTATTAAACGATAACTTGTTTTTTATTAAACGACAACTTGGACAACTAAGACAACAATTATTGCCTACGACGGCAACGCCGTCTGCGGGGTCAGGAGAACAAAAGTTGTCCAAGTTGTCCAAGTTGTCGTTAAAAACAAAAGACTCCTGTTGGCGTTTAATAAAAAAACTCAACTTTCGCAAGTTGAGTAAGGAGTTGATGAGTAAGTTGAGCTTGCGAAACTTGAATAATATACAACATAGAACCAATACGAATTACGAATGACACGAAAAACAGGGCGCAGCCATTAGAGAAATTCGAAATGAATTCGTCCCTGTCAGGCGCAGGTTATTCGTGAAATTCGTGTAATTCGTTGTCGTTAAAATAATCAGTTATCGGATGAACAGCAGCTCGCGGTACTTGGGCAGTGTCCACAAGCCGTCCTCGACAATCATTTCGAGTTTGTCCGTCTCCTGACGGATGGCCTCCATTTTCGGACAGACGGTGTCGTGATACTGGATGGCACGCTGGTGGATATCCTGGATGCGATTGGCCACCCGACGGGCGTCCGTCAGTTCCTCTACCAACTGTTCAATCTTCTCCGTACGCTCAGCGACCTCCTCGATGAGCTTGATGTTACGGGCAGAGAGACGATTGGCCTTCTCCGTATTGAACAGCGGCGACGAGAAGATTTCCTTGATACCCTGCACGTTTTTGATAAGTTTCGACTGGTAGTGCGTGGCAACGGGAATGATGTGGTTCATGGCCAGGTCGCCTAACACACGAGCCTCAATCTGTACCGTCTTGACGTACGTCTCCCACTTCACTTCGTTGCGAGCTTCCAGTTCCTTGCGGTTCATCACCTTGGTTGACTCGAACATCTTCACGCTGGAGTCGTCGAGATAGCGCTCGAAGATAACAGGACACGACTTCTCAACATCCAGACCGCGACGTGCGGCCTCCTTGACCCACTCCTCACTGTAGCCGTTGCCGTCGAAGCGCACGGGCTTGCAGGTCTTGATGTCGTCACGCAACACGTCAAGGATGGCGTGGAACTTGGCGGTATGGCCCGAATTCTTGCCAAAGGCCGGATTCTTGGAGTACTCTGCAATCTTCAGGTCCACACGGCGTTTGAACGAGTTCAGGGCGTCAGCCATAGCAGCGTTGAGCGATATCATGGCCGAGGCGCAGTTGACACTGGAACCAGGGGCACGGAACTCGAAGCGGTTGCCCGTAAAGGCAAAGGGCGACGTGCGGTTGCGGTCGGTATTGTCGATGATGAGGTCGGGAATCTGCGGAATGTCAATGGCCATACCCTTCTTGCCCTTCAGCGTCAACAGCTCGCTGGCATTCGACTCCTCAATGTGGTCGAGCAACTCTGTCAGTTGGGTGCCGAGGAAAGACGAGATAATAGCCGGAGGTGCCTCGTTGCCACCCAGACGATGGGCGTTCGTGGCACTCATAATGGAAGCCTTCAGCAGTCCGTTATGGTGATAGACGGCCATGAGTGTCTCGACGATAAACGTTACGAAGCGCAATGTCTCGTTGGCCGTAGCCTGTGGTTGGGCTGCATCTGTCTTGCCGGGGGCATGCAGCAGTACGCCGTTGTCTGCCGACAGGCTCCAGTTCTGGTGCTTACCGCTGCCGTTGATGCCGTCGAAGGGTTTCTCGTGCAGCAACACACGGAAGCCGTGATTGCGCGCCACCTTCTTCATGAGCGACATGAGCAGCATATTGTGGTCGACGGCCAGGTTGCACTCCTCGAAGATGGGCGCCAGCTCAAACTGGTTGGGAGCGACCTCGTTGTGGCGCGTCTTGACAGGAATAGCCAGTTCCAAGGCCTGAATCTCAAGATCCTTCATAAAGGCTTGTACACGATCAGGGATGGTGCCGAAGTAGTGGTCGTCCATCTGCTGGTTCTTGGCCGACTCGTGACCCATCAGCGTGCGTCCCGTCATCAGCAGGTCGGGACGGGCAGAGTAGAGTCCCTCGTCCACGAGGAAGTACTCCTGCTCCCAGCCCAGATTCACCTGAACCTTCGTCACGTCGTCATAGAACAGTTGGCAAACATCGGTAGCAGCCTTGTCGACAGCATGCAGGGCGCGCAGCAGCGGAGCCTTGTAGTCCAGGGCCTCGCCCGTATAGGCGATGAAGATGGTTGGGATACACAGCGTGTCGTCGATGATGAAGACGGGGCTGGTGGGGTCCCAGGCCGAGTAGCCGCGGGCCTCGAAGGTGTTGCGGATGCCGCCGTTGGGGAAGCTGGAGGCGTCGGGCTCCTGCTGTACCAGCAGCTTGCCGCTGAACTTCTCTATCATGCCGCCCTTGCCGTCGTGCTCCACAAAGGCGTCGTGCTTCTCTGCCGTACCCTCCGTCAGCGGCTGGAACCAGTGGGTGTAGTGTGTCACACCCATCTCCAGTGCCCACTGCTTCATGCCGGCAGCCACGGCGTCGGCAATGCTTCTGTCGAGCCGGGCACCGTTGTCCATGACGTCAATCATCTTGTCATAGATGTCTTTGGTGAGGTACTTATACATCTTCTCGCGCGAGAAGACGTACTTGCCAAAATATTCCGAGGGACGCTCGGCGGGAGCCTTCACCTCGATAGCACGCTTCTTGAATGCCTCTTCTACTACCTGGAATCTCAAATTGTTTGCCATTGTCTTTTTGGGGTCTTGCGAATGATTTCGGCTGCAAAGGTACGAAATAGTTCATAGTTCATTGTTCATAGTTGATAGTTATTTTTGTAAAAAGATGTTAATTTACTTCACTTTTGAACTTTGAACTATGAACTATGAACTAAAAATTGTGTACTTTTGCAGCCGGAAATGGCAATCCGGTAGCAGATGCTGCCTGATGCAAGGGAATCCGGTGAGAGTCCGGAACTGTACCTGCAGCTGTAATCCCCCTTAGCAAGGGTCTGCTTGTATAACGCCACTGAGGTCACTCGGGAAGGTAGAGCAGACTGGGGAAAGTCAGAAGACCTGCCAGAAGCGAGAGCAGAGCGGAGCTCGTTCCAGCTATGCCGAGCGAGGGCAGGGCTCGACCGAAGGTCAAGCCTGCCAAGAAGACAGAAATACGACCGTACAGGAAAATACGGTTCGGAAAAAGGACTTTTTTAAGATGAAAAAACAGATCATGGCTTTTAGCCTTTGGCTGTTGGCTGTAGGCATGTATGCCCAGACAGGGCATGTATGGCGTACGGACAGCCTGCAGGAGGTGGTGGTGACCGGCACGGGCACGCAGCACCTGCTGAAGGATGCCCCTGTGCAGACCGAGGTCATCAGTCACCGCCAGCTGCAGCAGTATGCCGGCAAGAGCATCGAGGACATCCTAGGCGGTCTCACTGCCTCGTTCGATTTCAGTGAGAACGATATGGGCTCACACCTTCAGATGAACGGCCTGGGCAACAGCTATGTGCTGATACTCATCGACGGCCGACGCCTGCATGGCGATAATGGCGGCGAGAACGACCTGAGTCTCATCGACCCCCAGAACATCGAGAAGATAGAAATCGTGAAGGGTGCATCGAGTGCCCTCTACGGGTCGGATGCCATTGCGGGCGTCATCAACATCATCACCCGTAAGCACCGCGAACACGGGCTGATGGTGGAGAACACCTCCCGCTTCGGGTCGTATGGCGACATCCGCCAGCACAACGGCATCGCCCTGAACTACGGACGCTGGTCGAGCTACACCAACTTCCAGCTGCAGCACTCGGACGGCTGGCAGAATACGTCGGAGGAGGCACCGCAGCAGACGGAATACCACATCACCGACTCGCGCAACAAGACCGTCAACCGCCACACCAACTGGCAGCTGGCAGAGCGCCTGACCTACCAGCTGGCACCCCAGATAGAACTCTATGCCGACGGCAGCATCTACTGGAAGCGCATCTACCGCCCCTGTGGCCAGCATCCCGGCGTGGACGTGAAGACATGGGACCTGCAGTACAACAATGCCTCGGCGTCAGTCGGCGGCAAATGGAAGCTGAACGACACGGACGTCATCACCCTCGATGCCGACTGGAAGCGCCACGCCTACAACTACGCCTATACGGACACCACGCTGACCGACGGCTACGTGAACGGACGCTTCACCAACTACTTCCCCTATTTCCCGGGTGACACAGAGTTGCAGAGCGACCAGCGCCTGACGAATGTCTCGCTGAAGGGTGTCTTCTCGCTCCCTTACGACCAGCGGCTTTCTGCCGGACTCGAATACCGCTACGACTGGCTGAAGGCTCCCATGCGCGTGGCGGGCGGCAAGGCAACGGACAATACGGAGGCCATATACGTCCAGGACGAGCTGGCACTGCTGAACCCGCTGTACCTCACGGCCGGTCTGCGACTGACGCGTAACGAGGGCTTCGGTACCCGACTGACGCCCAAGCTCTCTGCCATGCTGAAGCTGGGTGACCTGCGCCTGCGTGCCACCTGGAGCCAGGGCTATAAGACGCCCACGCCGAAGGAGCTGCACTATCAGTACATCAAGAACATGAATGGCGTGTATCTCTATCTCGGCAATGAAGGACTGAAGGCCCAGCACTCCAACTACTTCGGTGCGAGTGCGGAATATAGCATCGGGCACCTGACGGTGACCGTCGCCCCCTATTATAATAAGGTAAGTGACATGATAACGCTTGTGACCATCCCCACTAAGGAGGCACCGGGCGACCTGATTACGAAGTACGACCCCATCCGCGTGCGCCAGTACCAGAACATGGAGGATGCCAAGACCTACGGCGTCGACGTCACCCTGCGCTACCAGGGCAGGCACTTCACCGCCGGCGGTTCGTACAGCTACCTGGACACGGAGGCCAACCAGTACGACACGGAGACCGAAACGATGCAGACGGTGACCATCGACGGTATGGCCCATCACAAGGCGAACCTCTATGCCACGTGGAATCACGACTTCTCCCGCCGCTATCAGTTGGGCATCGGCATCTACGGCCGCCTGTCCTCCAAGCGCTACTACCAGATTGACGGCGACGGCAAGGGCTATCAGCTCTGGCGGCTCTCCACGAGCCACCAGTTTGGACCGCACTATCGGCTGGAGGCTGGCATCGACAACATCTTCGACTATGTCGACCGCACGCCCCACGGCCTGCACCTCGGCACCACCACGCCGGGCCGTACCGTCTATGCGTCGTTCACCGTCCGTTTCAATCAAGGCAAAAAATTAACCAACAAATATAAGTCTAATTTAAATTCAAACAACAATGAAACAGATTAAAATGATGATGCTGGCCGTGATGGCTTTCATTGCCAGTGCTACGTTTACAGCATGTAGCAGCGACGACGACAACTCAACGTCGAACTATGAGAAGTATCAGAATGCCGTGAACAATACGGTGAAATCGCAGAAGAGGAGTGACAAGGTCATCCTGCTCGTGGCCTTCGGCTCGACATGGGAGCAGGCCTACGACACCTTCGACAAGGTGGTGGCCGACTACAAGGCTCAGTTCTCGGGCTGGGATGTGTACCTCTCGTTCTCCAGCGCCATCTGTATCAACAACGCCCGTGCCGGCGAGAACGTAGCCCCGAAGGACTACTACGACCCCGAGCACTGGCTGACAGCCATCGGTCTGGCTGGCTACAAGCAGATTGTCGTCCAGTCGCTACAGGTCATCCCTGGTGAGGAGTATCGTCGTGTGCGCGACAGCTACGTCAAGGACTTCATGAACAACCGCAACGGTGACTTCACAGTTGCCTATATGAAGAGCATCGACTGTCAGGTCGTAGTAGGTACGCCACTGATGGCAGAACCCAGCGATGCTGTCGATCTGGCTAAGACGCTGAACGAGGAGAGCGACATCAAAGCTGCCGTTCAGCAGGGCATCGTTGCCTTTATGGGACACGGAAACCCTGTGGGCTACGACTACTATGGCGGTAACATTCGCTACCTGCAGTTAGAGGCTGCGCTGCGCGAAATCAGCGAGGACTACTATGTAGGCACTGTTGATATGGCTGATACTTACGCAGCGAATGTACTTGATCACATTGCAGGAAAAGATGCCCAGTATTTTGTTGGTGACAGAGCCATTGGAGTCAGTTACGAAGCTAACGAGAACAAGCAGGCGCAGCTCTTCGTGCTGATGTCTATTGCCGGTGACCACGCCCACAACGACATGTCCGACCCGGACGATGAAGAGAGCTGGTACTCGCTGTTCAATGCTGCCGGCATCAAGACCAAGGCTTACGAGGGCAGCTTCAAGGAGGCTTGCTGGACGAAGTACAAGAGTGGCGACGAGTATATTCCCGGTCTGGCTGAGCGCAGTGCCGTCCGCAAGCTGTGGATGAACCATACTCGCGAGGCTATTGCCAAGTTGGGTACCGATGAGGCACTCTCAACGCCCACCACGGCCCCCGAAGAGTAGAATGTTTGTGTGTATTATTATATAAGTGTATTTGCGAGAGATGCTGTCGTGAGACAGCATCTCTTTTGTTAATCGTCTATGAAGCGGCTGGTGAGTTTGCCGTAGGCGTCGATGCGCCTGTCGCGGAGGAACGGCCACCAGCGGCGAACCTGTTCGGAGCGGTGCATGTCGACGTCGACAACGGTTTCCACCTCTTGGTCGGTGGGTGCCTCGTAGAGCAACTCGCCCTGTGGTCCGGCCACGAACGACGTTCCCCAGAACGGTACTCCGTCTTCTTTGCCCACGCGGTTTACCGTCACCACGGGCAGTCCGTTGGCCACGGCATGTCCGCGCTGTACCGTCTGCCACGCCAAGCGCTGGCGCTGCTGTTCGTCGGCGGTGTCGTTGGGGTCGTAGCCGATGGCGGTGGGGTAGATGAGCAGTTCGGCTCCGGCGAGTGCCATCAGACGTGCTGCCTCGGGGTACCACTGGTCCCAGCAGACGAGCACACCCAGCCGGCCTACGCTGGTCTGGATAGGCTGGAAGCCCAGGTCGCCCGGTGTGAAGTAGAACTTCTCGTAGTAGCCTGGGTCGTCGGGGATGTGCATCTTGCGGTACTTGCCGGCCATCGTGCCGTCCTTCTCCAACACTACAGCCGTGTTATGGTACAGTCCCGGGGCGCGGCGCTCAAAGAGCGACGTCACGATGACTACCTGCAGCTCTTTGGCCAGCTGGCCATAGAACTCGGTGGACGGTCCCGGGATGGGCTCTGCCTGGTCGAACGTGTTGACGTTCTCGTCCTGACAGAAGTACAGTCCGTTGTGCAGTTCCTGTAGTACTACCAGTTCGGCACCCTCTGCGGCCACCTTCCTGATCTTCTCTGCCAGCCGCCGCTTGTTGTCCTCGCGGTCAGCCGTGTTATGCTGTTGTATGATACCTATCCTCATCGCTCCTTATTTTTTATTTTATATTTTATATTTTATATTTAGGCCGCAGGCCGCCATAGTACTGCATGGTGCAGCAGTGCAGCGAGCCGTGCTGCTTGATGACGGCGCGGCAGTCGATGCCGACCATCTCGCGGCCGGGGTATGCCTGGCCGATGATGCGCATGGCCTCGGCGTCCAGGTCAGGCTGGTCGTAGGTGGGCACCAGTACGGCACCGTTGATGACCAGGTAGTTGGCGTAGGTTGCGGGTAGCCGCTCACCATCCTCGTAAATGGGTCGGGGCAGGGGGAGCTTCAGTAGCCGGTAGGGTTTCCCTTCCAGCGTGCGCAGTGCCTGGAGTTCTTCCTCCATCATGGCGAGGTCGGGATGTTCGTCATCCCCCCCTATATATAATAAGGTGTCGTCGGGACAGATGCGCACCAGCGTGTCGATGTGTCCGTCGGTGTCGTCGCCCATCAGACTGCCGTAGTTCAGCCACACCACGCGCTCGGCACCCAACCACTGCTTCAGCCGTTCCTCTATCTCTGCCTGTGTCAGCGGCTGGTTGCGATGGGGTGCCAGCAGGCAGCACGCCGTGGTGAAGATGGTGCCCTTGCCGTCGCTCTCGATGCTGCCGCCCTCCAGCACGAAGTCGAGGTGCGGCTCGTAGCTGCCCTTCAGCAGTCCCTGGTCGTAGAGCTGGCGGTTGATGGCATTGTCCAGTTCAGCCTCGAACTTCTCGCCCCAGCCGTTGAACTTGAAGTCGAGGAGGACGAGGCCTGAGGCTTCTTCGACGGTGATGAAGCCGTGGTCGCGAGCCCACGTGTCGTTGGAATTGACAATTGACAATTGACAATTGACAATTGACAATTCTCTCTTTGAGAGTGTGGCGTTGCGAGGACAATTGACAATTGACTTTGCGAAGTCGGGTGGGGCCACGACTAATAATCCCTCACGTTTGCTGATTTCGCGGGCCATCACCTCATAGACGGCAGTAATCTCGTCGAGCATCGGTGCCCAGTCGGTGTCCTTGTGCGGCCATGTCAGCTGCACACAACTCTGCGGCTCCCACTCGGCCGGCATGCGTCTTGTTCTGTTTGTCATGGGTGCAAAGTTACGAATAATCTGATACAATAAACAATGAATAACCAAAAATATTCTGACGGCGGTAGCAAATTCTTCATTTTTCATTCTTCATTCTTCATTTAATTCATTATCTTTGCACTCAGTTTATGATATTGGAACTTCACCATGTGACCATTGGTCAGCTTGTCAAGGACGTCTCGTTGACTGTCGGTGCCGGACAGCTGATGACCATCTCGGGTGCTTCAGGCTCGGGTAAGACCACCATGTTGCGTGCCGTGCTGGGCTTCCTGCCCGTCGATAGCGGCCATATCAGCATCGACGGCGAACTGCTGACACCCCTGTCGGCACCATACTTCCGCCGACAGACGGCCTATGTGCCCCAGCGTCTCGTAGTGCCCGATTGGTATCAAGATGACTTGTCGACGGACTATGTGCGGATGCTTGAGCAGGCGGCCTATTCCGACAAGCAACTGCTCATCATCGACGAGCCTGCCATTCGTCTCGATGCCTCGCAGTGGGAGACGGTCGACCAGCTGCTGCACCAGGCTGCCGAGCGCGGAGCCGCCGTCCTGGCCGTCACGGCGAATCCCACATCAAACATTGAACTCTAAACTCTGACACATGCGTATAACCTATCTCATATTGCTGCTAGCACTGCTGGCGTGGAAAGGCTGGCATGCTTGGCGCCGGGGACGGAACAACTACCGCCGCGACCGGCAGACTTATGCTTCGCTGTGGGAATACCAGCTGGGCAATGGGGTCAGCCAGCGTGAGGTGCGCCGCCCCTTCCTGATACAATCGCTGCAGCGGGCGCTGCTGCCCGTCGTCAAGCAGTGGAAGCTGTGGGCTGTTGTCGCCGCAATAGGCATACTCATCTGGCTCTTGAGCTGATTCTCTAAACTCTAAACTTTAAACTCTAAACTCTAAACTTTAAACTCTAAACTCTAAACTTTAAACTCTAAACTCTAAACTCTAAACTCTAAACTCTAAACTTTAAACTCTAAACTATATACAAAACAATGATACAGACTGTAGTAAAGCGCGACGGGCGCATCGTAGGATTCAACGAACAGAAAATCATGGCTGCCATCCGCAAGGCCATGCTTCATACCGACAAGGGCGAGGACGAACGCCTGCTCTACCAGATTACAGACCGCATCGCCCAGCGTGGCGAGAGTCAGATGACGGTGGAGCAGATTCAGGACCTCGTGGAACTCGAACTTATGAAGTCGAGCCGCAAGGATGTGGCCCAGAAGTATATCGCCTACCGCCATCAGCGCAGCATAGCCCGCAAGGCTAAGACCCGTGAGGTATTCCTCGACATCGTCAACATCAAGAGCAACGATGTCACCCGCGAGAATGCCAACATGAATGCCGACACGCCCGCCGGCATGATGATGAAGTTTGCCTCGGAG
>CAMHJQ010000058.1 GCA_946185485.1 uncultured Prevotellaceae bacterium | reverse complement strand
ACAACAACGAGCTCGTCGCCGTCTATGGCAACTTCGTCAACCGCGCCCTGCAGCTGACCAAGAAATACTGGAATGGCGTGGTGCCTGCCTGCGGCGAGCTGCTGGATGTGGACCGCCAGGCACTCGAAGAGTTCAAGGACGTGAAGCAGAAGGTGGAGGCGCTGCTCGACCAGTTTAAGTTCCGCGATGCACAGTTCGAGGCCATGAACCTCGCCCGCATCGGCAACCGCTACATCACGGAGTGTGAGCCGTGGAAGGTCTGGAAGACCGACCCGAAGCGCTGCGAGACCATCCTGAACATCTGTCTGCAGCTGACTGCCAACCTCGCTATCGCCTTCGAACCGTTCCTGCCGTTCAGCAGCCAGAAGCTGCGCGACATGCTGAACCTGGAGAACTTCGACTGGAACGAGCTCGGCTCTACCGACCTGCTGAAGGCTGGTCACCAGCTGGGTGAACCTGCCCTGCTGTTCGAGAAGATAGAGGACGACGTCATCCAGAAGCAGCTCGACAAGCTGGCTGCCACGAAGAAGCTGAATGAAGAATTAAAAATGAAGAATGAAGAATTTGTTCCCGCCGCCATTAAGGACAACGTAGACTTCGAGACCTTCGAGAAACTCGACATCCGCGTCGGTCTGGTCAAGGACTGCCAGCGCGTGCCGAAGTCGAAGAAGCTGCTGCAGTTTACCATCGACGACGGCTCAGGTACCGACCGTACCATCTGCTCTGGCATTGCCGCCTTCTACGACGACCCGTCAGCACTCATCGGCAAGCGCATCCTCTTTGTGGCTAACTTCGCACCGCGTAAGATGATGGGCATCGAGAGTCAGGGCATGATCCTGTCAGCCGTCGATGCCGACGAGAGTCTGAGCGTGGTGACAACGACCAAGGACGTCAAGCCCGGCAGCCAGGTGGGGTAAAGTTTAGAGTTTAGAGTTTAGAGTTTAGAGAAGAGGGTTTAGAGTTTGTTCCCTACTCCATAGGGAACAAACCAAACAATTTAGCGTCTATCATATCGGTGACAATATTCAGGTCTTCTGGGTTGTCACCGAATTTGCATGTATCGCCGTCGACGATGATGAGCGGACCCTTATAGGTGGCTATCCATTCCTCGTAGCGTTGCTCCAACCCCTGCAGGTAGTCCAGGCGGATGGTCTGCTCGTATTCACGACCACGTTTCTGAATCTGTGCCACCAGCGTGGGGATGCTGGCACGGATATAGATCATGAGATCGGGCAGCTTCACCAGCGACATCATCAGGTCGAAGAGGTCGGTATAGTTCGCGAAGTCGCGGTCGCTCATCATGCCCTGCCCATGCAGGTTGGGGGCAAAGATGCGGGCATCCTCGAAGATGGTGCGGTCCTGGATGATGACCTCCTTGGACTTGGAAATCTCCACAACCTCCTTGAAGCGCTTGTTCAGGAAGTATATCTGCAGGTTGAACGACCAGCGGGGCATGTCTGCATAGAAGTCTGCGAGATAGGGGTTGTTGTCCACGGGTTCGAAACGTGGCGTCCATCCATAGCGATGGGCCAAGAGTTTGGTAAGGGTGGTCTTGCCACTACCGATGTTTCCTGCGATGGCGATGTGCATAGTCAGAGCGGATTTAATCTTTCATCTTTAATCTTTCATCTTTCATGTCTCTGGGAAGAGTCCAAATAGGTTGCGGTCGATGCGGTCCACGATGCTGGCGAAGTCCTTGGGATTGTTGAGGAAGTCCAGCTGGTCCTTCTCGATGGTCATCACCCGTCCGGGGTAGTTGTTCTGGATGAAGTCGTCGTATCGGCGGTTCAGGTTCTGCAGGTATTCCAGCTGGATGGTCTGCTCGTACTCGCGGCCCCGCTTCTGGATGTTTCCCACCAGGTGGGGCACCGACGCCCGCAGGTAAATCATCAGGTCGGGGACGCGTACCATCGACATCATCTGGGCAAACAGCTCCATATAGGTCTCGTAGTCGCGCTGCGACAGGTTGCCCATGGCCTTGTTGTTAGCCATGAAGACATAGACGCCTTCGTAGATGGTGCGGTCCTGAATGATGTCGCGGTCGGCATTGGCGATAGCCAGCAGGTCGCGGAAGCGCTCCTTCAGGAAGTACACCTCCAGGTTGAACGACCAGCGGTGTATATCGTGGTAGTAGTCTTCCAGATAGGGGTTTTCGTCCACCGACTCATAGCGTGGCTCCCAGCCATAGTGCCTGGCGAGCATCCGTGTCAGTGTCGACTTCCCGCTACCTATGTTTCCTGCTACCGCAATATGCATGTTGTCAGACTATTGCATGTCGTAAACCACCTGCATGAGTTTTTTCCCTATCTCGTCGGCTGCCTCCATGGTGGCTGCCTCGCTATAGACGCGGATAATAGGCTCCGTATTCGACTTGCGCAGGTGTACCCAGCGGTCGGGGAAATCAATCTTCACACCATCGATGTCGTTGACTTGTGCCGTGGGGTCGCTGGCATACATCTCCTTGACCTTCACCAGGATGGCGTCGACGTCGGTCTCAGGCGTCAGGTCGATGCGGTTCTTGGCTATCTGGTAGTCGGGGAACTCTTTGCGCAGCTCGCTGACCCTACAGCCTTTCTTGGCCAAGGCGGTCAGGAAGAGGGCGATGCCCACCAGGGCGTCACGACCATAGTGGCTCTCGGGATAGATGACGCCACCATTGCCTTCACCGCCGATGACGGCTCCCACCTCCTTCATTTTGGTGGTGACGTTCACCTCACCGACGGCAGCAGCACTGTACGTGCCGCCGTATTTCTCCGTCACGTCGCGCAAAGCCCGCGTGCTGGAGAGATTGCTGACCGTTGTCAGTATCTTTTCGGGCGATATGTTTTTCATTTCCGACAGCACGTAGTCGGCAACGCTGACCAAGGTATATTCCTCGCCAAACATCTTGCCGTCCTCGCAGATAAAAGCCAAGCGGTCGACATCGGGATCGACGACGATGCCCAGATCGTAACGCTTCGACTTCATCTCGTCCATGATGCCCGTCAGGTTTTTCTCCAGCGGTTCGGGATTGTGTGCGAAGTCACCCGTCACGTCGCCATTCAGGAACTTATAGCCCACGCCCAGTCGCTCCAGCAACTTGGGCAGGATGATTCCGCCAACGCTGTTGATGCTGTCGACGCAGACGGTGAAGCGTGCCTGACGAATAGCCTCGGCATCCACCAGCTGCAGGTCGAGTACCGACTGGATATGCCTATCGTCGAAACTATTGTCCACAGTAACATGTCCCAGCTGGTCGACCTCGGCATAGCAGAAGTCCTCCTGCTCAGCCAGTCGCAGCACCTCGGCGCCGTCGGCAGCCGTCAGGAACTCGCCCTCGCTGTTGAGCAGTTTCAAGGCATTCCACTGACGCGGGTTATGCGAGGCGGTGATGATGATGCCGCCGTCGGCACCGCTCATGCGTACTGCCAACTCTGTCGTTGGCGTCGACGCATAGCCAATGTCCAGGACGTCAAAGCCCATCCCCACCAGGGTGCCACAAACCACGTCGCGCACCATCGGTCCCGAGATGCGTCCATCACGTCCTACGACGATTTTCTTGCCTTTGCTATCCCCTTTTGAGATAAAGATGGCATAAGCCGTTGTAAACTTCACGATATCCAGGGGATTCAGCGTATCCCCCGTCCGACCACCTATGGTTCCTCGTATGCCGGAAATTGATTTTATTAATGTCATATCACTCTATTCTCTAAACTCTCAACTCTAAACTCTCAACTCTAAACTCTCAACTCTAAACTCTCAACTCTAAACTCTCAACTCTAAACCCCACACTCTACCTTGCCTGTTCATATTGTATTTCATAGAAACAGGGATAAACGCTCGACGAGGCATCCGCCGTTCCCTGTGAGTGGGGCACGATGAGGCGCACCTTAGCCGTTTCCTCTCCCTCCTTGTCAGGACGTCCGATATTGATGTAGTTCAGGGGCACCAGCCATCCTGTCGGCACCGACGTCGACGTGCTGTGGTACATATACATCATACCACCCGCAAGAAACGATGCCGTAAAGGTTGTTCCAGACCTGAGCACACTCATCTTGTCCACATACTGCGAGCAGTCGATGACCTGTCCAAGATAGCTGTTGTAGATAAAGTACGGGATGTCGTTGCGTACCAGCATAGAGTCAGCCAGGATGTTGTATTCCACGAACCTGCACAGCACGGTGGCAGTCTTTCCTTCCTCCAACATGTCGCCACAGCCCTTGCGCCGTATCTGCATGTATACGCCATTACGGTTCAGGTAGACATACTCGTTAGCTGTTGTATCGGTGGTCTCGCCCTGTTCCTTGAACGTTGTCTCCGAGATAACTTTGATGTTTTGCTGCGACAGAAAGCGGCTGATGGCTTCACGCTCCTTGGCTTTCTTGTCGCCATACGTCTCATAGTCCTGACAGCTACATAGGATAAGTACGACACCCAGCAACAGTGCAGCTATGGTCTTTGACTTCATTGACTTCATGAACTTCTATAACTTCTTGTTTGATAAATTTTCGGCTACAAAGGTACAAAAAAAGTGGCGAACTCTATGCTAAGAATATCAACTAACAACTTACTTTAACATATCTTCAAACGCTGCCAGCGCCTTTTTGACCGTCTCGACGGCATCGTCCATCGTTCCGTTGACGCGTCCGCCGGAAGCATTCAGATGCCCGCCGCCATTGAAGAACTGCTCTGCCATCTGGTTGCAGGGGAAATTGTCTACCGAGCGCAGACTGACCCATATCACGTTGTCGCGCTCCGAATCCTCACGCAGAGAGATACTCAGCTTCAAACCCTTGATCTGCAGCGGCATGTTCACCAGTCCCTCGGCATCGCCCTTGACGAAGTGGAACTGTTTCTGGTCCTGTCGCGTCAGCGTGTAGTAGGCAGCATGTCGGTCAGCGTCCACCACCAGCCGGTTGCACAGCACGTGTCCCACCATGCGCAGCCGGTGCTCCGAGTAGTTATGGTAAACGTTGCGGTATATCTTGTCCTTGTTGATGCGTTTGGTCAGCAGCTGACTGATGATGAAGAAAAGCTCGGGATTACTCGAGTTGTAGGTAAAGCCACCAGTGTCGGTCATCATGCCGCAGTAGACAGGCACGGCGAAATGCTTCTCCAGCCGTTCGAACACGCCCATCTGCCAGACGATGCGGAACACCAGTTCGCACGTCGACGACATCTCCGGATGTGAGAAGCACAACACGGCATCCACGTCGGGTCCCAGATGGTGGTCTATGAGCACCTTCTTGGCGGGGGAGGCACAGAGTGCGTCAGCCATGGCATCCGTTCTGGATGGTGTATTAAAGTCCAGGCAGAACACCAGGTCGGCAATTTTCAGCACCGTGTCCACATAGTCTTGCCGCTTGTCGTAGCGCACCACCTTCTCTGTGTTCGGCAGCCACTGCAGGTAGTCGGGATACTGGTCGGGCACCACCATCAGCGGTTCCTTGCCCAGCATGTGCAGCACGTTCCCCCACCCCAACATGGCTCCCAGCGCATCACCGTCGGCATTCTGGTGGCAGCACAGCACGATGGTCTCTGCCTCATCAATGAGGGAGCGCAGCATACTGCACTCCCCCTCAGTCATTATATTCTTAAGCATGAAACTTTTTACACTTTTATAGTAAAAGACATTGATTATTTCTTATTTAACACGAATTACCACGAATTATTCATTAATTCCATGCGGAGCCAATTATATGACAAATTACATGGCAATTATATGTTAAAGAAATGATTATTGACGTTTACTTTACCTTTTTACCTTTAAAAAAGCTTGTTCGGATATACTCCCTCATCCACCAGTTTCTGGATGCGGGCGACGGTGGCGTCGCGGTCGGCGGCGTAGGTGACGCCAAACCACACGCTCGTGGTGTCCAGCACCTCGCAGGTAGCCGTACCCTCGGTGATGAGCTTGTTCACCATCAGCGGGATAAAGAACTCCGCCTTCAGGTTCTCCATGTTCTTCGGGTCGCTGAGGAACTCCTTGAAGTACGCCTCGCTATACTCGAAGTAGTCGGGTGTGAAGCCCCACATATTCATCGATACCGGCACGTTCTCTTCCAACGGCTGCCACTCGCCCTGTTCGTCCTTGTACTTGATGACGCCGTCCATGCGCAGAATCTCCGTACGCTCCACGACGTCCGTCAGGTGACGCTTGTCGTCGTAGGCACACACGCCACGGGCCACCGAACCGTTCTCCGACAGCGTGTTGCACACGCGGAAGCCCACCATGGCATACTGGTTGCGGGCCCCCTCGGGCAGGTTGCTCAGGTACTTGCCTATCTGCATGAAGGCATCGCGACCATAGAAGTCGTCGCAGTTGATGACGCAGAACGGCTCCTTGATGACGTCCTTGCCCATCAGTACGGCGTGGTTCGTACCCCACGGCTTCTGGCGTCCCTCGGGCACCGTGAAGCCCTCAGGCAGGGCGTCCAGTCCCTGGAAGCACAGCTCACAGGGTATCTTGTCTTCATACTTGGCGAGTATCTGCTGCCGGAACTGCTCCTCGAAGTCCTTACGAATCACCCAGACTATCTTGCCGAAGCCGGCCTGGATAGCGTCGTAGATGGAGTAGTCCATGATGGTCTCACCGTTGGGGCCCAGCCCGTCGAGCTGCTTCAGGCCGCCATAGCGGCTGCCCATGCCCGCTGCCAAAAGAAATAATGTTGGTTTCATAATCTTATCATTATTAATGTTTGTGCAAAGGTAGCATTAATTATGCAAATTACCAAATTTTCTTTCGTTTTTCACAATTTTTCCATTACCTTTGCACTGTGAACTATGCACTATGAACTATATGAAACTTATCAGTTGGAACGTTAACGGGCTGAGGGCTTGCCAAGGAAAAGGCTTCAGCGACACATTCAGGCAGTTGGACGCCGACTTCTTCTGCCTGCAGGAAACCAAGATGCAGCAGGGCCAGCTCGACCTGCAGTTCGAGGGCTACACCTCGTATTGGAACTATGCCGACAAGAAAGGCTACTCCGGCACCGCCATTTTCACACGGCACCAGCCACTCAGCGTCACCTATGGCATCGGCATTGACGAGCACGACCACGAAGGGCGCGTCATCACCCTCGAGATGGAGCAGTTCTTCCTCGTCTGCTGCTACACCCCCAACTCGCAGGACGGACTCAAGCGTCTCGACTACCGCATGCAGTGGGAGGACGAATTCCGCGCCTACCTCATGGCCCTCGACCAGCGCAAGCCCGTCATCCTCTGCGGCGACCTCAACGTAGCCCATGAAGAAATAGACCTGAAGAATCCCAAGACCAACCGCCAGAATGCCGGCTTCACCGACCAGGAGCGTCAGAAGTTCACCTTATTATTAAATAGTGGTTTCATCGACACCTTCCGCACCCTCTACCCAGAGCAGGTCACCTACTCCTGGTGGTCGTACCGTTTCCAGGCCCGTCAGAAGAATGCCGGCTGGCGCATCGACTACTTCGTCACCTCCCAGCGTCTGCTGCCCTCCATCCTGGATGCCAAGATCCATACCGACATCCTCGGCAGCGACCACTGCCCCGTGGAGCTGACGCTGAAGTAACCATTGTCACGCAACGAGACCCGAGCGATTTCCTCGCCCGGGTCTCGAGAATCACGGGGACAGGTTGCTTGATTCAAGCCTGAATCATGAACCTGTCCCCATGATTCTTGTTATGAGATATATTGCATGATGAGGTCGGCCATCTGCTCCTCCGTCTTGTCGTCGGCGGCGATGACCAGTTGGTAGTTGCGGGTGTCGTAGCGCGAGGTGCCGGTGTACTTCTTCACGTAATTCTCGCGCATCTTGTCCACCTGGTCGATGATCTTGCGGGCCTCCTCTGGCGCGATGCCCTGCTTGCGGGCCACGCGCTCCACGCGGTGCTCCATCGAGGCCTGGATGAGGACGCTCAGGTGGTTGGGATGCAGGCGGAACACATGGAAGCCGCTGCGGCCGGCCACCACGCACGACTCCCGGACGGCGAGGTCCTGCAGGATGAGCGTCTCGGTCTTGAACATCTCGTCGGTGGTCAGCAGGTCGGGGGCGTCGCCCTCCTCCGGCATGTAGTATTCCATGCTCGCGCCTGAGGCAATCTTCAGGATGCACTCCACGTCGGTCCACCATCCGTGCTTGCGGCCTTTCAGCCGCTCTATCTCCTCGGGACTGATGTGATACTTCTCCTGCAGGGCCTTGATGACGGCCTTGTCGTAGAAGGGTACGCCCAGTTTCTCTGCCAAAAGGCGGCCCACGGTGCGGCCGCCGCTACCTAACTCACGATTGATTGTGATGACAAATTTCTCGTTCTTGTTCATCTCTTTAATATACGATTTAACTATTTACTATTTACTATTTACAGAATCACGGGGACAGGTTGCTTGATTCAAGCCTGAATCATGAACCTGTCCCCATGATTCTAACTCCCTCCACGCTCTGGCCCTCACGCTGATGTTCTTAGCCAGACACTCACTGTAGAGCCACGGCTCGCAGCTGTGGATGTCACCCACGTTGAGGAAGCCGCGGAACGGAGGATATTCCGATGCACTGTAGTTGGTGGCCACGAGCACATGATACTCCGGCGCGACGGTGATGGTGATAGTGTCGTGGAGCGTGGCCGGAGTGGCATCGGTTCGCCAGTTCACAGGGTTGATGCAGATGTCGGAGCCGGCAATCAGGGGCAGCACATACTTCACGTCCTTCACCGTGTTGTAACAGATGGTGACGCCCGTGTCGGTCTCGCTCTCAGCGGGACGGATGTGGCTGCACGCAGCCATATCGGCCTTGGTCACCTTGTAGCCCAGGACGTAGGCAGCGGCCAACTGGCTGTAGGTTTCGTCGTCGATGTGCTTCAGCAGTTCCACCACGGCCAGACCGCCCTGGCTGAATCCTGCGATGATGAGCGGGCGCGACTGGTCACGCTGCGCCTGGAATAGGTCGAAGGCCTTGCGGACATCGTCCATCGACAGGCGGGTGCGCTGATAGACGGTGTCCTCGTTGTTGGTCATGAACGCCTGGATGGTCGTGTGACGATAGAAGGGAGCATAGAACCGGTTGCCTGGCGACATGTAGGCTGCCACCTTATTGAGTTCCAGCTCGGCCATGTGGGTCCGGTGCTCCGGATTCCACACGTCGGCGTAGTGGCACACCTTGCCGTCCGCAGTTGTCCAGTCGTCCTCCCACGTCGAGACGACGTAGAACACGTCGGCTCCCGTGCCGTCAGTGTCGCCGTCTGCCGTAATCCACATCATCGGGTCGCTATAGTCAGGAGCTAATGGCACATATCGGCTCTCTACCGCCTGCCCCGACGGTTTATCGTCATTCGCCATACAAGATGCAGATGCAGCCGCTGCAGAGACGGCGAGGATGACGGCTATCATCTTAATCGGATTTTGCATGATCTAACTTTATTATTATCTGTTAAATAGAGGTCGGAAATGGGCGCAACCTGCAGTATTATAATAAGTGTCACCGTTCTTAATGAGCACTTGGCCGTCCCTGCTCATTATTTTCCTGACTTGATTGCTGCCTGCGGATTCATGGATAGGCAACACGGCGGTTGCTGCATGATCGGCCACGAAAAGTTTCTCTCCTTCAAAGAACGTAATGACAGGGCTGACATTCTCGAGCTCTTCCGTCCCGACCGTCCGAAGGTTCATGTTCAGAATCATGATGTCTGCCGATTTACCAACTTCAATCGTTCCGATTCTGTCATCAAGATTCAGCGTCCTGGCACCATTGATGGTGGAAGCTTTTATCGTCTGGTCGAGTGTGAGCACTTCGTTCCAGGCTTTCAGCGGACCGATAAGTAGGCAGTCCTGGTTGTCCTCTGGCCTCTGGGAGACTGAAGTGTCCGTCGTCCTCATGTAATGCTCGTCGTCTCCGTACCACAAATCATAGATTTTCTGGGGCAGTACTCTCGTCATCGCACTGTAATAGAGCCAGCCCATATCCGGCTGGGTGACGAAGTAGTCGCTATGGAAGGCCACGTTGATGCCACGCTGTTCCAGGCTTTGCATCGGATATTGGGTATCGAGCTTCTCCTGGCTGCTCATCAGCGGCAGGTAGACATCCCAGTAGTAGTCATCCATCACAGCCCAGTAGGGTGCCACAATGGCCGACACGCCGAGCTGGCTCATGCGGTCTTTGTCCCTGTCGCTGATAAACTGGCAGTGGGCGAACGCGACACGCTGGTTCTTCAGCTCAGGATAGGCTGCAACAGCTTTCTCCAGCCGGTCCAAGGCCAGTGTGGCGGCGGCATCGCCTATCTGGTGGATATGCAGATTCAGTCCATGTTCGCCTGCATACAGGAAAATCTTTTCCATCATGTCCTCCTTGCCGGCCCACAGGTTGCGGTTTTCTGTGTCGCCCTCCTCCAGCACACCGTCGGCATACATACCCTCGCTGAGATAGGCCGTCGCTTCTTCCAGCACACCGTCAGCCATCATTTTGATGGTGTTGACAGAGTAGTAATCATTTCCACCCATCTCGGCTATTCTCTGCATCCATCCGTCGAGGTATGCCTTGCACTCATCCCAGTCCTTGAAGTTGAAGGGGTGTAACCAGAACGACCCCCTTACCTTCATTTTCAGTTCTCTGTCGCGGGCCATCTCGCTCAGGGCCTGATACATGTTGGCTTCCGTTCCCTCCGTATTGTTCGCGACACCGGCATCGAAAGCGCTGGTGATTCCCAGTGAGGCGAACCACTCCTGCTGTTCTCTCAGCGCAGCCTTGCACTGCTGCACAGTATAGGTTGGCTTCAGCGCGGCAATCATGTTCGCCGCAGCTTCTTTGAGATAACCCGTAGGCTCCCCCTCAGCATCCACCACGATGCTGCCTCCGTTTTCCAGAGCGTTGTCGTTATATTGTTTCGCGAAAGCTTTGTCTATTCCCAGTTTCTCCAGTCCCATGCTGTTGACCCACGTGGAATGTCCGTCGGCCGACTGAAGAGCGACGGGTTTGTCACTCACCACTGCGTCAAGGATGTCTTTCGTCGGGCCGCTACTGCCAAACGCCGATACATTCCAGCCGCCGCCGGTCAGTGACTCCAAGTCGGGATTTTCGTCGGCATACCGCCTGATGATGGCCTGCATCTCACTGACATCGATGACATCGGCCAGTGAGATTTCGTACTTGGTCATCAGCGCTGTGTACAGATGCATGTGGGCATCTGTCATTGCCGGCATAATGGTATTGCCAGCGGCATTGATGATTTCCGCGTTTCCGTTATGATACGCCATCGCACCCTCATCGTTGCCCACGTAAGCAATCCTCCCATTCTGCAACACCACAGCGGTGGCACCGTCCTTCTGCCCAGTGGCGGCTTCCACCACTCCTCCGATGACAATGGTGGTCTGCGCACTGGCTGCCACAGTCAGTAGCAATGCCATCATTGCTAACATCTGTTTTATCATTTCACTAATAGTTATTAATCTTTTCATAAAATCATCAATAACATGGCAAAGGTACAACAAAAATCTGAGAAAACGCCGCTTTTGGCGGAATATTTTTCGTTTTGGACAATCACCCCCCTATAGCGAGGACATCGTGAAAGCGGTCATGGAGCATACGGAAAAGTTCTAAATGCAAAGGTAATGACTTCGCGATTAATTTCAAAAAAAACAACAAACAAAAGTTAAAACTATTGTGAAAAGTTTGTTGTGAGTGGCATTGTGAAGTAGGGAGATTTAAACGATAAAACGATAAAACGATAAAACGATAAGGATTTTTGGGGGGGTCGATTTAAACGATAAGAAAAATATAACCGATTTTTGCCCATAATATATATATAATTAACTTATTATTATATATATATTATGGGCAAGCCTTTTTTTGCTTTTTTGATGTGGCTTATCGTTTAATCGTTTAATCGTTTAATCGTTTAAATCGTAAGCGCACATTTCACGCTGAAAACAATGACCTTTTCATCAAAGATATTGTCTTGAATTTTTACATTTCTTCCCTCCGACACTATTGTCCGAAGCGTCATTCCGGATAAGGCAGACATACTATCTACAGCATGTAGATATGCTATCTCCACGGACCAGATATGACATCAGCACGGCGCGGACTGGGCGGAGCCAAATGAAATGAGGATATAACAAAGCAATCATATCTTTTATTTCTGCTTTTATTATGGATAATCCAAGAATTGTTATTACCTTTGCAAACGAATAATCAATGTACATTCAAACATCAATATATTCTACACGAAAATGAAAAGAACTATTACATTCCTTTTGTTATTGGCATGTGTCTTGATAGCACAGGCACAGAAGATAGACCAGCGGCTAACCCGTCTGGTGGAACAATCGAACACCCGCCGGGCTCAGGGGCTACGTCCACTCAACGCCGATGATGTGAACAAAGAAATCGCCGTGCTATTCAACGCTGATGGAACCGTCAAGTCTGTTTCGGCCATCGCCACGCTGAAAGATGGTGCAGTCTGCCCGACGGAGCAGTTGAACCAGATGGGCGTTGACATCAGATTCCAACTGGGCAACATGGTAGCACTGCACATTCCTGCCGACCATCTGAAGCAACTGGAGCAGGTGAACGAATTCAGTTATATAAGTGCCGACGAGGTGAAGCGAGTGATGAACGACGAGGCTCGGAAGTCGGCCGGTGTGAATCAGGTGAACACCCCAGCAGCAGCCCAAACATCGGGATTGCCCCAGGCATATACGGGTAGCGGTGTGGTGATTGGTGTTATCGACAGAGGCATAGACTACAACCATGCAGCTTTCCGTAACGCAGACGGTTCGACACGCATCAAGAAGGTCATCCAATACAGTGAGGAGGCAGATGCGCTGTTAGAGTTTACGCAGGATTATACCAATTTGACAACCGATGACCCCAATTCTTCGCACGGATCGCACACATCAGCTACAGCAGGCGGCACTGACACGGGCAACGGCTGGCAGGGCATGGCTCCCGAGGCTGACCTCGTGCTGGCATGTCTTGGTACGAAAACGTCTGACGGCAACATCGTAGAAGCCATGCAGAAGATTTTCGAGTATGCTGACCTGGTCAAGAAGCCTGCAGTCATCAACATCAGTCTGGGCGGTGTTGCCGGACTGCACGACGGCAGCGACATGATGGCACAAGGCATAGCAGAACTGACAGAGAACGGAACCAAGCCCGGACGCGCTGTGGTATGCAGCTCTGCCAACTCGGCATCCATGTGGCAGTCGATTATCAAGACAATGCCCAATACCTCCGACGAGCTGAAGACCGTCCTGGGGGCATCGGCCATAACAAACGACAATCAAGTACAATACAGTGAGCAGTACTATATGTATGCCAGCGATTATCAGGACTTCACACCAAGACTCGTCATGATAGACCTCAAAACAGGCAACACGGTGGATATGCAGGGACACGTAAAGGACGACGAGGGAGAAATCTATAACGCCAACACTATCAAGCTAATCAGTGTCAACGAGAAGCCGCTCAAGGGCGGCGATGCGAAAGCATGGTATGTTTCCTTTGTCAGCAGCAACGTGTTCCTGGACGATCCGTCCTACCGACTGGCTATCATGGTCAAGGCCGGCCACGATGGCCAGACCATCAATATGATGTGTACAGGCGATGGCAACATAGAGCCCTGCTTCGATGCGCCTCAAAGCGAAGGCAACTACGATTTTGCAGCCAATGGATGGACCAAGGGCAACTCAGACTTTGCCTGCAACACGAGTATCTGCAACGATGCAGTCATCAGCGTAGGAGCATACGTCACCAAGGACAGATGGAACAACTATCTGGGGACGACATACAACTATCCTGAGTCTAG
The DNA here is from genome assembly GCA_946185485.1 of uncultured Prevotellaceae bacterium. Lineage (GTDB taxonomy): Bacteria > Bacteroidota > Bacteroidia > Bacteroidales > Bacteroidaceae > Prevotella. The sequence goes on along the minus strand of CAMHJQ010000058.1, from coordinate 856 downwards.
TCTGACAGGCGCATACCAGCAAGTGGGCGAAATCGCCGACTTCTCCAGTTACTGCATTGATGACAACGGCAAGGCACGCCCCACGCTGATAGCACCGGGAATGGGACTCACATCGGCAGCTAACAGCTACGACCAAAACTACTTTCAACAGGCCCAGCCGGGTGTACTCAGAACAGACTTAGGCAGCGGGAAATACACACTGAACGAAGAGGTGAAGATGTTCGAGCGCTCGAACTGGTATTTGCTTTCACAAGGCACGTCCATGTCGTCACCTGTCGCTACGGGCATTGTTGCCTTATGGATGCAGGCCAATCCCCAGCTGACCGTCAATCAGATTATCGATATCATGAAAGAGACATGCGACAACGACGAGTGGACAACGGATGTCTCCAAGATTCCTTCGCACAACAAAGTACAGGCCGGTTTTGGTAAAATCAACTGCCTGAAGGGTCTGAAGAAGATTCTGGGTACTACCGCTATCGACCGTGTAGCTATTGACGGGCATCGACAGGCCACGCCTGCAACGATGTACAGCGTCGATGCTCCCGTCTTCAACATCATGGGGCAGCAGGTGGACAAGTCGCATAAAGGTATCGTCATCTATAAAGGACGTAAATACGTGAATAAATAAGAAGCGTGAAGTAAGATCTAAGCCATCGGGGACTGGTACCTGTTTCACGTAAGTACAAAAAAAAAATCGAGCTCGTTCACGCTTCGTTGAAGCATGAGCGAGCTCGATTTTTATGCTTACTTCACCACGACCGTGCGGCCGTTGACGATATAGAGGCCCTTCCTGGTCGGCTTGCCCTCTGTGGAAAGTATGCGGATGGCCTCGCGCAATAGCTCCATGTCGTAG
>CAMHJQ010000057.1 GCA_946185485.1 uncultured Prevotellaceae bacterium | reverse complement strand
GCAAATTCTTCACGGATATATTCTATCAGAGCGCAAAATTAGAGTCCCTCGGTCACGATTTTAAACACGAATTACCACGAATTATCCATTAATTTTTCATTAATGATTAATTATATGGGCGATTAATGATAATTATATGTTCAAAAAAAATATGAAGAAATTAATGTATATCGTTCTCGCCCTGCTATTGGCAGCGTGCGAGAAATCTATCATTGATGAGAAAACGGGAAAAGAGATTCCTGCCGACGCCGACTGGGACGCTGTCAATGGCTACACCTTTTGATTTGTCCCCTAGCAGCATTAAGGAGCCGAGGATTTTCCGCCTCGGCTCTCGATTTTTTGGGGAATTATAGCGTTGCTTTCAAGAAAAATAAGTACTTTTGTACGCGAAAAGGCTGCAAACACAAACGATATGTACGAACAGATACAGGAAGATGCGATATTTGTGATGCTTTATGCCGTCGTCACAGTGCTGGCGGCGCTGGGCTGTGTTTACCTGCTGTTCCGGCGGGGCAACGCCTTTGCCGCCGACGTCACGCCGCCATTGCGGCTCAGACGCTGGGCGGCTGCGTTCCTGGCGGTCATCGCCTTGAACCACCTGTGGTATATGCCCATCCTCTTCCTCTCCGCGGAGGCCGACATCGTGCTGTGCGACCTGGTGGGCGGACTGCTCGACAGCATCACCTTCTTCCCGCTGTCCGTCGTCATCATGTTCACCATGCTCCAGGACCGGCAGCGACCGTTGTGGCCCGTAGCCGTGGCCTTCGCACCGATCGTCATGTTAAGTGCATGGAGCGTGGTCATCCGCAGCTACTACCTTTCGCCGGTGGGATACGGCTATTTCCTGCTGCTGTGCATCGTACTCATTATATATATGGTGCGCGAGGTGCGGCGCTACGGGCGCTGGCTGCGCGACAACTACGCCGACCTGGAGCACAAGGAGGTGTGGCAGAGCATGGTGCTGCTGGGTGTCATACTGCTGTCGTACGTGTCCTATACGCTGACCACCAAAGGCACGGTTTACATCTACGTCCTCCATACCATCAGTCTGGTGCTCGTCATCTATCTGCCGTGGCGCGTGGAGACGCTGAGCGAGCTCTCCCCTGACCACGCCGATCTCACTGGCGAGGGGAAAGGAGGCGGCGAGAAGGCCGACGACATCGGTCTGTTGCTCCAGCAGCAGTGTGAGGACACGCAGCTCTACCTGCAGCACGACCTGACGCTCTCGCATCTGGCGCATGCCCTGGGCACCAACCGCACCTACCTCGGCATGTATTTCTCGCGTCAGGGCACCACCTACAACAGCTATATCAACGACCTGCGCATCGACTGTTTCGTCCGTCTCGTCCGTGAGGCCAACGCTGCCCAGCGTCCCTTCACCGCCCAGGAGCTGGCCGCCCAGAGCGGCTACCGCAGCTACCGCACCTTCAGCGTCGCCTTCAAGCAGCGCACCGGCCAAAGCGTAAAAGACTGGATCGCCGAGCAAGAGTCCGCCCTGCAATCAAATAAATCTAACTCTTTAACGTAACATTTCAGTTTTTTTCCTACATATAAATAAAACGTTTACGATTATGGCGGAATTAAAAGATGGATTTTGGAGTTTACCACCTATAGAACGTACACGCATTGTAGCAGAAAAACTGCTCATGCGGATGCTGAAATACAAGGTTTCTGAGGATCAGTTGGCCAAGTACACACGGATGGATGCCGACAGGCTTCACCGTGTTCTTGCTGGCGAGGTAGTGATGACTCCGATCGACTATATCGACATTTCCTCTTCAATTCCAAATGCAGACGAAAGCCATATTCCTGCTAACCAGAAGCAGCATCACCGACTGTTGCTGACTCTAAGGAAACTGTCATATCTTGCCGATGGTTGGAATGGGGAAGGCTCCTTGGCCATTCCAGAGAGGCTAGTCCGGCGGTTCCAGCACCACGTTACCTATGTGAATGATGCGCATTTAGCGAATTGGGAACTCAATGCCACTGATGATGGTAAACTCCAGATGAAGCGCAATGGCGATGCCTTGCTGATTTCGTGGGACGAATTGCGTGTTTGTAGAGGGCAGAATAATATCAGTGTTCCGTTCACAAAGGATAACTTCGTCAGCGAAATGGAGCGATTCAATGACTTTTTTATCGGAAACGAGAGATAATTCAGGGAAAATTCTTATCTTTGCGGCGTGAAATGATATAGAAATGGCAAAAAAGGTAATAGTAAAGATTCCAAATGTAATCGAGGAGGTTCGCATTGGCTACAGTTTCAACTACATGATTAAGGTGATGGCTGAGACTGAAGCTGCTGATGACGTACAGTGGGACTTTGCCGACGTAACCTTTCTGCATCCATTCTTTCTTGCTCCATTAGCTATCTACAAGAATACATCGGGCAAGGATATCGAATGCATCAACATATCGCTACGCATACAGTCGTATCTTAACAGCATCTGCTTCGACCGCATGCTTCATTTCGGTCAGGAGAAGAGTGGGGACATCGAGGCAGTTATGCAGAAATACACTGACAAGACCTACCTGCCGCTGTGTAGCTTTGCCATGACCGATTCGAACAAGGACACATTCGGATATATCATGAAGACCGTGCTCATGAAGCAGGCAAATATCGGCCAGGGCGGCAGCTCGTCGCTGAGCTATCTCATCAGCGAACTGCTCGACAACATCTACGAGCACTCGCAGAGCCCCAATGGATACGTATTCTCGCAGTATCTTGAAAAAGAAGGTGTAATCAATCTCTGTATTGCAGATACTGGTATTAACATAGCCGGTAGTTTTAAGAAAGCAGGATTGTATCAGCAAGAAATCGATGGTAATGAGGCCGAAGCATTAAAACTGGCCAACGAAGGATACTCTACCAAGAATCGTCCAGAGGCAGAGAACCGTGGCTATGGCATTTCTACTTCTAAGGCAATGCTCGTAACAGGTATGAAGGGAGGGTTCTTTATGTTGTCGGGCGGAGCATTCCACCGATATGAGAATGGAGCAAACGACTATATCGACCTGGGTAACATCTTCAGATGGAAAGGCACTGTTATACTCATGCGTATCCCAGTTGTATTACCCAAAGGATTTAATTATATTGACTATCTAGAATAAGGAGGTGATGATATGAAACAGACAATCAGACTGCAGGATATCTATAGCGCAGATCTCTACACACGTTCCAGAGCTTCTGAGCTGCGCAAATGCATTAACGACGATGCCGACGAGGTAACACTCGATTTCGAGGGCATCGGCTTCATGTCGCGCTCGTTTGCCGATGAGGTTTGCAACATCATCGACGACATGGGCGGCAAGACATTTACACTCGTCAATCAGAACAGCGACGTGGCTACGATGATGACGAAAGTACGCGATGGCCGCAGTCGCGAACGCAAGCGTGGCGTAGAAAACGCAAAGATGTACGAATTCCAAGACATGGAGAGTCTTTCGGAATTCCTCATTGCTATGTAAGCTTATATCTGAAACCATAAGATACTCCCTCTGCAAAACTCATGCGGAGGGATTATTATATTCTGGGGTATGGGGCAAGGCCCCATTAAGACAAGCCACGCCAGGGCTTTGATGCCACGCCCCCGCGGAGTGGCAGAATTTACAAAAATGTGGCAGAATTTACAAAAATTGCATCTGAGGGCGTTTTGCTCTTGCGCGGATGAAGAATTTTTTGTAAATTTGTCATGTCTTTTTCAACCCAAGACAATAAGAAAGTGTGCAAAATGAAAAACGAATCTGAACAACAACTAAAACGCAACAGCGTTGTCTGCCCCAAATGCGGACAGAGGACCACCTTTAACTTGATACAGGATGCCATCGACGAGGACGGCGAGTTCTACTGGTGCCAGCACTGCGGCTGGCCGTTCCATTACAAAGTGGCAATATGATACCATCCAGGCGATAGCTCATCGCTAAAAACCTCAAGCGATCATTGAGGCTTTGCCTCGAGAAACGCTACGCTCGAAAGAGCATAAGAGCGAGCTCTAAGCTCTTTACTCGCTCAACGCGTTCCTTGACTTATTGAGACAAACGGATATTATTTCCTCCAAAGACTTGGAGGATTGGGGGAAAAAGTGTATCTTTGCAGCGGAAATGAGTAAGAACCTATATATCATCAGCGGTTGCAATGGTGCAGGAAAGACGACGGCGTCGTATACTGTACTTCCCGAAATCCTTGATTGTAAGGAGTTCGTAAATGCTGATGAAATCGCAAGAGGACTGTCGCCGTTCAATCCCGAGAGCGTGGCCATCGAGGCCGGCCGGCTGATGCTCAGCCGCATCGCTGAGCTGTTGCGTCGCAACGAGAGCTTCTCCATCGAGACCACGCTGGCCACCCGCTCCTACTTCCGGCTGGTAGAGCAGGCCCACCGGCAGGGATATCAGGTGACGTTACTGTTCTTCTGGCTCAGGACGCCCGAGCAAGCTATTGAGCGCGTAGCCGAGCGCGTCAGCAAGGGCGGCCACAACATACCCCGCGACATCATCATCCGCCGCTATTACGAGGGCATCGACAACCTTTTCCGTATCTACATGCCGATTGTTGACACTTGGATGTTGATCGACAACAGCGTCACCCCACGCAGCATCATCGCTACGGGCGGATGCGGTCAGGAGCTGGTGATAAACAATGAAGTAGAATATAAAAAGATAGAAGCGTATGTCAAGCACTGAACACAACCAGATGGTAGAGAAGATCACGCGCGGCCTGGAGATTGCCGAGCGCGAGATGCTCAAGGAGAAGGCCCGCAACAACGAGGACGTCATCGTCTGTGGCGATGACAACGTGATACGCCACATCCCCGCCAAGAACTTCTTCTAAGCAATGGCAACGGGGCATGCCCCCCCGACATTTTCCCCACACAATATCCGCCGAGACATCGAGAGATGGGCTCGGCGGTTTGCTTTCAGCGAACTTGCTCACGCTCGGCATAGCTTAAGCAAGCTTAGCTCTGCTCTCGCTGAATCGCAACTTTTGCGTTCGCAAGGAGCGGGCGCGGATATCCGTTTGGTCTAAAGAGAGATGGAGTTAAAGAAGTTAAAGAAGTTAGCGCTTCGCTCGAAGTTAAAGACGATACTTTGGCGGGCGACACAATCGGCAGAACTAATGTCGATAACTTCTGAGGCCGAAGGCCGATAACTTCGATAACTCCGGTAACTTCGAGAAAACATATATATAATTCACTTAATTAATAACATTTTTAAAACTTAAAAATTATGCGTAAAAACAAATTATTACTTCTGCTCGCGCTGCTGATGACAGCGTGCAGCGAGGACGTGGTCTACGAGGGGACAAGCAACGTTTCCCGTGAGGCCAATGCCTTGCTGCAGGTGACGACGCGTGGCACGAACGATGCCACCGTAGCCTATCCCGTGCAGATATATGTGTTCCATGGCGAGGAGTGCCGCGCTTTTCAGACCATAGGCGACGCTGGTCAGACGCTGAATATCCCGCTGGTGGAGGGGACGTATAGCGTGTATGCCGTCGGTGGGGCAGGCAGTACGGATTATAACTTGCCGACGAAGGATAATGCTACTACGACTACGGCATTGACGCTGAAGGAGGGGCGCAGCCTTACAGACCTGATGGCGGCCTCGGCCACGGCAACGCTGGTGGATGGCGGAACGAACACGGTGACATTGGGTATGACGCGTAAGACGATGCTCATTCAGGACGTGACCATTAAGAAGATTCCGACGGCGGCCACGGCAGTCAGCGTGACGATAGCGCCTCTGTGGCAGGCATTGACGGTGAGCGGCGCTTTTGCCAACGCTGGGCAAAGCCAGACCATCGCGCTGACCAAGCAGGCCGATAACCGCACATGGACGCTCGGTGGTGACGCCATCCACGTGCTGCCCCCCAGCAGTCAGCCCGCCAGCATCAGCGTGAACATCACCAGTGGCGGCACGACGAAGACATATACTTACTCCACTTCTGACCAACTGGAGGCCGCCTACAAGATAAATATCGACGGTACCTACACTGAGGCCGTGGGCGTGAACCTGACGGGAACGATTACCGGCGCCACCTGGCTGGGCGAGCGCACGATTAGCTTTGAATTCGATGAGAACGGCAGCAGCACATCGGGGAATAACGACAACAATGGCGGTGGCAATAACAATAACGACAACCCAAACAACCAAGACAACTTCCCTGCTGCTGGCGACACGTATCAGGGCTGCTATGTGCTGGCGGTATCGGTGATTGACGCGAACTCGGCTGAGCTGACGCTGCTCTCGCCCAACGAGCGTTCAGTAAGTAGCGATTCCGACGCCAACAATGCCCTTGCCACCCTCGGCGTGGATGGCATCAGCGACTGGAGTATCCCCACCAAGGACCAGATAGATGCCTTCTATGCCGCTAAGGATGATATTACACCAGCGCCAGAAAGACAGCGCTATCTGTGGCAGGACGGAACCACGATGAAACAGCGCTTCATGAGCGACGGCAGCGACAGCAAAGCCAACTTCAACTACGCCATCTTCCTGCGCCCCGTCGCCACCGTTTCCATCACCAAAGACTGACGCGCTATGAAGAAACTCATGTTTTTCTTTCTCGCCCTGCTATTGGCAGCCTGCGAGAAGCCCGTCATTGATGATACAACGGGCAAGATGGTCGCAGCCGACGCCAACGTCATTCTGCACTTTACGCAGTACCAGCAAGAGGCATTTACCCGCTCCGCTACCGAGATCACCAACCTCTGCTCGCGCCTCAATATCGCCATCTTCGACGCTGAAGGCACGAAGGTGAAGACCGTGGCGCAGAAGGAGGGCGACGCCAGCTACGGCACGGTGGCGCTGAGCCTGGCCGCCGGCACGTACCGCCTGGTGGTCATTGCCCACAGCTGCGACGGCTCGGCCACGATAACCTCGACGGAGAAGGTGACGTTCCCCAACAACAAGGTGACGGACACCTTCTATTATTATGGGGACTTGGTCGTAACCGCGGAGAAGCAGAGCTACGACCTCACGCTGACCCGCGCCGTGGCCATGTTCCGTTTGGTGCTGACCGACGATGAGATTCCCTCCACGGTGGCCAAACTGAAATTCTATTACCTCGGTGGCTCCAGTACCTTCAGCCCGAAGGACGGCTACGGTTGCGTGAACTCCAAGCAGACGGAGATACGCCCGGTCGCCACCGACGGCATCTACGAGATCTATACCCTGCCGCACACCGAGGAGGATGTGTTGACAAAACTCACCGTCACCGCCCTCGATGCCAACGACAACACCGTGAAGGAGCGCGTCTTTGAGAACATCCCCATTATCCGCAATCAGGTGACGCGCTACACCGGCAGTTTTTTCGGTAGCGGCGGAGGCAATTCAACCAACGACGGCACCTTTCGCCTCACCGTCGACCCCGACTGGGACGCCGTCAATGGGTATACTTTTTGATTTGTCCCCTAGCAGCATTAAGGAGCCGAGGATTTTCCGCCTCGGCTCTCGATTTTTTGGGGAATTATAGCGTTGCTTTCAAGAAAAATAAGTACTTTTGTACGCGAAAAGGCTGCAAACACAAACGATATGTACGAACAGATACAGGAAGATGCGATATTTGTGATGCTTTATGCCGTCGTCACAGTGCTGGCGGCGCTGGGCTGTGTTTACCTGCTGTTCCGGCGGGGCAACGCCTTTGCCGCCGACGTCACGCCGCCATTGCGGCTCAGACGCTGGGCGGCTGCGTTCCTGGCGGTCATCGCCTTGGGCCACGTGTGGTACTGGCCGGGAACCATGATGGCCGATGGCGATGTGGCTGCGCTGTGGATGCTCATCGGCGGACTGCTCGACTGTCTGCTGACCATCCCCGTGGCACTTGTCGTCATGCTCTGCATGTTGCAGGACCGCCGCCGGCCGCTGTGGCCCGTGTGGGCGGCCGTGGCGCCGCTCGTCATTATGATGGGGGTGAACATTGCTAACCGCAACGATGCCCTGTTGCCGTGGATGCAGAGCTATTTCCTGCTGGCAAGCATCGGCTTTATGATATATATGGTGTTCGAGGTGCGACAGTACGGCCGCTGGCTGCGCGACAACTATGCCGACCTGGAGCACAAGGAGGTGTGGCAGAGCCTGCTGGTGCTGGCGGTCATCATGTTCCTGTTCGTCTATTACGTGACGGGCTACGGCAGCATCACCTACGAATACATCATTCAGGTGAGCGGCCTCTTGCTCATCGGTCATCTGCTGTGGCGCGTGGAGACGCTGGCCGACCTGAGCATCTCACAGTCTCCGTCGTCCGAAACCATCTCCGATGCCAGCTACGAGCAGATCGGTGCCTTGCTCAAGCAGCAGTGTGAGGACACGCAGCTCTTCCTGCAGCACGACCTGACGCTCTCGCATCTGGCGCATGCCCTGGGCACCAACCGCACCTACCTCGGCATGTATTTCTCGCGTCAGGGCACCACCTACAACAGCTATATCAACGACCTGCGCATCGACTGTTTCGTCCGTCTCGTCCGTGAGGCCAACGCTGCCCAGCGTCCCTTCACCGCCCAGGAGCTGGCCGCCCAGAGCGGCTACCGCAGCTACCGCACCTTCAGCGTCGCCTTCAGGCAGCGCACCGGCCAAAGCGTCACGGCGTGGATGAACGAAGAGGAGAGCGCATAAGAGCGCCCCTTCGTTCAGTTCTCGGCACTTCGTTCAGTGCTCGGCACTTCGTTCAGTTCTCGGAACTTAAGTTTCGAGCACGAGACGAAAACGAACGAAAAACGAACAAAAAATGAAAACCAAAAACGAAAAAACAACCATGATAAAGGCCCCTGTCAAGCACAACCGCCTGCGGCGGATGGAGACGCACGACTACACTTCGTCCTGCATCTATCTGATCACGGTGACGACGGAAGGCCGCCAGCGCCTTCTGGGTAAGCTGGTGGGTGACAGTGCCGCCACTGCCGCCATCGAGCCGACGCCGCTGGGCGCCTATGTCGCGGAGGCCTTCCGTCAGACGGCTGTCGAGACGACAAAGAAGACCGGCTGCCGCGTTCAGGTGCTTCATTATCAGATCATGCCCGACCATTTCCACGGCATTCTCTATGTCCGCGACACCCTCCCTGCCGATTACGCCCTGGGTAAAATCGTCGCCGCCTGGAAGAGCGCCTGCACCCACGCCCTTTGGGCTTCGCCTTTGTTCAGTGCTCCACACTTAAGTGCGGAGAACGGGACGAAGGACTTAAGTGCGGAGCACAAAACGAAGCCCCTTTTCTCCCGCGGCTTCAACGACCGCATCCTGTTCCGCAGGGGCCAACTGAAGACCTGGGTGGCCTACCTCGATGACAACCCGCGGCGCCTCTGGCTCAAGTGGCATTTCCCTGACCGCCTGCGTAAGGTCTATGATTTCACTGCCGGCACGAAGGGCCACCGCTATACCGCCGTCGGCAACACGTTCCTCGTCACCTATCCCGAGCGCCTCCAGGTGCGCTGCCATCAGCACCTCACGGCGGAGCAGATACAGCAGGAGGTAGAGAAATACCTGAGAGAGGCCCACCGCGGTACGGTGCTCGTCTCGCCGTTTATCTCGCCGGCAGAGAAGGCCGTCTTTGAGGCCTGCTATCGGGAAAGGCTCCCCATGATACACATCGTCAGCCGCGGGCTGGACGGCAAGTTCAACTACCCCTCCGGCAGAGACCTGTCGGGCTGCTCCGATGGCTTCCTGTTGGTGCTGGCGCCCTATGCCGACTATAGCGCCGAAACCGCTGCCGCCCGCATCACCCGGGCTCAATGCCTCGACATGAACGCCTACGCCGCCGACCTGGCTACCGTCACGCTAGCGTAGCCTTCGCTCCCTTCGTTCCCTTCGTTCAGTGCTCGCTCCCTTCGTTAAGTTCTCGGCACTTAAGTGCTGAGCACAGAACGAAGCACCCCCATTTCTCGATGAAATGGGGGATTTTTGATGCGGGGACAAAAAGTACAGGGGAGCGGGGGAGTGGCAGAATTTACAAAAATGTGGCAGAATTTACAAAAAATGCACCTGAGGGCGTTTTGCTCTTGCAGGAATGGAAGAATTTTCGTAAATTTGTGGCAAAATTAAGAACTATCTATACTCCTTAACAATAAACTTAACTTTCATGAAAACAAAAACAATAAAGAACACTCTGCTGCAGTCTGTGGCCTACGGCCCTCATGCTGCATTCATGGCTTCGCGTCTGAAAGCGAGCTTTCACGCAAGCCCTGCAGCCATCATGGCTTTGCTCGCAAAGCACAGACTACAGCAGAGCAAAAACCTCGCCCTTCGGGCTGAAAAACCATTAACCTCTCCCATTGCATTGCCACACTCGCACAGCGAGAACCTCCCCAAAGGGAAGACAGTGGAATCAAGGTTAAGGTTAGGGTTAAGGTTAAAAAAGTTTTTTAGCGAAGCGATGTTTTTGCTTTTGGATGTTTGTAATAACGACAGTTATGTGATAAGGGATATGGCTAGGGCGTGAGAGCTCGCTCTTAAAGACCAAGACATAGCACTTAGCACAAAGCTCTGCAAGAGCGACAAACATCAAAAAGAGTTTTTATGGTTTTTGTCAAATGACAAGAAATGACCCGCCGCAGGGCGACGACATAAATAAGCGATCTTTAACTTATTGAGACAAACGGATATTATTCTTTTGTCTAAGGAACTAAGGAATAAAGGAATATAAACTCCTAAATTCCCAGATTCCTTAGAATAAAAAAAGACTCTTCCTTAGCAGGAATGTCGGAAAATTGTTGTATCTTTGCACGCAGAAACAATAAATATTGACGATTATGGCAACGACAACCGCAAGAAGACGCAGTGCTCACCCCATGAGTTACTACTGGAGCATGGTGAAGGACATGGACGACAGCCAGAAGCTGGAGCTCGTCACGATGCTCGTAAATAGTGTTAAGCCTAAGGTGGCTGACGACTTGACAACGGAGGAGATGCTCGAAGGCTATCCCTACAAGCGCTACACCAAGGCTGAGCTAAACGCCATGCTCGACGAGGCCGAGGCCGAGTTTGCAGCAGGAGGAGGCATCGACGATGAAGACGCATGGGACGACTTGGAAGAGGAACTGGCTCTCGAAAAGCAAGAACTTGAAATGGCGCAATCAGTATGAATTATCGTGCAAGCCGAATGCGGAGAGCTTGCTCTATGCTGAGGCGAAGCCGATGATGCAAAAACGAAGTTTATGAAGTTGAAATGGCAAACCAAGGCTAAGGCCTCCAAGACTGCAATCGCCAACTATATTCGCCGCGAGTTTGGAGCTAAAAGAAAAATTGCCTTCCTCCAACAGGTGAAGCAGACCACCGACCTCCTGAAGCGCAGCCCCAACATCGGACAGATCGACCCGCTGTTCAGCGACCGTGCGATGACTTACCGCAGCGTTATAATCAACGGACTGAACAAGCTGGTGTATTTCGTCAAGGACGACACCATCTACATTGCTGGCTTCTGGGACACCCGCATGGATGACGAGGACCAGGCCACAAGCGTAAAGTAGCGCACAAGACATTCCCCACACACAATATCCGCCGAGACATCGAGAGATGGGCCGGCGGATTTGCATTCGCAAGGAGCGGGTGCGGATATCCGTTTCGTCTTCACTTCGAGAAAACATATATATAATTCACTTAATTAATAACATTTTTAAAACTTAAAAATTATGAGAAAAAACAAATTATTACTTCTGCTCGCGCTGCTCTTGACGGCGGCGACGGGCGCGTGGGCCACTGACGTCTATGTGGTGGGAAACGGTACGGGCAACTGGCTCAATGGCGTAGCCTGGGATCCCGGCGCAGCAGGCAACAAGATGACGGAGCAGAACGGCGTGTACTCCATCACATTCAACGATGTGGACGCTAATTCGGATTTACAATTCAAGTTCGCCATCAACGGCAGTTGGGACGTGAACTACGGCTGCACCTCGTGGGATGCAAATGAACTGAACAAGACACTCAGCAACATCGAGGCCGGCGGCGCGAACTTCAAGTTCGGACTCACCGAAAAAGCCGACGTGACCATCAGCTTCAACCTTTCGGAACTGACCTACATGATCTCGACCAAGGGTATGAAGGTTGGTGATGACGCCGCCACGGGCTACACCGTTTCTATGAAGGACAACGTGAAGGATGCCGGCAAGTGGACGGTGAAGGTGGGCGAGGGCCAGGCCCAGGCGCTGCCCATCGGCGGACTGAAGGGCGACGGCTCGGAGACGGTGACGCTGCAGTACACCGGACGGCTGAAGGTGAAGGGCGTGAAGGCTACAAGCGAGGCGGCTGAGGCCAGCGTTCCCGACGGGGCCCTCAGCGGCAAGTTCAGCGTCAGTGCCACGAAGCAGGTGAATTTCTCGAAGGGTAACCTGCGCTACGAATCGTCGAAGTGGAGCTTCTTCGACAACCAGTATGACAGATACACAAGCTACAGCGCAGACGCATGGGACCACTTCGGCTGGAGCACATCTACCACCACTTACGGTATGAGCACCTCTACATCAATAATCGGTGATTACTCTGGCGACTTCGTGGATTGGGGCGCAACGATGGGTACAGGCTGGTTCACGCTGAGCAAGGACGAGTGGAAATATCTGTTCAACACCCGCAGTGCATCTACCGTGGGCGGCACCGCTAACGGCCGCTATGCCAAGGCTAAGGTAAACGATGTAAAGGGCGTTATCCTCTTCCCCGACACCTATACTCACCCCGACGGCGTAAATGCTCCGACAGGTGTCAACGCAACAGGCAACACTGGCTGGAATGGCAACAGCTACACCGTTGCAGATTGGACTAAGATGGAGTCTGCCGGCTGTGTGTTCCTGCCGGCTGCAGGCTACCGGGGTGGCTCGGAGATGGTCAGTCCGGCCACGCTCGGCTACTACTGGTCTGCTACGCCTAGTAGCACGATCAACACGTACAGCGTGTACTTCAGTTCGAGCAGTCTGAATCCCGTGTACAGCAACAGTCGCTACCTCGGGTACTCGGTCCGACTCGTTCAGGAGGCTACAAGCGGCGAGCCGGCGAAGCCCGCGGCTACGGTGACGACGGCGCCGACGGGTGCGGCGATTGTTGGCGTTGGCAAGGAAACGAAGCTGGTGAGCGGTGGCGTGGCCGACGGCGGCACGCTGATGTATGCAGTGACCACGACGAACACGAAGCCTGCCTCGACGGATGGCTTCAGCGAGGCGGTGCCCACGGCTCAGGGCATCACCGCCAGTGGCAAGGTATATGTTTGGTATTACGTGAAGGCCGACGACACTCACTCCGACAGCGAGATTGCGGCTACGGCCATTGAGGTGACGGTGATGGCCGTCCCCATCACCGTGACATGGAACCCAAGTGACATAGTTCCCAAAAGTCTGTCGGATAAATCTTTCACCAAAGACGGTATTACTTTTACTGCCGCCACGTGTGATTTTCAAGTACTCACTTTCGGAGGGGGCGGAACATTCACGACCACGCTTGGAAACTTTACCAAAATTGAAATATCTGCCGATTTCACTGGCAATGTTTCTGGCACAGGCTGGACAAATGACGGGTGGCAGAGCGCAACATGGACAGGTAATGCCGCAAGCGTATCGTTTAGTGGCGATATCTGGGGTGGAGGTATGACATGTGAAGGAGGTAATTTGAAGATAGTCTTTACGATTGAGTAATCCCCTCGCGCGCGCGAACATTATATTATATATATAGAGCGATGAAAATGATGATGGAAAGGGTCCAGGGTCGTCCGGAAGCACCCGCGGAGGCAAAAAACCTGCTTTCGGGTCGTCCGGAAGCACGTTCGGAGGCAAAAAACCTGCTTTCGGGTCGTCCGGAAGCACCCGCCGAGGCAAAAAACTTGCTTTCGGGTCGTCCGGAAGCACGTTCGGAGGCAAAAAACTTGCTTTCGGGTCGTCCGGAAGCACCCGCCGAGGCAAAAAACTTGCTTTCGGGTCGTCCGGAAGCACCTGCCGAGGCAAAAAACTTGCTTTCGGGTCGTCCGGAAGCACATTTTCAGGCTCGAAACTCTTATAATTTTGAAAAAAATTTTTCTATAATTTTGAGCGAAGCGACCACAAAGACATCGGGTCGGTCTGCGACCTCAAAATTGCAAGAAAATTAAATCAGAAAATTTTAAAAATCATAAAATAGAAGATTATGGCAACAACAACAAGATTCAAACAGATTAATGCGTTCGTAGCCCGCCAGAAGGAGGCTCCCCACGCCGCCCACCTCTCGTGGATGCAGCGCTTTCAGGAGCGCGTCGGGACGCTCATCGTGACCGAACTGGGAGAGGACTGCCCGGCAATGATCACCAGTCAGAACACGGCACTCGTGGCCGCAGTACAGGCCGAGGACGAGGCCTACCGCACCATCAACCGCAGCCCGCTGTCGGAGCAGATAGCCGAGGCCGACCAGTTGCGCGACAACACGTTCGTGGGTCTGCGCACCATGGTCGAGGCGCTGGGCCGCGTGGGCACGGCTGCGCAGAAGGAGGCCGCACCGCGCGTGCTGCAGGCCATGCGCGACTATCAGGTGAACATCAGCGAGGGCTACGAGCTGGAATCGACCCACATCGCCCAGCTCATCCAGCAGCTCGAAGTGTCGCCCCTGTCGGACGACTGCGCGACGCTCGCCGTCACGTCGCTGGTCAGCCAGCTGAAGACGGAGAACCAGCAGGTGCAGACGCTCATTGCCCAGCGCAACGAGCAGCAGGCCGGCATCGACGCGCAGGCCATGCAGAGGGCCCGCGTGGCGAGCGACCTGGTGTATGTGGAGACGGTGATGGTCGTCAACGCCTTCGCCGTGGTGGAGCAGCAGCAGGGCGCGAGCCCCTACGACCACGCCATCGACGTCATCAACCAGGATGAGGACTACTACGTGCAGCACGTCTTCCCCAAGGCCAAGCTGAAGAAGGTGAAGATAACGGACGCGGTATCGTTCTACTTCGCCACGAACGAGACGTGGAAGAAGGCCGTGGAGCAGCACCCCGACGAGAATGCCGGCTGGACGGTGACGGAGG
>CAMHJQ010000056.1 GCA_946185485.1 uncultured Prevotellaceae bacterium | reverse complement strand
TTATTACTTAATGATTGTCTTTTTGCCATTGTTGATATAGATGCCGCGCTGAGTCGGCTTGCCGTCGAGCTTGCGACCGTCGAGCGAGTACCACGCATCAGAATTCGTGTCATTCGTGTAATTCGTGGTCAGGATTCCCGTGGTCTCGTCGTCGCCGAAGTTGATGTTGAACGCAGTCAGTCGCTTAGCCAGCATCGCCCCGCCGTCGCCTATCTTGAAGTAGGCACGCTGTGCGCCGATGCTTGCGCCCGTGATGGGATAATACAGCGTATTCTCGCCGCCCATGAAGAGGATGCTCTTGTCCTCGGCGTCGAAGGCCGTGCTCTTGTAGGTGCCAACAAAGCGGACACGCTCGTCAGTGGTGACGCTCTCTATATTGGTATCGTAATCATGTTTGGTGGCTTCTATGGTCACGCCCTCGAACACGGGATTCTCGATGTTCGAGGTACCATCACCGTCCCACTTAATGATATAAGGCGTACCTGCCTCCAAAGTGTTCACTGCATCGCCGAAGGTCAGGTTGAGCGTCGTGCCGCTGATGCTGGCTGCTGTGAGCGGACGGGCTGTTGCACCGTTGAGCGCCGAGCCTGCGAGCGTCACGTCGAAGGGCAGGCACAGCGTGTTCCATGCGCCGTCCTTGTAGAGCGTGCGGTCAGCGAGTGTCACGTTGGCCACATAGCCATTGGCATTGCTGATCGTTGTGCTGTTGTCCTCAGCATTTGCCAGACTGATGGTGGCGGGAGCCGCGTAGTATTTGCCATTGTAGAGGATGCCGTTCTTGTATGCCTTCACCATGCCGTAGTCCTTCACTAATTCGCCGAGGTTGGCAGGGGCGGTTGTAAAGGCGTATGCCCGCTTGGCACCGCTCACGGTACAGGCATTGGTCGGATTGCCATCCTGCGGTTTCAGGTAGTAGCAGTTGGTGATGGCGCCCGCATTACCCTGCAAGCCAATGGGGTGCATCGAATATACGTTGTCGTAGGTTCCGTATTCCAAGCAGTTGATGAGAATGGGCGTGCTGCCACTGTCGTTCCAGCCCCAGATGCCGCCTACGTTTTCTCGCGAGTTACCTCCCGGAGTAATAAGGATAACCCCTTCAATGGTTACGGCAAAGACGCAGCCTTCAATGGTTCCGGCAAAGACGCAGCCCTTGATGGTGGTGGTGGAAGTCAAGCCGTGGCCGATGATGCCGCCGACATAATCCTGCCCGACGTGGAGCTTCGCTTTGACGGTGCAGCCCTCAATCAGGTTGGTACCGCTGGCAAAGCCGACAAGACCGCTCGTGTGGTATGTGTCGGATGTGATGTCGCCATCCACCGTGAGGTTCTTGATGGTGGCGTTCTCGATGAAGTGGAACGGAGCCACGCCCTGCTGATTCACGCCGGTTCCACTTTGCGCTTGGAAGATGTTTACCGTCAGGGTATGTCCGCCACCGTCGAATGTGCCGCTGAAGGGATGGTCTTCACGCGTACCTACCCATGTCGTCACGCTGATATTCTCTGCAAGTTTCACAAATTTGCCGCTGTAGTCGGTGTCACGGTTGATTAACTCGCTGAACAGCAGCCAGTCGTCGGTACTGCTGATGAGGTAAGGATTATTCTCGGTGCCCTCACCGGCAAGCGATGGCAGCGTGCCCGTGTAGGGTATCAGCTTGTAGTCGTAGAGGTTAGTTGCGGTGGCGAATGTCGCCGTATGCTCAAGGTAGAACTGCTTGCCCTCGACAAAGGTGATGCTCGCTATTTTTTTATCTGAATTGGCACTTTTGATATAAACGAAGTCGTCAGGGTTGGTCCAGCCGAGCTTCAGCGTGCCGCTTGGGTCTTCTGCGCTGCCGGAACCTATGCCAAAAGCTCCGTGGCCGAAGGCCTTCACCTGTCCGCCGTTTATTTCAATATTGCCTGCCGAATTACATTCAGACGAAGCCGAACCTCCTATGCCGGAGGAAAAGCTGCCACCATTTGCGGTGACCACGCCGCCGTTGATGATGATATGACCGCCGCTGCTGCTACGATCGTAGCTGCAGCCTATGCCAGCCGCATATTCTCCACCTTTGACAGTGATGGAGCCGCCGTTGATGATGAGCGTGCCCACTTTCTCGGCACCGATACCGGCATCGTACGTATTGCAATCATCTATATTGAGCGCACCGGGGCCGTTGATGGTCAGGAAGGCACTTTTGTCGTAGCTCACCTCTATGCCCTTCTTGGCGTTAAGAGTGGTGCCCTCGCCGAGGGTTAGTGTGATTGGGCCTTTGACGATGATGCGCGACTTGACGGTCATGTCGGCATACGTACTGTACACGTTATCACTCTTCGAGCCGATGCGCAGGTAGTAGGTATTGCCGTCAATTCCCGCTATCGGTGCATACAGTCCGAAGAAAGGTTCATCGGTATCGACAATCCAGCCATACAAACCGGCAGTGGTGCTCTTGTAGGTGTCGGTGACTGTGACAGTGCCGCCATGAGTTTGCGCTACATCCAGATTTGTTTCGTCCTGCCCGTACTGCATGGCGTAGAGGCAGTTGTTGACGGTGGCTACGCCACCGGTGTCACCCCAGCCGTAGATGGCGCCTTTTTCAACGCTTCCACCATTCAGCTTGCCGCTGAAAATGCACTTCGTGATGTCGATATGGCTGTCAAGGCCGTGACCCAGGATGCCGCCAATGTGTGATGCGCCGTTGACGGTGGCTGTCGCCTTGCAGTTCTCTATGCTGTTGCCAGTGCCCTTGGAAAAGCCTACGATGGCAGCAGCATGCAAGCCGCCGTTGACGGAGCCTGCCACCGTCAGGTTCTTGATAGTGGCACCGTTGATGTATTTGAAGAGTGCGGTGCCCTGGTTGTCGACAATGTCGCTGATTGTAGCTGTGATGGTGTGTCCGCCACCGTCGAAAATTCCGCTGAACGGCTTCACTTGCTGATTGCCCGACACGACGCCCGCCATAGTGTTCACATCGATGTCGGCGGTCAGTTTAATATATTTA
Source organism: uncultured Prevotellaceae bacterium (assembly GCA_946185485.1). Classification (GTDB taxonomy): domain Bacteria; phylum Bacteroidota; class Bacteroidia; order Bacteroidales; family Bacteroidaceae; genus Prevotella. The sequence continues at coordinate 12,370 of CAMHJQ010000056.1, read as the reverse complement.
CCGCTATAACTATTGCCGTTGTTGACATGAGTGACAAATTCGTTCCATTCGTTGGTCTTGTCGATGATGTATGGGTCGTCCTCCGTACCTTTCTGTTCGTCGTCCCAGTTCGTCGTGTTGAAGACGGCAATGACGTTGACATCTCGCGCCGGCATGCTGAAGGAATAGCCATCGGTGTTGTTGCCGCTCACGCTAATGCTGTTGCCGTCAACAGTCTTGACCGAAATCTCCTCCAGCGTCATGTCTTGCGTCCAAGTCAGAGTCACCGTTTGTGTGGCGCGAGTCTTTTCGGGATTTGCCACGATGGTACCAGCTCCAACGTTTCGGCACGACACGGAGAAGGGATACTGAACGGCATTTTTGTACATGTCGCCGTAGTAGTCCGCGATACTGGTGATGTAGGAAGCGAGCGTACCATTGTTTTGAAGGTCGCTGCCGTGCTGATTGGTCAATGTGCCGTCTTGATCACCCACGTACTCATTGTCCTGCGAGTGTGTGCTGGAACGCGTGCCATAGAAAGTGACGTGGTTAATATTACCGCTACCTGAGTTGTAACCGACGATACCGCCCACGTCGGCATCATTATTGGTCACGTTGCCGGTCATGCAGCAGTATTCAATGGTGCCGTTGTTCTCTCCCGCGATGCCGCCCACCTTGGCTGTGTAGGAAGAGGCGGATTCTTTCCAATCGGAGCTGACATCGGCACTCACCCAGCAGTTCTTGATCGTGCCGTCGTTTTGGCCGGCAATACCGCCCACCAGTCGCGATCTGCTACACTTCACATTACCGATAATGTGGAGGTCCTGCACCATTGCGTCACTGCCTATTTTGGTAAACAAGCCCTGATAATTATCTGTGGCTCCATCAATGTTGATGCGGATAGTGTGGCCTTCCCCGCAGAAAATCGCGTCTTTAAACTCTCCCATGGGGACCCACGACGTGTTGCCCATGTCAATGTTGGTTGTGAGCGAGTATTTGGTGTCACACCAGTGATAAACCTTGTCGGTGCCTTCCCACCCGGTTTCTTCATCCCAATGCTCACGGATGTAGGCGAGCTCGGCAGCCGAATTGATGTACCAGCCACCGTGATAGGCAGTTTGCGATGGCCGGGTTGTTGTATGGCCGTCCCATACGTCGAAGTTTTGCGCCCAAGATCCCTGCACGATGGCGCAGAGCAGGGCGAGAATCAGTAATAATTTCTTCGTTCTCATTTATTAATTATTGTTTTTTATCAATGCTGTCAACAGAAACGTAGTACACTTAGGCACACTCGGACTGCAATGTGCTATTTCGGGCTCAAAGATACAAAAAAAGTTAGACATGAAAGAATGAAAAGTAAAAAATATTGAGTGGACGGATGAGATAAGCCTCATTTTCACACAAAATCGCCTGCATCAGTGTGTTGATGCAGGCGATGTGCTGTGGCAGGGGACTCCCTACTCGCTCCAGTCGTCGTCCCAGTCCACGGTATTGCTCTTCACGCGGGCGGGTCTGCTGCCGCCGCCACCGTAGTCGATGGCGTCGCCTTCGTCGAGGTTGGTGCTGACACGACCTACTGGGCTGGTGCAGATGATTCCTTGCTGTTGTAGCCTTACTACCATCATGGTGGGCTGCAAATATGTTTTCTTCATTGCTGTGTCCTCCTATTTGATGATGATTTTGAATTTCGTTCGAGCTCGCTCACGCTCGATAAAGCATGAGCGAGCTCTGCTTTATTCTCACTTAATCGCGACCTTCTTACCATTGTTGATATAGATGCCGCGTTGTGTGGGCTTGCCGTCGAGCTTGCGACCATCGAGGGTGAACCACGCATCAGAGTTCGTGTCATTCGTGTAATTCGTGGTCGAAATAATTCCCGTTGCCTCGCCGTCGCCGAAGTCGATGCTGAACGACGTGAGGCGGCGGGCCAGCAGAGCACCTTCGCCGCCTACCTTGAAGTAGGCACGTTGTGCGCCGATGCCTGCGCCGGTGGTTGGGTAGTAGAGTGTGTTCGCTGCGCCCATGAGCAGGATGCTCTTGTCCTCGGCGTCGAAGGCCGTGCTCTTGTAGGTGCCGAGGAAGCGGACGCGCTCGTCGGTGGTGACGGCGGGCGAGGCGGTCTCGGTGTCGTAGTTGCCGTCGGCATCAGCGTCGATGGTCACGCCGCTGAAGACGGGGCTGACGATGTTGTGCGCGTCGTCGTCCACATAGTTCGCGTCGGCGGTCCACTTGATGATATACGGTGTGCCGGCCTCAAGCGTGGTCACGGCATCGCCGAAGGTCAGCGTGAGCGTCGAGCCGCTGATGCTGGCGCTGGTGAGGGCACGGGCGGTGGCTCCGGCGAGGGGCGAACCGGCGATGGTCACGTCGAAGGGCAGGCAGATGGTGTTCCATGCGCCGTCCTTGTAGAGCGTGCGGGCTGCGAGGGTGATGTCGTAGACGTCGCCGTCGTGGCTGTTGATGAACGTCGTGTTGTCGGCGTTGTCGAAGAGCGAGGCGGTGTTCTTGGTCCATTCGATGCCGATGGTGACGTCGGCGGCGGGCATGGTGAGCGTCGGGGTGCTGGTGGCGGCGTTGGCCAGGGTGCCGCCGTTGGTGGCGGTGTACTGGCTGAAGGTGTAGCCGCTGTTGACGCCGTGGCTCACGTTGAGGGTGACGGCCTCGCCGCTGCCGGCGTAGTAGTTGCCGCCGTAGCGGATGCCGTGGGCGTAGGCCGTGATGCCGTTAGTGCCGTAGGTCTTGGTGGCCGTGCCGAGGCCGCTGAGGGTCACGCCCTCGCCGGCGCTGACGGTGCGGGCCTGCGTGCCCTGGTTGGCGGGCAGGTTGTCGGTGGCCACGAAGTAGCTGTTCTCGATGGTGAGCGTGCCGTTGTTGCCCATCTTGGCGAAGGTGTTGCTGAGGATGCCCGTGCCCACGCTGGCGGGCTTCAGCAGCGAGTTGCGGATGATGACGGTGCCGCCCGTGCCAGCATCGCCCACGAAGCCGCTACAGTCGTGGGCCCTATATTCGTTGGTGACCGTGGAGTTAATGGAGCCGTCGAACACGCAGCCCTCGATGGTGACCGAGTTCGGGTTTGTGGACTGTGTGCCAGTCGCGTCTGTGGACAGGGTGCCGACCAGTCCGCCATATCCCTGACTTGTCCCGCAGTCCACGTTCACCGAGCTGCGGCAGTTGATGAGGTTCAGCGTGCCTTTCGAATAGCGAACGATGCTGCCCATTTCCGATGACCCAGTGGCATTGCCGGTGACGTGCAGGTTCTTAATCGTGGCGTCCATGACGCGGGTAAAAGGTGGATAGACGCAGGTCAGCGTGTGGCCATTGCCGTCGAAGGTTCCCTTGAAAGCATTGGAGAAGCCAATGTTGTTTCCCAACAACTGATATGTACTCACTTCGAAGTCGCCGCCCAGCATGACAAACTTTCCCTCGTATGATTCGCCATCGTTGACTTTTTTGGCAAACGCTTCCCAGTCCTCGGCGGTGGAGATGACATACGGGTTCTCCTCCGAGCCGTCGCCCTGCTGCGTCGTGAAGTTGACGGTGACGCTGACATTGCTTCTCGGCATGGGGAACATATAGTAATTGTCGCCGTATTGATGATACCTGGTCACCTCGACATCGTTGTCGTCGGCATCTTTGACGATGAAGCTCGACACGACGCCCGAGGTGATATACACGTAGATCCAGTGGCCGGTGGGCACCTTATCATAGTCTATAGTCTCGGCATTAAAATCACTGACCGTCACGGTGCCGGTGCCCGTGGTGGTGACGCTGAGCGCAAAGACGTTGCGGATGGCATAGGCGTACAGGGCGTGACCCTTGCTGACGGCATCGTCGTACTCGGCCTGGTTGAACGTGTCGTACATGTTTTCCATTGTATCACCCTTGTCACCCACGTATATATTATTTAGATTGTAGTTGTTCGTCAGGATACCATAGAATGTGCAGTTGCTGACGTCGTGATCGCTGCGATCGCTGGAGCCAGCTATTGCGCCCACTTCGGAATTGCCACTGGCGTGCGACACGTTGCCCGTCATACAGCAGTAACTTACATTGGCAAAATTTAAACCGCAGATACCACCCAAACGGGCTGGGTAATCGCTACGAGGACACTCAGAACTGACATCGGCCTCCACCCAGCAGTTGACTATTGTGCCATAATACGGGTGACCGGCACCATCAATATCGTGATTGTTTCTTCCGGCAATACCGCCAATTCTTATTGCTGATCCGGTGCCTTTTACCAAGCCCGTCACATGGCAGCCTTTCACGGTGCCAGTGTCAAGATTATGGCCGACGATACCGCCCACATCGTCATGGTTACTCTCGATGTTGGCCGTCACGGTGCAGTTCTCTATGAGGCCATAGTTCTCGCCGGCGATGCCGCCCACGAAATCCCTTTCGGTATAGATGTCGCAAACCACGTTGACGTCGTACACCTTGCCGTCCTCATGAATGGTGGCGAACAGGCCCTGGTTCTCTTCGTCGAGGCCCCGTATCATGTAGGTGATGGTGTGGCCGTTGCCCCAGAACGTGCCCTCGTACTTGGTGACAGTGTAGGACTCGCGGCCCAGTGGCAGCCACGAGTAGGAGTTGCCCATGTTGATGTCGGCGTTCAGGTAGTAGTTCAGCTCACTCCAGTCGTCATCCTCTACGGGGAACTTGGAGTCCTCGTCGAAGTGCTCCGTGATGTACGCCAGTTCGGCAGCCGTGTTGATGACCACGACATTGCTCTTCCCGCCATACGAGGCGTAGAACTCCGGCTTCGTCTTCGTGGGGTAGGCGTAGGTGTCGTCGGCCCATGCCCCTTGCACCACGGCGCAGAGCAGGGCAAACAAGAATAGAATCTTTTGTCTCATTGCTTTTGTTGTTTTTATTGTTATTAATGATATTTTTGGGGGGGAATACAAGAATACGAGAATACAAGAATACGAGAATACGAGACGTTAGACTTGCTCGTCGGTAATTCCCTTGTTGGCCTTGATGGCCTCACAGTAGGAATGGAGCGTGATGGCGGCTTCCTCTATCTTCGCCCACATGTCGTTGGCCACGTCCTGCGGGTAGTAGCCCACGTCGTGCGACAATATTATATAATATCGGCACTCTTCGAGCGAGCCTTGCGCGATATTGAAGAAGCGCAGTTTGTCGGCACGCGACACCTTCTTGTACCCCTCGGCGATGTTGGCCGCGATGCTGACCGCTGCCCGTTGGAACTGCGGCACCAAGGCGAACTTCTCATCGTCGGGGAAATACCTTTTGGTCTTATAAAAGGCCAATACGAATTCATGGGCTTTCTGCCATGCCATCACTTCACGAAAACTTTTGCTTGCCATAACTATTGTCTTGTTTTCTTGTCTCCTTGTCTTCTTGTCTTCTTGTCTCCTTTTGCATAATTGTGATTGTTTGTTATAGACAATAATACTTGGTCAGGAAATAGGTGCGGTCCCAATCGAGGATCTTCCGCTGCGATTCCTTCTCGGGGTGGATGTTGAACTCGTCGAAGATCATCAGCTGCTTGTTCTCCAGGTCATAGAGCGGCCACTCCTTGGCCTTGCCGTCGGGCGACTCGGATGCGCTGAGCGACGGATTGCCGGTCTTGGCAAACTGCACCCACATGCGGCGCAGGGTCTTCGAGAAGGTCGCGTCGAATGTGCGTCCCGTTACAAAGGTTTGTTCCGGATGATTGAACACTGTAGAAAGCTCTACGGCATGTCCGCTTTTCATCAGCGGAACAGATGACTCAACCGTGAAGTAATAGTTGTAGGTCTTGCCGCCGGCCTTGGTCTGGTTCTCCGCCTGCCGGAACACAGGCGCAATAAACCATATCTGATTGTATAGGCGGCAGAGGGGATCGTAAGCCTCTCCCTTGACATCCTTGTAGAAGCTCTCCACCAGCGCTCTCTCTTCTGCCGTCAGCCGGGTGAGATTCGTTGTCAGACGTTCATTCAGGAAGTCCATAAAGGGCTCCGGACCTCCTGCACAGACCAAGAAATAGTTCATTTCGTCCTTGTTGCAGCCCTGCATGAAGTCAAGGTCCTTTGCTGCTCCGTTGGCGTAGGCCTCATAAGCATCCAGGGGCAGGAATTTGCCATCTCTTTCAGGGAATACTCGCAGATCGATGGCATCACCAGCCTCCACCAACTGCTCGATGTCGATCTTCTGAAGGTCGGCAACGGTTTTGCAACCCAATGCGCTCATCACTTCATTCGTGCAAGCAATTGCCTCTGCCTCCGACCTTGAAAAACAAACAGAACCGCTCTGTGCTATCACTCGTTGGAAATAGTTGTGAGAGCCCTCGATGAGCGGAAGCAGGGATACGCTACCTCCGCCTGCAGACTCACCGAAGATGGTCACGTTGTCAGGATTGCCGCCGAAGCCTGCAATGTTCTCATGCACCCACTTCAGCGCCATCATCTGGTCCATCAGTCCCAGGTTCTGAGCATCGGGGTAGTCGGCTCCGTCGGGCAGGTGCGACAGGTGGAAGAAGCCGAAGACGCCCAGTCTATACTCGATGTAAACAAGTATGACGTCAGGATTCTCTCTGACGAAATTGGTTCCTTCTTCGCGAGGTTCTACCGTGCCGCCTACCTCAAAAGCCCCTCCGTGAATCCAAACCATGACCGGCTTTTTTACGGCTCCGTCATCTGCCTTCCATACATTCAGATACAGGCAGTCTTCGCCTCGCGGATAAAGGGAAGCCCTTTGCCATTCGTCGTCAACCTGACAGGGACTCTTCGCATTGTAATAAGCCTCGTATATGCCATCGTCGGGAACAATGTCAATCGGAGCTTTCCAGCGATGTTCGCCTACAGGCTGTTCGCCCACGAATGGGATACCCTTATAGGCGATGACATTGTCCGTCTTTCTACCGACGAAGGTGCCGTTGATGCACTTCACGGCCAGCGACTTGTCGTAATTGCCGTCGGTAATTTTCCTGTTCTCGCCGTACAAGGCTTGCAGCTGCGCCCTTTCCTCAGCAAGCGGATCGTTCTCCGTAACAGGGTTATCGGTGGTGTCGGAGCATGAAGTGAGCACGCTTGTGGCGCAAACGAGGATGGCGGCCATCACGGCAAACAATAGTCTTCTATTCATTATCAGATTGTTTTAAGTTATCAGATGCAATAATACTTGGTCAGGAAATAGGTGCGGTCCCAGTCGAGGATTTTCCGCTGCGATTCCTTCTCGGGGTGGATGTTGAACTCGTCGAAGATCATCAGCTGTTTGTTCTCTAGGTCGTAGAGCGGCCACTCCTTGGCCTTGCCATCGGGCGACTGATCGGCGCTGAGCGACGGGTTGCCGGTCTTGGCAAACTGTACCCACATGCGGCGCATGGTCTTTGAGAAGGTGGCGTCGAAGGTCCACCCCATCTCCAAGGTTATTTCCTGATGATTAAATATTACCGGAAGCTCCACCGAATGTCCGCATCTCAACAGCGGCAAAGAAGATTCTGGGGTGAAAAAATAGGTGTACGACTTGCCGCCGCTCTTGGTCTGGTTCTCCGACAGACGGATAAGCGGCGCGATGAATGTTATCTGGTCGAACAGACGGCTGGTGGCAGAATATTCGGCGGTAGCGTCCTTGACGTCCTGACAATAACTCTCGACCAGAGCCTTCTCCTCGTTCGTCAACTGTGCCAGTTTCTTCGCCTTGCGGTCAGCAGCCCATGGATTCCAGTAATCCAGTCCGAAGCCGTAAATGAAATAGCCCATCTCATCCTTGTTGCAGCCATGCAAGAGGTCGATGTCCTTTGCCGCGCCGTTAGCGTAAGCCTCGTATGGGTCCAGAGGCAAGATGCGTCCGTCTCGTTCTGCCCATACGCGTAGTCCGACCGCAACCGTTGCCTGCAAAAACTTGTCAATATCAACTTTCTGTAGGTCGGAAACGGTCTTGCAGCCGAGCGCCGCCATTATCTCATCCGTACAGGCGATGGCCTGTTCAGGAGAACGTGTGAAGACGGGAGCGCCGCTTTGGGCAATGACGCGCTTGAAATATTGTTGGGAGCCTTCCATCAGCGGCAGCAGGGTCACGCTACCTGCACCGGCGGATTCGCCGAAGATGGTCACGTTGTCAGGATTGCCGCCGAAGCCTGCAATGTTCTCATGCACCCACTTCAGCGCCATCAGCTGGTCTAGGAGTCCCAAGTTCTGCGCATCGGGATAGTCAGCACCATCGGGCAGGTGAGACAGATGGAGGAAACCGAAAATACCAAGCCTGTACTCGATGGAAACAAGAATGACTTCTGGATTTTCCTGTATGAAATTGTGGCCCTCATACAGCGGGTCAACCGTTCCACCCATTTCGAAAGCTCCACCGTGAATCCATACCATGACTGGCTTCGTGGCGGCAGACGAGCCTTCAGCCTTCCAGATGTTCAGGCACAGGCAGTCCTCGCCCTGAACGTAAAGGGAGGCCTTTTCGCTGAGATCCTCCCTCTGATAGGGACTTTTCGCATTATAATAAGCCTCGTACACACTCTCATCTGCAACATAGTCCACTGGCGCCTTCCAGCGCAGTTCGCCCACGGGCTGCTGGCCCACGAACGGGATTCCCTTGTAAGCAACGATGCCTCCTGACCTTTTCCCCACAAAGGTGCCGTTGATGCACTTCACGGCCAGCGACTTGTCGTAGTTGCCGTCGGTGATCTTTTTGTTCTCACCATACAGAGTCATCAGCATCTCTTTGTCACTCAGCGGTTGCTCGGGCTCTGCTACTGCGTTGTCCGTGCATGAAGTGAACACCATTGTTACGGTGCATATGATAAGGATGGCGGCCATCATCCAAAGATACTTCTTCTTCAAAATTGTTATAGTTTTAATTAATAATATGTGTAGTTATCTTTGCTATTTTCTGGCCGTTTCTACTTCCGTCACGAAGCACGCCACGAGGCCGTAGGTGATGGTGGGACGGATCCAGATCTCCGTGAGCATGTAGTTGGTGTACTCGCTGGTGGGTTCCAGGTAGATGTCCAGGTTGTAGAGCGCGGCAATGATCATGTCGATGATGCAGATGAGCCACAGGTTGCGCTTGGTATAGCTCTTCCAGTTCTTGCGCGCGTAGAAAAAAGTGAGTGCGCAGAGCAGCAGCACAGAGAGGGTGAGGCATGCCAGATGAAGACCATAATAGGCCAGAGGCGGCGCGAAGAGGATGTCGCGCAGCAGCACCGTCATGCCCACCGAGATGGAGCACCAGTAGTTAAACTGCTGTGTGGTGATGTGGGGCGAATTGAAGAAGTACATCCAAATCATCACCAGACAGGCAATGTAGAACATATTGAGCACCAGCTCAGGCCACGCCTCGGCCAATCCAAAATGGGCAATGCCGTAGAGCATGACGCCCACCGACACCATCCCCGCCACGGCGGTAATCACGATGTCGAAAATCTTTGCACCTTTTTTGAATCTTGTCTGCATCATTTTAATTTATTTGTTTCAACATATAATTTTCATGTAATTGACCATATAATGATCATTAATGAGTAATTCGTGGGACTCGCACACTCGGACTGCAATGTGCTATTTCGGGCGTAAAGATACAAAAAAAGTGAGACATGAAAGAATGAAAAGTAAAAAATATTGAGTGGAGGGGTGAGATAGGCCTCATTTTCACACAAAATCGCCTGCATCAGTGTGTTGATGCAGGCGATGTGCTGTGGCAGGTTATTACTTAATGATTGTCTTTTTGCCATTGTTGATATAGATGCCGCGCTGAGTCGGCTTGGCGGAGAGGCGGCGGCCGTCGAGGGAGTACCACGCATCGGCGTCATTTTCAATTTTCAATTTTCCATTTTCAATTGATATGATTCCCGTAGCCTCATCTTCTCCGAAGTTCAGTTCGATAGCACCGCTGGTAATTTCGCCGGCGGTGAGGCCCTTCAGCTGGAAGTAGCCGCGGAAGGCGTTCACCTGGAAGTCAGTGGCCGTCGGATAGTAGAGCGTGTTGCCGGCGCCGAGGTAGAGGTTGGTCTTCTCGTCGGTGTAGATGCCCACGGGGCTGTAAGTACCCACGAAATCAACATAGTCGGTCGAGACGTTGGCAGGGGCATCGCTGATGGTGACGCCGTTGAACACGGGGTTGACGATGTTGTGAGCGTCGTCGTCCACGTAGTCGTCGGCCTTGTCCCACTTCACAATATACGGCTTGCCTGCCTCTATGCTGGTCTGATCGTCGCTGAAGTTCAGCGTCAGCGTGCCGCCGCTGAAGCTGGTCGATGCAAGCGTCTTCACCGTGGCGCCCTCCAACGGCGTGCCAGTGAAATTGTTCACGCTGAACGGCAGGCACAGCGTGTTCCATGCGCCGTCCTTGTAGAGCGTGCGGCCCTGGAGCGTCACGTCGGCCACGCAGCCGTTGACGCTGCTGATAGTCGTGCTGTTGTCATCGTCGTCGGCGAGGAAGACGTTACCGGCGGATACGCCGTAGTACGTGCCGCCGACGAGGATGCCGTGCGCGTAGGCCTTCACCATGCCGTAGTCCTCAAACGCGTCGCCGAGGTTGGCGGGGGCGGTGGCAGTGGCGACGGCCGCGGTGCCCTGCGCCGCGCCGTAGGCTTGCGTGTAGTAGCAGCGGTTGATTAAAGTAGCATCGCCACGTACAAATGTCTGACAGTTTGCGAGGCCGGTGCTGATGTGGTCGGGCGCGAAGAGGCAGTCTTCGATGGTTGCCGTGCTGCCAGACTGGCAGTAGCCCACGAAGCCGGCGTTGTTGCGGCTTTCAGACCCCTCAAGGCTGCCAACGAAGGCACAGCCGCGTATCGTGAGTTGGGAATTGTCGCCCAGACGGGACACGAAGCCGCTGTTGGTATAGCTCGTGCTGCTGATGGTCACCGACGAGACGCAGCCCTCGATGCTCACCGTACTGCCATTGACTATATTGGCAATCAGTCCACCCGCATACTGGCCGCTGGTGCTCCTGGTGCCAGCCGTCTTGAGGTTCTTGATGGTGGCATTGCCCACGTAGCGGAAGGGGGCAAGGTACTGCTCCGTGAAGTCGGACATGTTGAGGGTCAGCGTGTGGCCGTCGCCGTCGAATGTGCCTTGGAACGAGTTGGCATCGCTGGCACCCGCCATCGTCGAGACGCTGATGTCGCTGGTCAGCTTCACGAACTTGCCGCTGAAGGTGTTGCCGCCGCTGACGACTGCGGCGAAGTTGTTCCAGTCGTCGGTGCTGCCGATGAGGTAGGGGTCGTCCTCCGTGCCAGTGCCGGAGAGGTTACATATTGTGATGTTGAAGCCGAGAACTGGCCTGACTCCGACCGCTTCCGCCTCAATATGTTTTCCCCATTTATGGTTCGAGAAGAACCAACCTCCCCATTCTAGGCTCGGGTCTCCCGAAGCCGACCAATACATGCCATCCAATGCCGTGCCGCCAGCACCGGTGATGTAGGCGTTCACGTTGTGGTCGTAGGTCGTGCCGTCAGTGCCTCTTGTCGTCGAGCCGAAGTTGATGAAGATGGCCTCGTAGTCGCTCTTCTGCGCCACGCACCAGTTGGACACGGCTACGCTGCCCAGCTTGGTGATGCTCGTCAGGCTGCCTCGGGCAGCATCGTCGGGCAGCACTTTCAGCGTGGTGCCGGCGTAGGTGGTCACGGATGTCCAGCCGTTGATGGTGTTCCACGTCTGCGACGTAGCGCCCTGCAGGGCGATAATCAGGCCGTGGCCGTCTGCCGTCAGATTGCCCAGGATGCCCACGGCGGTGCAGCCGTCGGGCACGGCGATCTTGGCCGGGTGCAGATGGCCTGCGGCGCAGACCACCTTGCCGATGTCCTCGGCATTGGCATCGCTGAGCATGGGGAGGGTCGGTGCATAATTGTAATCCATATAGTAGATACCGTCGAAGAGGATGCCGTGCTCGTAGGTCTTCACCATGCCGTAGTCCTGCACGAGGGCGCCGAGGTTGGCGGGGGCTTCATTGAGGGCGACGGCCTCGGTGCCCTGCGCCGCGCCGAGGACCCGGGTGTAGTAGCAGTTAGTGATGGTGGCGTCGGGGTCGCGGGTGAAGGTCTTCGTATAGCCGTCGTTCGCGATGGAGACGGTCAGCGTCGCCGGGGCGAAGACGCTGTTCGTGATGGTGGTGGTGGTGCCGCCATATTCATAGCCCGAGATGCCGGCGCAGCGGGTGTTGGTGGCGCCCGTCATCGAGCCGTTGAACACGCAGCCCTCGATGGTGAGGCTGCCGCCCTTCGTTCCGGCCACGATGCCAGCGAGGGCAGCGTCCTCGCCGAAGTCGGTGGTGAGCGTCACGCTGCTGACGCAGTTGGTGATGGTCGTGTTGCCGAAGCTCACGCCCACGATGCCTGCCAGCAGTTTGCCGTCAGCGTTGTTCCCGCCGCTGATGGTGCCCGCCGTGCGCAGGTTCTTGATGGTGGCACCGCTGACGCACTTGAACGGCGCGGCGAAGC
>CAMHJQ010000055.1 GCA_946185485.1 uncultured Prevotellaceae bacterium | reverse complement strand
TCGAAGAGAACGGCAACTATGTGATAGTTGGCGTGAGACATGCGGGTAAGTCGTACTTGCTGTATCAGCGCGTGCGTCAGCTACAGGCTGCCGGAAAGGGATGGGACGAGATTTTGTTTGTGGACTTTGAGGATGAGCGTCTGGCGGAATTCCAGACAGAAGACTTCAACAGTCTGCTGGAGGCCCATTTGGAACTGTATGGTAAGAAACCCGTGGTGTTTCTGGACGAGGTACAGAACATTCCTCACTGGGACAAGTTTGTGCGCCGGCTGGCTGATGCTAAATACCGTGTTTACGTTACGGGTAGTAATGCAAAGATGCTGAGCAAGGAGGTGGCAACCACGTTGGGCGGACGGTTCTTTATCTATGATGCGTACCCATATTCATTTAAAGAGTATCTGGCAGCGCAGCATGTCAAGTTAAAGAAGCATTGGGAATATGACACTATTCAGAGAAGTGAGGTGAAGCGACATCTGAATGAGTACCTCTATTACGGAGGTCTGCCAGAAATCCAGTCGTTTAAGAACAAAAGGGCTATGCTTTCGAGCTTGTACCAGAAGATTTATCTGGGAGACATCTGTGCGCGAAACAACATTAAGAACGACAGGGTGCTTAACATCCTGATCAAGAAGATGGCAGAGAGCGTGAAGCAACCGCTGTCGTATAACAGGCTGAAGAATGTGATTGTGTCAACGGGGTCGCCCATCAGTGTGCCTACTACGATAGACTATGCGGGTTATGCCGCTGACAGTTGGCTGATACTGCCTATGGAGAACGAGGTGGGTAAGTTGACGGAGAAGGAAACCCAGAAGAAATATTACTTCGTTGATAACGGGCTGCTTAATCTGTTCCTGATGAACTCTGAAACATCGCTGCTGGAGAACATGGTGGCGGTGGAACTGTGCAGGCGGTTTGGCAAGGAGAATGTGTTTTTCCTGAATGCGGAGAAGGAGATAGACTTCATAGTACCTGACGAGAAGTTGGCCATACAGGTCACTTACAGCATCAAGGACGAGACCACTTACAACAGGGAGGTGCCGCCACTGGCGAAGTATGCCAAGGCGCATGAGGACTGGAATTGCCTGCTAATCACTTTCGATGAGGAGGCCACAGAAGAGGGAATACCCGTGGTGCCGGTGTGGAAGTGGTTGATGGAGGTGTGACTTTAGGGGGAAACTTCGCTAATTGTCAACCGACTTTTCGTACTGTTCCGTATTTATCTGTATGTGTATGAAAAAACAGGTGCACCCATTAGATAAAACAGGTGCACCTGTTGGGACTGACAGGTGCACCCGTTCTGGAGAATGTAGTGAATGATAAAGGCATAACAACATCAAGGAAAAATGAAAGCGGTTTCATGTGCCAATGAAACCGCATTAAATGCCCAACTAATCCAGTTTAATTGGCCAATGAAACCGCATTCGTGAAACGAAGACAATTTGTTTACTTAACCATCACCTTTTTGCCGTTGACAATGTAGATACCCTTGCCCGGGTTCTTCACCTCACGACCGTCGAGGGTGTGGTAGGTTGGTGTGCCTGACGTGGGTTGTGCTACGGTGTTGCTAATGCCAGTGGATGCTTCACCTTCTTGTATGAAGAAGAACTCCTTCCACTGCTCTGCTGCCTGGTAGGCAGAGAGTGTGCCTTGCGGCACTTCCAGCGTGCAGTTCTGCTTGTTGATGTCGTCCAATGCCTGCGAGCCACAAGCAGGGGGAGTAGTGGCACGACTGATAATCTTTGTTACTGATGTGCAATATCTGAACGCTTTCATACCGATAGATGTCACACTATTTCCGATGGTTACTTCAGTCAGTCCTGTGCATATTATGAATGCTTTAAATATTGAGAATCAACGATTTACGTTTTAAATGGTAGAAAGGTGTTTTACTGAAATTACTAATGTGAATGAAAAGGGCCAAGTTTTAACGTATTTAACTTTCTTTTTGGAATTGCAAAAAAGCTATTAACGACGTTCACCAGAGCAGATAGTCCGTCTGGGGGCTGCCTATTTCCTGATGCTCTGCTTCAGCTTCAGAATGCGGCGCACGCTCTCGTCAATGCGTTGCTCTGTGATTTCACCGGCTTCCACTGCCTTGACCACCGCATCGAAAGCCTCTGTAAACACCAGCGGGCCGAGCACGATGTCAACACCAGCCTTGATACAGCCCACGGCAGCCTCGCCATTAGTGTACTGCTGGGTGATGGCTCCCATCTCCATCGCGTCGGTGATGATGAGGTTTTGATAGCCCAGTTCGCGGCGCAGCTTGTCTTGCAGGATGACCGATGACATCGTTGCAGGAACATCGGAACCCGTCACGTTTGGCGTGCTAATGTGTGCGGTCATAATGAGTTGACAACCCCACTGGATGCCAGCCTTGAAGGTAACCATCTCGCACCCGAGCATCTCCTCCCATGTCTTCTGCGAGCTGGCATAGCCGAAGTGTGTGTCGGCTTTGGTATCACCATGGCCGGGGAAGTGCTTGATGCATCCCGTCACACCAGCGTCCTTCAGTCCCTGCAGGTAGTTGGTTACCATCGGTGCTGCCACTTGCGGGTCATCACTGAAGGCGCGGGCACCGATGACGATATTCTCAGGATTGGTGTTCACGTCGGCCACAGGGGCGAAGTCAATATCGAACCCATAGTGGTGGAGATAGGTGCCGATGGTGTTGCCGCACTCGTAGGCATTCTGGGGGTCGCCCGTGGCCCCGATGGCTCCCATCGACTCGTAGGTCTTTACGTGGAAATTGCTATTGCGCCCTATCCTGGCCACACGACCGCCTTCCTCGTCGATACACAGCAGGGGTGAGCCTTTCAGCGCACGAATCTCAGGGATGAAGCGTGCCAGTTGTGCCTCGTCCTCGATGTTGTGCGCATAGAGTATGATGCCGCCTACGGGATATTTCTCGTTGACACCACGCATCGTCTCGTTAACAGCTTGCAGCCTGATTTTGGTGATGTCGTCCACACTCTCGTCAATACTACCGGGACGGTTGAAGTGAATGGTGGTGTCGAGACATTCTGGTCGAACATAGAACATCTGTCCCACCTTTTCGCGCAAGGTCATTCGCTGAAGTTGTAATTCCACCTCATCTGTTGGAGGCGTAACTGTGTTGTCGTCATTCGAACACGAACTGAGCACGATCAGGCCACAAGATGTAAGGATGGTGGCCAGCATCCATAGTTTCATTTGTTTCATGGCTGCAAAGGTACTTATTTTCTTCGAAACATGTCGCAAATACAAACATTTTAAGTCCAACAAAAGTTAAAGATACGGATTTCTCTCCGATATTTACCAGAAATGACTAATTTTGACACAATTTTTAATAAAACAGGCAGATAAAAGACGATGAAAAGACCGGTTATCTCGGAACGGATGTTCCTGTATTGGACAGACCGCGAGCATCCCAACACCTGCCGCATGACGGTCAGGATGCAGGATGCCATAGAACTGACGATGATGCAGGAGGCACTCCGTCAGACGCAGACACGCTATCCCTACTACAGCGTGCGACTGGGTGTGACTTCCGACGCGAATGGGCGCGAACATTATGAGTATGACGACAATCCTGCCCCATGGGTGCTGAACATAGGCCAGGAGCCGGTAGAACTCTTTGGCGAGGCATCGCACTACCACCAGCTGGCCTTCGCCTGCTGGGACGACTGTGTAGCCATCGACTTCTTCCACGGACTGACGGACGGCACGGGTGCCTACAATGTGTTGCGCACGCTGATGTATGAATATTGCCGTCGCCGATACGATGCCCAGCTCAGTAACGAGGGCATTCGCAAGGCGGGAGAAACAATCGATGAAAGCGAGTGGACAGACCCGGCATCGCTGCCTAAGCCCGAACTGCATGCATTGCCCGTGCCACCGCTTCCGAAGGCCATAAATCTCATCACCGATGCCGTCTGCCCTTTGCGGGAACGATACGAGGTGATCAACATTCTCGTGGCCGAACAGCAGTTGATGGACTATGTGCGCCGCAACGACACCTCGCCCGCTACGTTGATGTCGCTGCTCATGGCGAGGGCCATCAACCAGGTGCACCCTGACAGTGGCGAGGCAGTACCCGTTGTCACAATGGGAGCCAACCAGCGGCCTGCCGTCCATGCCCCACAGGCTTGCCAGAGCATCACCTCGGCGGTGTTTCTGCCACTGACTGACGATATACCTCATGCTGACTTTGAAACGCAACAGACCGCATTCCGTGGCATTACCCTGCTACAGAACGATACGGACACGATGGAAGCCCGGTTCTGGCAGAGCAAGGAAGGCGTCGACCGTGTGGACCAACTGCCCACCTTGGCAGCACGCCATGAAGCCATGAAGGGACTGACACGGCGCACCCAGACGATGACCTCCTGCTTCATCAGTTACGTGGGCAAGGCCAACTTCGGTGCTGCCGAGCGTTACATCCGCGAGATGTACACTGAGGTCTATTCCACCCATGCCCTGGGTGCAGAGATCAGCGCCATCAACGGCACGTTCTGCATCAGTTTCATGCAGCTCTTCACCACCGACGTATATCTCAGTGCTTTCCTCTGCGAACTAAAGCAGATCGGGTTGGACTACACCGTGCTCGAACGCCGTCCTATCAGAGTGGCTTCTGTGGCCGACTATAGGAAATAGCAAATCCTACTTAGCGTCTTTTCTGCTATTTCTCGCCCAAAAAGTGGTTTCACATGCCGCGTGAAAGGTTATTTTTATTTTTTTGAGGGGATAAAGCGATATGAATTCCTAAAAATTTCGTATCTTTGCAGTGTTTTCTGAAGAATGCCGAAGCCCAAGGGCTGAGATAGCTGTTCCCGGCTTCTTTGACTAAACATGGATACAAGATGAATACAAAAGAGAAAAAAGAGTTTAACGTCCAGTTCTGGAGGTTCTTGTGGGCATCAACCCTCATCGGATTGTCGGCCTGCCTGGGAAATGTAGTGGATGCGATGATTGTTGGCAACCTGATTGATGAGGACTCTGTGAGTGCCATCAACCTGTCTTTGCCTTTCCTTCAGTTTATGTTTACTGTCAACATGCTGCTGGCCACGGGAGCGGGCATGCTGGTAGGCATGGAATTAGGGAAAAAGGACACGCGGCGGGCATCTTACATCTTTGTCGTCTCGATGTCGGCCTGTTTGCTGACAGGTTTAGTGCTGACAGCATGTGGCGTGCTGATACCCGATGTCGCAACACGGCTACTATGTGATAACGAACAACTTTATCAACCCACATACGAATACCTGCGGGTGACGCTGATAGGAGCACCGGCCTACTTGCTGATGTGGGGCCTTGACACGATGGTCAGCGTTGATGGAAGCCCGCGCCTGGTGTCTGTATCCATCTTGGTGGACAATGCCCTTCACTTGTTGCTCGACGTCGTGTTCATCAAGTATTTCGGTTGGGGCATCGAGGGCAGCGCATGGGCTGCCGTCATCGGTCACGTTGTGGGCATCGCCATGATGGCCATTCATTTCCTTTCCAAAGAGAATCATCTGCGACTTGTTGGTGGGCGCCAGAAACCAGTTTTCGGCTCTATCATCTCGCAGGGCGCACCGCTGGCCATCGCCTCCATCTGTCTGACAGTACTGATGTTTGCATCCAACAAGATCATATTGTCATCCTTGGGGCGTACCGGTATCTATGCCTTTGCCCTCTGTATGAACCTGCTGCTGATATACAACCTGTTTCTGGGAGGCGTCTGCCGCACTATCCAGTCGCTGGGCTCCATCCAGGTGGGGAAGGGCGACAACGAGGCTTTCACGCTGGTGCTGCGCAAGTCGTTCAATTTCATTACCGTAGCGATGGCCATCACCTGCATTTACGTATGGATATGGCCCGAGAGCATCGTGATGCTCTTTGGTGCCAACGAGAGCGATATGATTACCGAAGGATGCCGTGCCTTGCGCATCTTCGCCGTCAGTCTCATCCCCTTCTGCTACATCTACACCATCATGATTGTCTATAAACTCTACAACCATCACCACATGGCACTCTTCATTTCCTTTGCCCTGTCGCTGACGGTTATTCCCGTGCTGTGGTTGTTTTCCCTCTATGCTGAAGAATGGATATGGTATGGTTTCCTGACTGCCTACATCATTGAGATGGTGGCCATCTTTGTGCTCCACAAGACGACACATGCCAAATTTGAATTAACAGAAAATAAACAATAGATTAAGATTGCTTATGAAAACTTCAGCCCCTTTGAAAAAATCGCAATTTGGCCTTTATGTGGAGTGCGCGCAGCACCCGGGCGAGGCGTATTACAACATACCTTATTTATATACGTTCGACGGCAGTCTGGACGAGGACAGGCTCAAGACGGCTATAGAAACTGCGGTAGCCGCCCATCCTACTCTCCTGACACGCATAGGGGTGGACGAACATGGCGACCCGATACAGACGGTCGACGACAGCGAGACAATCACGCTGGGGGAGGTAGAGCGTGTCACGGACATCAGGGCTGCCATCGAAGGCTTTATCCAGCCGTTCGACATCTACCATGACCATTTCTTCCGTATGCGGATGTTGCGCGACGACGAGCACTACTATTGGCTCCTGGACATCCACCATATCATTGGCGACGGCTCGACGCTGAAGGTGCTCATGGACGACATAGGGGCAGCCTACGAGGGCAAGGAACTGGCGCCAGAGACAATCACGATGGCCGAGCTGGCCCGTGAAGAAGATGAACAGCGAAAGACGCCCCAGTTCGAGGCTGACAAGCAGTGGTATGCACAGAATTTCGACTGCGGCGACTGCTATTCAACCCTATTGCCCGACCTGGACGGCACTGAGGATGCTGACGGTCTGGAGGCGCGGTGCATGAATATAGAAAGTACACGCGTGGATGCCTTCTGCCGCGAACATGGCATCTTCAAGAGCACCCTCTTCACGGCGGCCTACAGCTACCTGCTGGCTAAATACAATAACGAGCAGGCGGCACTGTTCAGTACCATCGTCAGTGGTCGCAACGACCGTCGGACGGCACATACGGTCGGTATGCTGGTCAAGACTGTGCCCGTGTATGCACAATTCACCAACGAGACGACCGTGCTCGATTTCCTGAAGGCCGGACAAGAGCAGATGACGGGTTGCAGGGAGCACGGGCTGTATGCATATACCGACGCGGTGAACGACCTGAAACTGCAGATAGGCACCTATTTTGCCTGGCACGGGTTTGTGCTCGATAATGTCATGATTGGCGGTAAGCACGTGCAGTCGGAACAGCTGTGCAACACCACCTTGGGAGTACCCTTCTTCGTGAAGGCACTGATCCAGGACGGTCATTACCTTGTGAAGGCAGAGTACAAGGCGAATCTCTATTCACAGCAGTTGGTCAACCAGTTCTTGGAGAGTTACGAGAATGTGGTGGAGGGCTTTCTGTCTGAGCCCCGGCTCGCCGACATCCAGATTGCCAGCACATCGCAGATGGAGTTGCTTGACTCGTTCAACGATACCGACAGGCCATACGACGACACGCAGACGGTGGTATCGCTGTTTCGCCATCAGGCGAAGGCAACGCCAGATGCCGAAGCCGTCGTTTTCAAGGACCATCGCTACACTTATGCCCAGGTGGACGACATCAGCGACCGCATAGCAGGCTATATTGCATCCAAAGGACTGGGCATGGGCGATGCCGTGTCTGTCATTATTCCCCGCTGCGAGTGGATGGCTATTGCCTCGCTCGGCGTTCTGAAGGCTGGCTGTGCCTATCAGCCGCTGGACCCCAGTTATCCGAAGGAGCGTCTGAACTTCATGGTGAAAGATGCTGCTGCCCGATTGCTCATTGCCGACGCGTCGCTGCGTGAGTTGGTAGATGAATACACTGGCGAAGTGCTGCTGACGAAAGACATTGCCAATCTTCCCGCCCTCACAGCGGAAGCAAATTCTTCACTCTCCACTCTTCAATCTTCACTCACCCCATCCGACCGTTTCATCCTGCTCTATACCAGTGGGTCGACAGGTGTTCCCAAAGGCTGCCAACTAACGCATGGCAATCTGGTGTGCTACTGCAACTGGTACTGGAAATATTACGACCTGAAGCCAGAGCACAACGTGGCTGAGTATGCCAGCTATGGCTTCGATGTACACCAGGAGGGCATCTATCCGCCACTGACGGGCGGTGCCACCGTACACATCATTCCTGAGGAGCTACGCCTGGATCTTGTGTCGCTCAACGAATACCTGGAGCGCGAACACATCACCCATACCTTCATGACCACACAGGTGGGTTATCAGTTTGCAACGAATATCGAGAACCACTCCTTGTTGCACCTCTCGGTGGCAGGCGAGAAACTGGCCAGTATCGCTCCGCCTCAGGGCTATCAGTTGCACAACGGCTATGGTCCCACAGAAGCCACCATCCTCATCACTATCTATCCTATTACAAAGAAAGATACGGACGTACCCATCGGAAAGCCTATGGACAATGTGCGGCTTTATGTAGTCGACCAGCATGGACACCGTCTGCCTGTGGGTGCTTTGGGTGAATTGTGGGCAGCCGGTCCGCAAGTGGCGCTCGGCTACTTGAACCGTCCGGATAAAAACGCAGAAGTATTTGTCCAGAATCCATTTACCACCGAGGAGAAATATATCCGTGCCTATCGTACAGGCGATATTGTGCGCTATCTGCCCGACGGCAACATCCAGTTTATTGGCCGCAGGGATGGCCAGGTGAAGATCCGTGGCTTCCGCGTCGAGTTGAAGGAAGTGGAAGCCGTCATCCGCCAGTTCCCGGGCATCAAGGATGCCACGGTGCAGGCATTCGACGATCCTAACGGCGGTAAGTTCATAGCGGCCTACATTGTAAGCGATGAGCAGATTGATATTGAAGTGCTCAATAACTTTATTCTGGAAGAGAAACCGCCATACATGGTGCCAGCCGTGACGATGCAGATAGACAAGATTCCGCTGAACCAGAACCAAAAGGTGAACAAGCGTGCCTTGCCGAAACCGGAAAAGCCAGTAGATAATTGCGAACAGCCAACAGCTAATGTGCCCATGAATCTGCTTGAGGAAGAGTTGCATGAGATGGTTGCCGACGTCATCGGCCATACCGATTTTGGCATCACTACCGTTTTGGGACATGCTGGTCTGACTTCTATCTCCGCCATCAAGTTGGCCATACAGGTGAACAAACGCTATGGCATTACGCTTGATGCGAAATCACTGGTAAAGAACGGTACGCTGCAAAGCATTGAGAATGAGATACTGAAAGGGATGATGAACATTGAACATTCAACATTGAACATTCAACATTATGCTGCGCAAAAGGAGGCGGATGCCAATAATGTTCAATCTTCAATGTTCAATGTTCCATTGAGCTACGCCCAGACTGGTGTCTATTTCGACTGCCTGAAGAATCCCACATCGACGCTGTATAATGTCCCATATTGCATCAAGTTCCAGAAGGATACGGACACGGTAGCATTGGCCGAAGCTGTCAGGACGCTCGTCAAGGCGCATCCCCAGATGACGGTTCACTTCGGTAATGGCCCAGAAGGCATCAGCCAGACCGTTGATTTAGAGCAGGTGGTAGAGATACCCGTTAAACAGATGAGCGAGGAGGAACTGGCGCAGTATAAACAGGACTTCGTAAAGCCCTTCGACCTAAGCACAGGTCCACTCTATCGTTTTGAGATAGTGGTTACAGAAGAGCAGACCTATCTGCTGATGGATGTGCATCATCTTGTGTTCGACGGTGGCTCTTCCGACATCTTCCTGCAACAACTGTGCAGCGTCATGAACGGTGAGGCGATTGAAGACGAAGACCAGAATTATGCAGCATACGTGACAGCAGAAAAGGCCGCTGAAGGTGGGGCAGACTATCAGGCTGCTGCAGACTTCTTCAAACAGCGGTTGTCTATGGTGGAAGCCGCTACGGAGGTTCGCCCCGACCTGCCGAATCCTTGCAAAGGTACTATCAGCAAGGTGTATACAGCTCTTGACATCGAGGCTATAGACATCTTCTGTCGCAATAGCAATATGACACCAGCCCACCTGATTCTCGCGGCTATCAATTATTCTTTATCGCGCTTTGCCAACAGTGAGCAGGTTTGTATCACCACCGTCTCAAGCGGTCGCAGCAACCTGCATATCCGCAACACCGTGGGTATGTTTGTCAACACGCTGGCCCTGAGTGCTACTATCGGAAAACAGACCGTGAAGGAATTCTTGCAGGAGGTCAGCGAAAACTTCGACGAGACATTGCGCCACGAGAACTATCCGTTCGCACAGATTGCCGCTGACTATGGACTGACGGCTGAGATACAGTATGTCTATCAACTGGGCGTGAACAGCCAGTACGTCTGTCAGGGTGCCCCGTTGGAAATAGAGAATATGGAACTTCAGATACCCAAGTTCCCCATAACCTTCTTCATCGCACCAGTTGCCGGACAGCCCAGTGTTTGTGTGGAATATGATAATGGCAAGTACTCCGCGCGCTTGATGCAGAGCCTCGCAGATGCCGTGAGGGTGACAGTAGAGCGGATGATGGCAAAGCCCGACGCTGCCTTGACCAGCATCAGCATTGTCAGCGACGAGGAGGCCAAGCGTATCATCAAGATGGGTACGGGTAAGGAGATTGACGTGGACCTGAGCAAGACCTTTGCCAACCTCTTTACGGAGCAGGCCCAAAAAACACCCGATGCACCCGCCGTGGTGGACAGGGACAGCCAGTTAACTTATAGCCAGATGGACCGCTATTCGAATGCGCTGGCCCATCAGTTGATAGACTTTGGAGTACAACCCAACGACTTCGTCTGTGTGATGCTCGACCGTTTCAAGGAGTTCCCACTCTCCGTACTGGCCATCCACAAGGCCGGTGCGGCCTATACACCGCTGGACTTCGAATATCCCAACGAGCGACTGAGTTATATGCTGGAGAATTCGGAGTCGAAGGTGCTCATCACCACCCACGATGTGCTGGCTGCCAAGCAGGCAGAGGGCAATTTCAGCACCGCTGCTGCCAAGACCTTCTTCATCGACGACTTCATGGATAGTGTGGTCAGCGATTCTCTCGCCGACACCTTCGCCCCCATCGACCTCTCCACTCCCGACGGCCTCGCCTACATGATCTACACCTCTGGTTCTACTGGTAAGCCTAAGGGAGCCATGCTCCATCAGGCTGGTCTGCGTAATTTCATTGCTGTGGTTATCGACATGGAGAAACTGACGGCCAGTGACCGCATCAGCGGACACCGTTCGTTCTCGTTCGATGCGCATATCGAGGATATGTATCCCGTGCTGACGCTGGGTGGCTCGTTCCACATCATGCCGACAGAGATACGTAAGGACTTGGCAGCCATCCGCCAGTTCCTGATCGACCATCAATGCACAGGCGGCGGCTACTCAACGGCCATGACCTGTCTGCTACTCAACACCTTCGACGACCTGCCTATCCGCTTTACCACGGGTGGTGGCGAGAAGATGGATGGTGTCTATAGTGACCACATCGAGATTATCAATGTCTACGGACCGACGGAGTGTACCGACGATACCTCTTATTATAGCATCGCTCCAGGCCGGAGGGTGGAGAATATTCCCATTGGCCAGAGTGTTGCCAACAACTGGAACTTCATTGTCGACACAGCGGGCAACCTCGTGCCACAGGGCGTGGCGGGCGAGCTCTGCTTTGCCGGTATCCAGGTAGGTCGCGGCTACTGGCGACTGCCCGAGCGCACGGCACAGTCGTTCGTCGACTGTCCGTTCGTCAGAGAAGACCGCTGGGGACGTCCTGTCCGTATGTACCACACAGGCGACCTCTGCCGCTGGAATGAGGATGGCCAGATAGAGTATATGGGTCGTATCGATACGCAGGTGAAGTTGCGCGGATTCCGTATTGAGCTTGGCGAAATAGAAAGCAAGGCTCTGAATATCAGTGGAATCAGCCAGGCTGCTGCTGAGGTACGCAAAGTGATGGGCAACGAACATCTGGTGCTCTACTACACTCTGGAAGAGGGTTCTGCACTCACCGATGAGGATATCCACAAAGCGCTTGCCGGCACATCGCTGGCTGAATATATGGTGCCCGACACCTATATGCGCCTCGATGCGATGCCGATGACGCCCAACCTCAAGATCAACCGTAAGGCGCTGCCCACTCCAGAGATCAAGCGAGCACACGACTACGTGGCTCCCGAAGGCGAGACGGAGACACTCTTCACCCAGATTTTCTCCAAGGTGCTCAATATTGAACAAGTGGGTGCCACCGATGACTTCTTCGAGATAGGCGGTACCAGTATCAATGCCATCAAGGTGATTGTGGAGGCCAGCAAGCACGGTGTGCATATCGTCTTCAACGACCTCTTCAACTTGAAAACGCCGAAGGCTCTTGCCGAATATGTGAGGGACGCGGGGGCGCAGGGGCGCGGGGGCGCAGAGGTCCCAAAGAGTCAGCCAAGTGCTATGGGCGACTCCGAATACGCTGCCTTCATTCCCGTTTTGGACAAGAACGTCCTCAACACTTTCCGCGACGGTGAGCGACAGCCCGTCGGCGATGTGCTCCTGACCGGTGCTACCGGCTATCTGGGCATCCACATCCTCCATGAGTTGCTGACGAATTACGACTGTCACATTCTCTGTCCGCTGCGCAGTGAGACGGGCTCCGACCCGATACACCGCCTCAAGACTCTCCACTACTACTATTTTGGTGAAACAGAAGTTTTTGACCACATTGAAGAGCGGGTGGAGGCGTTCGCTGCCGAAATCACGGAGCCCGATGCGCTTAAAGGTGTCGACAAGCGTGGTCTGACGGTCATCAACTGCGTGGCCAACGTCAAGCACTTCTCCTCCGGCAACGACATCGAGATGGTGAACATCGAGTCGGTGCGCCATCTCATCAGCTTCTGTCTGCGCACGGGTTCGCGCCTCATCCATATCTCGACGAACAGCATTGCCGGCGTCAGCATCGACAATGTCCCTGGGCCTGAGGTCAGACTGACGGAGCAGAACCTCTACATTGGGCAGAACATTGATGCCAACAAGTACGTCTATTCGAAGTTCAAGGCCGAGGAGCTGGTGCTCGACGCCATTGCTCACCACGGTTTGAATGCGAAGATTATGCGTGTGGGCAACCTCTCTGCACGCCAGAAGGACGGGGAATTCCAGATCAATTTCAACACCAACAACTTCTTAGCGATGTTGCGTGCCTACGTTATTATCGGAATGGTGCCTTACGAAGCCCTTGACCAGCGTTTCGAGTTCTCGCCTGTCGACGAGGTGGTGCATGCCATCATGATGCTGGCGCAGACGCCGAAGGACTGCACGGTGTTCCATCCCTACAATACGCATCGCCAGTTCCTGTCAGACATCCTCACTGGTTTCGCCGAGGCCGGCATCACGTTGAAGCGTGTTGAGCCCGAAGAGTTCCAGCGGACTCTCGAGAGTGTGATGGAGAATCCCGACCTCGTGACCCTGCTACGCCCGCTGATGGCCTACGATATGGGGACTGGTCATAAGACGCGCTGGATCGAATCGGCCAACGACTACACCACCCAGGTCCTCTACCGCCTCGGATTCCAGTGGCCTCCGACTGCAGCCGACTACGTCCATCGCTTCGTAGACACCATTATAGGCTTTGATTATTTTACAATACCAGGGACGGGAAAAAGTATGTGAAACTTATGAAAAAGATTTTATTATCTCTTGCCGCTCTTGCTTTAGCGGCTACTATGAATGCTCAGGTATGGATTGGTGGCGAGGTAGGGTTCACCACGAATCACACCAATGGCAGTGACCACACCGCTATGGAGCTCACTATTGCTCCTGATATTGGCTACAGTCTGAGCGGTAACTTCAGCGTTGCCGTCGCCCTCAGTTATGGTCATACAAGCAATGGCGATGGCAGCAAGTACGGCATGCCAGATATGACGTTCTCGAATGTCAACTCCTACAGCATCATGCCCTATACCTGCTACACCTTTGCCAAGGCTGGCAATTTCGCGTTTTTCGTTATTAGCGGTCTGAAGTATAGTATCGCTCACGCTCAGGGCTTTGAGAACAACTTCAACAAGTTCGGCGTATTCGTAATTCCTGCTATCGCCTTCAGCGTATCTGACAAGGTAACGCTGGCTTCTCACATCGGCGATGGTCTCTACTACAACCACACTTGGATGAAAGATGTTGCACGCAGCAACGAGTTCGGTTTCAATCTGTTCCACGGCATCAGCTTCGGTGCTTACTACTTCTTCTAAGCGGTATCGATATAAACATATATTCAAAAAAATTGAACGCAATGTTATCATTAATTTCCCAGCACACTCGCCAGAACCTCTTTTAGTTAGTCACTATCTGTGTGAACCTCGTTTTTACTGCTTGTAGCAACGATGACGATCCTGTCTCTGATTCGTCCGGCGGCATGGAGTACACCGGTATCCCCCTTATTATTCTTGACACCGACATCGGCTCCTCTACCGACGAGCTCATTGTTGCTGCAGGCGAGGAGATAATATTCGTCCGAGTTAGTAAGTAAAAGAAAAACGCAAATTAGCGCAAATGGGCTAATTTATAACAACTTACACGGAAATCAATGTAATAATTTCCACATTCCAGACATCCTTGATTTCCTGTGGAATGATAACGTTCGTAAACGTCCTTTAACCACTAAGATTTGACTCGCTCACCCTTTTGGGCTACTTCGAGTCGGGTACAAAGTTATGAAATATTATTGAAACGACAAAGGAAAAGGGGATTTTTCTTGGTTTGCCAGCAAATTGGATGGCGTTGAGGGTATAATATAAAATAAATAATGTGGTATTGTTGGTAATTCGAAAAAAAGTATTACTTTTGCAGTGACAATAAGAAAAACAAGAAAAGACATGATTGACAACAAGAACAATCCGGATCCACTGCAACTGGACTTGCCACAGGATGTGGCACAAGGTGAATATGCTAACTTTGCTATTATTACTCACTCAAGCTCTGACTTCGTGATAGACTTTGCACGAGTGCTGCCTGGTGTGCCGAAGGCTCAGGTGAAGAGTCGTGTATTGCTGGCCCCTGAACATGCGAAGCGTCTTCTGATAGCTCTTCAGGATAATGTAGGTCGCTATGAACGTACGTTTGGCCCGATTAGTCTGCCTGACCACGCACCAAGGGACATTGCCCCCTTTGATTTGGGGAAAGGACAGGCCTGATGAGTACTTTTTAAGCAAAGAAGTGTACATAGTGGGTTAATTAAGACTTAAGAGTGTTATTTTTCTTTAAATAATAACCTCTTAGGTCTGTTTTTGTCTATATATATTAGGTGGATTGGGGAAATTGTTGTACCTTTGCAGCCCGAAACGCCTTGTAATAGGGGTGCTATCTTATTGTAATTAGCTGAATATAAACAAAATAACATATAAATAAACAAAAAAGTAAACAATTATGCCTACAATTTCACAATTGGTAAGAAAAGGCAGAAAGGTGCTCGTTGACAAGAGCAAGTCGCCTGCGCTGGACTCATGTCCTCAGCGTCGTGGCGTATGTGTTCGTGTCTATACGACAACTCCTAAGAAGCCAAATTCGGCTATGCGTAAGGTAGCCCGTGTTCGTTTGACTAACCAGAAGGAAGTCA
>CAMHJQ010000054.1 GCA_946185485.1 uncultured Prevotellaceae bacterium | reverse complement strand
AAACTGGCAAAGAAGCTGAACTGTCCTGTCGAAGAAATGCCGAACCTTTACAAGGCAATCCTGAAATTCTATACAGATCAGAACAAGGCCCTAAATGATGCATTTAAGGATAGTATCACGCATGGAAAAACTACCCGCAAGCTTCAAGAATACGTCACCAAACAAACGGAGAAGTACATCAAAGAGATGGAGGAATCACTCCAATAACGACAGATTTTAATTGATAGATATAGACAAGGTGGTTGCAGTGATTGCAACCACCTTGTCTGTTTGCATGGATGTATGCAGTATTATTTGAAAATCAGCTGAGCAAACTGATAGAGGCTGCGACGCCACGTGTGCCATTCGTGGGCAGTGCCGGGTGATTCGTAGCCTACGGCATTCATACCGAGTTGCTCTTTGATGTTCTTGGCAGCCTCAACACAACCCATGTTCTCCTTGCCGCCACCGCTCATGAAGAGTAACTTGACGTTCTTGGCAAAACCTTCAGAAGCCTTCACTTGGTCGACGTTCCATGCACCGCTGCTGAAAGAACCTACATAAGCGAATTTCTCCGGATTGGCCAGCGTTATCTCACGAGCCTGCATGCCACCCATCGACAGACCAGCGTATGCACGGTGCTGAGGATCGGCAATCACACGATAGTTTTTCTCGACCATCGGGATGATATCGTTGAAGAGCACATTCTTGAAACCCTCGGAGAAACCACCGAAGCCACGACGGGGACCACCCTGGCCGGGAGCAGCCTGAGGACGCTGACCGCGCTGTGGACGGGGACCGCCGAAGCCCATCGGCTGCTCACCGGGACGGCGCGTGTTCAGACCATTGTCCATCACGATGATGCAGGGAACAGCCTTACCCTCGGCAATCAAGTTGTCCAGAATCTGAGCGGTATGACCCTGCTCAGCCCATCCGTACTCGTTCTCACCCATACCGTGCTGCAGATAGAGCACGGGGAACTTCTTGGTGGGATTGGTATAATACTCGGCGGGCAGATATACATGACAGCGACGCATCTTCTCCGTGTAGGTAGACCAATAGAACACCTCGCTCATGGATCCCTGTGGCACGTTCTTCACCTGCCAGAAGTCCTGGTCGTCGGAGGGAATCTCAATACCACTGCCCCAACGGCTGGCGCCATAGTAATAGAGGCTACCCGGATCGGGCACAGAAGCACCGTCAATGTTGAGCTGGTAGTAGTGGAAGCCTTCGTCTTGAGGCTCTGACGTGCCAGTCCATACTCCGTTCTCGTCCTTGGTCATCTGATAGATCTTGCCAGCAATGTCGAGTCCGACGAAAGTGGCCTGAGGTGCTGTAATCTGCGCACGGACCATACGTTGCGAGTTCACCATCGGGTACTGCTTGTTGTCTTGATTGGTCGTTGCAGGCTTGAAGTCTTCAGCGACGTTTTCTGTTACAGAGGGAACAATGGGGTTCTGTCTGGGAGCACCAAACTGAGCCCATGCTGTGAGGCATGAGAGTGCCATCAATGAAAGAAAAATCTTTTTCATAAGTTAATTTAAGATGAATAATGATATTAAGTTTTATTGTTTCTGCTACACTAACACATTATTGACGCTTGCCGACGGGAAAAGTAAAATCGGATAGCGGTAATGTTAGGGAACATTAACATTTGAATTCAAATATATTTGCTTTCTCTTCGCAAAGTCGTTTTTTTTGCGTACCTTCGCGCCGAAATTCAGGAACTATGATTAAGAGAAGATGGCGCTGCAAGCCCGGGCAACAGCCCACAGAGCTTGACAAGCGCATGATGTATTTGGAGAATAAAGGGGCGCTGGTGCCGACGCCAGATTTGATAAAGACCCCTGAACAGATAGAGGGCATCCGCCGTGCGGGTGTCGTCAATACGGGTGTGTTGGACGCTGTCGCAAAAGAGATCTGTGCGGGTATGTCGACGCTGGAAATCGACCAGATATGTCGCGACTACTGTGCCTTGCATCATGCGATTCCCGCCTGTCTGAACTACGGTGGCGACGAGGAGACGCCGCCATTCCCCATGAGCGTGTGTACGAGTATTAACGAGGTCGTCTGCCATGGCATCCCCAAGGCCGAGGACGTGCTGGAGGAGGGTGACATCATCAATGTCGACTTCACCACCATCCTCGACGGCTACTATGCCGACGCTTCGCGTATGTTCATCATCGGCAAGACCACGCCCGCGAAGGAACAGCTGGTGCGCGTCACCAAGGAGTGTCTGGAGATAGGCATGGAGGCCGCCAAGCCCTGGCATGGTGTCAACGAGATAGGACGTGCCATCCAAAAGCATGCCGACAAATATCACTACGGCGTGGTGCGCGACCTGTGCGGTCATGGTGTAGGGTGCCATTTCCACGAAGACCCCGAGGTAGTCCACTTCAAGCAGCGCGGCGACGGCATGTTGCTGGTCCCCGGCATGGTCTTTACCATTGAGCCGATGATCAACATGGGTACGTGGAAGGTCTTCATCGACTCCGAGGACCCATACGGCTGGGAGGTTATCTCAGACGATGAGAAACCCTCTGCCCAGTGGGAGCACACCCTGCTGATGACCGAGCATGGCGTGGAAGTGATTTCTTATTAAATGAAAGGAATGAAAGGAATGAAAGGAATGAGAAATGAAGAAATGTCATGGAACCACAAAAGGACATATATATATTAGGTATAGAGTCGTCGTGTGACGACACGTCGGCGGCGGTATTGCGCAATGGCGTGCTGCTGTCGAATGTGACGGCATCACAGGCCGTGCATGAGTCGTATGGTGGTGTGGTGCCTGAACTGGCGAGCCGTGCACACCAGCAGAACGTGGTGCCGGTGGTGCACGAGGCCATCAAACGGGCCGGCATCACGAAGGAACAGCTGAGCGCCGTGGCCTTCACCCGCGGGCCGGGCCTGATGGGGTCGTTGTTGGTGGGTGTCAACTTCGCCAAGGGCTTTGCCCGTTCGTTAGGCATTCCGCTGATTGACGTCAACCACCTGCAGGGGCATGTGATGGCACACTTCATCGATGGTGGAGAAGGTGACTTCAACCCGCCTCCTCTGCCGTTTCTCTGTCTGTTGGTCAGTGGTGGTAACTCGCAGATTGTCAAGGTGAATGCCTATAACGACATGGAGGTGTTGGGACAGACCATCGACGATGCTGCCGGCGAGGCCATCGACAAATGTTCGAAGGTGATGGGCCTGGGCTATCCCGGCGGTCCTATCATCGACAGACTGGCCCGTCAGGGCAATCCGAAGGCATACCAGTTTGCCGAGCCACACATACCGGGGCTGGACTACAGCTTTTCGGGATTGAAGACGTCGTTCCTCTACAACCTGCGTAAGTGGATAGAGACCGAACCAGACTTCATAGAGAAGCATAAGGAGGACATTGCTGCGTCGTTGGAGTGGACCATCGTGGACATCCTGATGAAGAAGTTGAAGCTGGCCGTCAAGCAGACGGGTATCAAGCATGTGGCAGTGGCTGGCGGCGTGAGTGCCAACAACGGGCTGCGCAACGCCTTCTACGACCATGCCAAGCGCTACGGCTGGACGGTGTATATCCCGAAGTTCAGCTACACGACGGACAATGCCGCCATGATTGGCATCGTGGGCTACTACAAGTTCTTGGACAAGGAGTTCTGCCCGATAGATGCCCCGGCGTTCTCGAAAGTAACGTTTAATTGACTAAAGATATGGATTTTGAAAGCAAGATTATCAGCCGCGAAGTAAGTCAGCTGCTGTGGGAAATGGAGAAGACCGTGAGTACGGCCGAGAGTTGCACGGGCGGTCGCATCGCTGAGGCTATCATTGCCGTGCCGGGTGCTTCGAAATATTTCAAGGGAGGCATCATCTCCTATGTCGATGAAATCAAAGAGTCGTTGTTGGGTGTCGACCCTGAGGTGCTGGCTGAGCAGACGGCAGTCTGTGAGGAGGTGGCCCGTCAGATGGTGAAGGGTGCGTGCCGGTCGCTGAATACCGACTATGCCATCTCGGCTACGGGAATAGCCGGTCCTGGAGGAGGCACAAAGGAGAATCCTGTGGGTACGATATGGCTGGCTTGCGGCACCCCCGACTATCAGGTGACGATGAAGGTCGAGGAAGACCACGGACGGGACATCAACCTGGCCATTGCTACCAATCACGCTATGCAGATTTTCCTCGATTTTCTGAAGGCAGAGGACGAAAAACGGGAGAAAATATAGTTGGAAGGTTAAAAAACATTAACGCAAAAACATTTCTCATTTCTCATTTCTCATTTCTCATTGAAAATGTGTACCTTTGCACCCTGTTTGGAGTAAGTTATATTTTAGGAACAAATAAAAAGTAGATAGAAATGTCGAAAATTTGTCAGATTACAGGAAAGACGGCACAGCGTGGTAATAATGTGTCGCATTCAAAGCACCGCACAAAGCGCGTCTTTGATGTAAACCTGTTCAGCAAGAAGTTCTACTATGTGGAGGAGGCTTGCTGGATTCAGTTGAAGATCAGCGCCGCTGGTCTGCGTATGATTAATAAGGTAGGTCTGGACGCTGCCCTGAAGCAGGCTGTTGCTAAGGGTTATGTTGATTGGAAGGACATTAAAGTAATAGGAGACTAATAACCATGGCAGGTAAGAAAGCAAAGGGTAACCGCGTTCAGGTGATTCTGGAGTGCACTGAGATGAAAGATAGTGGACTGCCCGGAACAAGCCGTTATATTACGACCAAGAACCGTAAGAATACCCCCGAGAGAATGGAACTCAAGAAGTATAACCCCATCCTGAAGCGCATGACTGTGCACAAGGAGATTAAGTAATCCGATTTAGAGCATGGCAAAGAAAACCGTCGCTACCCTCCACGAAGGCTCAAAGGATGGTCGCGCTTACACAAAGGTTATCAAGATGGTGAAGAGCCCCAAGACGGGTGCTTACATCTTTGACGAGCAGATGGTTCCTAACGAGGCTGTTAAGGACTTCTTTAAGAATTAATATTAAAATCTCAATAGAAAAAGCTGAAACTGAAGGTGGTTTCAGCTTTTTTTTGTATCTTTGCGCTGAAATTGTAATATTATGGGTATTTTCGGTTTTTTTAATAAGGAAAAGAAAGAAACGCTGGACAAAGGACTGGAGAAGACCAAAACCAGCGTGTTTGACAAGCTGGCGCGTGCTGTGGCCGGTAAGTCGAAGGTGGATGACGATGTACTGGACAATCTGGAGGAGGTGCTTATTACCTCTGATGTCGGCGTAGAGACAACCCTGAAGATTATCGAACGTATAGAAGAACGCGTAGCCCGCGACAAGTATGTCTCGACCAGTGAGCTGAATGCCATCCTGCGCGACGAGATAGCATCGCTGCTGGCAGAGAACAATACGGAGGATAACAACAACTGGGACCTGCCCGGTGACCATAAACCCTACGTCATTCTGGTAGTGGGCGTCAATGGTGTGGGTAAGACGACAACCATTGGTAAGCTGGCCTGGCAGTTCAAACAGGCAGGTAAGAAGGTCTACCTCGGAGCTGCCGACACCTTCCGTGCCGCTGCCGTTGAGCAGCTGTGCATCTGGGGTGAGCGTGTAGGCGTGCCCGTGGTGAAGCAGCAGATGGGCAGCGACCCTGCCTCGGTGGCTTTCGACACCCTGCAGAGTGCCAAGGCCAATGGTGCCGACGTGGTGCTGATAGATACGGCAGGTCGTCTGCACAACAAGGTGGGCCTGATGAACGAGCTGAAGAAGATCAAGGACGTGATGAAGAAGGTTATGCCCGAGGCTCCCGACGAGGTGCTTCTGGTGCTGGACGGCTCAACGGGACAGAACGCTTTCGAGCAGGCCAAGCAGTTTGCTGCCGTCACGCAGATTACTTCGCTGGCTATCACCAAGCTTGACGGTACTGCCAAGGGTGGTGTGGTCATCGGCATCAGCGACCAGCTGAAGGTGCCGGTGAAGTATATCGGTCTGGGCGAGGGCATGAAGGACTTGCAGCTCTTTGACCGCAAGGAGTTCGTTGATTCGCTGTTTAATATAGTAAAATGAAGAAAAAGGCTTAATTTAGTACGCAGAACCTTGAAGACGATAGATTTCATATCACTTGGGTGCTCGAAGAATCTGGTGGATTCTGAGAACCTGATGGGACTGATGGAGGCCAACGGTTATCATTGTACACATGATAGCGATGACCCTCAGGGGGAAATCGTGGTCATCAATACCTGCGGATTCATTGCTGATGCAAAGGAGGAGAGCATCAATACGATCCTGGAGTTTGCACAGGCCAAGACCGAGGGACGCATTGAGCGCCTCTACGTCATGGGCTGTCTCTCGGAGCGCTATCTGGCAGACTTGGAGGCCGAGATTCCCGAGGTCGATGGCTGGTACGGGAAGTTCAACTACAAGCAACTGCTGAATGACTTGAAGACCCACCCCCAGACCCCTCCCTGTATGGAGGGGAGTGATTACTCCAAGCTGTCTTCTCCTCTCCCTATAGGGAGAGGTTGGGAGAGGGTCTTGACCACGCCCAGCCACTATACCTATATAAAGATATCGGAAGGCTGCGACAGACATTGCGCCTACTGCGCCATACCACTGATTACGGGCAAGCACCAGAGCCGTCCCATGCAGGAGATCCTCGATGAGGTGCGTTGGATGGTCGGTCAGGGTGTCAAGGAGTTTAATGTCATTGCGCAGGAACTGACCTATTACGGCGTGGACATCGACGGTCAGCAGCATATTGCAGAACTTGTGGAGCAGATGGCCGACATTGAGGGCGTGGAATGGATACGTCTGCACTATGCCTATCCGACGCATTTCCCGTGGAACCTGCTGCGGGTGATGCGGGAGAAGAAAAATGTCTGCAAGTACCTCGACATCGCCTTGCAGCATATCAGCGACCACATGCTCGACCGCATGAAGCGCCATGTCACCAAGCAGGAAACCTACGACTTGGTGGAGCGCCTGCGCCGTGAAGTGCCCGGCATCCATATCCGTACGACGCTGATGGTAGGATTCCCCGGCGAGACCGATGAGGATTTTGAGGAACTGATAGCATTCACCAAGTGGGCTCGCTTTGAGCGCATGGGTGCCTTTGCCTATTCCGAGGAGGAAGGAACCTACTCGGCCGAACACTACAAGGACGATGTGCCTGAGGAGGTGAAACAACGCCGGCTCGACAAACTGATGCGCGTGCAACAGAACATCAGTGCCGAGATAGAAGCCCAGAAGATTGGCCAGACGCTGCGCGTCATCATCGACCGCGTAGAGGGCGACTGGTACGTTGGGCGTACAGAATACTGTTCGCCCGAGGTAGACCCCGAGGTGCTGATTCATAGAGGTGAACGGAGGGAAAGGAGAGGTAAGACGCTGAACATCGGACAGTTTTATGACGTCCGCATTACCGATGCTGAAGAGTTTGACTTATATGCTACTACGATATGAACAACAAGGAACTGATAGCTGAATTAGCCGCCCGTACCGGGCATAATCCTAAGGACACCCAGCGACTGGTGAACAATGTCATCAACGCCATGGGTGATGCCTTTCAGGAGGGCGACTCTGTGCAGGTGACCAATTTCGGTACCTTTGAGACCAAGAAGAAGATGGAGCGTGTCTTCCTCAATCCGGCTACCAACCAGCGTCTGCTGGTACCGCCCAAGCTGGTGCTGAGTTTCAAGCCGAACCAGACGTGGAAGGACAAACTGAAAGGAGGCAAGTAGGCTATGGGAAAACTGACAATCAATGATATTGCTGCCGTCTTGGTGGACAAGAACGGTCTGGACAGACGGGAGGCCAACCAGTTTGTGACGGAGCTGTTTGCCGTCATCATGGAACGTCTTAATGCTGGTGAACAGGTGAAGGTCAGGGGGTTAGGCACGTTCCGGATTATCGATGTGGAACCCCGTGAGAGCGTCAGTGTCCGTACGGGTGAACGTGTCACCATCAGCGGTCACTCGAAGTTGACGTTCACCCCCGATGCAACAATGAAGGAACTGGTCAACAAACCATTCTCGCAGTTCGAGACCGTCGTGCTGAACGATGGTGTGGAGTTTGACGACATGAAAGTTGTCACGAAAGAAGATCCGAAGGATGACGAACCTGAAGAAGAGCCCGAGGAGGTCGTCAGAGAGGAAGTGCCCGAGGAGGTTGTCAGAGAGGAAGTACCTGTGGTAGCTGCTATTGCTGATGTTCCGACCATTGAGGAAACCATTGCTGATGTTTCGACTACAGTGGAATCTGTCGTCGAGGAGGTTCCTGTTGAGGAACCACTGATAGAAGTGGCTGAGGAGGAGGCTCCCGTTGAAGAAGCCAAGGAAGAGGCTCCCGTTGAAGAAGCCAAGGAAGAGGTTCCCGTTGAAATGGTAAACAAGAAGGAGGAATTGAGAGAAGAGAACAATAAAAAGCGTCCGCTGGTATGGCTGTTGAAGATGTTTGGTGTGCTGGCATTGATGGCTGTTTCTGCCTATGGTGGCTACTATTATGGCGTTAACAAACCATTGCCAGATGTTGTTCCTGATACCATTGTTGTCCGGGATACGGTCGTTGTTGACAAGGACAGCGTGAAGGTGTCAGTCGAGAAAACGGAGACTGGGGAAGTCGTCACCAAAGACACGGTGAAAGCTGTGACGGAAACAGCCCAAATCACTGCGAAAGCTGTAGAGAAAGCTGTTGAGAAAAAGGTAGAGGAATCGGTAGACCAATATTCCTCCAAGGATGACCGTGTGCGTCTGGGCGCCTATCGCATTGTTGGTCTGGACCATGAGGTCAAGGTGCTGGCAGGCCAGACATTCTATGGCATCTGCCGTGCCAACCTGGGCCCGGATATGGAGTGTTATGTAGAAGTCTACAACAACCTGCCCAAGAATCCCACAATCAAGGAGGGGCAGGTCATCAAGATTCCCAAGCTGCAGCTGAAGAAGCGCAGCAAGAAATGAAAAAAAACGAATTTCACGAATGAAACGAATTGATGTCTGCATGCTCATATTGGCATGACCATTCGTTTCATTCGTGAAACTCGTTGTTGATATACAGCGTATATTATCCGTTCATGGAGAGCAGGAACTCCTCGTTGGAGTGTGTCTGGACCAGTCGGTCGCGTACAGTGCTCATGGCTTCGATGGGGTTCATCTCGGCAATGAACTTGCGGATGATCCACATGCGGTTGAGTGTGGTCTGATCCTGCAGCAGGTCGTCGCGGCGTGTTGAACTCTGTACGAGGTTGACGGCCGGGAAGACACGCTTGTTAGCCAGCATGCGGTCGAGCTGAAGCTCGGAGTTACCCGTACCCTTGAATTCCTCGAAGATGACCTCGTCCATCTTGCTGCCCGTATCTGTCAGGGCGGTAGCAATGATGGTCAGCGAACCGCCGTTCTCGATGTTACGGGCGGCACCGAAGAAGCGCTTCGGCTTCTGCAGGGCGTTGGCATCGACACCACCGGTGAGCACCTTTCCACTGGCTGGTGCTACGGTGTTGTAGGCACGGGCCAGACGGGTGATGGAGTCAAGGAAGATGACTACGTCGTGTCCGCACTCCACCATGCGCTTGGCTTTCTCGAGCACGATGCCGGCAATCTTCACGTGACGGTCGGCAGGCTCGTCGAAGGTTGAGGCTACAACCTCGGCATTGACGGTGCGAGCCATATCGGTCACCTCCTCCGGGCGCTCGTCAATGAGCAGCATCATGATGTATGCCTCGGGATGGTTGGCAGCGATGGCGTTGGCGATGTCCTTCATCAGCAGCGTCTTACCAGTCTTGGGTTGTGCGACGATGAGGGCACGCTGTCCCTTACCGATGGGTGAGAAGAGGTCGACAATGCGCACCGAAGGGTTCGTGGTGGCAGGGTCGCCGCAGAGCGTGAACTTCTCGTCGGGGAAGAGGGGTGTCAGGTGTTCGAAAGCTACACGGTCGCGCACCTCCTGCGGCTGACGGCCGTTGATGCTGGTGACGTTGGAGAGTGCGAAGTACTTCTCGTTGTCGTGTGGCGGACGCACGGTGCACTCTACTACGTCGCCGGTCTTCAGCGAGTAGTGCTTGATTTGCTGTGGGTTGACGTAGATGTCATCGGGCGACGACAGGTAGTTATAGTCTGACGAGCGCAGGAATCCGTAGCCGTCCTGCAAAATCTCCAGCACACCGTTGCCCGTGATGAGGTCTGCGAAGTCGAAGTTGACAGCCTGCTGGCGCTGGTTGTTGGCTGGCTGGCGCACGGCAGCAACCTGTTGCTCCTGCTGTTGTACGACGGGACGGTCGAAGATGTCGACGGTAGGAATGGCCTCCTGGTCCTCGATGGGCAGGTCGACGACGGTGATGAAGTCCGTGCCGTCGGCAGGGTCGCCTTCCCAGACACTGTCAGTGGTCTCGTCACCAGCAGCCTGCTGGGCCATCTTCTCCTGTAGCTTGTCGATGACTTCGGGGGTGATGTCGCTGCCCTTGTCAGTTGTGGCGTCATTGTTTTCGGCGGCCTCGGGAACAGAAACCTCGGCAACCTCCTCATCCTTCTGAACTGTAGTCTCGGCGGCAGCAACCTCTTCTTCGGCCTTCTTGGTAGCCTCGACGGCAGCTATCTCCTCCAGTTCTTTCTTCGACTTGCGGCCACGTTTCTTGGGAGCAGGCTTTGTTTCAGCGGGAGCCTCACTCTCGGCAGCAGCCTGATCTGCGATGCTGGCATCAGCAGCGGCAGCTTCGGCAATGACCTTGCTCAATGAAGGCTTCTTGGCGGGTTTGGTGCCCTTGGCATCCAGATTCTCGCCGTCGGTGCCATTGACGGTATATACCTTATTATTATCCTTGGCTATGCGGGTGCGCTTGCGCTTAGGCGTTGTCACGCCGGCGGCAGAGTTTTCGGCAGCCTTGTCGAGAATGGCATATACTACCGTCTCAAGCTCGTCGTTCTGCGACACCTTGACGCCCATTTCGTTCGCTATCCCCATCAGTTCAGGGATAGGAAGCTTTTCTAATTCTTCTTTCGTGTACATATTATAATATACAGTAATTCGTTAATGATTCAATGATGTTGGAATTGTCTTTGGAAACAAAGTGCTTCGCGGACGGAAACACGTTTTTCTGAAATTCGACTGCAAAGTTAATAAAATTTGTTCATAGTTCATGATTCATCGTTCGTAATATGGTCTCATTTTAAGCTCTTTTAACCATAGAGGCTGAAAACTATGAACTATGAACAATGAACTATGAACCAAAATGTGTACCTTTGCAAACAAAATCAGATAATACCCTATGGACATCAAGCAAGCAGAATTCTCCCTGTCGGCACCGATGGTGTCGATGTGCCCGAAGGATACCAAGCCAGAGTATGCCTTCATCGGACGCTCGAACGTCGGCAAGTCGAGCCTGATCAACATGCTAACCAACAATAAGAAGTTGGCAAAGACGAGCGCGACACCAGGCAAGACGTTGCTCATCAATCATTTCATTATTAATAAGGAATGGTATCTGGTCGACCTGCCGGGATATGGCTATGCCAAACGGTCGAAGAAGGAGGTAGAAAAGCTGGACCAGATGATTCGTGGTTACATCCTGCAGCGCGAGCAGTTGGTGAACGTCTTCGTGCTGGTTGACATCCGGCTGGAACCCCAGAAGATTGATTTGGAGTTCATCGAGTGGCTGGGACTGTCGAGCATCCCGTTCTCCATCGTTTTCACCAAAGCTGATAAGCTGACGCCCAACAAGGCACGCCAGGCTATGGAAGCCTATAGTAAGACCCTCTCAGAAACCTGGGAGGAGATACCCCCGATGTTCCTGACGTCAGCTGAAAAGAAAGAGGGTAGGGCAGAACTGCTTGACTATATTGATAGCATCAATAAGGGTTTGGCAACAGCCTAAGTATCAAACATCAAACATCAAACATCAAACTTCAAAAAGTAAATGCTTCCCTATCTGGACGTACAACATCTGACCAAGTCGTTTGGTGCACTGACATTGTTCCGCGACATCAGCTTCTCCATTGGCGAAGGCCAGAAGGTGGGGCTGATAGCGAAGAACGGCACAGGCAAGTCGACCCTGCTCAGCATCCTGGCCGGTAAGGAGGGCTATGATGCCGGCGACATTGTATTTCGGCGTGACCTGAAGATAGGCTTTCTGGAACAGTCGCCGACCTTCGACCCGGAGGAGACTGTGCTCGATGCCTGCTTCAACCACCATGGCGAGGAAGAAAAGGTGCTGAAGGCCAAGCAGGTGCTGACGCAGTTGAAGATCAGCAACCTGCAGCAGCCGATGGGACAGCTCTCCGGTGGACAGCAGAAACGCGTGGCACTGGCCAACGTGCTGTTGACGGAGCCAGACCTGATTATCCTGGACGAGCCTACCAACCATTTGGACCTGGAGATGATAGAATGGTTGGAGGGCTATCTGCAGCGTGGCAACAGGACACTGCTGATGGTGACGCACGACCGCTTCTTTCTGGATCGTGTGTGCTCAGTCATCTTGGAACTGGACGACCATACCATCTATACCTATCGTGGCAACTATGCTTACTATTTGGAGAAGCGTCAGGAGCGCATTGACAACCGTCGGGCAGAGATAGCCCGTGCCAACAACCTGTATCGTACGGAACTGGAGTGGATGCGGCGTATGCCGCAGGCCCGCGGTCATAAGGCCAAGTACAGGGAGGATGCCTTCTACGAGTTGGAGAAGGTCGCCAAGCAGCGGTTGGAAGAGCGCCAGCTGAGGCTGAAGTCCTCTAATATATATATAGGTAGTAAGATTTTCGAGTGCCAGTATATTTCGAAGAAATTCACCCAAAACGATGGGCATGAGGTGACCATCCTCAAGGATTTCTACTATAACTTCTCGCGGTTTGAGAAGATGGGTATCGTAGGCAACAACGGCACGGGTAAGTCGACGTTCATCAAGATGCTGCTGGGCGAGGTGCCAGTGGACGAGGGACACATCATCATCGGCGATACGGTGAAGTTTGGGTATTTCTCGCAGGAAGGCCTGCAATTCAATGAGCAACAGAAGGTTATCGATATTGTTCGTGATATTGCTGAGTACGTGGAACTGGGTGGCGGTAAGAAACTGTCGGCATCGCAGCTGTTGCAGTATTTCCTCTTTACCCCCGAACAACAGTACAACTACGTGTATAAGTTGTCGGGCGGCGAGCGCAGGAAACTGTACCTCTGTACGGTGCTCATGCGGAACCCTAACTTCCTGGTGCTCGACGAGCCGACCAACGACCTCGACATTGTGACGCTACAGATTCTGGAGGAATACCTGCAGGATTTTCCCGGCTGCGTCATCGTTGTCTCGCACGACCGCTACTTCATGGACAAGGTGGTGGACCATCTGCTGGTGTTCAAGGGCAATGGTGTCATCAAGGACTTCCCTGGCAACTACACGCAGTACCGCGAGTGGGAGAAGACCCACCCCCAACCCCTCCCTGGGAAGGAGGGGAGTGAATACTCTAGAGGCGGAAAGCAGTCGAAATACTCTCAAGGTGAGAAGGCAGAGGACGGACCATCTACTCCCCTCCCTCGCAGGGAGGGGCAGGGGGGTGGGTCTCCCCGAAAGCTGTCCTACAAGGAGAAGCGCGAGATGGAACAGCTGGAGAAGGACATTGCCGCACTGGAAGCCGAGAAGAAACAGATAGAGGATGCCCTTTGCGGCGGCACCACCTCCGTCGACGAGATCACCGCCATGAGCAAGCGCCTGCCGTTGCTGAACGACGAGTTGGACGAAAAGTCGATGCGCTGGCTGGAACTCTCGGAAATAGAGGCCTAATCATCAACATCAAACTTCAAATGTCAAACATCAAACTTCAATGATACAACAACAATATCCATCACAACTGCTGGAACGGGCAGTGCAGGAGTTCGCCAAACTGCCGGGCATTGGTCGTAAGACGGCCCTGCGACTGGTGCTGCACCTGTTACGACAGGATGCCGACGACGTGGCTCAGTTTGCCGATGCCGTCGGACGCCTGATGGAGGAGGTCCGCTATTGCCACGTATGTCACAACATCAGCGACAGCGACACGTGCCCCATCTGTAGCGACCCCCGCCGTGACAGTTCTACCGTTTGTGTGGTGGAGAACATCCAGGATGTGATGGCTGTCGAGAACACCCAGCAGTTCAATGGACTCTATCACGTTCTGGGAGGTGTCATATCACCTATGGATGGCATCGGCCCCAGCGACCTGGAGATAGATTCGCTGGTCAACAGGGTGGCGGCGGGTGGCATCAAGGAAGTCATCCTGGCGTTAGGGTCCACGATGGAGGGCGACACGACGTGCTTCTACATCTTCCGCAAACTGGCTCCCTATACGGATGTGAAACTGAGCATCATTGCCCGGGGCATCAGTGTGGGCGACGAACTGGAATATACGGACGAGGTGACGCTGGGTCGTTCCATCCTGAACCGTACACCGTTCGAGGGGAAGTAAACAACGGATTCTACGGATAAAGAAATATAACAACGGATTCACGGATAAAGAAATATAACAACGAATTATACGAATTACACGAATGAATAACGAGACCATACAATTTCTGCTGACAACGGTGATGGAGATAGGTACGCTGCTGTGTGCCTACTTGGGAGTGCGGCTGTTCAAGAAAAACCAGTGGCTACGCATTGCACTCATCGGTGTCCCCTTAGTACTCAACATCGTACTGTACTTCATATATCGCACGACGCCCTTCTTCTATCTGGGTGTCATCCTATTACTTTGCATTCCCTTCGTATGGCCCAGAAAATCAGCATAGTCATCGTCAGCTACAATGTGCGCAAGCTGCTGGACGAGTGTCTGCAGAGCGTAATGACTGCCTTGAAGGGTATTGACGGCGAGGTGTTTGTGGTCGACAACCATTCGACGGACGGCACGGTGAAGTACCTGCGCCAGCGCCACCCCGACGTACGCTTCATTGCCAATACCGAGAATGTAGGCTTTGCACGAGCCAACAACCAGGCCATCCGCAAGTCCAAGGCCGAGTATGTGCTGCTGCTGAATCCCGATACCGTCGTCTACGAGCCTACCATCAAGGGCTGTCTGGACTTCATGGATGCTCATCCCGAGGCGGGTGGGGCAGGAGTGCGCATGCTGACGCGTGATGGTGACCCCGCCCCCGAGTCGCGCCGGGCTGTTCCGTCGCCCTGGGTGTCGATGCTCAAGATGCTGGGTTTTACACGGCGCTACTATATGAGTCATCTGCCGTGGGACAAGCCATGCCAGATAGAAGTCATCAGCGGAGCCTTCTGTCTGCTGCGCCGTAAGGCTCTCGACCAGGTGGGACTCTTGGACGAAGACTTCTTCATGTATGGCGAGGACATCGACCTCAGCTACCGCCTGCTGAAGGGAGGCTGGCAGAACTGGTATCTGCCCTACGACATCGTGCACTACAAGGGTGAGTCGACGCAAAAGACATCGTTCCGCTACGTCCACACCTTCTACCAGGCCATGCTCATCTTCTTCCGCAAGCACTACAACCATCTCAGCTTTATCTTCTCGCTGCCCATTCAGGCGGCCATCTATTTCCGGGCACTTGTGGCGCTGCTGCAAATGCTGGGACAGCGTCTGCACCGTTTTGTCAATCCCCAGAACAACGATACCCCATGAACCAGCATCCTGTCATCCGTCTCCGAGCCATCGAACCAGAGGACCTCGATGTGCTCTACCGTATTGAGAACGACCGAACATTATGGAATGTCGGCGCGACCAATGTTCCCTATAGCCGCTATACGCTCCACGACTACGTGGCAACGTCCAGCGACGACATCTATGCCGACCGCCAGGTGCGGCTGGTCATTGAGAATGCGGAGGGCGAGACCGTGGGTATGGCGGACATCGTACGTTTCGACCCGCAGCACCTGCGTGCCGAGGTGGGTATCGTCATCATCGATGCCTATCGCCGTCGGGGCTATGCCCGTCTGGCATTGGCCGATTTGTGCAGCTATGCCCTCGATGTGCTGCATCTGCACCAGCTGTATGCCGTCATTGATACCGCTAACGAAGGGGCCGTCAATCTGTTCCGTCATACCGGCTTTCAAGAGCAGGCACGACTGAAAGACTGGCTCTTCGATGGTCACGGCTACCATGATGCATTGCTCATGCAAAGTTTTTTATAAAGTTTTTCGCAAAAAGTTTTGTGTTTTCAAAAAAACTCATTACCTTTGCACCCGCTAAATGAATAATGAGGCATTTCCGGTGCGTTAGTTCAGTAGGTTAGAATGCCTGCCTGTCACGCAGGAGGTCACGAGT
>CAMHJQ010000053.1 GCA_946185485.1 uncultured Prevotellaceae bacterium | reverse complement strand
CCTTCAATACTTCACGTGCTTTCTCGAGTGAGAACTCCTTGCTGGTGACTACAGTTTCGATAACGCCACCAAAATTCATTTCTGCCATAATTGTATTATGTTTTAGTGTTATACATATCTCTGTGACCTTGCCAGCCCTACACGAGAACCGTCGTTTTATTGGTTCACTCCTACTCT
This sequence comes from uncultured Prevotellaceae bacterium, assembly GCA_946185485.1. Classification (GTDB taxonomy): domain Bacteria; phylum Bacteroidota; class Bacteroidia; order Bacteroidales; family Bacteroidaceae; genus Prevotella. The sequence goes on along the minus strand of CAMHJQ010000053.1, from coordinate 16,578 downwards.
ACACGAGAGTACGACGAGAGACTTAACTAATAAAATCAGCTGCAAAGATAACAATTTGACAACAAACGACCAAATAATCTTTCAATTTTATACGAATTTAACCTTACTTCTTACCACTTCGACATCGTCATTCTTCACGATGCGTACGCAGAACTCGCCATCAGCAGTCTCCTCACGATAGAACGAAAGCCGATCACCAGCATGCGCCTCTGCCACGTAAGCAATCTCGAAACGCTTAATCTGGTGCTCTTTATACCAATCAATGGGCCACAGGTCGAGAACATGCTCGATGTACTTGACTGAGTTGATATGACCATTGATGTCCACATCGTTATAATAGGTGTCGATAGTGCGCACCAGTTGGGCATCGTCCGACATTTTTACACGGCCGCCCTTGTCGATGGGGCATTCCTTGTCCTTGACAATCCAGTTGTTGATGGCACCGTCGTCGATGGTATAGATGTCAGTAGGCTGGCGCGACTCCGTGTCAATCATCGCCCAGATGCTGCGCCCGTAGCCGTAGACGGACCCGTCGTCACCGATGACGGAGAAATTGCGGGAGGTGAAGTAGCGCATGGCACTCTCCACCCACGTCTCGACATTGAACTTAGTATACTGCTGCGGCATCTCCGTCATCTCGATGGCCAGACGCGACAGCACCCACGAGCGATTGATGGTCATCAGGTACTTCATGCCGAATCCCCTTGCCGACGAATGGAAATCTGCAGCGTTGAGCATGTGGTTGCCCAGATGACCCATAAACAGCCGGCCACTGAAGTCGCAGTGGAACGGCTCAGCCAAAAACGAGTATGTTCCTATTTTATCCATTCTCTTGTGTTTTCTCACGCTCTTCCAGGAATTCGCTGACCTGCTCCTGCATGCCGCGGGTGACGGCGATACGGCCGGAGCGGGTGTACTGCAACACGCAGCCAAAGGCATCGAGGGCACGGTAGAGCGAGATGATGTCCTCGGTGATACCATGCTTCATGACGATGGTATAGGTGGGGTTCACCTCGATGATGCTGGCCTCGTGGCGGCGGATGGTGCGCGAAATCTCAGGGTTCTCCAACACCTTGTCCGTAGCCAGCTTGTAGAGTCCAGACTCACGGATAAAGAGCTGGTCGTCAGTGAAATAGTTGGCTTTGACGACATCTATCTTCTTCTCTATCTGCTTGGTAATCTTGATAATCTGGTCCTCGTCACTCCAGGCGGTGATGGTGTACTTGTGAACACCCTCTATCGAGGAGGCTGACACGTTCAGACTCTCGATATTCACCTGCCTACGGGTAAACACGGCGGTAATCTGGTTCAGGATACCAGCGATATTCTCCGAATAAACCAACAGGGTGTATAGTTTCTTCTTCTCTTCCATACATCTTACTTCTTACAACATACATCTGACATCATCAAATCTCCAGCATCATATCGTTGACGTTCATGCCCGGTGGTGTCATGGGCAGCACGTCGTCATCCTCCTTGATGGCACACTCCAGGATGAATGGTCCGTCGGTGGTCAGCATCTTTTCCACTGCTGCGCGAAGGTCCTTGCGGTCGGTGACAGCCATGTAAGGGATGCCGTACCCCTGGGCGATGAGTTCGTAGCAGGGGTTCATCATCTTGGTGAACGACTTGCGACGCATCCAGAACATATCCTGCCACTGGCGCACATTGCCCAGATAGTGGTTGTTCATCAGGATCATCTTCACCGGCGACTTCTGTTCCATGATGGTACCCAGTTCCTCGATGCACATCTGGAAACCGCCATCACCCATGAAACAGCATACGGTACGCTCCGGGGCACCGAAGGTGGCACCAATCGCGGCAGGCATGCCATAGCCCATGGTGCCCAAGCCACCGCTGGTGCAGATGCTGCGCTTGTGATGATATTTGAAATAACGCGTTGCAAAGAGCTGGTTCTGACCGACATCCGTCACCAGTACGGCATCGTCGGGAGCCTGTTCGGCAACGGCGTTGACCATCTCGCCCATCAGTAGCGGACCCTCCTGGGGATGGATGGCAGGCTCGATGACTTTCTCACGCTCCTTGGCATCCAACTCCCTGAACGACTCACGCCACTCCTGACGTTGAACGTTAAGCGATGACCGTTTGACGTCATCGAGGAGAGCCGTCAGGGCAGGCAGCGACTCCTTGCAGTCGGCTACGATGGCGACATCGGTCTTGACGTTCTTGTCTATCTCGCTGCGGTCGATATCCAGATGGATAATCTTCGCCTGCTTGGCGTAGGTCTTGGTATTGCCCGTCACACGGTCGGAGAAGCGCATGCCTATGGCGATGAGCACGTCACACTCCTGTTCCTTCAGGTTGACGGCATAGTTGCCATGCATGCCCAGCATGCCGACATTGAGGGGATGGTTCGAGGGCAGAGCCGACAGGCCCAGCATGGTACGCCCGGCAGGGATGCCAGCCTTCTCGAGGAACGTCTTCAGCTCCTCCTGGGCATTACCCAGTTCCACGCCCTGACCAACCAGCGCCAAAGGACGCTTGGCATTGTTGATGAGTTCAGCAGCCTGACGCACAGCCTCCATGTTCAGTTTCGGATAGGCCACATAGCTGCGGATGAAGTCTACCTTCTTCGGTTCCCAGTCAATCTCCTCGACCTGTGCATTACGCGGGAAGTCGAGCACCACAGGACCGGGACGGCCGCTGCGGGCAATATAGAAGGCCCGGCTGACGGCCCATGCCACGTCCCCGGCATGACGTATCTGGTAGCTCCACTTGGAAATGGGCTGGGCCAAACCTACGAGGTCCACCTCCTGGAAGGCATCGGTACCTAAGGCTCCGATAGCCACCTGACCGGCAATGACCACGATGGGCGTAGAATCCAGCATGGCATCGGCAACGCCTGTCAGCGTGTTGGTAGCGCCGGGACCACTGGTCACCAAGGCCACGCCCACCTCACCGCTGACGCGGGCATAGCCCTCAGCGGCATGGACAGCTCCCTGCTCATGGCGCACCAGAATGTGGTCGAAGCATTTCTTCTCGCCACGGGTATAGTCGAACAGCGCGTCGTAGGTGGGCATAATACTGCCGCCGGGGTAACCGAAGATGGTCTTCACACCCTCAGCCTGCAGCGCCCTCATCAGCGCTTTCGCTCCTGTTATTCTGTCTTTCAGCATATTCCTTTATAATCTAAATCTAGTCGTACTAGTCAATCATTCTCACACCTCCCTTGTCGGCAGAAGATACGCTCTGGGCGTAGGCGCGGAGGGCCTTGCTGACCACGCGGTTGCGCTTCAGCGGCTGCTGCGGGCGGGCGGCCAGTTCCTCATCGCTCAACTTGACATTGATGCTACGCGATGGAATGTCGATAACGATGATGTCGCCGTCCGTGATCTTGCCGATGTTGCCGCCGTTAGCCGCCTCGGGCGAGATGTGTCCGATGGAGAGACCACTGGTACCACCTGAGAAGCGGCCGTCGGTAATTAGCGCACACTCCTTACCCATGTGCATCGACTTGATATAGCTGGTAGGATAGAGCATCTCCTGCATGCCGGGACCGCCCTTGGGACCCTCGTGGGTGATGACCACGCAGTCGCCCTTCTTCACCTTGCCGCCAAGGATGCCCTCACAGGCGTCTTCCTGAGAGTCGAAGCAGACAGCAGGGCCCTCGAAGTGCCACAAGCTCTCGTCGACGCCAGCCGTCTTGACCACACAACCGTCCTGGGCGATGTTGCCAAAGAGCACAGCCAGACCACCGTCCTTGGTATAGGCATGTTCGATGTCGCGAATACAGCCGTTGGCACGGTCGGTGTCGAGTGTCCCCCACTCTGCTGACTGACTGCCCATCTTCGTAGAGAAGCGGTTGCCGGGAGCCGTCTGATAGATACGGTTGGCTTCAGCATCAAGAGCACCATCCACTATGCTGTATTTCTTCAGGGCCTCAGCCAGCGTCATGCCGTCTACGCGGATGGCAGAGCCATCAACAAGCCCACCCTTGTTGAGTTCATTCAGAATACCCAGGATACCACCGGCACGTCCGCACTCCTGCACACTGTATTTCTGCGTGTTGGGAGCGAGCTTGCACAGACAAGGCGTCTTGCGGCTCAAGGCATCAATATCGTTCATGGTAAAATCAACACCAGCCTCTTGGGCTACTGCCAACAGGTGGAGCACGGTATTCGTCGAACCACCCATGGCGATGTCGAGCGTCATAGCGTTGAGGAAAGCCTGGCGGGTGGCGATGCTGCGGGGCAACACGCTCTCGTCGCCATCCTCGTAATAGGCAAAGGCGTTCTTCACAATCTGACGGGCAGCCTGCTTAAACAACTCCACGCGATTGGTATGGGTAGCCAGGATAGTGCCGTTGCCAGGCAGCGACAGTCCGATGGCCTCGGTCAGCGAGTTCATTGAGTTAGCGGTAAACATGCCTGAGCACGAGCCGCACCCTGGACAGGCACACTGCTCAATCTCTTTCATCTCTTCATCGCTAACGGAGGGATCGGCTCCCTTCACCATGGCGGTGATCAAGTCGGCATTCTCGCCACGCCAGCGCCCAGCCTCCATAGGACCTCCACTACAGAAGACTGTAGGGATGTTCAGTCGCATGGCAGCCATCAGCATACCCGGCGTCACCTTGTCGCAGTTGGAGATGCAGATCATGGCATCGGCTTTGTGGGCATTGACCATATATTCTACGCTGTCGGCAATGATGTCACGCGAGGGCAGCGAATAGAGCATACCGTCGTGACCCATGGCGATGCCATCATCGATGGCAATGGTATTGAACTCAGCGGCATAGCAGCCCATCTTTTCTATTTCCTCACGGACAATCTGTCCTATCTCATGCAGATGCGTATGACCTGGCACAAACTGGGTAAAGGAGTTAACGACGGCAATAATGGGTTTGCCAAACTGTTCATGTTTCATACCCGTGGCAACCCACAAAGCGCGGGCACCTGCCATTCTGCGGCCTTCTGTGCATACCGCACTACGTAATTGATGTTTCATCACTTCTATTCTACTCAATAATTACTTGGACTTTGTCGTGTCGATGAACATAGCCACACGGTTGAAATCAATCTCTTCGGAGAGAGAATCGGTGGCACCCATACCCTCGATGGTAATACGGTTCGAGGCAATCTTATAACGGTTGATAAGGGCTGTCATCACCGACGTGGCACGAGCTACAGACAACTTCTGATTCAGTTCGGGATTACCCTCGGGCGAAGCATAGCCACGAATAAGCACCTTCGACTCAGGATGGTTGCGCATGTACTTGGCAATCATCTCGATGCTGGCATACTGGGCTGCGTCGATGGTACTCTTGCCCTGACCGAAGATAACAATGGGCTGCAAGAAGGTTTCCTTCTTCACCTCTTCGACAACGACGGTCTTGTTGGGACGCTTATTACACTCGTCCAAAGCCTGCTCCAACTCCTCAATGCGGTTGTCGCGCTCGAGAAGCTGCTGGTCCTTGGTTTCGATAGAACGACGCATGTTGTTAATCTTGTTGTTCAGATCGTAAATCTCTCGCTGGTCACGCAACTGTGCCTTCGTAAAATTATGCTTGCCGTTGCTGTTGAGGAACTTGTAGGTCACACCGATGTTCACACCCAACAGGGCAGTACTGAGGTCGTACTTCATCCCATGGTTGATGTTGGAAACCATATTAGATGGGTTATAAATAGCAGGTTCATAATAATAAATTCCTGACTGATTTTCCATTTCAAATGGCTTCCATCCGTCGAGTGCATAGGTGATATTGGGCTCCAAATAGAGCTGCCAAGCCTTATCGGCACCAAGATTAAAAGCAAAGTCAATGGCAAACTTCGAGGTGACAAAATTTGTCTTGGGAGCATTACCATAAGCATGCATCCAGCCAAAACCGCCTAGGGCAGTCACCTCAAAGAGACGAGGCTCACCCGTGTAGCCACCAAAGAGGTTGCACAGGTTGAAGGTACCCAGCAGGCTGACGTTCGTAACCTCGACAAAGGTCTTCGAAGACAGTACCGATTTCTTATCAGAAAGGCCATACAATGTACCCTCGGCTACCAGACCGAATACGGTGGTGAAATTTCTGCCGACGCGAAGGCTGGCATTGGGAGATAAGGCCTTGAACTTCGTGGCGTTACTCCTTTCAACTTCCGACAGCCATGGGGTAGAGGCTACTCCGGCATTGATACCAAAATACCAGTTGTCAGACCCCTTGTTACTTGTCAGCACGGTGTTCTGTGCAGAAACATTCGCTGTCATCATTGCGGCAGCAAGCATCATTAAAATCTTTTTCATATAACTTGATCATCGTATAGCTTAATGAATTCAAAACGGTGCAAAGGTACTTAAAAAATGTATAACAACCAAATTATCAGCCCAAAAAGCGTCAAATAGTGTCAATCGTGATAATGGCTGGTTTCAAGCGGCCTCGCTGGTCGCGGACAGTCAGGGTGACACGTCCTGATTGATGCGTGGGACGTAGGATAACTACCAGTTCACCATTGAAGAGACGCATACGGGGCTGCTTGAACGACTCCAGCGACGTGGCATCACCATTACAACAGGCTTCAAAAGCAGCCTCTCCGCTGACGCTGAACACCAGTTGTTCCTGGCACGTAGGGACGGGCGTGCCCTGCTTATCCTGCACACCGACACGGACGAATATCAAATCCTCACCGTCGGCATGATGGACATCCGTTTCAGCCTGGGCTGTCAACGCGACGGCCTTGCCTGCCGTACGGCGAACGTCTTCGCCAATCTTGTTGCCCTGCTCATCGTAAGCCACAACCCGTATTTCTCCCGGTTCATATTTGACATCATTCCAACGTAGGCGATAACGGTCCAGACGTTCAGTTTTATTTTTGCGGATACGTCCTTGCGACTTGCCATTGACAAAGAGCTCAGCTTCTACACCGTCCGTGTAACAGTAGACGGGCGTCACCTGACCTTTACGGCCGGGCCATGTCCAATGGGGTAACAGGTGGACAGTATGCTCGTCCTTATTCCACTTCGAACGATAGAGCCAGTAACGGTCCTTGGGCAAGCCTGCCAAGTCGAAGATTCCAAAGTAGCTGGAGCGCGAGGGCCAGTATTCATCGTATGGTGTGGGTTCGCCCAAGTAGTCGTAGCCCGTCCATACAAACTCGCCAATCACCCAAGGATAGTCGTCCTGACAACGCCAGTCGTCATCAGGCAGATTGGACCACGGACACCACTCTACATCGTACGACGAGCATTGTCCGTCGGCTCTCTGAATGGCCGTAGGGTCATAGTTGGGTGAATAGGATGCAAATGCGGAGTAATCGGTCTCCTTGACAGGGAACTTATAGACGCCACGCGACGAAACAGTAGAAGCCGTTTCCGAACCTAACAGGAAGCCTTGGGGCAACTGCTTGATATTATTCTCATACTTGTGGACGCGATAGTTGAATCCCGGCACTTCCATCGCTTGGGCAAAACCACTCTTCAGTGCGGCCTCAGCGCGGTCCATGCCTTGTGTCACAGGGCGTGTTGGGTCTAATGCGTGGCACAGTCCTTGCAGCTGAATACTCAGCTGACGTCCTTCCTCGCTCCACTGTTCTGGAATCTCGTTACCAATAGACCACATGACAATAGAGGGATGGTTACGATGGTTCAGCACCAGATTGGTGATGTCCTTCACGGCCCATTCCTTGAAGAAGCGCGCATAGCCGTTCTTGCACTTGGGATAAAGCCACATGTCAAACGACTCGGCCATGACCATCATACCCATCGAATCGCAAATCTCCATCTGCATGGTTGAGGGCATGTTGTGCGCAGTGCGGATGGCGTCACAGCCCATTCCTTTCAGGGCACGAATCTGGCGGATAAGGGCAGATTTATTAATCGCTGCACCCAAAGGGCCTAAGTCATGATGCAGGCAGACACCTTTTATCTTACGCGCCTGACCGTTCAACTGGAAACCGCCCTCACGTGATACACGCACCGTACGGATACCGGTCTTAATGGTCTTGCTGTCGAGCACTTCATGATGTCCCTGATATACCTCCACCCTTACTTCATATAAATAAGGTGTTTCCGGCGACCACAGCTTAGGGTTCTTTAGCTTGAACTTGGCATACACTTTTCCGTCGCCTTCAATACGGGTGTCACCACTTGATGCCGTCACACCATCAGGCCCCTTCAGGAAAACCTGCGCAGTGCCCTTCACCGGATTAACAATACGAGCCTCGACCTCCACAACGGCCCCGTCCTTATCAATGCTCATCGTACGAGCATAGATGCTCCAGTCGTCAATATGCGTCTTCTTTGTCAGCACCAATTTGACAGGACGATACAATCCTGCGCCAGGATACCAGCGCGAACTCTCTTCCACGTTCTGCAAATGAACGTTGATAGCCAATTCGGAGGTAATTGACGTAGGTTGCTTCTTCAAGAAAGGAGTCACGTCCACACGGAAGGCATTATACCCATAGGCCCAATAGCCTGCCTCTTGGCCATTAACACTGACACGTGGCTCAGCCATTGCTCCGTCGAATACCAGTTCTCCTGCCTCGTAGCCCTGGGGAATCTCCACCGTCGTACGATACCAGCCTTCGCCTATCCAAGGTAAGGCTCCTGATCGTCCTGACTTCTCCGTCGCTTCTGTCTCACCATTCTGCGTGATTGCCACACGCTGCAAGTCCCATTTCTTATCGAAAGGGCCTGCAATAGCCCAATCGTGCGGAATCTGTACCCGAGACCACGTTTTGCAGTCGCGTGAGAACTCCCACGTCTTCAAATTAATCTCACGCCTTTCCTGTCCCATAGCCAGCTGGCTAAGCAGGAAAAAAACAAACAATAGTTTTATCTTCATAAGTTGCAAGTTAGTAATATTTGTTTTGAAGGCCCAAAGGTACAAAAAAATCCCCACAGAACCAAATCTGTAGGGATTTTTGTTATCTAAGTGTTAGAATTACTTCGTGGTGTCGATGAACAGAGCAACACGGTTGAAGTCGAGCTCGTCGGACAGCTTGTCAGTAGCACCGAGACCCTCAGTGGTGATGCGGTCAGCGGCAATCTTGTACTTCTTAACAAGAGCAGTCTTCACAGCAGCAGCACGAGCCTCAGAGAGCTTCTGGTTCAGCTCAGCGTTACCCTCGGGAGAAGCGTAACCGCGAACGATAACCTTAGCGTCCTTGTGGTTACGCATGTACTTGGCAACCATCTCAACGCTAGCATACTGAGCAGCATCGATAACGCTCTTACCCTGACGGAAGATCACATGCGGCTGAAGGATGTTCTCCTTCTCCTCAACTACCTGAACGGGACGAGCCTCGCACTCACGCAGACGAGCCTGCAGGTCAGCGATGGTCTTAGCGTCGGCAGCAATCTTGCCATCCTTAGCGTTGACATCAGCACGGAGCTCATTAATCTTAGCATTCAGACCATCGATCTCAGCCTGGTCGCGGAGCTCAGCAATCTTGAAGTTGTGAGTACCGTTGCTGTTACCGAACTTGTAGTTCAGACCTACGTTAACACCGATGTTAGAACGGCTCAGGTTGTAAACCACGTTGCTGTAAGTATCAGCCAGGTGATAAACGATGTTGGGCTCTACATAGAACTGCCACTGCTTGTCAGAACCGAAGTTGAAGGCAAAGTCAACACCCAGCTTGCTAGACATAGCGTTCTGCTTCATACCACCATAGTAGTGCAACCAGCCGAGACCAGCAACACCAATCACCTCAAAGCCACGGGGAGTGCCGGGATAACCAGCAAACCAGTTGCTGAAGTTCAGGGTACCGAGCAGGCTGATGTTCGTCATCTTAACAAAAGTGTTGAGATTATCAAACTTGAAACCCTGATAGTAAGTAGTAGCATACTTCTTTCCGAAATAAGCCTGAGCGTCAACAGCCAAACCTACAACCGGAGTGAACCAGCGGCCAACACGGATGCCACCATCAAAATTGACATTCTTCATCACTTTGTAGTGCTTAGAAGGAGCAGTAACACCACCGTTGATGCCAATGTACCAATTGTCAGTGTTCTTGCTCTCCAGAACAGTCTGAGCATTCATGGTCTGTGCAAAAGCTGCAACAGCCAACATTAAAAATAACTTTTTCATCGTTACTAACTAATTAGTTTAAATTAATATAATGTGTTTCTATCTTCTCTAATTTGGGCGCAAAGTAAGCAAAAAAAATGTTATGTACCAAATATTTGACGTAAAAAGTGCAAAAAAAGGTACAAAACTTGACCTATTTAGCGTACGGAGACCCAATTATCGCGAAAAATTCACACCTGTTGAATGATTTTACCACCTTCTTCGATGGCTTGCATATTCAGTGGAATCAGGTCGTGATGACGCTCTGGAAGGGTCTTCTTCAGCGCCTTCTCCACACCACTGGAACTCACCACAGGAGCAACCTTCAACAGACCGCCAAGGATAATCATGTTGAACACCTTGCTGTTCTTCATCTCGGCAGCTTTGTCCATGGCATTAATCTCATAGATGGTGATATCCTTGCGGGTGGGTTTGTTGATGATGCCAAAGCCGTCATAGATGAGAATGCCGCCAGGCTTGATCTTCGGTTCAAACTTCTCCAGCGAGGGTTGGTTCAGCACCACGGCAATATCGTACTTGCTAAGGATGGGCGACGAGATGCGCTCATCGCTGACGATGACTGTCACGTTGGCTGTACCGCCACGCTGTTCAGGACCGTAGGCAGGCATCCACGTCACTTCCTTGTCCTCCATCAGTCCACTATAGGCCAGAATCTTACCCATCGAGAGCACGCCCTGACCTCCGAAACCTGAAATAATTATCTCTTTCTTCATCTTAATTTTCAATTTTCAATTTTCAATTAAAGACTCGTAGTGTCTTTCAGGTCTCCTTTGGGATAGAAGGGGAACATGTTCTCCTTCATCCATTCGTTAGCCTTGGCGGGCGTGAGCTTCCAACCGCTGTTACAGGTAGAGACAAACTCCACGAGTGAAGAACCCTTGCCAGCCATAGAGGCCTCGAAAGCCTTGCGCAATGCCTTCTTCGCCTTCAGGATAGAGCCTACGCTCTCCACACTCTGACGAGTCACGTAGCAGGTGCCCTCAAGTCCGGCAGCAATGTCAGCCATCTTCAGGGGATAGCCGTGCAACTGCGGGTCACGGCCGTAAGGACAAGTAGAGGTCTTCTGTCCAATCAGCGTTGTAGGAGCCATCTGACCACCCGTCATGCCATAGATGGCATTGTTGACGAAGATGATGACGATGTTCTCACCACGATTCAGGGCGTGAATGGTCTCACAGGTACCGATACAAGCCAGGTCGCCATCACCCTGATAGGTGAACACGAGGCGGTCAGGCCAGCAGCGCTTGATACCCGTAGCCAGTGCGGGTGCACGACCATGGGCAGCCTCCTGCCAGTCGATATCTATATAATTGTACGCGAAGACGGCACAGCCTACAGGCGATACACCTACGGCCTTGTCTTCCATACCCATCTCTTCGATGACTTCGGCAATGAGCTTATGTACTACACCGTGCGAGCAGCCCGGGCAGTAGTGCATATGGTTGTCGTTCATCAGCGTCGGCTTCTTGCAGACGATGTTCTCTGGTGAAATTATTTGATTTCTATCCATTGTCAATTCTCAATTATCAATTGTCAATTAGCTTTGCTTGCAAAGCGTTAACGATTTCCTCAGGCTCGGGCACGATACCACCCAGACGACCGAACTGCTCAACGGGCACAGCACCGTTCACAGCCAGGCGAACATCCTGTACCATCTGTCCGGCATTGATCTCTACCACCAGAATACCCTTCTTGGTCTTTGCCAGCTCGGCAATCTGCTTCTCTGGGAATGGGAACAGTGTGATAGGACGGAACAGACCTACCTTGATACCCTGTTCACGAGCCACCTCGATAGCCTTCTCCGACAGACGGGCTGCACTACCGAAAGCCACGATGGCGTATTCGGCATCATCCATCTGCTGCTGCTCAAAGCGCACCTCGTTCTCCTGAATCTTGGCATACTTCTCCTGCAGGGCGATGTTGCGCTGTTCCATGATCTCGGGTTTCAGTTCGAGCGAGGTAATGACCACGCGCTCACGGTTCTTAGGCTTACCAGTAGAAGCCCAGGGACACTGCTTGATGACCTCCTCATCCGTACGACGGGGCTTGAACGGCGGCAGCACCACCTTCTCCATCATCTGACCGATGACACCATCGCTCAGAATCATGGCGGGGTTGCGATACTTAAAGGCCAGCTCGAAGGCGAGGTCGACGAAATCGGCCATCTCCTGCACACTCGACGGAGCCAGCACGATGACCTTGTAATCACCATTACCACCACCACGGGTAGCCTGGAAATAGTCACCCTGCGAAGGCTGGATGGTACCCAGACCGGGACCGCCGCGCTGTACGTTGACAAATACGCCTGGAACCTCGGCACCAGCCATATAGGTGATACCCTCCTGCATCAGCGCAATACCGGGGGACGAACTGGAGGTCATGGCACGCTTGCCGGCACCGGCAGCACCATAGACCATATAGATAGATGCCAGCTCACTCTCAGCCTGTACCACCTGCATACCGGTGGTTTCCCAAGGCTTCAGCTCAGCCAGCGTCTCAATCACTTCACTCTGCGGAGTAATAGGATAGCCGAAATAGCCGTCGCATCCGCAACGAATAGCAGCGTGGGCAATAGCCTCGTTGCCTTTCATCAACACAACTTCTCTCTCTTGCATAGACATTTCTACTTTACTACTCAACTACTTACTACTCAACTACTTTTTTACGATACACGGTGATACATCCGTCGGGACAGACAATGCCACACGAGGCACAGCCTACACAGGCTTCCTCATTGACAGCCTCCACGTAGGGGTAGCCATGCAGATTCACTTTGTTGGCCAGTGCGATTACCTTCTGAGGGCAGGCGATGATGCATAACTGACATCCCTTACACCGCTCAGTATCGACCACGATGGCACCTTTCATTTTTGCCATAATATTGTTGTTTAATGCATTAAATCCTGAATTTGGGGTGCAAAGGTAGTAAAAATCGAGAGAAATACAAAGAAAAATCATTTTTTTCTTTTATTTCCGAGATGAAACCTACCTTCGACGTTAGTCAAAGGTACGAATAAGTGAGCAAAATTCCAAATATATTTGAGAATTTTCGAACGAAAGTACCTTCGACGTTAGTCAGAGGTACTGAAAATCGAGGGAAATACAAAGAAAAATCATTGTTTTCTTTTATTTCCGAGATGCAACCTACCTTCGACCGAAGGTCAGAGGTAGTGTAAATCGAGCGAAAAACCAAGAAAAACTATGTTTTTTTGTTTTCATCATTCACGGATTATACATATCCTTACAGTAGAAGGCCATGATATCGTCCAGCATGCGCTTGGCCTCGACAGCCGGGCTGTCGGGGTCAAGCTCGATGGCCTGGATATAGCAGTTGATGGCTTCGTGCCACAACCCCTGCTTCCGGGCCTCATTGCCTTTCTGGTAATACTCCTCTGCGGTCATTTTTCTTTTTGCATCGGACTACAGGACTAAAGGACCTTTTTCTTGATGATAACTGTGCGCAACCAAAGCCCTTAAGTCCTGTAGTCCGATGCCAATATTATTTATAGTACTCTTTCTTGCCGGCGGCGAGGGTGTTCTTCATCAGCGAGCAGATGGTCATGGGACCTACGCCGCCGGGCACGGGAGTGATGTAGGAGCACTTGGGGGCTACCTCGTCGAACTTCACGTCGCCACACAGCCGGTAGCCGCTCTTGCGCGAGGCATCGGGTACACGGGTGGTGCCCACGTCAATGATGACGGCACCGTCCTTCACCATGTCGGCGGTGACGAACTCCGGTCTGCCAATAGCCGCAATGATAATGTCGGCAGCGCGGCACTCGTCCTTCAGCGTCTTCGAGCGCGAGTGGCACACGGTGACGGTGGCATCGCCATACTGCTTCTGCATCATCAGCTGAGCCATGGGCTTGCCAACGATGTTCGAGCGACCCAGGATGACACACTTCTTGCCGCTGGTCTCGATGCCGTAACGCTTCAGCAGGGTGATGATGCCGAGGGGCGTTGCCGAGATGAAGCACGGCAGACCGATGGCCATACGTCCCACGTTGATGGGATGGAAACCGTCAACGTCCTTGCGATAGTCGATGGCCTCGATGATTTTCTGCTCGTCGATATGCTTGGGCAGAGGCAGCTGCACAATGAAGCCATCCACGTCGCCATTGCGGTTCAGGCGGTCCACACACTCCAACAGTTCCTCCTCCGTCACGTCATCCTCATAGCGGATGAGCGTCGACTTGAAACCACAAGCCTCGCACGCGAGTACCTTATTCTTTACATACGTCTCTGAGCCTCCGTCATGACCCACCAATACAGCAGCCAGATGGGGCTGCTTGCCACCGGCGGCAACTATTCTTTCTACTTCCTGTTTGATTTCTGCCTTAATGGTGGCGGCAGTAGCCTTTCCGTCAATCAGCTTATACATTGAACTTTGATCTTTGAACTTTGAACTTTGAACTAGAAAGGTTTCTTTCCTCTCATCATGTTGGCCATCTGTGCCATCTTCGAATTGCCGCCGCCAGCAACCATACGCATCACCTTGCGCGTCTGGTCGAACTGCTTCATCAGACGGTTCACCTCCTCAATCTTCGTACCCGAGCCCTTGGCAATGCGCAGCTTGCGGCTCTGGTTGATGATGTCGGGGTTGGCACGCTCCTTGGGTGTCATCGACTGGATGATAGCCTCGATGCCCTTGAAGGCATTGTCATCGATATCGACATCCTTCAGCGCCTTGCCCACGCCGGGAATCATCGATGCCAGGTCCTTGATGTTACCCATCTTCTTGATCTGTTGAATCTGCCCGTAGAAGTCGTCGAAGTCGAACTTGTTCTTGCGGATCTTCTTCTCCAGTCGCTTGGCCTCTTCCTCGTCATACTGCATCTGGGCACGCTCCACCAGCGATACGACGTCACCCATACCCAGGATGCGGTCGGCCATACGCTCGGGATGGAACACGTCCAGGGCTTCCATCTTCTCGCCTGTACCCACAAACTTGATGGGCTTCGTCACCACCGTGCGTATCGAGAGGGCAGCACCACCACGGGTGTCACCGTCCAGCTTCGTCAGCACCACGCCGTCGAAGTCCAAACGGTCGTTGAACTCCTTGGCAGTGTTCACGGCATCCTGACCCGTCATCGAGTCGACGACAAACAGCGTCTCGTCGGGCTGCACGGCCTCTTTCAGGGTGGCAATCTCGTTCATCATCTCCTCGTCGACAGCCAGACGACCGGCGGTATCGATGATGACCACGTTGTAGTTCTTGGCCTTGGCCTCCTTGATGGCATTCTGGGCTATCTCCACCACGTTCTTGTTGTCGGGCTCGGAATAGACGGGAACACCCACGCTCTCGCCCACCACGTGCAACTGCTGGATGGCGGCAGGACGGTACACGTCACAGGCTACCAGCAGCGGCGACTTGTGCTGGCGCGTCTTCAGCAGGTTAGCCAGCTTACCGCTGAACGTTGTCTTACCAGAGCCCTGCAGACCCGACATCAGCACAATGGCCGGACGACCTTCCAGCTTCAACTCCACGGCCTTGCCACCCATCAGCTCTGCCAGCTCGTCGTGCACTATCTTCACCATCAGCTGACTGGGCTTGATGGCCGTCAACACGTTCATACCCAGGGCCTTCTGCTTGACAGTATCCGTAAACTGCTTGGCCACCTTGTAGTTGACGTCGGCATCCAACAGTGCCTTGCGCACATCCTTCAGCGTCTCGGCGACGTTGATTTCGGTGATTTTTCCTTCACCTTTCAGTATCTTGAACGACCGTTCAAGTCTGTCACTTAAGTTCTCGAACATATATACCTTATTTATTTTAGGCTGCAAAGGTACGAATAAGTGAGCAAAATTCCAAATATATTTGAGAATTTTCGAGCGAGAGTACCTTCGACCGAAGGTCAGAGGTAGTGTAAATCGAGCGAAAAACCAAGAAAAACTTTATTTTTTTGTTTTTCCGAGATGCAACCTACCTTCGACGTTAGTCAAAGGTACGAATAAGTGAGCAAAATTCCAAATATATTTGAGAATTTTCGAGCGAGAGTACCTGTTGACCTAAGTCAAGAATGATGCCACTTTGATAAAAAACTACGCAAAAGTTGCTTTGTGTTCGCACACAATTTCGTACCTTTGCATCGTCAAACAAAAGAAATGACAAGCAGAAAGATTGTTTAAAAAAGGATTAACAACTAAAATTTGAGGATTATGATTATTTTAAACTTTGTAGTGGTAAAGCTCGCCAACAAGGCTCTCCGCATGGTGAAGCACTAAACCGCCAAAGCAGACAGGCTTACAGGCCCGGAACGAGGGACACACCCTCGTTCCGAGTTTTATCGGAAACCTCATCATGAAGGGGACCGATGATCAATTTTTTCTTTGTTCAAAATGATCACAGTCCCCCGGTCATGATTCATCCGAAGGGCCGATGTCCGGGATTACGGATGTATGCCCTGAAAGGGCAATATATCATAGGATAGGGTCTTGGCCCTATCTAAACGGATGCCCATAAACAAAAAAACGCCCCTGTAAGGGGCGATGTCCGGGATTACGGATGTATGCCCTGAAAGGGCAATATATCATAGGATAGG
>CAMHJQ010000052.1 GCA_946185485.1 uncultured Prevotellaceae bacterium | reverse complement strand
AGCGCTACGAGAACCACCACAAGGTGCGTATTCAGGACGATGCCTGCATCGCCGCGGTGCAACTGTCGGAGCGCTACATCAGCGAGCGCTTCCTGCCGGACAAGGCCATCGACCTGATGGACGAGGCCGCCGCGAAGCTGCGCATGGAGCGCGACAGCGTGCCCGAGGAACTGGATGAGATTACCCGCCGTCTGGCCCAGCTCGAAATCGAGCGCGAGGCCATCAGGCGCGAGGGCGACGAGCCGAAGATTGCCCAGTTGGACAAGGAGATAGCAGAACTCCGCGAACAGGAGCAGCAGTTCCGTGCCAAGTGGGAGGGCGAGCGCCAGCTGGTGAACAAGATTCAGCAGGACAAGCAGGAGATGGAGAACCTGAAGTATGAGGCCGAGCGTGCCGAGCGCGAGGGCGACTACGGCAAGGTAGCCGAAATCCGCTACTCGAAGCTGAAGGTTTTGGAGGACGACATCAAGTCCATCCAAGCCCAGCTGGACAGTACGTCCAGCGATTCTGCTGCCGGAAGATTGGTACGCGAGGAAGTGACAGCGGATGATATTGCTGAGGTTGTATCCCGCTGGACTGGTATTCCTGTGACACGCATGATGCAGAGCGAACGAGAAAAGCTGCTGCATCTGGAGGAAGAGCTGCACAAGCGTGTGATTGGTCAAGACGAGGCCATCAGCGCCGTCAGCGATGCCGTGCGCCGCTCACGTGCCGGACTGCAAGACCCGAAGCGCCCCATTGCCTCGTTCATCTTCCTCGGCACCACGGGTGTCGGTAAGACCGAGCTGGCAAAGGCCCTGGCCGAGTACCTGTTCAACGACGAGACGATGATGACGCGTATCGACATGTCGGAATACCAGGAGAAGCATACCGTCTCGCGACTGGTGGGTGCGCCTCCGGGCTACGTAGGCTACGACGAGGGTGGTCAGCTGACAGAGGCTGTACGCCGCAAGCCCTATAGCGTGGTGCTGTTTGACGAGATTGAGAAGGCCCACCCCGACGTGTTCAACATCCTGCTGCAGGTGCTGGACGACGGCCGGCTGACGGACAACAAGGGACGTACCGCCAACTTCAAGAACACGATCATCATCATGACGTCGAACGCCACCCGCGAACAGCTGCGGATGACCATGCGACCGGAGTTCCTGAACCGTATCGACGAGATTATCACCTTCCAGCAGCTGACGCAGGAGCAGATAGCCGACGTGGTGCGCCTGCAGATGAAGCGGGTGACGGACATGCTGGAACCGCAGGGCATCCAGTTGCAGATTACCGACCAGGCCATCCAATTCCTGGCACAGGAGGGCTACGACCCCGACTTCGGCGCCCGTCCGGTGAAACGTGCCATCCAGCACTTGGTGCTGAACGACCTGTCACGAAAGATTCTGGCCGACGAGATAGACCGCACGAAGCCCATCATCATCGACGAGTTCGGTGAGGGGCTGGTGTTTAGAAATTAAAGCGGGCAGGAAAGCGGGCTGAAGCCCTAAATAAAAAATAAAAGATAAAAGAAAGCAGAAAAGCAAGCCTTTATAGTTGGACGATGCTGGTACAGAGCTCGGCTACGACAGGACGATGCGTGATGAAGAGCATCGTCTTGTCGGGACAGGCGGCAAAGAGACGTGTGAAGAGTTCGCGCTCGGTATGTTCGTCCAACGACGAGGAGATTTCGTCGAGCAGCAAGATGCTGCCGGGACGCAGCAGTCCGCGTGCAATGGCGATGCGCTGAGCCTGTCCCTCGCTGAGTCCGCTGCCGCGCTCACCCAACTCGGTATCGAGGCCGTTGGACAAATCGAGCACGAAATCGGCACAGGCGGTATGTAGCACCTGACGCAGTTGTTCGTCGGTGGCGTCGGGCTTAGCCAGCAACAAATTATAGCGAATGGTGCCGCTCATGAGGGTGTTACCCTGCGGCACGAAAACGAAGTGGTTACGGGTCTGTTCACTGACAGGCCCGTAACCATGACTGTCGTAGATGCCGATGGTTCCCTCGTTGGGTGTGATAAAGCCTAACATCAGTCGGAACAGCGTGGTTTTGCCGATGCCTGTAGGTCCCATGAGGGCAGTCTTGGACCCTGGCTGGAAGTCGTGAGAGAAATGGCTGAGCACCTGGCGGTCTCCGGAAGCATAGCGGAAGGTGACGTCATGGAGGCGAATGCCCAAAACCATACTCTCCCCAAGGCCCAGACTCTCCCCCGGCCCCTCCCTGTGAGGGAGGGGAGTAATATGTCCATCCGCTTCAGTCTGGCTCTGAGATTCTGTCTGATCTTGAGAGTAACCACTCCCCTCCCTCACAGGGAGGGGCCGGGGGAGAGTCTGGAGAGTCTGGGGCTGGGGGTGGGTCTCCAGTTCGTTGAGGCGGTCGATGCTGGCCGTGGCATGGATGAGTTGTGGCACCATGTTGAGCAGTGAGAGTATGGGATTCTGAATCATGCCCACCAACTGTAGGAACGATGTCATGACACCAAAGGTGATGGTGCCGTTGCGCAGTCCGATGCCCCCCCAGACGAAGGCCAGCATGTAGCCCAGTCCGAAAGCACTGCCCAGCAGTACACGAGTGATGACAGTGAAGCGCGTGCGTCGCAGGACATTTCCGCGCAGCTGTTGCTGCATGGTGTCGAGTCGGCCGGTAACCCACTGCTCACTGCCCAGGGAGCGCAGTACGGCATTGTGCTCCATACCCTCCTGCACATGCATCTGTATGCGGCTCTCGTCACGTCGGATGTCAAGCGTCATCTGTCGCAGACGGTGTGCGATGAGTTTGCCGAAGACCAGTGCCAAGGGTGTCAGCAGCAGGAGTGCCCATGCCAGCCTGGCATCGAACCACCGCATCAGCAGGAAGGCGCCTATGAGTTGCAGCATGGTGATGAGCATGGACGGCAGCGCGCTGGTGGTGGCGCTGCTGACGGTATCGATGTCCTTCGTCAGTCGTGAGGTGACATCGCCGGAATGCAGTTCCTGTTCGTCGTAGAGTTGTCTGGAGAATAGTCGGCTGAAGGCCTCAAGGCGCATCCTGTTGGTCTGTCGTACGCTGGCAATGGTTGACATATAGTAATAGACCTGCCTGAGCAGTATGCCACACATGACGACAGCGACCAGTAACAGGATCATCATCACGAGGTCTTCGTCGGTTCCTGTGCGGATGGTCTCGTCAATGAATCGTTTGCTGAGCCATACCATGACCAGGCCAAGCATCACCTGACCTATTCCCACGACAATGCGCACCAGCGAATTGAGACGGATGCCACGGGTCTCACGCCACAGCCAAAGAACGTACTTCATCGCACTCTAAACCCTAAACCCAAAACTCTAAACTAATCCTCAACCACGCCGACCTTCTGCCATTCGCCGACCATGGCGGCGACATCCTGCCGGGCCTGTTCGATGGAGACATCATACTCTTGGCACAAGGCATCAGCCAAACTGTCAACGGTAAAGTCAGCCTGTTCTTCGGCTTTCCGCCACAGCCATGCCGCCGTCTCGTTGAGGCACAGCAGGCGTCCAAAGTCAATGGCATTCAGCCCCTCACCCGTAATCACGTTCTCACCACATACGGTGCGCAACACAAATCCTTTCTTTAATTGCATAGTATTCTATAAATAAACAGTAAATATCTTCTGACTGGGCGCAGCCGGAACCACACCCTGGCAGCACAGATGCGCCACCTATTATATAAATAGTGCCGTTGACCGTGGGCATCGACCACGTAGTCGGCACGAGCCTTGACATGAGCCAGCATGCAGTGTTCGACACCGCAGACATTGCCGTCGCCCATGAGCGTGACATGCTCTCCATCGATGCGTATGATGCGGTGCACCACATAACGACAACCTTCCACCCATGCCAATACGACGTCGCCGACAGCAGGTGTACCAGGCTGGACCAGGATGACACTCTCACGGCCGCCGATGATGAACGGCAGCATGCTGCGCCCCTTAACGGGAAAGGTGACGCTAAGTCCCTCCTGTACCAGGCTGATGGCACTCTCCAGTATCTCGTTGTCAGACATCGGGGTATTTGACTATTTGACGATAATTCTTAATACTTATTTCTTAGCCCTTACTTCTTTAATTGTTTCCTGGCAGAGCCGGGCAGCAGCCTCGTCGGGCAGACACTCCAGATACCAGACGGGCACACGGCCTGCCAGGGTGTCCTCGGTCTCATGGAGACCGTCAGCGACACGACGCTCCCACCGCTTGCCGGAAATGCTGGGCACCAAGGCAGCGTATGCCTCAATGCTGCGCAGACGGCGGATCTTGTTATAGGGCGCCTGACTCAACTGCACGATACCACCTATGGGCAGACTCATATTGCGGTAGCACGGCGTCTTGCCACTCCAGGGCGAGCCATAGACCACGGCACGATGGGGGAAGACACGCACCACGGGATTGTCGTCGTTGACGAGTTCCGTCCCCTCTATATACCGGCACCAAAGGCTGGCATGCGTACTCTTGCCCGTGCCGCTCTTGCCCAGAAACATATATCCCTTACCCTCATGGCTGACAACAGCCGAATGGAACAGGGCAGTACCCAAACAGGCAGTGGCCAAGGCATACAACACCATCAAGGCGTTGTTCAGCCCATATAGTTGGTGCTTGTACAGCCACAAGGTTGCCTTGCTGTAGTCAGCAGATACCAAGAGACAGCCAGAACGGTCGCCACATAAGAGAAACTCGAAATACGACCTGCCGTCAGCGGTGTGTCCTACTAGTATCTGAGAGCCTTCGTCATCCTGCGATGTCTCGACCATGATGTCTACATCAGGAAACGGTTGCTCTTGTGCCACTGTCAGCGTAAACAGCACAGGAGCAGCATCAGGCTCTACGGCAAACGGCTCGTATTGCGCCATCTGACCCAGCAGAGCCTCCCCGGCAACGACAGCGAAACGGTGGTCAGCAACAGTGTATATCATTCTTTTATCCATCATGCTTTTTTACTTTTTTACCTTTTTACCTTTCGTACAGTACCGTCAGCACACCTTATGATGTTTATAGGTCCCACGCGGTAGAGCACCTGACCTCCCTGATATGGTGAAGGGTAGAGGGTGAAGGGTAAGGGTTGAATGGCCGAGGGGTCTGCCATGAAGTCGAACGAGGCGAGACCGTTGCTGACGGTCATATTCGTAATGGGCTTCGACATGAGCAGCGTGCCGTCCGCATTCTCATGGAACAAGGTGGCGGCAGGCTGCGACTCATTGGTCAAAGAATTGTTTTCCATGTAGGGATAGCCCCAGTTAGAGGAGGAAGTGACCGACGTCCTGTTGTTGGCGGGAATAATGGAGTAGCGCTTGCGCTTGTCGTCATTAGGAAAAGCATTCTGCCATATTTCCTCATCATAATCAATATGGAAGACGACCAGTCCACTGCCGGGCAGCGACTGGTCCCAGCCAGACTGCTGACGATTTTCCACGATGTAATACTCATTGTCGAAACCGTCGTTGCGAATGAGATAGGCCTCACCCGCCTCATGCAATGGCAGCATATCAGCAATAGTGACCTGCGACGTAAGTTCAGACAACTCCAGCCAGCCCATCAGCATACGCTCATGGGCAGAATAGCCCGGCGGACAATAGCCACCCTTATTGAAGTTGCCACGATCCATCAAATCCCATTCGCCCACAATGGAATTTTTATAATAAAAATCGGGGAAACCGAAACAATGGCTGTATTCGTGGCAGATGGTTCCAAAGGTGCCATAAGTGCCTTTGCTTGTCACTTCATTCACACAGCAGTAGCAGTCGACAAGCAGTTCCTTGCCACCACTAATGACTAAGCGCGCTTCACAATTCTTATGTCTGCTGAGCCACCACTGGTGGGGCCAGATGGTATTGCTGTCGCCGCCATCGTTCATGCCCTTGCCGGCATAGACGATGAGCAACTGGTCGATATAGCCGTCGTCATCCCAGTCGTAAGGTGACCAGTCTATCCCCCGAGTTTCGAGGGTGTCCACTATGTCAAGAACCAGATACTTGGAGTTCTCGTCGTCATCCCTTGTGCTGCGGTATTTATAGCGGCTCTCGTTCAGTTGGATATAGTGCAAGTCGAACGTCAGGCGCAACTCTCCATAGCTCTGTGCATAAAAATAGTCATGGATGGAGCCACAGAAGGGAGACTCAGTAAAATCTTTCTCATTAAAAATTCTGTTCCAAAACAGAAGCGGTTCGTCCTCTTTGAAGGCTTGGTCGCTAAATGACACGAGCACCACTAACTGGCGCAAGTCGCCACGGTATTTTTCTACAGGAGACTTCGATGCTGTCCGTCGGAGAACATGCTGCTGCGGGATGGTGCCCATGCGGCATCCCCGCCTGGGGACAACGCCTTCGGCTGTTGCTGTCAGCAGGGCAAACAGCAACATGACTGCAGCTGCTATCGTCCTTCTACCTGATTCCATTGTAAAAATGCTTTTGTACAGTACCGTCTTTCTGGCGGACTATATACAGCTGCCCGCTCTGCATCGTCTCCACGCGACGTCCCGACATATCGTAGATACCAGCAACCTTCGCATCAGTCTTGGTCCTGACGGCATCTATCCCCGTGGCTCCACCCATGAAGTCGAAGGACACCAGTCCATCGTCAGTCATGGTAATATTGGTGATGGGCTTGCCGAGCAGCGTTCCATCAGGATAGAATATGAGGGCAGCAGGGACGGACGTATCGGTCAGTTGATTGTTCAACACCTCATTGTCCACCACATACGGATAGGGTGACGTGCTGAGGTGACGGTTGTTCAGTCGGGGACTTTTGGCATACGGATTCTTGTCGCCAATCTCTTCATCCCATGTACTATAGTTCTTGTTGTCGGCAGGAACGAGGTAGAAGCGTCGCTTCATGGGGTCGTTGTTCAACGTGTTGCCACGCCAGACAGAGCCATCATAATTGACGTGGTAGATGACCAGTCCCTTGCCAGGGACACCCAAGTCCCAGCCTCTTTGCTGGCGGTTCTCCAAGAGATACCACTCAGAGTCAGAGTGCTTAATGCGATAGACTTCGCCGCCTTCTGCAACGGGTTTCAATCCGGTAACCGTAGTCGGGGCGTCCAACTCCGTGAACTCAAGCCACCCCATCAGATACTTCTCCAATGCAGTATAGTTGGGAGGGCAGAAGCCGTAGTTGGTGAAATTGCCGCCATCCATCAGATCCCACTCGTCACATACCGAGTAGTCGTCATCATCCCTGGTGGGATAAATGTCCGGCAGGCCAAGGCAATGGCTGAACTCATGGGCAATTGTTCCCAGTCCACAGCGGGAAATACTGGAAGAAGGCCAAAGCTCGCCGCTGCATGAATAGCTGTCGATCTTCTTGCCATCAGGAGTCGAAACGGATGTAAAATAACTGGTATTAGGCCATATGTGACCATAACATTGCTCAGCGTTAATATTGCCCGAAACGCCAGCATAGACATAGATGACCTGATTGGTGTACCCGTTGTTGTTCCAGTCGTACTTGGCAAAGTCGCCATCCCAGCCGCAGTTGTCGTAAACACCGGCAGCAACGGAGTCCAGGAACTGCAAGGTTGCACGGCGAAGAATGTCCTTTCCATAATTCTTTGTACTTGCTGTAGGATGACTGTATGGCTGTGCCAAGGTGTCGACCTTGATGGGACCGTAAACATCGAACTTCAGGTTGAACAGCCCACCCGACTGGTCACGGAAGTAGTCTGCCACACAACCATTGGCATTGCGCTTCTTCTCGTTAAAGTCAGGCTCGTTAAAGAGCCTGTCATAATACTCCATGGGATTATCGCAGGAGAAATCGGCATCTCTGAACGAGACGAGAATGACCAGCTGGCGGTAGGTTCTGTCAGCATCCCATCGATGGTTGATGGCAGGCAACCGGGCAGTGCGATGCGCCGGACTGGCGTCTTCGAGGTCTGGCATGCAGTTAGCATGTAAAACGGAAAACTCCTCCTGTGCCATAGAGCACAGGGGGAGCATAGTGGTCAGTATAAGAAATAAATACTTTCTAAGCATAAAAATATGATTACTTGCAATTCGGGCACCAGGGCTTCAGCTGCTTGAAGAAGTCGTTGCCCTTGTCATCGACGAGGATGAAGGCGGGGAAGTTCTCAACGTCAATCTTCCAGATGGCTTCCATGCCCAGCTCAGGATACTCCACGCACTCGATGCTCTTGATGCTCGACTGCGACAGCACGGCTGCCACGCCGCCGATACTGCCGAGGTAGAAGCCGCCGTGCTTCTTGCAAGCCTCCGTGACCACGTCGCTGCGATTGCCCTTGGCTATCATCACCAACGATGCACCCAACGACTGGAACTCGTCCACGTAGGGGTCCATGCGGTTGGCTGTCGTCGGCCCCATCGAACCACAGGGGTAGCCCTCGGGGGTCTTGGCAGGACCGGCATACAGTACGGGATACTTCTTGAAGTAGTCAGGCATACCCTCGCCGGCATCAATGCGGGCCTTCAACTTGGCATGCGCAATGTCGCGGGCCACAATGATGGTGCCCTTCAGGTTGACACGGGTGGAGACGGGATACTTGCTGAGTTCCTTGCGCACGGCGTCAATACCCTCGTTCAGGTCGATGACGATGCTATTGCCGCCCTCACCAGCCTGGGCAAATTCAGCAGGAATCAGCTCAGAGGGGTTCGAGTCCATCTTCTCCAGCCAGATACCATCGCGGTTGATCTTGGCCTTGATATTGCGGTCGGCCGAGCAGCTGACACCCATACCGATGGGGCACGAAGCGCCATGACGGGGCAGACGAACCACACGGATGTCGTGAGCGAGGTACTTACCGCCAAACTGTGCACCAAGACCAATCTTGTGGGCCTCCTCCAAAAGCTTGTTCTCCAGGTCGACATCGCGGAAAGCACGTCCCGTCTCGTCGCCCGTTGTGGGCAGGCCGTCGTAGTACTTGATGCTGGCGAGCTTCACCGTCAGCAGGTTCTTCTCTGCCGACGTACCGCCAATGACGAAAGCGATATGGTAGGGCGGACAGGCAGCAGTACCCAGCGACTTCATCTTCTCTACCAGGAACGGCAGCAGCGTGCCCTCGTTCTGGATGGTAGCCTTGGTCATGGGGTAGAAGTAGGTCTTGTTAGCCGAACCACCACCCTTGGCTACCATCACGAAGCGATACTCAGCACCCTCGGTAGCCTCGATGTCAATCTGGGCAGGCAGGTTGCAACGGGTGTTCACCTCGTCGTACATGTTCAGCGGAGCATTCTGAGAGTAGCGCAGGTTGTCCTGCGTAAAGGTGTTGTACACACCCAGGCTCAGTGCCTCTTCATCCTCAAAACCAGTCCATACCTGCTGGCCTTTCTCACCATGGATGATAGCCGTACCCGTATCCTGGCAGAAAGGCAGGATGCCACGGGCAGCCACCTCGGCATTGCGCAGGAACTGCAGGGCTACGTACTTGTCGTTCTCCGAAGCCTCGGGATCTTTCAGAATTGCAGCCACCTGCTCGTTATGCTCACGGCGCAGCATGAACTCCACATCGTGGAAGGCCTGCTGGGCCAAGAGGGTAAGAGCCTCCTTTGACACCTTGACAATCTCCTTGCCCTCAAAATCGGCAGTGCTGACGCCCTCCTTGGTCAGAAGGCGGTACTCGGTCTTGTCGTCGCCCAACTGGAACATCGGGGCGTACTTGAAATCTACTGGTTTTGCCATAATTAATCTATTCTTATTTTTGGTTAATAATCATCCCTAAAGGAAAAAAATCCCTGCAAAGATACATAGAAAATCTGAGACTTCCAAAAAAAAATCAGCCAACGCGTGCAGAGTTCACTATTTTTTTATTAACTTTGCACTCGAATACGCTAAAACAAACATAAATATCGATATTTACTAAACAAATGGAACAGGTATTCAGTTACATTATCAGTTTGGGCGCCAGCGTGATGATGCCCATCCTCTTTACAATTATCGGCCTGTGCATCGGTCTGAAGTTCGGACGCTCACTGAAGTCGGGCCTCTATGTCGGTGTCGGTTTCGTCGGCTTAGGCATTGTGACAGCTCTGCTGACCACGAACTTCGGCGGTCCGCTGAGTGCTATCAGTGAGCTCTACCACCTGCAGTTGAAGGTGTTCGACATGGGCTGGCCTGCTGCGGCAGCCGTTGCCTACAACACCGCCGTAGGCGCGCTCATCATCCCCATCTGTCTGGGTGTCAACTTCCTGCTGCTCATCACAGGCTGTACCAGGACGGTGAACATTGACCTGTGGAACTACTGGCATTTTGCCTTCATCGGTGCCGTGGCCTACTTCGTCATGGACCAGAGTCTGGCATGGGGCTACTTCGCGGCTATCGTGTGCTACATTATCACACTGGTGATGGCAGACTTGACGGCAGACAAATTCCAGGAGTACTATCCCGAATGGCAGGGCATCAGCATCCCGCAGCCGTTCTGCCAGAGCTTTGTGCCGTTTGCACTCGTCATCGGCAAGGCCTTGGACATGATTCCCGGCTTCGACAAGCTGAACATCGATGCCGAAGGCATGAAAAAGAAGTTCGGCGTCATGGGCGAACCGCTCATCCTGGGTGTCATCGTGGGTGCCCTGATTGGCGTGCTGGCTCAGCTGGATATCAAGAAAGTGCTGTTCCTGGGTGTCACGATGGGTGCCGTCATGGAACTTATTCCACGCATTACCTCTTTATTTATAGAGGGACTGAAACCTATCGCTGAGAAGACGCAGGAGGTGGTGAAGAAGAAGTTCAACGGCAAGAAGGTCTATATCGGCATGTCGCCCGCCGTGGTCATCGGTCATCCGACGACACTCGTCGTATCGCTGCTGCTCATCCCCGTGGCACTGGGTCTCGCCGTCATCCTGCCCGGCAACCAGTTCCTGCCCTTAGCCTCGCTGGCCGGCATGTTCTACCTCTTCCCCATGGTGCTGCCGTTCACAAAGGGTAACGTAGTGAAGACGTTCCTCATCGGACTTGTCGCCTTGGCTATCGGTCTCTACTTTGTCACCGACATGGCATCGGCCTTCACACAGGCTGCCCACACCGTCTTCGAACAGACCGGCGACAAGGCTGCCGACATTCCCGCAGGTTTCGAGGGCGGCGCCCTCGACTTCGCCTCGTCGCTCTTCGGCTGGGTCATCTACAAATGTGTGGCTTATTTGAAATGGATTGGTGCCGGTATCCTGACACTCATCACCATTGGCATGGTGGTATGGAACCGCCTCCGCATCGCCAAGGAGAACAAAAATGCACAGTGATTTTTAGAAAGAAATGGGAAAGAATTAGAAATAATTACGTCCAACAATTAGAAAGAATAATATTTCCAGATGACGAGGCAAGAATATAAGGATATATATGAAGTGGTTGGTGCTGCTATGGAGGTTCATAAAACCTTAGGGCGTGGCATGGCTGAGGCAATATATCAAGAAGCTCTTGCTGTGGAGATGAAGAAGCGGGGACTGATTGTTGAGCGTGAGAAAGAGCTCAGATTAAGCTATAAAGATGTATTATTGGAAAAGGTTTACTATGCCGATATGTTCTATCAGGGCATCATCATAGAATTGAAGTCGGTTGAAGAAATCGCCTCTGACCATCGTGCACAGTTGTTTAACTATATGCGTATAACTGGACAGCATCGTGGTATTCTATTTAATTTCGGCGAAAAATTCCTTCGTTCTGAGCGTTTTCTCTATCTGTCTGAAGACGATGACTTCGTCTTACTTACGCAGGACAATTATAAGGACTACATTACCAGTGAGAAAAGAAATGGGAAAATATAGACGGAATATTTTATTTTTTCTAATTGTTGGAATGGATTCTTTCTAATTCTTGCTGATTTCTTTCCAAATAAAACAAAAACGAACATTAATTTAATAAAAAAATATATGAAAAAAACTATTTTGATTTTAATGCTTACGGGCAATTTGCTGAATGTCTCCGGCCAGCAGACCGTGAACTTCCAGACTGCGTGCCATCCAGAGGATGTGAAACACTACGACACCAAGACACTGCGCGAGCGCTTTGTCATGGAGAAGGTGATGGAGGCCGACAAGATTAATCTGACGTACTCCCACTACGACCGCTTCATTTTCGGCGGTGCCATGCCCGTCAACAAAACCCTGAAACTGGAGAACTTCCGTGACTTAGGTCTCGACGTCGATCCCGGTATCAAGGACAAGTACTTCCTCTACAACCGCGAGCTCGGCGTGGTGAACTGCGGCGAGGGCGACGGTGTAGTCATTGTCGACGGCAAGGAGTATGCCCTGTCTCCCAAGGAGGCTCTCTATATCGGCCGCGGCCACATCGGCAAGGACAAGGACGTCAACAAGGAGGTGCTCTTCCGCTCTAAGGATGCCGCCAAGCCCGCCAAGTTCTACCTGAACAGTGCCACCGCCCACCAGCACTACAAGACGCAGTGGATTACGCTGGACGGTCGTAAGGGTTCGCTGAAGGCTGCCGTCTGGGGGCCTGTGGGTTCGTTGGAGGAGTGCAACAACCGCACCGTCTACAAGCTCATCGTCAACGACGTGCTGGAGGAAGGTCCCTGCCAGCTGCAACTCGGCCTGACGCAGCTCAACCCCGGCGCCGCCTGGAATACGATGCCGCCGCACACCCACGGCCGCCGCATCGAGGCATACTATTACTTTAACCTGCCGCAGGAGCAGACCATCGCCCACATCATGGGACAGCCCGACGAAAGCCGCGTGGTATGGCTGCACAACGAGCAGGCCATCATGTCGCCCGAGTGGTCGATACATGCTGCTGCCGGCACCTACTACTATACCTTCATCTGGGGCATGGCTGGCGAGAACCTCTATTACAACGACAAGGACAACATCCCCGTCATCGATATCCGATAAAACATAATAAAGCAATATGGCACCAATTCAAAAAACCAAAATGTCCAACTTCCGTTGGGTCATCTGTGCGCTGCTGTTCCTGGCAACGACGATTAACTATATGGACCGACAGGTCCTGTCACTAACCTGGAAGGATTTTATTGCTCCCGAGTTCCACTGGACCGACGGCGACTACGGTACCATCACCGGTATGTTCTCGCTGTTCTATGCCATCGCTAACCTCTTCGCAGGTAAGTTCATCGACTGGATGGGCACCAAGAAGGGTTACCTCATCGCCATCTTCGTATGGTCGTTAGGCGCCGTGCTGCACGCAGGTTGCGGCTGGGTTGCCATGAGCATCGAGGGATACGACTCGGTGGCCCAGCTGGGTCAGCTGACGGGCGATGCCGCCGTGGCTATAGCTACCATCTCGGTATGGCTCTTCCTCTCCTGCCGTCTGATTCTTGCCGTCGGTGAGGCTGGTAACTTCCCCGCAGCCATCAAGGCCACTGCCGAGTACTTCCCCAAGAAGGACCGTGCCTTCTCGACATCTATCTTCAACAGCGGCGCGTCTGTCGGAGCCCTGGCAGCTCCCGCCACCATTCCC
The DNA here is from genome assembly GCA_946185485.1 of uncultured Prevotellaceae bacterium. Taxonomy (GTDB): domain Bacteria; phylum Bacteroidota; class Bacteroidia; order Bacteroidales; family Bacteroidaceae; genus Prevotella. The sequence goes on along the minus strand of CAMHJQ010000052.1, from coordinate 4,181 downwards.
CTGCTGGCTCGTGCCTGGGGTTGGGAGATGGCCTTTATCATCATCGGTTGCCTGGGCTTCGTATGGATGGGTCTGTGGCTTTGGCTCTACGACAAACCTGCCAAGAACAGGCGCGTCAACCAGGCTGAGCTCAACTACATCGAACAGGACAACGACCTCGCTGAGGTGCAGAACCGCCAAGAGACCAAGGAGGAGAAGACCATCAAGATGCTTCCCTTCTCATGGGCATATTTCATCTTCGGTATTGCCCTTATCATTTTGGCAGTGTTCACCAATCCCATTCCGCTGTTCTCGCCGTTCTTCTGGATTGGCATTCTGTTGCTCAATCTGCCGTACTTCCACTATTATAAGTTCAAGCAGACCTGGTCGTTTGTAGTTGGCAAACTGATGACCGACGGCGTGTGGTGGTTCTTCCTGTTCTGGGCTCCCGCCTATTTCTCTGACCAGTACGGCTACACCTCCGACTCTGGCATGGGTATTGCTCTTATCTTCACGCTCTACGCCATCGTCACCATCCTGTCTATCGGTGGTGGCTACCTGCCCACATATCTGGTCGACAAGAAGGGCATGAATCCCTATCTGGGCCGCATGCGTGCCATGCTCATCTTCGCCTGCTTCCCCGTGCTCGGTTTGTTCGCACAGCCCCTGGGAGCCTACAGTGCTTGGTGGCCTGCCATTCTGATTGGCTTGCTGGGTGCTGGTCACCAGGCTTGGTCGGCCAACCTCTTCTCCACGATCGGCGACATGTTCCCCAAGTCTACCATTGGCACCATCGTCGGTCTGGGTACGATGGCTGGTGGTATCGGCTCGATGAGCATCAACCTCGGAAGCGGAAAATTCTTCGACTGGGCTGCCGCTCAGGGTGGCGCGTTCACCTTCTTCGGCTTCGAGGGCAAGCCTGCTGCCTACATGGTGGTATTCTGCATCTGTGCCGTGGCTTACCTCATCGGCTGGTGCATCATGAAGGCACTCGTGCCGAAGTACAAGCCTATCACGTTGGACGATTAATTACCTGACATCTCTGTCATTTAGCTAATCATGGAGTTATCTCTCATCATAGCCATTATAGCCATCATTGCGATGGCTATAATGGGTTATATAATCGGCAGTCACGGAAAGAAAGAGATTGCCGCCAACTACCTGCGCCAGCTGGATGCCCAGCGCAACAGCTATGAGAAGCAGCTGGGTTCCCAGCGGGAAATACTCGAAAAGCAGATTACCGACATGAAGGCCTCGTTCGACAAGCAGCTCACACAGACGAAAGAGGCTCATGAAGGGCAGATTGCGGCTCTGAAGCAGATGAATGCAGAACAGGTGAAAAACCAGCTCGACCTCATCAAGGAGCAGATGCAGACAACTTCGGAGAAGGTGCTGAAACTGCGTCAGGAGGAGCTGGGCGAAGAGAACAAGGAACAGGTGTCCAAGATCATCGACCCGCTGCAAAAGAGTCTGAAAGACATGCAGGAAGCCCTTGCCAAGACCAAGGAGCAACAGGCAGAAGCCCTGACACGACTCGACGAGACCATCAAGATCAACATGCAGAAGAGTGCCGCCATCGGCGAGACGGCCGACCGTCTGACGCGTGCACTGACGGGCGAGGTCAAAGTGCAGGGCAACTTCGGTGAGCTGAAACTCAGACAACTGCTGGAAGACCTGGAGCTGCACGAAGGCGAACAGTTTGACACGCAGGAGACGCTGAAGGACAAGAGCGGCAAGGGTGCGAAGGGTGAGGACGGTCGCGGTATGATACCCGACTTCATCCTGCATTTTCCCAACAACCGCCATGTAGTCGTCGACTCCAAGATGTCGCTGACCGACTATGAGCGCTACATGAATGCCGCTGACGACAGCCCCGAGAAGCACGAGTACCTGAAGGCGCACATCGCCAGTTTGCGGATGCAGGTGAAGCGGCTGGCCAGAAAGGAGTACACCAAATATTTGCCCGAAGGCTACAACCGCTTGAACTTCGCCATCATGTACGTACCTATAGAAGGTGCGTTGAACCTCGCCCTGCTGAACGATGCCTCTCTGTGGCGTGAGGCCTACGACGAGGGTGTCATGATACTCGGTCCGCAAACCATGTATATGAACCTGCGCGTGTTGGAGATGATGTGGACACAGGTGCGCCAGCTGGAGAACCAGCAGGCCATCATGGATGCTGCCAACACCGTCGTTGAGCGTGTCCAGGACTTCGGCATCCGCTTCATGGACGTCGAGTCGAGCATGCACGACACCATCCGCAAAATGAACAAGCTGAAAATCACCACTTCCGACGGCGGTCCCAGCATCATCACGGCTGCCAAGAACCTCATCAAGGCCGGTGCTCGTGAGAACAAGAAGAAGAAGTCGCTATCGGAAATGGCGAATAGCATGTTCATCGATGCCGACACCTCCACCATGCTCGCCGCAGAACCTGCGACGGAGCACACAGAAAAAGGATAGAAAACCACTTTCCGTGTCCTTAGTTTGTGAAATCAAAATTTTTTCGGGAGACTATCCACTATCCACTTGGTTTGGATGAATGGTGAGGGTGGAAAATCTGCATGGAGCTGATGTGTTATTTGCACGGAGTTGATATGCTATCAGCATGGGGCAGATAGTATATCAGCACGGAGCAAGAAGAACGTCTGCACGGAGCAGGAAGCATCGCTGCACGGAGCAGGAAATTTTCTTGCACGGAGCAAAGACGGGATTCCCACGGTGGGAACAACGGGTCTGAAGCATGGAAAGAGCATGTTTTCAGGGTGAAAGTATGGTGTTTAGGTGTGGTAAGTATGCTGTTTTTTCATAGAAACAATCATTTTTCTAGTAACTATCCACTAAATTTGAAATAACTTATTTGTATTCAGAGATTTAAGTTATTTTTGACTATCCACTAACTATCCACTAACTATCCACTAACTATCCACTAACCCTACACTAAAATCGCTGTCATTTGGTGGATAGTTAGTGGATAGTTAGTGGATAGTTAGTGGATAGTTAGTGGATAGTTGATTTGAGGTTAATTCATTGAGAATAAAATATTTATGCTAATTTTAGTGGATAGTTAGATTTTTTAGTGGGAATTAGGCTAAAAGAGGGATGTCCCTCACGAACACTTTTGTGAGAAGCGTAACACAACCATTGTAACACGAAAACCGTCCAAAGATGGCTTTTGCTGTCCAATTGTGTCACCATTTCTCATTTTTTAATGGTGTCACACGAAAGTGCTCTAACCTGATTGACCTTTCAACTTGCTGATTATCAGCAAACATTAAGTCTTTTGAAAAACGAAGGAACTCGTGAGAGTTCCTTCGTGCTGTTTGAACGTTCCCATGATGGACTCGCCCATATTGACGCCTTCGTAACTGGCATTGATGGAGGCGACCGTTACCTTAATGCCAATTTGGTAGCGATAGTTGCAAGACAAAATATTAAGACTAAAATCAGTTTTTTCATATCCCACTTATTTCACTTTCTTGAAATTCAAAACAACATCCGAGTTTGTGAGATGCCAAGTCATCGCTTTTGCCGAAAGCCTCTGTACATCATACTCTTGGATTTCTGGAGGAGTGCCGCCATTCTGCCCACTGTATATAGCCAGATGGCGGTCTTCGGTCAGTGCATAGTCACGCACAAATGTCGTGTCGCCTGCAAAGACATCATACACATGAATGGTACATTCACCTACTGTAGCCGGTGTGCCAGACGTAAACGTGTACTGCACATACCCCTCAGCCACAACACCTTCATCATACACCTGCTCCCAAGTGCCCGCGAGTTGGTCAATCAGAAATTCTTCTTCATCATCGCTGCTGCAAGAGGCAAGGGAGAGGGCAGCAAGCATCATAAAGATGATTCTCCAAATCTTCATTGTTTTCATATATGTTCTTTTATTTCCTTCCAGTTGTTGAAAATGATGATAGTCACTGTATACAGACTTCCTTTGATAATTTCTCCTTTCCAATCATCTATGCTGTCGCTAAATACCATGTTTAACAGGCAGATGATTGCCATAAAACTACAAAAGTAGAATAATGCTTGTAGCAAGACTTTTCTCCAGAGTTTCATTGTTTTCATATTGCTTGTGATTTACTTTCCTCTACTTATACCGCCCACCTCGTCGCTGTTCTCAATGGACGACATAAGGCGAATGCGAGGGCGGCAATCAGGAGGAAGAGAAGTTTTGCTTGTTTCATTTC
>CAMHJQ010000051.1 GCA_946185485.1 uncultured Prevotellaceae bacterium | reverse complement strand
CGGATGCGCTCGCTGCTGCGCACGCCTCGGTAGATGAGCGGCAGCTGCACGTTGTCAATCACGTTGAGCGTCGGGATGAGGTGGAACGACTGGAAGACGAAGCCTAACGTCTTGTTGCGCAGTTCGGCCAGACGGTTGTCGCTCATCTTCGGGTTAATCACCTGTCCGCACAGCTCAATCTGTCCACTCGTCGGTTCGTCGAGCAGTCCCATGATGTTGAGCAGCGTCGATTTGCCGCAGCCTGACGGTCCCATGATGCTCAGGAACTCGCCCTTGCGGACTTCGATGTTTACATTCTCCAACGCCTGTGTTTCCACTTCGTCGGTACGGTAGATCTTGTTGATGCCACGGAGGATAATGACAGACCCTCCCCCCGACCCCTCCCTATGAGGGAGGGGAGTAGATAGTGACTGACTTGGTGAATTCTGATTGGTTGTTACATTTTCGTTCTTGTTCATAATCATATTGTTTTAAAGTTTATATTGCTAAAGTAATTACTCCCCTCCCTTGCAGGGAGGGGCCGGGGGAGGGTCTTTACTCCTCCCTTAGTGCATTAGTTATCTTCGCCCCGATAATCTTCACGGCGGGGATGGCGGTACCGATGAGGACAGTACATAATATAATAATGTACACGACGGAGGAGACCACGAGGAAGTGGGGCCAGAAGTAATCGACCCACGTCTTGTCGGTGGATAACATAGCACCCTGTATCGTGTAGAGCGTTTCGTAATATTCTCCACCATCATATTCCTGGATCCCGCTGTGAGCATAGTTCAGGTAGATGATACAGCCGATGATGACGGCGGCAGTGGCCAACAGAGCGTTACGCCACAGGAAATCGAAGAATACGCGCCACCGGGTGGCTCCGAATGCACGGCGCACACCGCATTCCTCTGTGCGACGCTTGGCATGGAGCCATACGGTGCCAATGACGGCCAGCATCAGGTTGATAAGGAAGAACAGGGCCAGCGCGAGACTACGGTTCACCTCTTGCGTGCGTCCGTCGTCGAGTTCCAACTGTTGCAGGTACTCATCGAAGGTCATGAGGTTGCTGATGCGGTTGAAGTCCGTCCGCCCGCTGCGTATGAGGTCATTACCATGCTCCTCCACGAAACGACTTACATTCACACCTTTTTTCAGGCGGATAACGTATTGGCAACTGGTGGTCTGTAGCTCTTTGGTAGTGATAATCATGGAACGTATCGTCGTGGGTACCGACATGCGAAAGTCCTCTACCACGCCAACTACTGTCACCTCGTAAGCTGGTTCGTAGCAGATGGTGAAATGGCGGCCCACCACATCTTCCGTGCCGAAGAGGGCGATAGCTCCCGAGCGCGTTAGCACCACCTGCTTATCCACTGTTTTAATATGGGAAAGTTCTTCAGCCGACGGACTCCCCGACAGGGGTTTTAGGCCGTAGGTCTCGAAGAAGTGGGAATCGGTGGTCAGGGTGACGTTGGCCAGAAAAAGGGTGTCACTACCAGCGCAACACTCATTGAAAGCCGCTTGGCTGTAGCCCATGGAACCGTAAGGCTGGTCAAAGAGGTAAGCAGACTCCACACCCTCCACGGCCATCAGCTGACGCAGTATCTGGTCGTGGCGCTCTTCGGTCATCTCGAAAGCATCATGCAGGATGCCGTCACTGATCACTGCCGTTTTGGCGTAGAGCAACCGGTCGTTGTCGTAGCCCAACGACAGACTTCGGTAGTAGAGGTTGACGATAGCGGGCTCGAACACCGCCCATGCCACGACGGTGATGATGATGAGTTCAAGGAACAGCCAGAGCGTAGCCTTGCTTGCAAATATGTCTTTCAGTTGTTTCATCTTTTCTCCATCATTGATTCTACAATCGGTTTTCTTAGGCTCCACCACGCGGGCATTACGGCGGCCAGCAGGTTGAGCACGACTATGGCGGCAAAGGCTCCTGCGAAGAGCGTTGGGGCGAAAAGCATCTCGCCCTCTACAATGGGAGCCGTGCTAAGCGTGCTGTTGTCGAAGAACATGCTGAGGATCTCCCTTCGCAAACCGTAGATGGCAAGCCACGAGAGCACGAGGCCGATAATGCCTCCGATGGCCGTCAGCACCAGATTCTCCATCACCACTTGGTTCAGGAGCGTGCTGCGTCGTGCGCCGAAGGTCTTGCGCACGGCAATCTCTGCGCTGCGCCGCTCCATGCGCCCGGCCACGATGCCGCAGAGGTTCAGCGCAGGTACGAAGAGCAGCACGAACAGGATTCCGGCGTAGTGCTTGACGAGCTGCCAGTCCGTCACCGCACCGAACACGCCGTCGCGGTTATAGGTGCGCAGCACGTGCATCGGGTGTGTCTCCAAATCCTTGGTCAGCACCAGCTTCTTCTTCACGCCCTCGCCGAAGTTAAACTCGTCCAGCACTTCGGGGTGTGCCTGCTGTATGCGAGCGGCTACGTCGTCTAACTCCCGCTTCAGAGCCTGTAGATGGGCATCGTCCTTCACTGTACACACGACGGATTGGAGTCCTCGGTAGGGTGTGCCATAGTGTATGCCAAACAGCGTGTAGGGTGCGATGATGTCGACATAGCTGTCGGGCGTCAATTGGCTACAGCCACGCAATACGCCCACAACGCGCAGATCGTAACTACCCTCTATCGCGACCGTCTTCCCCAATGCATCCACGCCCTTACCATAGAGCCGCTCGGCAAGTGCGTCGCTGATGACGCAGACTGTTTCTTTCTCCTCCACCTCTTTTGGGGTGAAAGGTCGACCGCTCACGAAGTCGTAGGCGTATATCTTGAAGAAGTCAGCACTGGCTTCATTCCGTATCACATCCACATAGTCGTCTTTACCGCGCACTACAAAAGAACGGCAACGCCCTTCTGCTTTTCCCGTTCCTGCCGCCAGCAGCGTAGGTGAACAATACTCGATGTTCGGGCTATTCAGAAACCATTCCTCAAAGGCTTTGGAACTGAATCCCGTCTGCCCCATGCCCCCGCTCTCGGCTTCGATGCGCAGTCCTTCGAAGTATACCGTCCGCGCCCTGTTAGCCTCGGGATAGATGGGTGCCAACTTGATGTAATACACTACGGCCATCACCATCGTAAAGGCAATGGCCAAGGCCGTGCCCGCGATGTAGATGCCGGAGAAAAGCTTTTCCTCGCGCATCAGGGCGAGAGCTTGTCTGAAATATCTCATATCTGTTGTGATTAATTGTTTTGCCCTATTACATGCCAAAATCGTGCCAAATACATAACTTATTGATAATCAGTAACGGCATAAAAGAGAGTGTCCATTTCCGGACACTCATGGTGTCCGAAAATGGACAATAGTTCGCATTGTTTTGATCCCTCAGACCATATTTTTTGAAAAAAATTCACTTCACGATTAATCTTTCTTCCTTTACCTACGTCTAACGAGTAATGACTAACTTAATTTTCATTAATAATCAATTTAAAACTTAAAAACAATGAAAAAGATTTTGATGATGATTGCTCTGATGGTAATGCCTTTTGCTATGCAGGCACAGACAAAGTTCCATGATGTCGAACTCTGCGAGGCTCAGGGCGCAGTAAAGAAGATTACTCAGGACATAATGGGTCGCCAGCAGGTTACCACCTTCACTCAGGATGGTAAGATGCAGCGCGAAGGCATGAGTGGTGCTGTCTATGATGACAACGGCTATCTGCAGTCGGCCAAGGTCATCATCCGCGATCAGGAGACCGCCGTTACCTATAAGTGGAAGGATGGCAAGGTTGTCAGCCAGTCAATGAACATGATGGGTAACGATGTTGACGCCACCTATACGTATAATGACAAGGGTGCTGTCGCTTCCCAGTCAATGAATTTTGGCGGTCAGCCCATGGAGATGAAATACACCGATTACAAATATGATTCAAAGGGCAACTGGATCAGTCGCAAGACCAACATGATGGGGCAGGAAATGGAACTGACCCGCACCATCGAGTACTACGAATAATCAATAGCCGAATACCTTAATAAATGAGGGAGGTGGAGTTTCATTTCGAGACTCCACCTCTTTTGTTGTACAATGAGTTTTTATTCCTATACAGGTTGTCTGTCTATATTTGTAAAGTGAGTTGTGACGGGAGATCTACGGGAGGTCTCAGAGGCACACCTCCCGTGCCTTAAACCCTTTGTACATCGGGGTTAGAAGGACGTCATGGGCGTATGTGAGGTCTTTTTCGTTTGTCACACCTTTTGGCATGCCTTCTCCTAGCAAGTGCTATGTTTGGATGATGTAGATAGCATATTTACATGATGTAAAAAGTATATCTGCATTATCCAAACTACTGTCTTACGGCATGCAAAGTGCTGCTTTTTCTGCCCATTGAAAAATATTCGTAAATTACATCAACGAATAGTATTGCTCGCAGCTACGAATAGTATTGCTCGCAGCTACGAATAGTATTGCTCGCAGCTACGAAAAGTATTGCCCACGGTGCATGATTTTATGCTCCATCGTGCACGATTTTATGGCTCACAGTTGCTCAAAGTATCAGCGAGACCGCCTCAACGAAGCATAAAATCCGCCACCGCAGAGCATAAAATCCGATAACGTCATACCCATAAAAATCCGCCAGCCCTGCTGAACTTGATGCAGAGGACTGGCGGATTTATTTGGAAATCCCACTAATTATTTTGTCGTTTCGAAAATTATACTTAATTTTGCGGCGATGTTCGAAAAGGAAATAGAAGAATACGAGCGCATCCGCCAAGACTATCAGCAGAAGATAGCCGACAGAATGGGTGTGAAGCAGTGGATGGAATACAACGAGATTTTGTTCTCTGCGCACACTTGTGCCATCGAGGGCAACTCGTTCACGGTCGATGATACCCGCATCCTTCGTGAACAGGGAATGGCCATGATTCCCGTTGGACGTTCGCTGCTGGAATGTATGGAAATGGCCGACCACTTCCGAGCCTTCGACTATATGGTGAGCCACTTAGACCATCCTTTTGATGAGGCCTTATTAAAAGAGGTGAACCGCTATGTGACAGAGCACACGCTCAGTTATCGTGCACCAGGAGCCGTTGCAGGCGAATACACGTCTGAGGATATGGCTGCTGGCGACACCATTTTTGGCAATCATGAAACGTTGATAGCCCGTGTGCCTAATCTGATGGCATCCACGCAAAAGGCACTCGACGATGGTCAACATCCGATGGTTGTCGCTGCCAAATGGCATGGCTACTACGAATACCTGCATCCTTTCCGCGATGGCAACGGAAGGACAGGGCGCCTGCTCTCAAACTTCATCCTTCTCAGAGCTAAGCATCCCCTGGTCATCATCCGCCTCGAAGACCGTGATGCCTATATCTCCGCCCTCAAGCAAATACGCTCAGAAGGTACAGACGAACATCTTGTTGCCTTCTTCTTCCGCACAGCCATCCATCGCATGCAGGACGAACTCTCTCAGAAACACAAGAATTCACTCCCCCTCCTTTTTTTCTGAATCACGGGATTTACTGAATCATGGGGCCTCCAGTGATCCAAGAACCGCTCGCAGTAGCCGATTTTGGCTCGCAGCCCATGGAGATGAAATACACCGATTACAAATATGATTCAAAGGGCAACTGGATCAGTCGCAAGACCAACATGATGGGGCAGGAAATGGAACTGACCCGCACCATCGAGTACTACGAATAATCAATAGCCGGATACCTTAATAAATGAGAGAGGTGGAGTTTCATTTCGAGACTCCACCTCTCTCATTTGGTGGATTGGTGGATAGTGGCTCCCGAACCTGAAAGACCAATTTGGGTTAAAGAAACCAAATAAATGGCAAATAATCGTGTCGCGAACATTGTAGTCGGCAGAAAATGAGTAATTTTGCAGGATAAATTGACAAGAAGGTGCGCTATTTTATATGGTTTGGCTATGATGGTACGCAGTACCACGGGTGGCAGATACAGCCCAACGGGGTGACGGTGCAGAGCGAATTGCAGCGCTGCCTGTCGTTGCTGTTGCGTGAGGATGTCGACGTCGTGGGTGCTGGAAGGACGGATGCCGGAGTGCATGCCCGCAGAATGGCGGCCCACTTCGACACAGAGCAGTCGTTTGATGCGGAGCTGCTGGCGAAGAAGCTGAACGGCCTGCTGCATCAGGACATCGCCGTCTATCGGATTGAACCCGTGGATGCCGATAAGCATGCGCGGTTCTCGGCCATCGCGCGCACCTATTATTATTATATACATACCAGAAAGGACCCTTTTTTGCGTTATTTCTCTCTGGAGACGCACTATCAGCTGGACTTTGCCCGCATGAACGAAGCTGGCAGCATCCTGCTGGAGTATGAGGACTTTGGCGCTTTCTGCAAAGCCGGCTCCGACGTCAAGACGACCATCTGTCACGTGACGGAAGCCCAATGGGTACAGACGTCCGAGACGACCTGGTATTTCAAGATTACTGCCAACCGCTTTTTGCGCAATATGGTGCGTGCCGTGGTTGGGACGCTGATAGAGGTAGGGCGGGGTAGGATGTCACTCGACGACTTCCGTGCCGTCATCGAGGGCAAGAAGCGTACCCTGGCAGGAGAGTCGATGCCTGCAAAGGCGCTGTTCTTAGAGGATGTCATCTATCCGAATAGTAAATAGTCAAATTGTAAAATAGTCAAATTGTAAAATATAATGGCTTGGCTGATTTTGGCATTTATGTCGGCAGCGCTGTTAGGCTGCTACGATTCGTTTAAGAAGGAGGCATTGAAGGGTAATGCCGTCCTTCCTGTTTTGTTTCTGAACACCCTGTTCTCGTCGCTCATCTTCCTGCCGTTCATCGTGCTGAGTGCAACGACCGATGTCTTCGACGGCTCTATGTTTCATGTTGCTTCAGGCGGCTGGGAGCAGCACCGCTACATCGTGCTGAAGGCAGTTATCGTGCTCTCCAGCTGGGTGCTGGGCTATTTCGGTATGAAGCATCTGCCGCTGACCATCGTGGGACCTATCAATGCCACGCGGCCTGTGATGGTGCTGGTGGGAGCTTTGCTGCTGTTTGGCGAACGCCTGAACCTGTGGCAATGGGCGGGTGTGCTGCTGGCTGTGATGTCGTTCCTGATGCTGAGCCGCAGCGGTAAGAAGGAGGGCATCGACTTCAAGCGCGACCACTGGATATGGATGATAGTCGGTGCGGCGGCATTAGGTGCCGTCAGCGGGCTGTACGACAAGTACCTGATGGCGTCGCCTGCCGATGGCGGCATCGGACTGGACCGCATGATGGTGCAGTCGTGGTACAACATCTACCAGTGCTTCATAATGCTGGCCATGCTGCTGTTGCTGTGGTGGCCCAAGCACAAGGAGACCACGCCCTTCCATTGGCAATGGTCTATCATCAGCGTAAGCGTTTTCTTGTCCACTGCCGACTTCTTGTATTTCTATTCGTTGTCGCTGCCCGATGCCATGATCAGCATCGTGTCCATGATTCGCCGCGGGAGCGTTGTGGTCAGCTTCCTGTTTGGTGCGATGTTCTTTCATGAGAAGAACCTCAAGGCCAAGGCTGTCGACCTGGCGTTAGTCCTGTTGGGAATGATCTTCCTCGCTATCGGCTCCGCGTAAGATAATGCTCGTGGCACCGAGGGTGAAGAGCGTGCCGTCCTCGATGATGCGGCGCTCGCGGGGCTGCAGTTCCACATCGCCGACAAACGTGCCCGTGTTGCTGTTGTTGTCCTGCAGGGTGTAGCGCAATCCTCCGCGCTTGTCGCGGCTGACGGTGATGGTGCAGTGGTTCAGGTCGACGCTGGGGTCAACGGTCTCGAAGGGGGTGTTGATGGCATTACCCTTCTGGTAGCGACCGATGACATTGTCGCCCATGTGCAGGGGGACAACCTGCTTGTAGTGGAACACGTTCTCGATGACGACAATGCTGCCGCAGGCTTTGGCAAACTCCTGTTCGTCGGGGTTTTCTTCCTTCTGTGTGTTGTTCAGTTTGGAGACGCCGATGCGTATGCCAAACTCACGACCGCACTCGTCGCACTTGAAGACAAGCGACGAACCAGCGGCGTACTTTGTTTCATCAAAAATAATGTAATGGTCACACTTGGGACACCTGACTCGCTTCATGTTCTCTTAAACGTTAATCTTGTAAACCCAAGCTTCTGCAAACTCCTCCGTATCGTTCAGTTTGTTGAGCTGCTGATAAGCTTCTCCTTCTGTTGCATAGTTGCCAAAGACAACACGTACAATACGGTTGTGCTCATAGACACGTGCATCAGTATAGCCCTTTTGACGCAGTTGGCTGACATAATACTCCGCGTTCGACTTTTTAACCTGACTGGCCAGTACGAGGCAGTAGGTAGGTGTGACAGGCTTGGGGGCAGCGACTGAATCCTTGACGACCTTCTTCTCGGCGGGTTTTGCAGTATTCTTCTTTGCAACGATGGCAGGAGCAACGCTGCTGTCTTTCGGCATGGAAAGAGTCGAGAGACTGCTCTGCAACTGACTCATGACGCGGGTGTCCAGGTCACTGTTGGCAATGGGAGTGGCCGTCAGAAAGAAAACAATAACGGCTGCTGCCACGGCTACAGCATTACGAATCCATGACAGCTTGACCTCTATGGCTCGGTCGTTGTCAGGCTGGTCTGCGAAATCCAACAGGGCAGGACCATTGCTGTTATCGGAAGTAGGTGTGCTGGAACTGATAGGTGTATCGGTAGCAGCATCGAAGAGTTTGTCCTTCAGACGCTTTATCGTTGTCCCTTCCAAACCATACAATTCTGGTGACAATACACCAGCTTCAACAGGAGTGAAGATATAGCTGCCTTCACTGTTGACGGCTAATGTGCCGATGTCCTCCAACAGATATTCTCCCTTGCTCCTCAGAATTTCGCGCAGTTCGTTGACTTCATTTTCTATGCGACGGAGCGCCTCAGGATAGCTGATGTCATAGGCATTGACATACGATTGTACTAACAACGAATCGTTTATCTGCAGTTGAGGATTGAATCCCAGCGTCCTTTGGGGAGGCTGGAACGTGTAGTCGTCATCACTGTAACTTGCATTGATGTAATGAGTTACAAAGCCTCCGAAATCGGGCACGATGACGCAATCGTTGTCCAACAACAGTATCTCGATATGTCTTTCTATTTCAATCACGAGTGCAAAATTACAAATTTTTTGCGTAATTGGCAAGCGTATGACGAAAAAAAATTGTAACTTTGCAGCCTGAAAAGATTTTTATGTTTAGGAAATGGAATACAGGGAAACAGCCGTTCAAGGCGTATATATTATAGAACCACGCGTGTTTGCTGACAGTCGAGGCTATTTCTTCGAGAGTTGGAAGCAGGGTGAGTTTGATGCCAACATTGGACCGATAGACTTCATACAGGACAATGAATCCAAGTCCAGCTATGGTGTGTTGCGTGGCCTGCACTACCAGAAAGGCGAGTTCTCGCAGGCCAAACTGGTACGCGTCATCAAGGGTAAGGTGCTTGACGTGGCTGTGGACATCCGGCGCAGCAGTCCTACGTTCGGCCAGCACATTATGGTAGAGCTCAGTGAGGATAATAAGCGACAGCTTTTTATTCCCCGTGGTTTTGCCCATGGCTTCCTGGTGCTCTCGCCAGAGGCAATATTTACTTATAAAGTAGATAATGTATATGCGCCCGCGGCAGAAGCCGGCATCCGTTGGAACGACCCTACGCTGAACATCCAATGGCCTATAGACATCAATCAGGTGATGACCAGCGAGAAGGATTTGAAACAGCCGTTTTTGCAGGATGCGGAGCTTTTTGATTAATGATAACTTATTACAACTATAAAAACGTATGAATATAGCAATAGTAGGAACAGGTTACGTGGGTTTGGTATCTGGAACATGTTTTGCTGAGACGGGTGCCCACGTCGTTTGTGTTGACACTGACGCAAGTAAGATAGAACGGCTGAAGGATGGACAGATTCCCATCTATGAGCCAGGTCTGGATGAGATGGTCAAGAAGAATGTAAGTGCGGGCCGTTTGGAGTTTACTACCGACTTGGCTTCAGTCCTCGACGACGTGCAGATTGTGTTCTCTGCTGTCGGCACACCGCCTGACGAAGACGGATCGGCAGACTTGAAATATGTCCTTCAGGTAGCGCGGACTATCGGTCAGAACCTGAATCATTATGTCGTGGTTGTCACCAAGTCTACCGTTCCTGTGGGCACGGCCCGTAAGGTCAGGAAAGCCATAGAAGAGGAACTGGTCAAGCGTGGTATGCAAGACTTGGAGTTTGATGTAGCCAGCAACCCGGAATTCCTCAAGGAAGGTAATGCCATCAAGGACTTTATGTCTCCCGACCGTGTAGTGGTAGGTGTGGAGAGCGAGCGGGCCAAGAAGGTGCTGACCAAGCTGTATAAGCCATTCCTGCTCAATAACTTCCGCGTCATCTTCATGGACATCCCATCGGCGGAGATGACTAAATATGCAGCCAACTCGATGCTGGCTACCCGTATCTCGTTCATGAACGATATTGCCAACCTGTGCGAACGTGTTGGTGCAGACGTGAACATGGTGCGTGCCGGTATTGGTGCTGATACCCGTATCGGACGCAAATTCCTCTATGCCGGCTGCGGCTATGGCGGTTCCTGTTTCCCCAAGGATGTGAAGGCACTCATCAAGACTGCCGACCAAAACGGCTATTCCATGGAGGTACTGAAGGCTGTCGAGCGCGTCAATGAACGTCAGAAGAGTATCCTGTTTGAAAAACTCGTGAAGGCTTTCGGCAGCAAGGAGGCACTGAAGGGCAAGTGTATAGCCATGTGGGGACTGTCGTTCAAGCCAGAAACCGACGACATGCGTGAGTCCACGGCATTGGTGATGATTCAGTTGCTGCTGGATGCAGGTTGCCAGATTCGTGCCTACGACCCAGTAGCCATGCCGGAGTGCAAGCGACGTATCGGTGATGACGTCAAATATTGCAATGACATGTATGACGCTGTTCTGGATGCTGACGCCCTGTTGCTGCTCACCGAGTGGAAGGAATTCCGCCTGCCGTCGTGGGCTGTCATCCGTAAAGCCATGAACCATCCGCTTGTCATTGACGGCCGTAACATCTTCGACGTGGAAGACCTCGAGGAGAACGGCTTTGAATACCACTGCATAGGAAAATAAATGAATATACTGAGAACGATATTACCCCTCATTGCTGTCCTGCTGATTGCGGGATGTGGACAACAGTCTTCGCCTGTGTCAGAGCAAGAAGAAAGCCAGGAAGCCAAAAAGCTTTTGCAAGGTGCTTGGCTGGAGGAAGATACGGAGACTCTTGTCTTTCGCATGAAGGGCGACACCATCTATTATGCCGACTCCACTTCGATGCCGGCAGCTTTTAAGGTCGTTGGTGATACACTTTACATAGGAAGCTCGGTACGCTATTTCATTGAGAAGCAAACCGAGCATGTACTATGGTTTAAGAGCCAGGGTGGCGAGACGATGAAGTTTTATAAGAATACGGAACAGCCAGACGATTCGTTAGCCGCCCAGATGCCGGACAAGCCCCAGATTCTCACACTCACAGAAGTGCTCAAACGGGATACCGTGGTGTTCTACGACAATGAGCGTTTTCACCTCTACGTGGCTGTTAATCCTACTAAATATAAGGTGTCCAAGCATACGCTCAATGAAGACGGGCTGGATGTGGAGAATGTCTATTACGACAACATCATCCACCTCAGTATCTTCCAGGGAGCAACGCAATTGTTCTCACGCGACTTCCGCAAGCAGTTCTTTGAGCGTCATGTTCCGAAGAATATCCTGCCGCAGACCGTCCTCAACGACATGCAGTACGCCAAGACCGATGCCAAAGGATTTCATTTCAATACTTCGCTCTGCATTCCTGATGGAGCCTCCTGCTATCTGGTGGAGGTGATAGTCGGAAGAGATGGTAAAACGTCAACTCAATTACTTGAATTTTAAACCGTTGAAAGTCTCACTGCTCCAAACTGACATCCATTGGGCGCAACCCGAACAGAACATCCGCGATGCTGCCTGTCTGCTTGCCGATTCTGAGGAAAGCGACCTGTATGTGTTACCTGAAATGTGGAGTACAGGATTTGCAACGGAACCGGAGGGTGTTGCTGCGGAGGAGTCGGGTAATCCTGCTCTTCAGTGGATGAGGGATGAGGCGGCTCATCGCCAGTGCGCTATTTGTGGCAGTCTGGCTGTTCATCTGCCGGACGGTAGCTATCGCAATCGCCATTACTTCGTGGACGGGCGTTTAGATACCGTTTCCTATTATGACAAACACCACCTCTTTACCTATGGTCACGAAGACCGCTATTATACTCCAGGTCAGGAACATACTATTGTCAGCTATGCCGGGTTCCGCCTGCTCCTGCTGACCTGTTATGACCTGCGCTTTCCTTGTTGGAGCCGCTATGCTACTGGTCGTGAGTACGACACTATTGTCATCGTCGCCAACTGGCCTGAATCCCGTCAGTCTGCGTGGCACTTGCTGACCCGAGCCCGTGCCATCGAAAATCAGTGCTATGTGATTGGCGTCAACCGCGTCGGTGACGATCACTATTCCCACTATGCCGGTGCCAGTGTCGTCGTTGATGCATACGGAAAGACGGTTGCCCAATGCCGTCGCCATCAGGTGCAGACGCTGTCTGTCGACCTCGATTTAGCCGAACTTCAACGACGTCGTCAGAAATTTCGCGTATTGGAAGACCGAGATTAATTAGTATTCTTTAGGTAGATATTACTTTCTGGTATTGTTCAATAAGCAGGTCAGTACATGTTGATACATTGTACAACTCCATCAACTGTTTACGAAGCCCTGGTTGTGAAGTGTTATCTTCAAGAGCTTTTATGATGGCTTGCCCAATGTCGTCCACATCGTATGGATTAATCAAGAACGCACTTCCCTCTGAGTAATACTCTTTTGGACCTCCCAGATTGGTGATGACAATGTTGCAGCCATGAATGGCTGCTTCAAGGGCAACTAATCCGACTCCTTCGTTTAGACTGGGGAGCGCAAAGACCTTTGCGCGGTTGTAGAGTGAAGTCAGTTCTTCATCGCTGACAAAACCAAGTATTTCGATGTTTTTTTTATCTCCTATAAGTTGTCGCAGCTTGGCTTCCGATTGTGCGTTGCCTTTGTTGCCTACTAGTTTTAGAGGAAAACCATACTTCTTAGCTGCTTCGATGAGTTTGGGAACATTCTTTCGGGGTTGCGTCATTGTTCCTGCAAAAAGACAGAATGGCTCTTTAGTTATATGGCTGTCATAGTGGTCGTTACGATATGAGAGTGGTACTATTGCTATTTTCTTGTCATCAATGCCGTAGCCGTTGCGTAGATAGTCTGCCTCGTATTCAGTTCTGGCCAAGAATAGCTTGATGTCTGGTACTAATTGACGAAGAGCATAGTTCTGTGTAAAGAGCCTTAGCCGTTTGCAGCCAAAGTGCGTCGCCAATCGGTATTTCCACATTGGGGTGTTGGAGTCGATAATGGGTGAAAAAACAAAGTTGTGGTTTAGACCACTACCCCAATGTATCAAATCGTAGTTCCATAATCCAAGACCGAATACATGTATAATGTCAAATTCTCTCCAGTCATAATGTCCCCAAGGATTGATACGTTGCACATGGTGACCTTTGCGTTCAAGCTCCTTTATCCATATGTCTGCCTGCATTTTGGTGCCATCGCTCGCTCCCATGTAGCAAGCACCGGGATACATGATATAAGCAATATTCATAGCATTTGTCTTTTTTTACTTGCAAAAATAGTGTTTTTTTTTTGTAATATCCATTTTTTTTCCCGATTATTTTGCTGTTTGTGGTTTTTTAGCTAAATTTGCACAACTAAAAAACATGAATGAAGATATTATTCTTAGTCTATCATGGCTTCTCGGATCATAGCGGTATCTCGAAGAAGATACACTATCAGGTGAAAGGATTGCGCGAAAACGGTCATGAGGTGCACCTGTGCTACTATGACTTTTCGCCAGAGGGCCATCGTTGCCGCTATGTGGACAATGAGGTTATTGCCGACTATGGCACAGGTATGATGGCAGGGCTTTACCAGCGGTTGGACTATGCTGCCATCTGTCAGTATTGTCTGGTTCACCACATTGAGTTAGTCTATGCGCGTTGTTTCCAGAATGCCAATCCTATCCTTATCCGCTTTTTCAAGAAGCTCAGAAAGGCTGGTATTCATGCCGTGACAGAGATACCCACCTATCCATACGATACGGAATTCAAGAACTTTGAATGGAAGATGCGCGTAGGACTGAAGATAGACCAGCTCTTTCGCAACAGCCTTTATCCACTCATGGACGCTGTGGTGACCTTCTCTGATGCAGAGGAAATCTTCGGTCAGCGTACTATTCGTATCAGCAATGGTGTAGACTTCGAAAGTATTCCCTTGCATCATCTTCAACCGGCAGCCAGCAGTTCTTCCTTACATCTGATTGGTGTTGCTGAGGTTCATCCCTGGCATGCGTTTGATCGCCTGATAGCTGGTATAGGAGAATATGAAAGCCAGAAGTCAGACCAACAGCCTGATGTGTACTTCCACGTGGTGGGTGGTGTGCATCCAAGTCACATGAATAACGTCTTTAAGCCGTTGTTGGATAAATACCAGATACACGATAAAGTAATTTTCCATGGTCAGCTGTTTGGTGACGCCCTGACGGAGGTGTTCAACCAGTGCCAGTTTGCCATTGGTTCCCTTGGTCGCCACCGCAGTGGCATTACTGTCATCAAGACACTGAAGAATCGGGAGTATGCCACCCGTGGCATACCTTTTATATATAGTGAGCAGGACAGCGACTTCGACATGCAGCCCTACGTCATGAAGGCTCCTGCCGATGAGTCACCTATTGACATTCAGAAGATTGTGGACTTTGTGAGACGTTTCACGATGCAGCCAGCCGACATCCGAAAGACTGTGGAGCACTTGACGTGGAAAAACCAGATGCAAAAGGTCATAGATAAATTATCCCGATATACAGACTGATATGAATTACGAAGTAACGATAGGAATTCCAGTCTATAACGTAGAGAAGTACATTCGCCTGACCATGGATTCGGCTTTGGCGCAGACGTTCCAGAACATTGAATTTCTGGTCCTGGATGATTGTGGAACTGACAGTTCCATGGATATTGTTCGTGAATACCAGCAGAACCATCCTCGTGGCAAGGATATTCGTATAGTCCGCCAGCCGCAGAATGGTGGACTGGGGCGTGCCCGTAATCGTATCATTGAGGAGGCTTGTGGTAAGTATCTCTATCATTTAGACGCTGATGATTCCATTGCCCCTGATGCCATAGAACTGTTATATCAGCAGGCTATACGTTATGATGCTGACATGGTCTATGGCTCCTATCAGCGAATTGAACAATTTGATGGCGAAACAAAAAAGACAGATGCTTGTTATGCTCCAATGGTGTTTCTAAAAGAAAATGAATTTGCTGACCGTGTTTATAGTGAGTATGGATTTCTTCAGGCAAACACATGGAACTTCCTGATAAAAAGAGATATATACTTGAAAAACAATATACGACATAAGGCGGTAAACTATTGGGAAGACTTTTCTACAACCATAGATCTGCCGACCTACGTGACTCGTGTCGTCATGTTGCCTGATGTTACGTATTTCTATTATTGCCGCTATGGTTCGCTATCCAATTTCAAGAAACGTGAACATATTGATAAGGAGGAGATTCTTAAGACACTTTGTGCCATGGATGAAGTGAAGCAGAATAGTGATCGTGTGAAATCAAAACCTTATTTCCATAAATGGTTGTATAAGGTGATGATGACACACCTTTATATGGTCTGTGCCATTCTGAAAGAAAGGAAAATTACAACGCCCCCCTTTACTAATCGTGAAATCCGCGATGTCATGCGCTCACCCTTGTCTTTGATGGAGGTGATGAGTTTGAATGGTTGGAGGGTGAAAAATCTTGCATTATATTCATTAGGCGTTTTTCCCTCATCTATATCAATTTGGATGATGGGGATTTTTGGTAATATAAAAAAACTTGTTTAGTTTTTTGCTATGAGGATATTATTTCTTATTCGGTCTTTGGCGAATGCACATGGAGTAGAGCGTACTTTTATTGACAAGGCCAATTTCTTTTCAGAGCAGGGACATGCAGTCCTGATGCTGACATATGAACAGGGTGACCATCCTTTTGCCTTTCTATTGAGTCCTCAAACACAACATAGGGATTTGGACTGTAAGTATTATCAGTTGTATAAGTATTCAATCATCAAGAGACTTGTAGAAACATGGAAAATGAAAAAGGTTTTCTACAAGCGTATCCTCTCCGTGGTAAGGGATTTTCAACCTGATATTCTGACAACGACAGCCTATTCACAGGATTTCATGAGTGAGATTATGCAATTGAACAATTTAGTTCCCATTATTGTAGAGTCTCATTCGGCATTTTATTATGACAATAGTAATAAGGTGGGGTTACACAGATTGCTTGTTAGACATTTTCTTTGGACGTTAAAGAATTGTCGTCTAATAATAGCATTGACAAATGGCGATGCCAGGTTCTGGAGTCGATATGTAAAAAATGTAAAGGTCGTCCCTAATCCATTGTCATTCTATATCGAAGATGTTTCGCATTATCGTCGTATAGATAACAGAATAGTCTGTGCAGGTCAACTTTATGCTCCAAAGCGTTTTGACAGAATGATAGAAGCCTTTAGTAAGGTAGCTGACAAGTTTCCTGAATGGTATATTGATGTGTATGGAGATGGAGAGGATAGGGACATCTTGGAAAGTATGATTAAAGCATTTGGGCTTGAAGGTAAAGTGCTCCTGCATCCTCGGACAGATAATATTGCTGAAGAGTTCCTGACCAGTCAGTTCTTTGTTTCCAGTTCTGATTTTGAAGGTTTTAGTCTGGTCATAATTGAAGCAATGGCATGTGGACTACCAGTTTTGTCAACTAATTGTCCGTATGGTCCTGGAGAAATTATAGAGAATGGCGTTACGGGAATGTTGTGTGAACTGACAGTGGACGATTTGGCAAATAAAATGGAATGGATGATTACTCATCATGCAGAAAGGCTGAAAATTGGTGAAAGAGGTTATCAGGCTGCAGCCAAATATAAGAAAGAGAAAATTATGAAAGAGTGGGAGGCAGCCTATCGTTCGGTTCTTCGTTGACGTTTAATCCATTTCCTATTCTATTCTCTCAAGTTCAAATATAGGTTGGATGACGATTTGAGTATAAATGATTCCATTTTGTGTTTTAATCCATTTGTGAACTTCAACTTGGGATTTATCTGAAAAAAGGATATTTCGATACACGAAGAAAGATTATCATACCCTTGCACCACAGCAAGATGTCAACAGGATGTTGTTATGAAAGAGTGGGGAGACTGTATATCAATCCGTTTGTCTTGGAATTGAAAGTCGGTAGATTTTTTGAGGGGATTTACTGGCGAGCCCATATTTTCCATACTTTTCTATATACGAGTTGACCGTATAAATAAAAGAGATCAATATAGAGATATGGCAGATGCCGAATCATGAAGGATGTCACCTTTTGTTTGGTTCCATGGGTGAAATCCAGTTGGGGAGCTTCAAACTTCAAAATATCAAAGACTTTGTGTCTGTCTCCTCTTTTTTTCAGCATATATATAGTATGATATACCATCTCAGTAAAAGTCATATATACATCTTCTTCTAATTTATATAGTACCTCGGGAGAAAGCCCCATAATCATCCTTAAATTCCATGTGGCAGCCATTGCTATAGAATAGCTTCTCGATTTTTCAACATTGAAAAATGTTGTCGCCGCTCCTGGACGGTTCTTCCTATAGATATTAAGCAACCATGTTGTTCTTAGGCATCTCTGAGCATTTAAATAACATTTGTGCGTAAAAGGAACATCTTGAAGGTAGATACCACGGATAAAACTAATGTGATTATCATGGAGAAATTCTCTTCTGAAAAGTGTTCGCCATACATAGCATTGGCGTGGATTCAGGTCTTCTAAAAAGAGTAGTTGGCCTGTTTTCTCTTGTACGGAAAACTCTTTTTGAACGACTCCGGTGAACTTAGACATATCTTTGTCTTCAATTTCAAGAAAGTCGGCAACAACAAGGTCTACTTTAGTTTCCAGCGCCTTCTCCAGCAATGGCTTGAGGCTGTTCTCAATGAGTAAGTCATCGGAGTCCGGCATCAGAATGTACTCACCCTTGGCAATGGAAATGCCTTTGTTGCGAGCTACTGACAGACTAAGGTTTTCTTGATTGACAACCGTAATATTGGAGTGCTGACTGATGATGTCCTGAATGACCTCCATGCTACGGTCCGTACTTCCGTCGTTTACTATAATGACTTCAAAGCACGTCTCGTCTAAGCCTTGCCTGAAGATGCTCTCCATGCAGGTCCGGATGTAGGGCTCTACGTTATAGACGGGAACAATAATGCTTAGTTGTGTCATAGAATAGTAATTTGCCTCCAAAGGTACGGATTTTTCAACATAACACAAAAAAATATAATTAAAAATTTATTGTCATAGTTATTATTATGTATTTTTCGTCATTTTGAGGACTTTCTTGCATGCAGTGGGTGGCAATTAGGGGCTAAAATGCAGAAAAGGACGTTTTTTTGAAAAAAAACAGAGAAAAAATTTGCAGGTTCCGAAAAAAGTTGTACCTTTGCATCCGCAATCGAGAGAGATGCACTTTTAAAAAGGTTTTGAATGCGGAAATAGCTCAGTTGGTAGAGCACAACCTTGCCAAGGTTGGGGTCGCGG
>CAMHJQ010000050.1 GCA_946185485.1 uncultured Prevotellaceae bacterium | reverse complement strand
TTGTTCCTCCTACGTTTTAAGCGATTACTGATTTAACTTCTACCTGGGTGTACTGCTGACGGTGACCGTTCTTCTTGCGAGAGTCCTTGCGACGCTTCATCTTGAACACGATGACCTTCTCACCCTTTACGAGCGGATTAACCACTTCGCATACTACCTTTGCACCTGCTACGGTGGGTGCGCCTACCTGTACTGAACCTTCATTGTCGACAAGCAGTACCTTGTCGAATTCAACAGTTTTACCGGCTTCCACATCCTTTATGTGGTTTACGAAGAGCTTCTTGCCCTCCTCAACCTTAAACTGCTGACCGTTGATTTCTACAATTGCGTACATTGTTGTTTATTAATTGTTTAACGGGTTTTTCCGCATGGCGTGCTGCCTCGTGCAACAACTTCATTGAGCCACCACGGACTAAATCGGCTGCAAAGGTACTACTTTTTATTTATATAAAAGTATAAAGAATAGAGAATGCTCCGAGTATTTATAATATTTTAACTATTCGCTTTGCCGTACCTCTCAAAAAGGTTTGGACATCCTTTGCCGTGTCGAATAAATTGATTATCTTTGCAGCATGAAATCAGCATATCTCATAGCGCGCAATCAGGAGTCGTTCTCCTTTATCTACCAGGAGACGATAGACAGTTTTGCAGGGGCACGCTTTTTTGACCCGGAGCACGATGTGCCCTCGTTCGAGGACGTCGGCTTGCTCTATCTGCCGGGCGGCTATCCAGAGAAGCATCTGGAGGCACTGGTGAACAACGAGGCATGCCGTAAGGCTATCAGGGACTATGCCGAAGGGGGGGGAAGAATCATTGCTGAGTGTGGAGGAATGATGTATCTCTGCCAGAGCATTGTGACGGACGACGGAGCGTATGCGATGTGTGGCGTTCTGCCTTATCGGATAACGGCTCGTGAGCGAGACCGCAAGCTTTCATTAGGCTATCGCCGCTTCGTGCTCGACGGGAAGGAGTATAGAGGCCATGAGTTCCACTATACGCAATTCTTGGGCGAGGTGCCGCCATCGGTTACCCAGGTGTATAATGCCAAGGGCGAGGCGGTCAACACGCCCGTTTTCCGTTATAAGAATGTGCTGGCGAGCTATACGCATTTGTATTTTGAAGTTTGAAGTTTACGATATGACATTCGATGAATGAGAGATATTTACATCCTGTGATGTTTGCCGGAACGGGGAGCGATGTCGGCAAGAGTATCGTTGCTGCTGCCTTCTGTCGCATCTTCCGGCAGGACGGCTACCATCCTGCACCCTTCAAGGCACAAAACATGGCGCTCAACAGCTATGCCACGCCTGAGGGGCTGGAGATAGGCCGTGCCCAGGCTGTGCAGGCCGAGGCGGCGGGGATTCCTTGTCATACCGACATGAACCCGCTATTGCTGAAGCCGAGCTCTGACCATACCTCACAAGTGGTGCTCAACGGAAAGCCCATGGGCAACAAGGATGCATACGACTATTGGAAGCCTACCCCAAACTCCTCACAAAGGGGAGGGGAAATAGATTTCCGGAAGGAGGTCTGCGATGCTTTCGACCGGCTGGCCTCGCGCTACAATCCCATTGTGATGGAAGGGGCGGGGAGCATTGCCGAGATCAATCTGAAAGACCGCGACCTGGTGAACATGTCGATGGCGCGTCATGCGAAGGCTGACGTCATACTGGTGGGTGACATCGACCGGGGCGGCGTCTTTGCCTCCGTCTATGGCAGCATCATGTTGCAATCGCCGGAAGACCGCCAGCTCATCAAGGGTGTCATCATCAACAAGTTCCGTGGCGACATGCGCCTCTTCGACGGCGGCAGAAAGATGCTGGAGGAGATATGTGGCGTACCCGTGCTGGGCGTGATACCTTATTATAAAGATATATTCATCGACGAGGAGGACAGCGTGGCCCTGGAACAGAAGCGCCGCCAACTGGCCGAGGGCAAGGTGAATATTGCCGTGGTGCTGTTGCGGCATATCAGCAACTATACCGACTTCGATGCCCTGGAGCGCGACCCGAGGGTCAACCTCTTCTACACCAACAATACTTCCGACATCCAGCAGGCCGACATCATCATCCTGCCGGGTACGAAGTCGACGCTTGACGACCTCTTGGAATTGCGCCGCAACGGTTGTGCCCAGGCTATCCGCAGGGCCCATCGTGAGGGCAAGATGGTTATCGGCATCTGTGGCGGCTATCAGATGCTGGGTCAGACCGTCAGCGACCCCGACGGCATAGAGGGCACGGTGATGAGCCTGCCCGGTCTCGGCATTCTGCCCGTCCATACCACGATGACTGCCGAAAAGACGACCCGTCAGGTCACCTTCCAATTCAACGGACAGACTTGTCAGGGCTACGAGATACATCAGGGCGTGTCCTATAGTGGTGAGGGCATAGAGGTGGAAGGTGAGAGAGTCGTTATGGGCGACCATTGCATCGGCACCTATATCCACGGCTTCCTCGACAATGCCCCCGTCATTGAACACCTGCTTCAGGATATGTCGCACGATTCCAGACCCGTACAAAGTCTGGCTGCATTCAAGGATGAACAGTATAACAAACTGGCTGATCACGTTCGCCGGCATGTAGACATCGAACGAATATACGAAATACTTAAATCATGATAAAACAATGAAGAAACTATCCTTTTTCGTCATCATCGCCGTCCTGCTTTGTGCCTGTGAAGGGAAAAGTGCCAAGTCACAAGAAACGAACGGAGAAACTACTGACAGTATCGTCACCATCGAAGTGAAATATGCCAAGGGCTTTAGTGTACGCGACTCGGGCGACATCCGTCTGGTGGATGTCGGCAAGCACGAACACTTCGCCTTGGTGCACGCCGACGATGTTGAGGTACCCGGCGGCTATACGAAGATACGCGTGCCCATCAAGAGCACCATCTGCATGACGGCCCTGCAGTTGTCGAACTTCACCGTGCTCGACGCCCACGATGTGGTGAAGGGCATCACGGGTACGAAGAACCTGTTCAACAAGGACATCCTCCAGCGCGTGAAGGAAGGCAAGATAGTGAAGATTGGTATGGAGGGTGAGTTCGACACCGAACTGGTGCTTGCCGCCAATCCTGACGTCATCTTCATCTCGCCCTCGAAGCGTGGCGGCTACGATGCCATCAAGGAGACGGGCATCACGCTGGTGCCGCATCTGGGCTATAAGGAGCTGGACCCGCTGGGACAGGCGGAGTGGATTAAGTTTGTGGGCATGTTCATCGGCAAGGAGCGCGAGGCGAGCGAGGTTTTTGCAGGTATCGAGCAGCGCTATAACGACCTGAAGGAAAAGGCCAGCAAGGTGTCGACACGTCCCACCGTCACCAGCGGCGAGATGCACTATGGCACTTGGCATGCCGTGGGCGGCAAGAATTATCTGGCACAAATCTTTCGCGATGCTGGTGCAGACTACGTCATCAACGACGACGAGACCAGCGGCGAGAACTTGGAGTTTGAGAAGATGTATGCCCTCTCGGCCAATGCCGACTACTGGCGCATCCTGAACAGTTATGAGGGCGACTTCTCGTATGAAGCCCTCAAAGCCAGCGAGCCCCGCAACGAACTGTTCAAGGCCTTCAAGGAACGGAAAGTCATCTATTGCAACATGAAGCAGCAGGCATACTACGAGATTACCCCTGTCCAACCCGACGTGCTGCTGAAGGACTTCGTTGCCATCTTCCATCCCGAACTCGTCGGTGCCGACTACGAACCGACCTACTACAGACTACTAAAGCGGGCTTCACCCTAAATATAAAATAAAAAATATATAATAACATGAGGGTCTCGAAGTTTATCGTATTGTTCGTGTCCATTGCCGTCCTGCTGGTGGTGAACCTCCTGCTCGGCACGGTACGCATTCCCGTAGCAGAGGTCTGCCGCATCCTGTGTGGTGCCAACGACAACGAGATATGGACGAACATCGTCATCAGTAGTCGTTTGCCGCAGGCACTCACGGCCATCGTTGCGGGGGCAGGACTCGCCGTCAGCGGACTGCAGATGCAGACGGTATTCCACAATCCGCTGGCTGGTCCCTCCGTGCTGGGCATATCCAACGGCTCGGCACTGGGCGTGGCTTTCGTCGTCCTGCTGTCGGGACAGTTAGGCGGCGTGGCATTGAGCCGACTCGGCTACTTGGGTGAAGCAGCCATGAGCATCGCCGCCATCATCGGGGCCTTGGCGGTGCTGTCGCTGATACTATGGATTTCGCAGAAGGTGAAGGGCAACGTCACTTTGTTAATCATAGGTGTGATGATTGGCTACTTAGCCAACGCCATCATCGGCGTGCTGAAGTTCCTGTCGCCCGAGGAGGACGTGAAGGCTTTCGTGGTCTGGGGACTGGGCTCGTTCAGCCGCGTCTCTGGCGACGAGATGGTGCTGTTCATCGTGCTGATGTGCATCCTGTTGCCGTTGGCCTGCCTGCTGGTGAAGGACATGAACCTGATGCTGCTCGGCGACCGCTATGCCGCCAATCTGGGTCTGAACATCCGCCGCAGTCGTATGCTGGTCATCATCTCCAGCGGTGTGCTTGTGGCTATCGTCACGGCCTATTGCGGACCCATTATGTTCATCGGTCTGGCTGTGCCGCACCTGACGCGTGCCATTTTCCGCACCAGCGACCACCGCATCCTGATGCCCGCCACCGCGCTATGTGGTGCGGCGTTGGCATTGCTTTGCAACTTCATCGCCCGCATGCCCGGATTCGAGGGTGCGCTGCCCGTCAACAGCGTCACGGCACTCGTCGGTGCCCCGGTCATAGCGAGTGTATTGTTCCGTCGTCGTCAATCAGCAGAATAGTCAGTTGGCCATGCGTCAGCAGGGGAGTGCAATGCTCGGCACAATGGCGGATGACCACACGGGCAAAAGGAATACGCTGGCATTCGGGGATGCGTTCCCAGAGTTCGCGGGCCAGCGTCATGTCGCTGATGTCGATGCTGATGCCTGCCTCCTGTAGCATCTGTTGAATGAACGCCTTGTCCATCGTCGTCTTACGACTATGGGTGTCCAGATTACCAGCAGCTAATTTGACGGCCTTGCCCAGCATCACGCCAAGGGTCACTTGGAGCGGTGAGTGGAGGGGTGAGAGGTCGTTGATGATTTTCAGGGTCTCGCCGATGTAGTTGCCGTACTCCACGAAGGCCTGCTGCGGCAGAGTGGGGTAGAGGGACTTGACGAAACGCTCGCTCTTGCCACCGCTATTGATGACGATGCGGTCGGTGCCGCTGGCCAAGGCTACCTGTACGCATTTGCGGATGCTGTCGATGAAGGCTTCTTCCGAGAATGGCTTCACGATGCCCGAGACACCGATAATCGAGATACCGCCCTCGATGCCCAGACGGGGATTGAACGTCCGCTTGGCAATCTCCTCGCCGTTAGGCACGCTGATGGTAATCTTTACATTTGCCTTGATGTTGGCACGCAGCATTTCGCGAGGGCCTTTGTTGATGGCTGGCTCGCCCGGAGGGTAGTCGAAGCCCGGCAGCGTAAAGCGCCCCACACCCTCGCCGGCAGAGATTTCGACAAGTGGGTGGTGCGAATCACTATGAGTCGCAGTGGCTCGGATTTCGATGCCATTTGTCACGTCCGGGTCGTCGCCAGCTTCCTTGATGCAGTAGGCATGGCCGTCGGCAAAACCGACGGCAACACTGAGCGTTTCGCCATTGGGCAATGTCACAGGGACCTCTGCCGGCGTCTCGCCATAGAGCAGCCGATGGGTCGCGGCAATGGCTGCCGCAGTGGCACACGTTCCCGTCGTCAGCCCACTATGCAAGGGGAAGAAGTCCGGCAGCAGCCTCTCAACAGCACGGCGCAGACCGTAGGGACCGTTGACACAGCGGGTTACACAGCGGGGGCGGTTCTCTCCATGAGAGTGTGGCGATGCAATCCGCTGCGTCATATCCGGTCGCTTGAGGGCGATGATACGCATACCCTTCTTGCGGGCAGATGAAACCTTCCCGACAAAACCACCGCTGATTCCGCTTTCCTTGAGGAGAATGGCATCAGCATCGGGCAGGCAATCATCCTCATAATAGCACAACTGGTCATCGCTGGCTCCCTGCTGGTGGGCCGACAGAATGCTGCTCTCGCGATTCAGAATGCGATAGATGACCTTGACACCCTTTGACTCCAACCACTTCAGTTTACTGATGCTCTGAACACCAGTCGTTGCCAACAGCGTAAGTCCGCGTAAGTCCGATGCTATGATGTCGGCGTAGTCGTCAATCCATGTGATGTCGGGGTCTCGCGGAGGATAGATGCGCTCGTAGCGGATGACGGCAATCTGCAAACCAGCCGCCACATCGGCTATTGTCTCATGCAGTCGTAAGGCGAAGGGATGGGCAGCGTCCACGATTAGTCGTATGTCGTGCTCACAACAAAAAGCCCGCATCGACTCAACATTCAGTGCACCATCGATACGAATACCATGATGCAGGGTGATATTTTGCTCACCTGTCTTGGTGCTGTAATAGTAGGCATTGCCCGCCTCTTCCAGCACCTCCACGGCCTTGCGCCCTTCCGTCGTTCCCCCGAATACCAATATCATGAAGCGTCGCCTTGTCTGAAGAGGTGGGTGAAGTGCTTGTCGTAAAGGGCGGAAAGACCTTGACGGTTGTCGATGGCCTCGCCTACGACGAGCATGGTAGTGAGGGTGAGGTGGTTGTCGTGGACTATCTTGGCGAGGTCTTTCAGAACACCGCGATAGATGCGCTGGTCAGGCCATGTGAGGTGATAGCAGGCGGCAACGGGCGTGTCCTCGGGGTATTCCTGTAGGAGTTCGCGCTGTACGTCGTCGACGATGGACGCAGAGAGGAAGATGCACATGGTGCTCTGGCTACGGGCCAACAGGTGCAGCTGTTCCTTTTCGGGCATGGGTGTGCGGCCTTCGCCACGGGTGAGGATGATGGTCTGTGTGCGCTCAGGAATGGTAAACTGCGAACGCAACTCGGCAGCGGCAGCGAGGAACGACGATATGCCCGGGGTGATATGGTAGTCCATACCGTTGGCATCGAAGAAAGCCATTTGTTCCTGTATGGCTCCGAAGATGCAGGGGTCGCCGGTATGCAGACGGACGATGAAGTGCCCTTTGTCGTAGTGCTCCTTCATCAGGGCGCATTGCTCTTCAAGGTTCATGTCGGCAGAGGAGCGCACCACAGCACCCGGTTTGTGGCACTCGGTCAGGGCTTTGGGGACGAGGGAACCGGCATATAAGATAAGGTCGGCCTGCTCCAGCATCTTCCTGCCCCGGACGCTGACAAGGTCAGGGTCGCCAGGGCCGGCACCGACGATTTCGATAGACCCACCACCTTGCTCCTCCCTGTGAGGGAGGGGAGTAGAATGCTTTTCCGCGACTTTTTCGTCTTGTGAGTAACCACTCCCCTCCCTCGCAGGGAGGGGCTGGGGGTGGGTCTGTAGATGCTTACTGTCGATGGCGAGGGCGGCGGTCCAGTTCTTGCCCTTCACCTTGGGAATGATGAGTTTGCCATTGTTGGAGCCAAGAATGGCTGCCGCTTCGCAGACACTGGGAGTACCCACGTGTTTGGCGACAGTCTCGCTGGGATTGGGAACATCGACAGCTGCAAGTTCGTCGGCAGTAAAAAAGACGACCTCTTCGTCGTATTCCTCTTCGAGCATCACGCAGAACTCCTCGCCCTCTTTCACGTCGATGGTACAATACTTGTGTGCACAAGGCAGGATGCCGCGACGGGCAAAAGCCTCGTCTATCTCGTCGTAGATACATTCGTAGTCGTCAGGATGATGAGCCAGGCCAAAGCCAACGGTGCCTACCATCGGCACGAAATGCAGTTCGAGCATGCCCTCTGGTGCATGGCGCATAAAGGGCGACACGGTGATGAGCAGCTTGTATTTGCGAGGGTCGGCCTCGCTGATGTCGTTGATGATGGTAACATGGTCAGGCTTCGTCGACTCCAGATAGTCGGTACCTTCGTCACGAGCCTCCAACAACAGGGCTGTGGGCTTGCGATTGACGAAGGCGAAGATGCAGTCGTTCATGTCGTCGATGTCGCTGGCAACAGGCCAGTCGAAACGCTTCTCAAAAGTGTCGAGCGCCCATAGTCCGGCATTGTCGCTCTGGGTGGTGATGACCTCTCGGGCACCCGTCAGCGCTGCAATCTGGCGCGTCAGTTCATTGGCACCGCCTACATGTCCTGAGAGCACGGCTACTGCATGCTTGCCAAGACTGTCGACACAGACCACGGCAGGGTCTTCGTGCTTGTCTTGGATATAGGGCGCTATCGTCCTGACACAGATGCCCATGGCTCCGATGAATACGAAGGCATCCTGTTTTTTCCATTCCTTGCCAACAGCTGTGCGCTGAATGGTTACGGCACCCAGCTGGTGTTTCAGCGTAGCGGCTATCTCGCTGCCGGCCTCGCTCACCTGTATGATGGCTATCTTCTGCATTTTAGTATCGTTATTGGATGATTGTCGTTAAGTTGTATGCTTGTCGGCGGTTCCTGCCGCAGTCCCAGTTCTGTGCATGCTTCATCCCAGAGACGGTGGCTGTCGGTAAGTACCTTGGGGGCTACCACGCTGTTAAGCACCATCACTCCGTCGGCACTCATAACCGTCAGGACTTTCGCCATGATGCCCTTCAGACGGCCCCCGTGTCCACCGATGAAGACGGCATCAGGACGAGGAAGTCCGGAGATGTCCGTGGCAAGGAAGTCACCGATATGTATGCCAATGCCTGGCGCACCAAAGCGACGGGCATTCTCTTGGATGATGGTTTCGCATTCAGGCCTGATCTCGAAGGCTTCTATCTGAACATGGGGAAATAGCAGGCGGGCCTCGATGGAGACGCTTCCCGTGCAGAAGCCGATGTCCCAGAACACCTGTCGTTGGGGCAGTTCGAGGGCTTGGAGCGTCAAGAGCCGGATGGGCATCTTGGTAATCATTTTCTCTCTGCCGTCCAGGAGTGCAAACGCACTGTCAGGAATACCGTAAAGCCCCTTGTGCTCGACTGTTTTTCCGTCGAGTATCACGCAGTTGGGCATGGCGTATTCCCTCTTTGCGGCTTCTTCGAGTGATAGTGTCGTTATTTTCTCACGCTCCGGGTTTCCCAAGTGCTCTCCGACGTGCATATTATAATAGGTGTAGCCGTAATCCAGCATACGCCGGGCAATGGTGGCGGGTGTATGTTCGCGGTCCGTGAGGACGCCTATCTTGGATGCTCTTTCAATCAATGCTCTGTCGAATTCCGGCCAGGGACGGCCTGTGAGCGAGACAATGCGCATGTCGTGGTAGGGCATCACCAACTTGTGGGCCAGCATCTGCAGGGAGTTGAAGGTGGGATAAACCACGACCTCTGCCTCCGGCATCTTGCGCCTGATGGTATTGGCAAAGCCAAAGAACAGCGGGTCGCCGCTGGCGAAGACCACTAAAGGATGCTCGGCAGTCTTGTCGCCGAGACTTCGGTATCGCTCAAAGACGTCATCCAACGGCACTGTGATGTCTATCCATTCCGCACCGTCTGGCAGCAGGGATGCCACAATCTCATGATGGCGCTTGCCACCCGAGAACACCCTTCCGTTCTTGATGATGGCTAACACCTCTGGTGGAAACCAAGGCTGCGGATGGTCCGTGATGCCGATGACAACAAAGTGCTGCATAGATTCGTAAATTGGTGTAATTCGTTGTTTCAAAGGATTAAAGGTCGCGTCCGGGTTTCAGTTGCGCTGCGTCGTCAAACGTCAGGATGGCATTGCAAAGCGTAGCGGCGAGGTTGCTGCCGCCCTTGCGACCCTCAACAATGATTTTGGGAATATCCTTGAAAGGCTTCACCATGTGCTTCGACTCGCATACATGCACGAAGCCTACAGGAGCTGCAATGATGCCGGCAGGATGGGCCTTGCCCTTGCGTATGAGCTCGCACAGTTCCATCAATGCCGTAGGGGCATTGCCAAAGGCGAAGAGTGCATCGGGATGCTCCTCCACAGCCAGGCGGATGCCGGCCTGGGTGCGGGTGATTCCCTGTGTATCTGCCAGCGCTGGCACGCGAGGGTCCGACAGGTAGCACTTTGCCTCCATACCTAATCGCTGGAGTGCCCCCTTGCGAATGCCACTGGTCACCATTGTCACGTCGGTAACGATGGTTTTCAGCATTCCGCCCGACACCTTATTATATATATGCTCGACAGCGTTGGCATCCGTATAAAGGATGTCCTCCATGTCGAAGTCTGCCGTTGTGTGGATGGCGTGCAGCAATGCCCACTTGTGGTCTAAGGGGTAGTCGCTCTTGAGTTCACGGGCTATGGTGCGAAACGACTCCATCATGATGTTCTGCCCAACAGACCCACCCCCGGCCCCTCCCTGTGAGTGAGGGGAGTAGTATCCACGAGGTGTAATAATCATTTTACGCCCCTCGCCCTTTGGAGAGGGGGTGGGGGTGAGGC
Organism: uncultured Prevotellaceae bacterium; assembly: GCA_946185485.1. GTDB lineage: Bacteria > Bacteroidota > Bacteroidia > Bacteroidales > Bacteroidaceae > Prevotella. Next base: position 9,431 of record CAMHJQ010000050.1, on the reverse strand, counting down.
AAAGATATGACTGGGAATTGCCTATCAGGACAACCGTGAACATATCCACGTCCTCAGGGTCAAACTGTCCTAGGGTGGTTGTTTTCACCTCCTGCTCCTCACGGCCTGCCTGACGGACATAGCCCACGGGGGTGTCTGCCGACCGTTCCTGCAAGAACAACTCCAGCAGGCGGTAGAGCTGCCAGTAGCGTCCGTGCGACTTGGGGTTGTAGACAGCTGTCACAAAGTCTCCTGCCGCAGCAGCCTTGATGCGCCGTTCTATCACCTGCCAAGGGGTCATCAGGTCCGACAGCGAGATGATGCACATGTCATGCCCGATGGGAGCACCCAGCAGCGACGCTGCCTTCTGGAAGGCCGAGATACCCGGAAGGGTGACAATCTCAGTAGCCGGTCGTGTAGGGGAGACACGTGCACGCTCCCTGCCCATCTCATAGATAAGCGGTGCCATGCCATACAGCCCCGCATCGCCCGACGAGATGACCACCACCGTCTTGTCCTGTTCTGCCAGCTGGAAAGCCTGCTCTGCACGCTCACGTTCCTTCTTCATGCCCGTGTCGATGCATGCGCAGCCCGACTTCACATACGGTTCAATGAACTGGAAATAGTATTTGTACCCCACAATGGCATCCGCCTCCCGTACTGCCTCCAGCACGGCGGGCGTGATGTCGTCCTTGCTGCCAGGCCCTATGCCTGCTACGATGATTTTTCCCATATTGTGTGCAAAAGTACAAATAAACGAGGGAAATGCAAAATTTAAATACAGCAAATATGCCGTTTTCTGTTTTTTATTTGTACCTTTGTCCCCATTCAATATGTTAAAACCTTAAGAAGATGAAGATTGTAATACTTGACGGCTATACAGCCAATCCCGGTGATTTGTCGTGGAAGAGTCTGGAAGAAGTGGGCGAGGTGACGGTATACGACCGTACCGCACCGAGTGAGACAGTGGCAAGGGCTGCTGACGCTGACGTCGTGCTGACCAACAAGGTTGTCATCAGCAGGGAGGTCATCCAGCAGTTGCCGCTGCTCAAGTATGTCGGCGTGCTGGCCACAGGCTACAACGTGGTAGACATCGAGGCTGCCCGGCAGCGCGGCATCGTGGTGACCAACGTGCCGGCCTACAGCACCGACAGCGTGGCACAGATGGTGTTTGCACACCTGTTGACAGTCACCAACCGTACCGAGCATTACGCCATCCAGAACAGGAACGGCCGATGGAGCTCCAATCCCGATTTCATCTATTGGGACACGGAGTTGCCTGAACTCGCCGGAAAGACCTTCGGCATCGTTGGGGTGGGGAATATCGGTCGGCGCGTGGCCCAGATAGCCCTTGCCTTCGGCATGAAGGTGCAGGCGCTGACCAGCAAATCGGCAGAACAGCTGCCCGAGGGCATTGCCAAAGTGTCCCAGGAAGAGCTGCTGGCGACGTCGGATGTCCTGTCGTTGCATTGTCCGCTGACTGCCGATACGCGTCATCTGATCAACGCCGATACACTGCGAAAGATGAAACCTACGGCCGTGCTCATCAACACTGGCCGTGGTCCGTTGGTGGACGAACAGGCGGTGGCTGATGCACTCGCGGCTGGACAACTTGCTGCCTTCTGTGCCGACGTGCTGACGGACGAACCGCCCAAGGCTGACAATCCGCTGCTGAAACAGCCCAATGCCTACATCACGCCGCACATAGCCTGGGCAACAAAGGAGGCTCGCATCCGACTGCTTGACGTGGCAATTGGCAACGTCCGTGCTTTCGCGAACGGCCAGCCGCGAAATGTTGTAGTAGGTTGAAGGTATTTCTGTATGTATATAGAAGAAAGAATATGGATAATCAAGAAGAGAAGTTCCCTATAGTAAACGAGGATGGGGAAGTTGTCGGTTCTGCAACAAGGGGCGAGTGTCATAGCGGTTCAAAACTGTTGCATCCCGTCGTTCATCTACATGTATTCAATTCTAAAGGCGAAATCTATCTGCAACGTCGGCCTGACTGGAAAGACATACAGCCTGGAAAATGGGACACAGCTGTAGGAGGGCATATAGATTATGGCGAAACTCCAGAAGCTGCATTACGCCGGGAAGTGCGTGAAGAGTTGGGCATAACAGACTTCGTGGCAGAATCCATTGACAAGTATGTGTTTGAAAGTAAGCGTGAGAAGGAATTGGTATATGTGAACCGCACTATCTATGACGGAGAGATACGGCCTTCTGCTGAGGAACTTGATGGTGGTAGGTTTTGGACCATACAAGAAATTCGTGAAGCTATGGGGAATGGTATACTGACGCCTAACTTCGAGAGTGAGTTCAAGCGGTGCTTTGGTAAAGCCTTGTTAGGAGAGAATTGTTTGTCAGACGTCGATGCCCGCTTTGCAGAGGCGATGGCTGAATACAATTCCTGATATTTCAAGGTTTGCTTCTACAAAATCGCTCGTATCTTAGCAGGAAAGTTAGGCGGATTTAGTAGAGGCAAAGACCCCAAAAAAGATTTAGTAGAGGCAAAGACCAAAAAAAAGAATTTGAAGGTTAGCGCTGATGCCATTACAGCCAGCAGTAACAAAAGTCCTCCTTTGGTCTTCCTTTAGTGTTCCTTTAGTGTTCCTTTAGTGCTCCTTTATAGAGATATCGTAGCGTAGGCAGAGCGTAGGCGTAGCATAGGCCGAGCTTATGCCCTCGGAGATGGTTCGAACTTTCTGATTAAGCGAGAACAAAGTGAAACTTGCTTCGACTTTGCCGAGCGTGAAGAAAGTCAACGTAGTTAAGTGAGTTCGAAGATGAGACGTCGAAGAACGGTGCTATTGAAAGTTGTTTTCAGATTTTTCCCTGAAAAGCTTTTCTTTTTCAGATATTTTAATTACCTTTGCGGATGCATTCTGCCTAAAACGGGAAAAAGCATTATGGATAGAAAAGGTTTTATAGATTTCAATACTCGTCTGTCAGCTGAAAACTCCGGAAAGGCTGATAGTTATGCTCGGGCTATCCAGATTCTTGATAATGTTCTGAAGCATCAAGATGTAGTAAATCTTCATGGCCAATCACTCTATAGTGTTACAGACATTTCGATTATTGAGAATGTTCTCAACCTTGTCAAAGAGGAAGTAAAGAAGATGAAAGAAAACAAGCAGAACATCTTTGACTATGGTAATCCGAACCAAAGAAGTTATCCTCTAAACAACTTTTGTTCAGCTGCATTAAAGAGCCTGATGGACTATGCTGTGTACGAACAGGAAGTAATTACGGCAGACCGCATTGTTGCACAGGAGCATGATCCTCAAGCTATCTCAGAGAAACTGATTACCCACTTCGACATCACCAAAGAGGGAGAGGACAAGATTTCTCAAACAAAAAGAAGGAAGGGACAGGATTATTTCCGTCGTATGATTCTTGTCAATTACGGAAGTCGCTGTGCCCTAACAGGTATTAACATACCACAATTATTAATAGCAAGCCATATCATACCATGGGAAGACAAGACTCATAAGAAAGAGCGTCTTAACCCTTGTAATGGCATCTGCCTTTCAGCCCTATACGACAAAGCCTTTGATAAAGGACTTATCACCATCTCACCAGACGATTACACAGTCCTCCTCTCCTCTGCTCTTCGCGAGTATGAAACCCAAGAATACTACGCCAAACATTTCGGCAGTATCAGCGGCAAGCAGATAACTATGCCTACAGAATACAAGCCCAATTGCGACTTTTTGGCTTATCATCGTGATAGGATATTTGTAGGGAAATAATGAAATGACATGAAACCATATAATAAAGAAAGATTATCTAAGGACGAGTTATTTGGAGGCCGACTCATAGCACCTATGAGGCAATGGCTAAAAAATCATGATATAGAAACAAAAAGATACGATTATAATGCAGATATGGCAATAATTACGCATTATCTGCAAAACAGGAATTATCCAGAAGGAAATATATATCGCGAAGAAGCAATGCCTTTAATGGAAAGGTATTACAAGGCAACCCATACAGAGTTGGGAGATGATGATATTGTAGAACTTCATTTGATAGAAGACCTTTTTGCAGAAATGTACAACACAGCAGTATATAGACTGCATAATGACAATAATGCTTTTACTTTTGTTGATTTGTTTGCAGGTATAGGTGGATTTAGAATTGCTCTTGAACAATTAGGGGGACGTTGCGTATATGCATCTGAATTTGATACAAGTGCACAGAGGACATACGGAATGAATCATGGCGTTGTGCCATTCGGAGATATTACATTGCAAGAAAACAAAGATCGTATTCCTGAAGGGGTGGACGTCTTATGTGCGGGTTTCCCGTGTCAACCATTCTCTTTGGCAGGATTACGCAGAGGCTTTTCTGATGAAACTAAAGGCACATTGTTTTTTGATTTGCGTGACATAATAGAAGCTAAACGTCCTCGTATAATACTGTTGGAGAATGTGCAAGGTTTATTATCTATACATAATAGAGATGAAGTAGGGAACCGCTTGCCAGAAAAAACCATAGACACCATTCTTCATATACTAAGAGATGAATTACATTACTATGTTCCTGATCCGAAGGTTTTAAATGCACGAAATTTTGGGGTGCCACAGAATCGAGACAGGGTATTCATTGTCGGATTTCTAGAGCAACGGGGAGACTATAATTATCCAACAGGTGAAGGCATCCCTGATGTTCGTTTTGGAAATATTCGTGAAGACGGCATAGTAGATACACGATACTATATGTCTGAAAGATATTGGCAAACATTAGTTAGACACAAAGCGGTCCAACGTGAAAAAGGTCGTGGATATGGTTATAGGATTATTAGCAATGATGATTTCGGACACACATTAATGGTAGGTGGAATGGGACTAGAAAGGAATCTTGTCGTTGACCCAGCAAATCCTAATGTAAACAATGTAGAGGACCCACGTGGAGAACTTAATCATGCGCACATACGTGTATTGACAGGACGGGAGTGTGCTCGTATGCAAGGTTTCCCAGAATACTTTGAAATATTAACGGGAAAAACGCCTGTCTATAAACAGTTTGGCAACTCAGTTGCTGTGCCAGTAGTTAGAGAAGTGGCACGATCGTTATTATTGTATAGCAATATTGATTTTAACCTTCTTGAATAAGGATGATGGATGCTATATTATCGAAATATAGTTATAGAATTCATATATATAGTTAGAATTCTAGTAAATATTTCTAAAATAATTTGTCTTTTACGATTTATTTTTATATCTTTGCCGCATAATTATAAATATTTCAAAAATGTAGTATATGGCTAAAACGGAAAAAAGACAAAGATTTGAAAAAGTGGCAGGAAGTCGTGTCCAAAGAGTGCTGGATACCTTGCAATTACTTAAGAATTGTTCGAACAGGAATAATTACGATTATTCCGATGCAGATGTTGAACAAATGTTCTCCGAAATATCAAAAGCCCTAAGGGACACGCGCTCTGCTTATGTGGGTGAGCTGAATAAGGTTTGCAAAAAAGGATTCACATTTAAATCATAGTCTATGGAAACCAATAATCTTAAATGGTATTTCCCAAAAGCCTTGAACGTATCTGGGCGTGGAGAAAATGACCCTCAAAAAGAACTGTTTCCTGGCGATGTCTATCAAACAATGATTAGGGAGTCCATCCAAAACTCTTTAGATCATCCAAAAACAGGCAGCAACGTACCAGTTCGTGTTGAGTATAAACTGCGGAAGGTTGAATCATCAAAATACTCATATCTAAAAGATGATTTGCGCGAGCACATACAGTCTTGTTATAATATTTCTCATGCAGACAAGTTCAAACATATGTTGAAAGTTCTTAGTGCTAATCAATTCTATATGTTGGAAGTTGCAGACTATCGCACCATTGGCATGGATTATGATTATGACACTGATAACGGACGATTTAAAAAATTTGTTCGTTACACTGGAGACCCTAATGAAGTTGTTGGTGCAGGCGGATCTCATGGATATGGCAAGATAACGTATTTCTCTGTATCGGAAATCAACACTCTCATAGTGTCCTCAATGACGGCAGACGATACGTTCACATTTGAAGGAGTCTCGAGATTAGCAACTCATCCAACAGGCACACCACGTGAGTCGTATTATGACACGGGATTCTTGGATTCTGGTAATGGTACTCCAATACAGTGTGAGAAAAAAGATGTTTGTTCTGCTATTCCAGAAAGCTTTAGAAGAGAAGAAACTGGCACAACCGTCTATATTCCTTATATAAGTATAGATGAGTCAAAAGACGAAAAAGGAAAGGTATATAAAAAGTGTTGTGAAGCTGTGTTACGGAACTTTTTCGCTGCCATCGAAGATGGGAAATTAGAGGTTCTGATAGATTTCAGTGAAGGAGAACTTTTTGGTGAAGAATTCATTTTTGAATGCAATCAAAGCAATATAGAGGACATCTTCACAAATCAATTCTTCAATGCTCCACCCTATGACAATGTAAGAACGAGTTTCTTTGATAAGTTTAATCCCCACCCCTACTGGCTAGCATATCGAAACAATGATGTGACCATCACGGATGACGATTCATATGAAGAAGCTGTTGAACGATGCACAGGCAAAAAATATATCTGTTTTAAGAAATACTTGCCCATCATCGGTAAGACATCTCTATTTTTGAATGTTGATTTGCAGCGAGGAAATGACTTAGTTCTCTTTATGCGTTCTCCTCGAATGGTTGTTGGTGTCCAACATAACAGTTCCAGTCGTGGGTATTCCGCAGTGTTTTTATGTGACGATGAAGAAAAAGGCAATCAATTGCTAAGGACTATGGAAGATGCCGCACACCGGACATGGAGTAAGCGACAACTTAAATTGGACAAGCGTCCACAAGAAAAAATAGAGCAGGCAGGACAGATTGAAGAAGAAATGAGAGACTTCATTCGATGGTGCTTAGATGTTGTTTTCCCTGCTAATCAAACAGATTCTGACGATGTGGAGCTAGAAGATTTTACAATACCGTTGATTTCAGAAAGTGATACAACAAATCCTTTAATCGGTAGCCTTATCAATATTCAAGGTAAAGACGATGATGCCCAAGGTGCTCCAGCTGATATACATGTTGGAGAGCCTATCCCGCATAAGAAGTCCACTTATGTTGGAAAAGCCCAGGTGATAGAACCCCAAAAAGTCAAAAGTGCCGTGAACGAGACCGATTTCTCTGGTGGACGGAAAAGGGAGTTTCCAGTGATTCCACAACCCAATCCTCAGCCAAAACCGTCAGGCGATGATGATTATATCGAAGAGTTAGAGCCCGAAACAGAGGAAAGAATCGTTCGAATGAAGTTCCCTGTAAAATATCGCATTTTCTCTGAAGAGAATGCTGATGGGGAGATATCATATACTTTAATTGTCCACTCTCCTTATGATGAAGAAAAAGCATATTTAACATTGACCCCTATTGGTGAAACAGATGACAAGAGCTGTAATGTTCATATAAAAATGGCCTCTGTGGGACAAATTCATGAAAATGAAATTGCCCAAGTTCATTTGTCTGAAGGGAAAAATGTTATTACATTTAGCGTAGATAATGCAGGAGAATATGCTTTCTCACTATTAGCAGAACATGATGTAACCATTAAAGAACAGATGTTATGAGAACAGAAAATGTATCATTACCCTATCCAGTATTAGGAATAAGCGATGATATTACACCATCCTTAGAAGAAACTGGTTGTGCCAATCCTGACATCACTGTCGAAGAAGTTGGCGACTCGTTTTGCATATCCGTTCTTTTGAAATTGTACGATTCGGACATTCTTAATTATATTCATAATGAATATGCAGAATTTTCTGTAGAGGTATCATGTCACTCCACTATGTTGCGTATTTGCAAATCATCATCTTCCCCTGAATTCAGTTTTACTATTGAAAAGAAACTGTTAAATGGCAAACTAGATTTTGAGTGTTTCGTTATAGCTAAAAAAGACATTCTCGATTATAAGAATGAGGGACTAAATCCAGATTATGAAGGACATACTATCAATTTACATAAGGGAGATCTCCTAGTAGCATACAATAAGTGTTCATATCCACTGAATTTGGATCTGCGTAACATTAGAAACATGAAATCTTTTATGACTGTTCAACGAAACTCTCGTGATAACGAGCATTCTGTAACATACGATTTGGATTCTCCCAAAATATTGATATTGCTGCCAAGCGATATGATGGATGAATACAACAAAAAGTCGACGAACAGTGAGGAAGAGAAGAAACGTAAGACAATACTAAAGGCTTCATTGTATTTACAAGCATTAACCTATGCCTTATTAAAATATCACGACTATAAGGATGACAATGACAAACAGCATATGTGGGTAAATGCTTTAACGTACAGAATGAATGAACCCGATATAAAAGAGTTTTGTTCTGACATTATTAAGAATGTATCAAATGACCCAGATTCTCAAAACATGGACGATTTGTTTAAATTGGCTCACATGATGCTTAATCAACCCTATATGGGCATGCTAAAGCAAATCAGTACAAGTGAAAACATTGTTGGACAGATTTTAACTGAAGAATGAATATGGAAGGACGACAAGCTATTTTTACAGAAGATTTTTGTAATTCTTTACGCCTTAATTTGAAAGCAGGAGACTCTATATCTCATTACACACTTGATGGAGAGAGTTTTGCTTATACAGATAGAGATGTGTGTTATTTGAACGATTTTAGTGTTGACAAAGCAAAACTGGAAAAGATGAACACAGAAACGCTGTCTTCACTTGACTCTGCCATTTTGCTTTATGAGGCCCTGCCTAATCTCAATCCATTGCTGGCATCATACGCACCCTTCTGGTTGTACATTGCACACGTTGAGTTAATCACCTATATGCGTAAAAGATGGCCCAACGTGATTGTCAACAGAGATGGCGAGCAGAACAGTACTGCATCTCAGATCAGCTATATAATGGACTACTGGTTCCCAAGTATGGGCAGCTCGTCTAAGACTTGGCTACCAAATTTATGGTGGGCCGTTTATCTATCTGTTGATGACAAACGTGAAGATAAATATGCATTAACAAAGATTTTATTCAAGCAAGAGGATTTACGTACTCGTACACTTGGAACGTATACATTGTTCCGGCACAAACCAGCAACTGTTGCAACTTTACGTTTTATTGAATCGCATATGGATTCCACATTCAGCCATTCTTTTCAGAACAGATGTAGGTATATGACTAAATACTTAAACTATTTAGGTGGATGCAGGTTGCTGTCATATATGGATGAGGATTTCTTTACGGAAATGCTGAACAAGAAGAATGATGATATAGCAAAAGTAGTTTAATTGTCAAAACCTTCGCATTGATAAAGGCAATAATTGAATTATGTTGAATTAAAATTCGAGTAATATGGATAGAAATAATATGCATTGAATCACGGGACTCTAATTTTGCGCTCTGATAGAATATATCCGTGAAGAATTTGCTTTATCA
>CAMHJQ010000049.1 GCA_946185485.1 uncultured Prevotellaceae bacterium | reverse complement strand
ACTGGATCAACCCTTTACACGGCTACCAGTACGACTCGATGAACAAGGATGCCCTACTCACTCAGCCATTTCACTATAAGGTTTTGGTTATCCCAGAGGGAGCGCTGGTGTCTGACGAAGCCAAGGTGAAGATGGCCCAACTGCGCCAGCAGGGTGTGCTCATCATTGACAAACCTTACACAGAGGAGACCTTCCAGAACGTGCCTCGCGACGTTGAACTGCCTGAAGGTATTGCCTTTACCCATCGTACGACTGGCAACCAAGACATCTATTTCCTCTCTAACCAAACGGACAAGGAGCAAACCATTACGCCTGCTTTTCGCCAGAACAAGGGGAAAGCGGTGGTTTACAATGCCCAGACGGGCGTTTCTTACGACTATCTTGGCACACTCACCTTGCCTGCATACGGCTCGCTGTTTGTCTGCTTCGGACAAACGGACTGTTCCCACGCAGGGAACGACCTGTTCCCACGCAGGGAACTGCCCGTTCCCACGGAGGGAACACGTGTGGAACCTTGGTCTGTCACCTTCCGGGAGTCTGGCATGACGCTAAAGAGCCAGCAGCTCTTCGACTGGAGCCAGCACGAGGACGACAGGATACGCTATTTCAGTGGCCATGCCCGCTATACCACCACATGGAAACTGAAGGCGAAAGAGGTGCCGACAGGTCGTGCCTGGCTGTCATTCCCCAACGTGAAGGACATCGCCCACGTCTGGATTAACGGCAAGGACTGTGGTATTGCCTGGACAGCGCCCTATGAAGTTGAGATAACGGGTACCTTGAAGAAAGGCAAGAACAAGATAGAAATCGAGGTGGTCAACACGTGGCACAACGCCCTGCGAGGTGCTGACCAGGGCAAGACTCCCTACGAAGGCATCTGGACCAACGCCAAATATCGCACCAAGGGCGACAACCTGTTACCTGCCGGACTGTTAGCACAACCCGAACTAAAAATAGAACAATAATATGAGACGCATCACATTCCTTTTGATCACGTGTTTATTATCGCTAAGCACTTCCTTTGCGGAGGTTAGTCTCCCGAATTTCTTCAGCGACAACATGGTGTTGCAGCAACAAACAGAGTGTAACCTATGGGGAACTGCCGATAAAGGTCAGACGGTGAAGATCACGACCTCATGGGACCAGAAGACTTATCTGGTGAAAGCCGGCAAGGACGGCAAGTTTGAGGTGAAGGTACAAACGCCAGAGGCTGGCGGTCCTTATGAGATTACCTTCAACGATGGTAAGGCCGTCACCTTACACAATATCCTGATTGGCGAGGTATGGATTTGCGCAGGTCAGTCGAATATGGAGATGCAGATGAAGGGGTTCAAGCAACAACCCGTCGAGGGAACGACGGAGGAGCTGTTGCGTTGTAAAGACTCCCAACTGCGACTATTCACCGTCAAGCGCCATGTATCACTGACTCCAAGATACAATGTGACGGGACAATGGAACGAGGCAAACAGTGCCAGTGTCCGTGACTTCTCGGCAACAGCCTATTATTTCGGTCGTGCATTACGTTCGACATTAAACATTCCCATCGGATTAATCGTCACCGCATGGGGTGGCTCTGCATGTGAGGCATGGATGAAAGCCGATTGGTTGCGTGCCTTCCCGAAAGTTAAACAGACCATCACAGTAGGAGATGTCTCGAAACTCCAGCAACGCTGTCCTACCGCTCTCTATAACGGTCAGTTGTATCCCCTCATCGGCTATGGCATTCGTGGTGCTATCTGGTATCAGGGCGAAGATAATGTGCCTCGTTACGATTACTATGCCCCACTTCTGAAGGCAATGGTCGAAGGTTGGCGCAAGGAGTGGAAACAGGGCGATTTCCCATTTTATTATTGTCAAATAGCACCCTACGACTACTCACTCATCGAGTGGAAAGGCAGTCAATATCTGCGTGAACAGCAGTTGAAGGCAGAGTCGATGATTCCCAATGCCCGTATGGCAGTACTGATGGATGCTGGTCTGGAGTATGGCATCCATCCCCGAAAGAAGCGTCAGGCGGGTGAGCGGCTGGCCATCCTTGCCCTTGCCAATACCTATGAGCAGAAAGGCTTGCCCGATTTTGCCGTCTACAAGGATGTGACCTTCCAGAACGATACTGCCGTCATCTCGTTTGACAGAAGCAAAGAGTGGGTTTATTTCGAACACGGTACTACCTCTAAGCATTTCGAGGTTGCGGGCCAAGACAAGGTGTTCCATCCTGCCACCAACGTATGGGTAAGCCGCAATCGTGTCTATGTGGTATGCGATGAAGTCAAACACCCCGTTGCCGTGCGCTATGCTTTCAAGGACTGGGCAGAAGGTGACCTCATGCATGACGGCCTGCCTGTCAGTTCCTTCCGTACTGACGACTGGGATACGCCTGCTATTGTGAATAACGGAAAGGAAGACTATAATAACCCTAAATAAAAACAAAAAGAACCTATGCGACGCATCCTTGCTTTTTTACCTTTATACCTGTTTACCTTTTTACCTTTAAAGGCACAGACCTCCGTTGCCGGACTCTTCCCCTTGGAGAACAGCGGTCGCCTGTTGTGGAACTTCAATGCTGGCTGGCGCTTCCATTTAGGCGATGCCGCTGGTGCTGAAGCAAAGGACTTTGACGACAGGTCGTGGGAGGTGGTGTCCACCCCTCACACCGTCCAGCTGATGCCTGCCGAGGCCAGTGGTTGTCGCAACTATCAGGGCATTGCGTGGTATCGCAAGCACTTCCGCCTGCCCAAGGAGTGCGTAGGCCGCGACGTCACGCTGCACTTCGAAGCCATCATGGGCAAACAAACCATCTACCTCAATGGCCAAAAGATCAAGGACCACGAGGGTGGCTATCTGCCCATCACCCTCGACCTCACTCCCTATTGTTCCGTAGGCGATGATTTTGTCATCGCCATCAAGGCCGACAACAGCGACGACAAGACCTACCCTCCCGGCAAGAAGCAGATGACCCTCGACTTCGCCTATCACGGCGGCATTTATCGCGACGTATGGCTCATTGCCAAGTCGAAGGTAGCCATCACCGATGCCGTCGAGGAGAACAAGGTGGCAGGTGGTGGCATCTTCGTCCACTATGCTAACGTCAGCGACAAGAGCGCCGAGGTCTTCGTCAATACCGAAGTGCGCAACAGCGATGGTCATCCTCGCACCATCACCGTCGAAACCTCCCTTTCAGCGTATGTTACGACTCAGTCGCAACAAAAAAAACAAACAAAACTGACGCTGAAAGCCAACGAGGCGCGCACAGTCATCCAGCGCTTCCTCGTCAAGGCCCCCAAGCTCTGGTCACCGGAGTCACCTTATTTATATGATATCGCCACTCGCATCAAGGAAGGCAAACAAGCGCTCGACGGCGGCATCACCCGCATCGGCATCCGCTCCTTTGAGTTTGTACGCACAGATGACGCCCAAGGGCGCCAGCCCGGCTTCTACCTCAATGGCAAGAAGTACCACCAACTCGTTGGTGCCAACCGCCACCAGGACTTTGCATACGTGGGCAATGCCCTGCCTAACTCGCAACAATGGCGTGATGCCAAACGGCTGCGCAATCTGGGCTTTACCATCATCCGCACCGCCCATTATCCGCAAGACCCCTCGTTCATGGATGCCTGTGACGAGCTGGGACTGTTCGTCATTGTGGCCACTCCGGGTTGGCAGTACTGGAACAAGGATGTGGGCTGGGACGAGAAGGTGCACCAGAACACGCGTAGCATCATTCGCCGTGACCGCAACCACCCATCCGTACTGATGTGGGAACCCATCCTCAACGAGACACGCTATCCTGAGGACTTTGCCCTACAGGCCCTACAGATTACCAAGGACGAATATCCGTATCCCTACCGTCCCGTGGCTGCTGCTGACGTCCACTCGGCTGGTGTCAAGGACCACTATGACGTCGTCTACGGCTGGCCTGGTGATGACTTTAAGTCCGACGGTTTACCCGCTGGAGACCCCGCCAAGATTCGCCAATGCATCTTCACCCGTGAGTTCGGTGAATTGGTGGACGACTGGTATGCCCACAACAATCTGAATCGTGCCTCACGCTCGTGGGGCGAGCGTCCCATGCTGACGCAGGCCCTGAGCCTCTATCGCTCTACGCAAGAGCTGTTCCATACGACGGGACAGTTCATCGGCGGCTGTCAATGGCATCCTTTCGACCACCAGCGAGGCTACCACCCAGACCCCTATTGGGGTGGTGTCTATGATGCCTTCCGCCAGACCAAGACTGCTGCGGCAATGTTTGCTGCAACGTTGTTGCAGCAAACCGAACAGCCCGTCGTTACGATAGCCCACGAAATGACGCAATTCTCGGAGAAGGACGTGACGGTTTTCAGCAACTGTGATAGCGTTCGCCTGACGATGTACGGCGGTGAGCATGTCTGGACACAGCCCGTAGAGCACGGCCTCGTGGTCTTTAAGGATGCCTGGGACTTCTTCGAGGCTCGCGATTGGAGCTATACGAAGAAGAATTGGCAAAACGTAAAGATGGTGGCAGAGGGTATCATCGACGGTCAGGTGGTGTTCACAACGGAAAAGATGCCGTCGCGACGCAGTACCAAGCTCCGCCTCCGCGTTGATGATATGGGCAAGCCGCTCGTGGCTGATGGCTCCGACTTCGTTGTCGTTGTCTGTGAGGTCACCGATGACTTGGGACATGTGCGCCGCTTGGCCAAGGAGAATATCGTCTTCACCGTCGAAGGCGAGGGTGAGATCATTGGCGATGCCAGCATCAATGCCAATCCGCGTGCTGTTGAATGGGGCAGTGCCCCCGTCCTTATCCGCTCCACGAAAAAGGCGGGCACGATTAAGATGAAGGCCGAGGTGCAGTTCCCCGGCACTCACGCCCCTACGCCTGCAGCGTTAGAGATAGAAAGCGTTGCATACGACATACCTATGTGCTTTGTTGAACAGTCGCAAAGCGTGCACCAGGGACAACACTCGCAAGGTGTCCGACAAACTGTTCTTTCTGATGCAGAGAAAGCCAAGATGCTACAGGAGGTAGAAGCCCAACAGGCCGACTTCGGTCTGCAGAAATAGAAATGAATAGCCCGGATTTGACGACTGCCAAATCCGGGCTATTCATTTCATCAGCATTTAGTAAGATTACTTAGGCTGCTTGCCGATATAGGCGAGGATACCACCGTCTACATACAGCACATGGCCGTTGACGGCATCAGAGGCGTGAGAAGCCAGGAAGACAGCGGGACCACCCAGTTCCTCGGGTTTGAGCCAGCGGCCTGCGGGCGTCTTGGCGCAGATGAACAAGTCAAACGGATGACGGCTTCCGTCAGGCTGCTTTTCACGCAGCGGAGCGGTCTGGGGCGTAGCGATGTAGCCCGGGCCAATGCCGTTACACTGGATGTTGTACTCACCATACTCTGAGCAGATGTTGCGGGTCAGCATCTTCAGACCACCCTTGGCGGCAGCGTAGGCAGAAACGGTCTCACGGCCCAGCTCAGACATCATCGAGCAGATGTTGATGATCTTACCCTCGCGGCGCTCCATCATCTCCGGCAGTACGGCGGCGGAAACGATATAGGGAGCCACCAGGTCGACGTCGATGACCTGCTGGAACTCGGCACGCTTCATCTCGTGCATGGGGATGCGCTTGATGATGCCAGCGTTGTTGACCAGAATGTCAATCTGACCAACCTCAGCATGAATCTTCTCGACCAGTGCCTTGACTGCATTCTCGTCCGTGACATCGCAAACATAGCCATGAACGTTCTCGATACCAGCCTCCTTGTAGTTGGCCAGACCGCGCTCCAAGGCTGCCTCGTTGATGTCGTTGAAGATGATGTTCTTGATACCTGCTGCTACGAAAGCCTTGGCAATGTTGAAGCCGATACCATAAGATGCGCCGGTAATCCAAGCGTTCTTACCCTCTAAAGAAAAAATGTTTGCCATAATAAATTATCGATAATTTGTTTTTATATATAGTTTCTCCTTCTGATAAGACGTATATCAGCGCCGTCTGTCATCATTTGGTGACGACTTTCATGCTGGACGGCTCATTCCCTGACGCCAAAAACGGTAGGTGATGTCTTCGAACTCACCATTCATGTTTTGGCGGAAGAGACGCTGATTGGTAGTGGACGACTTCAGCGGACCTAAATGCTGTATATAAGGACCTATCTTGATGTAGTCAAAGTCGTTCTTGTTAACAACCGAGGGAATGCGGATGCGTCCACTATACCAAGCCACGTGGAACTGAGGATGATACTCATGGATATACTGTGCCAGTTGGTTGACAGCTTTTGGGTCGGCATCGCCACCCATGAAAGAGATGCAGGTAATGTCGGTGCCATACTCTGCAACGAAGTCATCGATGGCGTCAGTGGTCAACGGCATGCCGACGTCCTCCCACAGGTAGTGGCTATGACAGCCCGGACAGTGACACGGGCAATTAGAGATGTTAATTGCCAGTGTCACTTCGTCGGGTATCTCCTGAAATACAATGCCGGTATTAACGTACTTCAACATGGTTATTCAGCGTGTGCATAGTAGCGGCGTGCAGCCTCCTGCTGTCGTGGTTGCGAGAAGTTGGAGACGCGCTTCAGGTAGCCGATGATACGGGTCATGTAGTCGACATTCTTCGAGTGACAGTGAGGACACTCCTTCAGATAGCGCTTGTCTATATGTCCGCAGTCGTTACAAACGGTGTTGGGGATGTTGAAGGTGAAGTAGTTGCATCCTTCCTTGGCAGCAACCTTCAGCAGGTGCAGGTACTGTTCCTTCGACAGGTGTTCATCGAGGTTCATGTGAAGAGCTGAGCCTCCCGTCAGGTGCTCGATATAAGGTGCTCCATGCAACTTAAACTTGTCGATAACGCTCAGCGAGTCATCCTCCACGACATAGAAATAGCTGTTATAGCAATCGCGGGGAACGAAGTAGCCGTCCTCACGATCCCACTTGGCATGCTTAACACCCACATTCTCAGCCGGAATCATCTCGCAGTTGAACATGACGTCCTTCGTACGATACTTCTTGTTGTACTGCTCAATCAGACCGAGGATGCCTTGTACGAAATGCTTGTAGTCGTCGTTGGGCGTAATCTTCAGACCCATGAACTCCGCAGCCTCAACGAGACCGTTGATACCAATGGTCAGGTACTGGCGGCCGATGTTGATATAGCCGGCATCGAACAGTGGCAGCATGCCGTGAGCCTGCAGTTCCTTCAGGTTCTCGTTATAGGCCATCTGTACCTTGTGGCAGAGATCGATAATCTCACCGAGATACTCCAAATAGTCTATCTTGTGGTTGACGGCATACTGTATGCAGCGGTTCAGGTTAATGGTGAGCACGGACTTGGAACCCGTCGAAACGCCACCAGCACCCAGCGTATAGCTGAAGCCATTGTCGGTAATCTCGTTGCGCAGACGGCAGCAGCTCGACAGCGAGTCGGCATTGTCGCTCATATAGGTGAAGAACGAGTGCCCCTCTGAGTACATCTCAGCGGTGAAGTCGCCCCATTCCTTATCCTTACATTCACCATTTTCGTCAACGAGCAGAGCCATGGTCTCTACGGGGAAGGTCAGCAGAGTCTTGGTGCGTTCCTGGTTGAACCACTTCATGAAGCGCTTCTGCAACCAAGAAAGTCCGTTCCAGTCGGGCTGAGAACCATCGGGGAAGTAGAACTCGCCGAAAATACTCTCGAAGTAGTAACGGTCGTAGTAGGCCACATTCCAGAACACAGCCTGATAGTTACGGGCACCTGTGGGCTGGTTCAGCGTGTAGACAATCTGCTCGAAATAGTCGGTGATAACCTTGTCGATAGTGCGCTGTTTCAGACTGAGGTCGGCCTGCTTCTCAGGATGCTGCCAGTAGTCTTTGCCATACTCCTTACCAATGAAGTAGTTCATATACATCAGGAACTCAGGCGTAGCACAAGCACCACTCAGCATCGAGCTCACCATAAACACCATGTTGACAAAACCGCCGGCAAACGACTTCAGGTTCGTAGGTGCCGTAGAGTTGCCGCCGATGGCTGTCGTACCGCCAATCAGCCACGGATACATGGTGATAGAGGCGCAGTAGTTAGCCAGCGACGTCTCGTCGTTCTTATAGATAAAGTGGTGTGTCAGCTTATCGATATACTCATTAGCCAGGTCCTTGCCATACATCTTCTTGATACGGTCGGTCAACAGACGGCGGTTCAGACGGATGAAGTTCGACTTCGGCAGCTCGCCAATCAGCGTGGCAATATTCTTGTGCTCCACATTGGCATTAGCATCGTATTTGGAACCCGTAGCTGCGTTGACACTCTCCATATACTCCGACAGGAACATCATCTTCTCCAGCGTCTCGCGATCCTCGCTATGCTCCTGGCGATAGAGGATAAATGACTTGGCAACCTTATAGAAGCCTTCACGCATCAGCGCCTCTTCCACCTGATTCTGGATATCTTCCACCTTGATGTCGTCATGCATATCCAGATGGCTCAGTATCTTAGACACGGTGCCCAAGTCTGCTGGTTCATCCACACTCTCGAACGCCTTCACAATGGCATTCATAATCTTGTCTAATGAGAAACGGTCTTTTGACCCGTCACGTTTGGTAATGGTAAAATTTTTAATTTCCATCATATGGTTATATCTTTCTGTTTTAGTTATTCTCTATCTTTCTCCTGTTCAGAAGTTTTCCGTTTTGGACAACTTTCCGATTTTCTGATTTCAAAAAGTTTTCCGTTTTGGGAAACCCAAATCGGTTGCAAAGTTACAAAATATACTCGAACAAATGAATCTTTTTATGCAGAAATATTTGCAAAAAAAAGTTAACCGTTGGCAGCTGGTGACTTTTCGCGCGCCTGTACGTCTTTCATATATAAACAGATAAACAAAAGACTTAAAGTGTATGAACAACAGTAAGTATCGTGGTGTGGTAGTGCCGATGGTCACTCCTGTCACTCAAGACGGTCAATTAGACACGGCAGCCGTTGAGCGGATTATTGACTTTTTTGCCCAAAACAGGGTTTCTCCTCTTCTGATGGGAACCACTGGCGAGGGCAACAGCGTCAGCCAGGCTGACGGGCAGTTGTTTGTGGATACTGCCGTCAGGGCCGCCAATGGACGTATTCTCATCTATGCTGGACTTACGGGCAATTGCTTCAGTGAGCAGGTGCGCCAGGCCGAAGTATATACTGCATTAGGAGCAGATGTCATCGTGGCAACACTTCCTACCTACTATGCGCTGACACCCGAACAGATGTACGAATACTACAAAACGCTGGCCGACTGCATCAGCGGGCCGCTGATGCTCTACAACATCCTGGCCACGACGCATATGTCGATTCCCGTGGATGTCATCCAGCGTTTAGCCGACCATCCCAATATTGTGGGACTGAAGGACTCGGAGCGCGATTTAGAGCGTATGGCACAGTGTATCGACATTGCCAAGGGTCGTGACGACTTTGCCTATTTCTGTGGCTGGGCAGCACAGTCGGCTCACTCTTTGGAACTCGGAGGCAACGGCATCGTTCCCTCTACGGGTAATTTTGTTCCTGAAATGTTCCAGCAGTTGTTTGATGCCGCTGTGGCTGGTGACATGGAGACTGCCAACCGTTTGCAAGATGAGACGAACGAGATAGCGAAGATCTATCAGAAGGACCGTACCTTGGGGCAGAGCCTGACGGCCTTGAAGGTGATGATGCAGACCAAGGGACTCTGCGAGCCCTGGATGCTGATGCCCCTGACGCGTCTGTCAATGTTTGAGGAACGAGCCGTCACCTTGAAGGCGCAAGCTATCTGACGATATGCATATCATAGACTACATCATTGTGCTGCTGTCCATTCTGGCAGCCATCGGCACGGGTGTCTATTTTGCCCATAAGCAGAAGGACACCTCGCAGTATTTTGCGGGTGGAGGTAAGATTCCTGCCTGGGCTGTGGGCATCTCCATCTTCGCCACCTTGATATCAAGTGTGACGTTCCTCGCCTATCCTGGTGCAGCGTATGCTGACAACTGGATTCTGCTGGTCCAGGGGTTGATGGTGCCCATCGTGCTGGTTGCCCTCGTCGGCATCATCGTACCGCTGTTCCGTAAGGTCATCCGCCTGTCAACCTACGAATATTTTGAGCGTCGCTTCGGACTCTTCGCACGCCTCTATTCGTCGTTTGCCTTCACGTTGGGACACTTCTCCAAGGCAGGAACTGTATTCTTCCTCGTATCGATGGCCTTGGCGACATTCCTCCAAATGAATATCTATTCTATTGTGCTGGTGCTGGGCGTCACCATCATCATCCTGACGTTGTTTGGTGGGATGGAGGCTATCGTGTGGATGGATGTGGCACAGGGCTTCCTACTCATTGGAGGCGGCATCATCTGCATCCTTATCTTGCTGTTTGGCATTGAGGGCGGACCAGCAGAGACCTTCCGCATCGCCTCGGAGTACAACAAGATTTCGTTCGGACCCTACGATTGGGACCTCACGCAACTGACGTTCCTCGTCATGGTGCTGAATGGTATCTTCTACGCCTTGCAGAAGTATGGTACCGACCAGACCATCGTGCAGCGCTACCTGGCTGCGAAGAACGACAAGGAGGCCAAGAAGGCGGCCTACATCGGCGTGCTGATGTCGGTTCCCATCTGGGCGCTGTTCATGTTCATTGGCACAGCGCTCTTTGCCTACTATCATGCACAAGGGGCGCCCTTGTTGCCTGAGGACATCAAGGCGGACGAGGTCTTTCCTTATTTTATTGCGCATGAACTGCCCGTTGGTATTCGTGGGCTTATCATTGCGGCCTTGGCTGCTGCGGCTATCTCCAGCCTCGACTCCGACCTGAACTGTCTGTCGGCTATCGCAGTACAAGACTATTACAAGCGCTTCCGCAAGGATGCCACCGACCAGCAACAATTACGCTTCGGCAAGTGGATGGTGGTGCTGTCCGGCATAGGCGCCATCGGTGTAGCCTGCCTCTATATATTCTGGGGAGGCGAGGGCGTGCTGGGTGCTCTGTTCTCACTCTACGCCATCTTCTCGGCAGGCATCGTAGGTATCTTTGTGCTGGGACTGTTCAGCCGTCGTGCCAACAAGCAGGGCCTCTACATTGGCATTGCCGCCGCTGTCATCTATACCGCCTATGCTGTGCTGACCAGCACCAAGGTCGACATCGACGGCGACGGAGTGAAACAGACGCTGCTCGACCTGGGGAACTGGAACTTTACCCACCATAAATATATGTTAGGTGTCTACAGTCATCTCATCGTCCTCGTCGTAGGCTATCTGGCCAGCTTCCTGTTCAAGACCCCGCTGGCTGATAAGGAACTCACCATCTGGGGTTATTTGGAAGAAAAGAAGGAACACCAAGTTTAAAAGACAAACACTATGAAAGCAATTACCCTTTTGCAGCCACAGAAGATCGTATTCGGTACGGGCTGCATCCAGACATTTGTTGATGATTATAAAAAGATGGGACTACAGCGCCTGTTTGTGTTGACGGCACCCCCCATCCGACCACTTATTGAAGAGCCGCTGGCAGACCTCCAGGCGGCAGGTGTCAGCATTGAGGTGTTTCAGGACATCGTAGCAGAGCCGACAGTCAACGACTTCAAGAAGGTATTGGAGGCGGCTCGCCAGTTTAAGGCCGACAGCGTAGCCGGTATCGGAGGCGGCTCTGTGCTCGACGTCACCAAACTCGTTGCAGCATTTGTTCATAGCGGTCAACAGGTAGAAGACTGCTTTGGAACAGGCTTTATACAGCAGAAGGGACTGTGGTTTGCTTGCCTGCCTACGACGGCAGGAACAGGTAGCGAAGTGTCGCCCAATGCCATTCTGCTGGACGAGCGCGACCACCTGAAGAAGGGCATCGTGTCGCCTTTACTCATAGCCGATGCTGCCTATGTTGACCCCAAACTGACGTGGACGGTACCGGCCAAGGTGACTGCCGATACAGGTATGGATGCCTTGACACACTGTATCGAGGCCTACACCAATAAGTTTGCCCATCCGGCAGTAGACATCTACGCCTTGAAAGGTATCCAGCTGATTGCCGCCAATCTGGAAAAAGCCGTCAACAACGGACAAGACCAAGAGGCTCGCGAAGCCCTCGCTTTTGGCTCACTGTATGGAGGACTCTGCTTGGGACCTGTCAACACAGCTGCCGTCCATGCATTAAGCTATCCTTTGGGAGGCGAGTTCCACATTCCGCATGGTCTCTCCAACGCCATACTCCTGCCTTCCGTGATGAAGTTTAATATGCCCGCTAACGTCAAGCGGCATGCTGAGGTGGCTGTTGCCCTTGGTTGCCAGCCAGGCAAGGATGACGAGGAGACAGCTCAGCGTGGCGTCGACTTCATCTATCGCTTGGCGCAAGCTGTGGGCATTCCTGACAAGTTGACTACACTGGGCATCCCCCAGACGGCTGTCGACGGAATGGCTAAAGCCGCCATGCAGGTACAGCGCCTGCTGAGGAACAATCCGCGAGAAGTTACAGAGCAGGACGCTTGTGACATTTACAATTCGCTTTACTAATTCATCGAAGCATCGAAGTTTCGAGACCTCGAAAAAAAAAACAAAAAGATGAAACCAATATTAGCCATCACCATGGGCGACCCTGCCGGCATCGGTCCGGAGATTACCGTGCGTGCCCTGAACAGAAAAGAAACTTACGAGAAGTGTCGCCCCATCGTCACTGGCGACGCTGCCATCATGCAAGAAGCTGTGAAGTTGTTGGGTCTCGACCTGAAGGTCCATGCCGTCAACGATGTCAAGGACGCCAAGTTCGAATTTGGTACTATCGACGTCTACGACCTGCAATGTGTGGACCTCGCCACCTTCGAGTTTGGCAAGGTGCAGACTCAATGTGGCAACGCCGCCTTCCAGTATATCAAGAAAGCTATCGATCTGGCGATGGCTGACGAGGTGGATGGCACCGTGACGGCGCCGCTGAATAAAGAGGCGCTGAACCTGGCCGGACACCACTATGACGGACACACGGAAATCTACGCCACCTTCACCGGCACCAAGAAATACGCCATGATGCTGGCCGACGAGAACATCCGCGTCATCCATGTGTCGACGCATGTTCCTTTGCGCAAAGCCTGTGACTTGGTGAAGAAGGCCCGTATCATGGAGTGTGTCGAACTCATCGACGACGCTTGCCGTCAGTTTGGCATCGAAAAGCCCCACATTGGTGTGGCTGGCCTCAATCCTCACTCCAGCGAGAATGGCATGTTCGGCTACGAAGAGGCCCAGGAGATCATCCCCGCTATCGAGGAACTCAAGGAGCGTGGCTACGACGTAGAGGGCCCCGTACCTCCCGACAGCATCTTTGCCAAGGCTAAATGTGGCAAGTACGACGGGTGTGTAGCCATGTATCACGATCAGGGTCATATTCCCTTGAAGGTATGTGCCTTTAACTGGAACAAGGAGACGGGTCAGATGGAGAGTGCCTCTGGAGTAAACATCACGCTGGGCCTGCCCATCATCCGCGTCAGCGTTGACCATGGCACGGCTTTTGATGTCGCAGGCAAAGGTATCGCTAACGACAGTGCCATGACGCTGTCGATTGACTATGCCACAAGGATGGCCATCTATCGCAGTGGCAAGAAGCAAGAGAAATGATTGTTATTGCAGATGATATTACTGGTGCTGCGGAGATAGCCGGCATTGCCTTATCACGTGGGAATCATGTTCGCATGGTGTGTGGTGCTGTGCGCTTCGACCATCATGCAGTACAGGGGACTGTCGTCATCGCTACCGACACCCGCTCGATGAGTGAGGCAGAGGCTATTGCCGAGACCCGCCGTATCGCCTCAGCCATCCGTTGTCAGCCGTCAGTCATCTTCAAAAAGACCGATTCTGTCCTCCGAGGACATGTTATCGCAGAGTTGCAGGCGCTGATGGAGGCAACAGGCTGCCATCGTGTCGTCTATCTGCCTGCCAATCCCTCCAAGGGTCGCATCATCAGAAATGGAGTGTATTACATGCATGCTACCCCCATCCACGAGACAGCTTTCAGCTATGACCCCGAGTATCCTGCTAAGACCTCCGTGTTGAGGGAGCGGTTTCCTGATGCCGAGGCTCGTGGTATCATCATGCCCGATGCCGGGAGTCTTGAGGATATACAGCGGGTGGTGGAGCTATACAACGACGGAAAGACCATCTTCGCCGGGGCAGCGGATTTGTTTTCGGCAATGTTGAATCATAGGGACAATCATGGGGACAATTCTCCTGATATGCCGCAAAGCGGTGTAGATCAGGAAAACCGTCCCCATGATTCTGAGGAAAACCGTCCCCATGATTCGCTTATCCTCTGCGGCTCGACGCAAAGCAAGGCATTGGAGCTGGGAATTCCCGTAGCACCGATGCCCCGTGAGGTCTACGACGGTCAACAAGGTGCCGACTATTGGTTCGACCAACTCCCCTCATCCCTGATCCGCTATCCTTCGTCCCTCATCCTCTCCATCCCCTATACCCATCGTACGGGAAAGGAAGTTGCCGTTCATCTGCGTATGGTCATGGCTGAGATGACGAAACGGCTTGTTGCCAGGCATCGTCCTGAGCAGCTGGTGATTGAGGGGGGTGCTACAGCATGGGCTACGTTGCAGGCGCTTGGCTGGACGGAGTTCAGCATAGAGCGGCAGATAGCACCCGGTGTTGTCCAGATGCGAGCCGCTTGTGGCACCTTGGTGACGCTAAAGCCTGGCAGCTACCCGTGGGGTAGCATGTTCAAACAGTAGCCACCCGGTCCCTCGTTTTACTCAATCGTCTTATAGAGTGTCTTCTCGTTGTAGCGGTGGTCAATGATGCTGCATATCTCTTCGTCTGTCGAGAGGTTGAAATCGCCAGGGATGGTGTTCTTGAGTGCTGCAGCAGCCAGCGAATACTCCAGTTGGCGCTGACGATTGCCGGGGAACTCGTTGATGGCATGGAGGAATGCCCCCATGAAGGCATCGCCTACGCCGACAGGATCCACCACGTCAGGAATATCCATGATGGGAGCCTCCAGCAGTTGTCCTTCCGTCCAGAGCAGGGCTGTCAGCGTATGGTGGTTTGATGCCACCATGTTGCGCATGCCCATCAGCCAGTGACGGCAACGCGGGAATTGCGCATGCAGCTCGTCGAACCACTCACGATACTCGTCCATCTGCATCTTGAAGTTGGAGTCGGTAGCCGTAAACGGCGGCTGCTTGTGCTCGGAAATCCACTCGAACTCGATGGCGTCGCCAAACATCATGTCGCAGCGTGAGAGCATGCGGCGCAGCGTCTCACGCGGGTCGGCACCATACTTCCACAGGTTCTTGCGGTAGTTGATGTCGAACGAGATGGTCAGTCCCAGCTCGTCGGCGATGTCAAGGGCCTCGAAGGTGGCGTCGGCAGCCTGTTGCGAGATGGCTGCCGTGATGCCCGACACCTGGAAGATGTCGGCATCCTTCAGGATGTCGCGCCAGGGTATCATGCCCGGCTTCAGGTCGTAGTAGGCAGAGTTGGCGCGGTCGTAGACGACCTTGGCGGCACGCATACCGGCGGCAGGCTCGAAGTAGTATGTTCCGATACGCTGTCCGCCGTAGAGCACCTGGCTGATGTCCACGCCAAGCTGTGCCAGGCATTGTGCACCAGCATGTCCTACAGGCGTGTCAGGCAGACGGGTGATGTAGGTGACATCTTCGCCTAATATAGCCAGTGAAACAGCCACATTGGCTTCGCTGCCACCATACTTGCTGGTAAACATGTCGCCTTGTGTCAGGCGCAGTTGACCAGGCTTTGAAAAACGGAGCAACAGTTCTCCGAACGTTACAATCTTTTGTCTTTTCATATTTGGTCTATTTGTTTTTGTATTCTCTAAACTCTCATCTCTAAACTCTCAACTCTAAACCCTCTTCATCCAGACATGCAACTGGTAAATGGCTGGAACGAGGATGAGTAGCGAGAAAGCCACTGCCATCAGCACGTGTTGCTGCGAGCCTTTGAACACATCTATCAGTTTGTAGTCAGGATCGGGATATAAATTGTAGATAATGTACGCGACGCTGTTGTTAGCCCAATGATAGGCCATGCCGGGGAGGATGGAGCCCGTGCGCCAATACATCCAGCCTAATAGCAGTCCGATAAGGAAGGCGTGTGGCATCTGTGCCGGATTCAGGTGAATGACGGCAAACAAGACTGCCGAGATGGCAATGGCAGCCCACGGCGTCAGCTTGGGCTGGCGCAGCAGTTCGCGCAAGACGGCTCCGCGCATGACGATTTCTTCGGAGAGCGGTGCCAGCAGTCCGATGCAGAGGTATCCCCATGGTGAACTCAGGATGGCATCAAACTCGTCCTCAACCCAGTTCGGCAACTCTGGCATCTGTTCCTGTAGCCATGTGGAGGGTATGATAGCGCCTAATGCTGCCACGACGCTCCAAGCAAGTACCGTCCAGGGACGTGTTCGCAACCATGCCGGCGACACCTCGGCATAGCGTGCCCAAAGGAAGACGACGATGGCTATCACGCTGCACAGGGATGTGGTGACGATGAGCTGTACTGTTGTCGTGTCCTCGTTGTGGGTGATGAGAGGCCAGAGGAATTCCATGACACCGCCGCCAATCAGCTGTATACCGAAGAAGATGAGTAGATAGGTAAATGCTTTTTTCATATCGTTTCTGGTTTGTTCCTGTTTAGTATTTCTTCTGCCTCCTGCTTGTCGTCGTGCAATTGCCGCTTCAGTGCCTCGATGTCGTCGAATCGCCGTTCGTCGCGCAAGCGGGCTATGAACGACACGCTGAGGCGGTGCCCATAAAGGTCTTCGTGGAAGTGGAAGAGATGGGCTTCGAGCGTTGTCTGGTGGGTGCCAAACGTCGGACGCACGCCAATGTTCATCATGGCATGTCTGGCTACCGGGTCATCGTCCACCCTCACCATGACGGCATAGACCCCTGGCGAGGGAATGAGCTGTTGTTTGCAATCGGGCGTGAGGTTGGCGGTGGGGAATCCCATGGTGGTGCCTACATGCTCGCCATGGGCTACAATGCCCTGGATGGTGTATGGGTAGCCTAACAATGCCGCCGCCTCTGCCACTTGTCCCTGCTGCAACTGTTGACGAATGAGCGACGAGCATACATGGCCCTCGGCGGGCAGCCTCAGCACTTCGATGCCCAGCTCGCGACCATAGCGGACGTAGTCGTCGTAGCCTTCCTCGCGGTTGTGCCCGAAACGGTTGTCGTAGCCCGTCAGCAGCACTTTCACGTTGAACTGGTCACGCAACACCTGTTGCATGAAGTCGCGTGCCGTCATCTGCCTGAGGGCATCGGTGAAGGGTAGCACCTCTACGCGGGTGATGCCTGCAGCCGTCAGCTGCCGCACCTTTTCATCAGTCGGCATGAGCAGCGACTGCCGCCGGTCGAAGGTGACAGCTAATGACAGCATGCCACGCTCGCGCGCCGTGCTGACGACCTGCCGCAGCACGAACTGATGTCCCAGATGGACACCGTCGAACATTCCTATGGTAGCTACGTATTCCTGCATCGTTTAACCCATCTGTATAGTTCGCCAAGTATGAGTACGGGCGAGGTGACGGCTATGATGACCAGCCACGTCAGCGGCGTCAGCGGTTCCGTGCGGAAAATGCGTCCCCCGAAGGTGACGATGAGCCATTGCCCGAGTAGTATCATCAGCAGCACCAGCAGGAATGCGGGACATGCCCAGATGCGGCGCAGAGCCGAGTGGCTGGAGCCGAGGGCGCGTGCGTTGAAGAGGTTCCACCATTGCATCATGACGAAGATGGTGAAGAAGATGGTTAGTTCGCGGGTTCCCATGGCGGTATGGCGCTCAAGGTAATACAACATGGCGGCGGTCACAGCAAAGAGCAGACATCCGACGATGACTATACCACGACCCATACCCGGAGTGATGATGAAGGCATCGGCACTGCGCGGCTTCTCGTCCAGCACCTCCCGCGACGGCGGCAGCGATGCCAAGGCCATGGCAGCGAAGGTGTCCATGATAAGGTTCACCCAGAGTATCTGCGTGATGGTCAGCGGCATCTCCGTTCCGATGAAGGCCCCGAACAGCACCAACAACAGCGCTGCCACGTTTACGACAAGCTGGAAGAAGACGAAGCGCTGGATATTGATATACAGTGAGCGTCCCCACATGACGGCGTGGACGATGCTGCGGAAGGAATCGTCGATGATGGTGATGTCGCTGGCCTGTTTGGCAACGCTCGTACCGCTGCCCAAGGAGAGTCCCACGTGGGCACGGTTCAGGGCTGGTGCGTCGTTGGTGCCGTCGCCCGTCACAGCCACCACCTCGTGGCATTCTTGCAAGAGGCTGACCAAGCGCTGCTTGTCAGCAGGACGTGCCCGGTACACGACTTTGATGTCGCGGACGATGCTACGTGCCTCCTGGTCGTCCATGGCAGCAAACTCAGCTCCGCTGATACATTCCTCATTTCTTTCATTCCTTTCATTTCTTTCATTTGTGAAATCAACGATTCCACACTGTCGCGCTATCTCTATCGCCGTAGCTGCCGTGTCGCCGGTGACTATCTTCACGTCGATGCCGGCGCGTTTGCATTGTCTGATGGCGTCAGGTACCTCCTGTCGCAGCGGGTCGCTGATGGCAACGATAGCCAACAGCGTCTTGTCCTGTGCCACAGCCAGCGTACGCATGGCATGTTGCTGCCACTCGTGGAGCTGCGTTTCCAGCGCGGCCCGCTCGGCCCCCATGTCGCACATAGACATGACTACCTCGGGAGCCCCTTTTATAAACAGGGTATTGCCGACCTTCGTCGACATGTATTTGCGCTCGGTAGAGAAAGGCTCGCGGTCGCTGACGGGGTTGTCGGCCCGCAACTGCTCATAGTCGACACCTTGACTGACCAGCCAGCGCAGCAATGCCTGCTCCGTCGGATTGCCCACCTCGTGCGTCGCCGTGGTGTTCAGCGCAATAGCCTTCGCAAGCTCTGGAGAAACGCCATTTCCTTCATTCCTTTCATTTCTCATTTCCACCACCGTCATGCGGTTTTCGGTCAGCGTACCCGTCTTGTCCGTACAGATGACGGTGACAGCCCCCATCGTCTCTGACGCCTGCAGCTTGCGCACCAGGTTGTTCGACTTCAGCATGCGCCGCATGTTGAGAGCCAGAGCCAGGGTGACAGCCATGGGCAGTCCTTCGGGGACAGCCATCACGATGAGTGTGACTGCCATCATGAAGTAGCGCAGCACCACCTCAGCCATGCCCAGATAGTCGGCCGTGTGCCAGAGGCTGTTCGTCAACAGGTCGTGGACGAGGAACGTCACGAAGCAGAGCGTGGAGACGGTACCGCCTACCTTGCTGATGAGCTTGGCCAGGCGCGTCAGCTGGATGTTAAGCGGTGTCTGAACACTCGTCAGTTCCGTAGCCTGTCGTGCCACATGGCCTATCTCTGTCTCGTCGCCTACGGCACTGACCACATAGCGACCCGTGCCAGCCATCACCATCGACGAGCGCAGCAGCATATCTCTTGGATAAGCACCCTGATCATGATTGTAATTCTTCCCCTGATTCTGACTGGACGCTGCCTCCTTCTCTGCCATCGGCTCGCCCGTCAGCGAACTCTCGTCCACTTGTATGCCTACGGCATCAAACAGTGTCCCGTCGGCAGGCACCTCGTCTCCCGTTTCGACGATGACAACGTCGCCCACTACCACGTCGCGGCGTGGAATCTCTTGTATGTGCCCGTCGCGCAGTACCCTGACGGGTTGCTCCTCGCCCAACTGTGTCAGCAGATTGAAGCGACGGCTTGCGTCGCGCTCAAAATAAAAGCCTACCGTCGTGGCTAGAATGATGGCAGCAATGATGCCTATCGTCTCCATGAAATCGTGCCGCACCAGCGACAACACCAGCGACACCAATGCAGCCACCAACAGGATACGCACCATCGGGTCTTCGTATTTTTCCAGGTACAGACGCCACATCGACTGACGACGTGGCGGCGTCAACACGTTCTCGCCGTGTGTGCGCCGGCTTTCCTCCACCTCGGCGGACGTCAATCCCAAGTTTTTTTCTGTCATAACGGCTGCAAAGGTACAATAAAATGTTAAAAACAACAAATTCTTTAATCTTTAATCTTTAATCTTTAATCTTTTTAGTAACTTTGCACCCGCTTTCAGACAAAAGCACCGGACTTGTAGCTCAGTTGGTTAGAGCAACAGACTCATAATCTGGAGGTC
>CAMHJQ010000048.1 GCA_946185485.1 uncultured Prevotellaceae bacterium | reverse complement strand
TCACACCGTTCAGACGCCAGCAGTTCTCCTTCTCGTCGAAGGTAGCCTTCAGCATCACACGCTGCAGGTCGGAACCGGCATCGGGCTCTGTCAGGTCCATCGACATACCCTCACCAGCACAAACACGGGGGATATATTTCTGGCGCTGTTCCTCAGAACCGAACTCATACAGAGTATCGATACAACTCTGCAAGCTCCAAATATTCTGGAATCCGGCATCAGCAGCCGAAATCATCTCAGAAAGCATGGAGAAAATGGCGTTAGGCAGGTTCAGACCGCCGTAACGACGGGGCATAGAGACACCCCACAAACCAGCCTTACGGGTGGCGTCGAGGTTCTCGTAAGTCTTAGAGGCGTAGATCATACGACCGTTCTCGAGGTGTGGACCTTCGAGGTCAACGCTCTCAGAGTTTGGCTCGATGATGTTGGCAGCCACGTCGCCAGTGATGTCGAGAATCTGCTTGTAGTTCTCGATGGCATCGCCCAGGTCAACGGGGGCATAGTCATATTCTTTCGCATCAGCGAAACCCTTTTCTTTCAGCTCAACGATACGAGCCATCAGGGGGTGGTTGAGATAGAACCCTATCTCGGGGTGGTCACTATAATAGTTTGCCATAATTACTTCTTGTTTTTAAGATTCAAATATTCACCATAGCAGGCTATTGCACATACAACAGCCAAAATGCCCCGGCATATTTTCATAACCAATGATTCTGCAAAATAGACATCGGATGCAAAAACCACTGTTAAAATAATCCAGAGAACAAAGGGAATATCTTTCTTCATTACTTTGAATTCTGCTTGTAGTACTTAATCAGCTTGGGGACTACCTCTTCCACAGTACCCGTGATGACGTAGTCGGCGATACGGTTGATAGGTGCATCGGGGTCGCTGTTGATGCTAATGATGATACCAGAGTCCTGCATACCGGCGATGTGCTGAATCTGTCCAGAGATACCACAGGCGATGTACACCTTTGGATGAACGGTAACACCGGTTTGACCAATCTGACGGTCGTGGTCGAGCCAGCCAGCATCCACAGCGGCACGAGAGCCACCAACCTCACCATGAAGCACCTTTGCCAACTGGAACAACTGGTCGAAACCTTCCTTCGAACCAACGCCATAACCACCGGCAACCACGATGGGCGCACCTTTCAGGTTGTGCTTGGCAGCCTGTACGTGGTGGTCGAGCACCTTTACCACGCCGGCAACAGCCATATCTACATATTTGGCAACCTCGGGATAAACCACTTCCTTCTTGCACTCGCCGTCATAGATAGCCTTCTGCATCACGCCGGAACGTACGGTAGCCATCTGGGGACGGTGCTCGGGGTTTACGATCGTAGCCACGATGTTACCACCGAAAGCAGGACGAATCTGATAGAGCAGGTTGTCGAATACCTTGTTGTTCTTCTTGTCCTCGTAAGAACCGATTTCCAGTTCAGTACAGTCAGCAGTCAGACCGCTGGTAAGTGAAGAACTTACACGGGGACCGAGGTCACGGCCGATAACGGTAGCACCCATCAGACAGATCTGCGGCTGCTCTTCTTTGAAGAGGTTCACGATGATGTCAGTGTGGGGAGCAGAGGTGTAAGGGAAGAGACCTTCGCCGTCGAAGACAAAGAGTTTGTCAACGCCGTAGGGCAGAATCTGATCCTCCACCTTATTCTTAATACCCGTACCGATGACCACGGCATGGAGTTCCACATTCAATTGATTGGCCAACTTGCGGCCCTTGGTCAACAGTTCCTGGGAAACCTCCTGAACCTGTGTACCTTCAATCTCGCAATATACAAATACGTTGTTCATAACTTTTGAATGAAGAATGAAGAATGAAGAATGAAGAATTTGCTACCGCTCTTCTGACGTTCTGTCCTTTTGTTGAACCTGCATTACCTGTTTGCCCGTTTTGTTGGGCGGCAGCAAATTCTTCATTCTTAATTCTTAATTCTTAATTTATCCAATGATTTTTTCGTCCAACAATTCTTTGATCATTCCCTCGATGTCAGCATCAGAAGCCGTCAAAGTCTTCGACTCCTTAGCCTGGAACACAATGTTCTTGATGGCCTTCACCTTCGTAGGCGAGCCACTCAGACCACACTGGTTCACATCGCCATCCACGTCTGCTACACTCCACTGGTTCAGTGTCAGTTCGGGACGCTCGTCGTACAGATAGTCGTAGGGAGTGCCCTCGGCAGGACGCTCCATTGGGCATGTAGCGCGCTTGTACTTCATCACCAGTTTGGCGTTCTGGGGACGACAAGGAGCAGCACTTCCGTTCACGGTAATCACTACGGGCAGAGGAGCCTCTACAGTCTCCACACCACCGTCGATGACGCGCTTCACGGTAACCTTCTTAACTCCATTAACTTCCTTAACTTCTTTAACTTCTTCAACATAGGTCACCTGGTTGAGACCCAGTTTCTGAGCCACCTGCGGACCTACCTGCGCAGTATCACCATCGATAGCCTGACGACCACCAATCACGATGTCCACATCACCAATCTTCTTGATGGCAGTAGCAAGGGCGTAAGAGGTAGCGAGGGTATCGGCACCAGCGAACAGACGGTCAGTCAACAACCAACCTGTATCTGCACCACGATAAAGTCCCTGACGGATAATCTCACCTGCACGTGGAGGACCCATCGTGAGGATTCCTACTGTTGAGCCTGGGTTCTGCTCCTTCAGACGAAGGGCCTGCTCCAGGGCATTCAAATCTTCTGGGTTGAAGATAGCGGGTAGGGCAGCGCGGTTTACCGTTCCTTCGGCGGTCATGGCGTCCTTACCCACGTTACGGGTGTCTGGCACTTGTTTGGCCAGCACAACAATTTTTAAAGCCATAAATGATATTTATAAATAATGTGTATCATGAAAATCGGCTGCAAAGGTACGTTTTTTTGCGCACACAGCCAAATAAAATGCACAAAAACAGCCATTATGTGCACACTTCGGCTGTTTTGTGCAAAGAAATGTAGGGTATTTCTTTGGACATTTGCATGGAATTGTTTAATTTTGCAGGCATGATTGACCGGGCGACAGTCGATAAGATTATGGATGCCGTCAACATCGTGGATGTGGTTGGCGAGTTCGTTAACCTGCGCAAGGCGGGGGTTAACTACAAGGGACTGTGCCCGTTTCACGACGACAAGACGCCGTCGTTCATGGTGTCGCCGGCGCGTCAGATATGCAAGTGCTTTGCCTGCGGCGAGGGCGGCAATGCCGTTAATTTCCTGATGAAGCACGAGCAGATCACCTATCCCGAGGCACTGCGCTGGCTGGCCAAGAAATACAATATCGAGATTCATGAGCGTGAGCTGACTGACGATGAGAAGCGCGAGCAGTCGGAGCGCGAGTCGATGTTCATCGTCAACGAATGGGCCTGCCAGTACTTCCACGAAATCCTGAAGAACGACGTCGACGGTCAGGCTATCGGCAAGCAGTACTTCCGCAGCCGTGGCATCCGCGACGACATCATTGAGAAGTTCCAGCTGGGCTTTGCCCTCACCAAGCGCGACGCCCTGGCCAACGAGTCCCGCCGCAAGGGTTTTAAGGACGAGTTCCTGGTGAAGACGGGGCTGTGCTATGAGAGGCAGAGTAGTGATGATAACGACTTAACGACTAAACTCGTCGACCGCTTTGCCGGCCGTGCCATCTTCCCCTGGCTGAACGTCAGCGGCAAGGTGGTGGCTTTCGGAGGTCGTAAGCTCGATGCCGCCACCAAGGGCGTGCAGCAGAAGTACGTCAACTCCCCCGACTCGGAGATTTACCACAAGGACCACGAGCTCTATGGCATCTACCAGGCCAAGAAGGCCATCGTCAAAGAGGACTGCGTGTATATGGTGGAGGGCTATACGGACGTCATCGCCATGCACCAGTGCGGTCTGGAGAATGTCGTGGCCAACTCGGGTACGGCACTGTCGGTCTATCAGGTCAAGCTGCTGCACCGGTTTACCCAGAACATCGTGCTGCTCTACGACGGCGACGAGGCGGGCATCCATGCTGCCATGCGTGGT
Organism: uncultured Prevotellaceae bacterium; assembly: GCA_946185485.1. Lineage (GTDB taxonomy): Bacteria > Bacteroidota > Bacteroidia > Bacteroidales > Bacteroidaceae > Prevotella. The sequence goes on along the minus strand of CAMHJQ010000048.1, from coordinate 16,273 downwards.
ACCGACATGCTGTTGCAGGAGGGAATGAATGTCAAGGTACTGGTGCTGCCCGACGGCGACGACCCCGACTCCTTTGCCCGCAAGCATAACGCCCAGCAGTTCAAGGACTATATTGCCCAGCACCAGAAGGACTTCATCCAGTTCAAGACCGACCTGCTGCTGAATGGGGTGACTGACCCGCATAAGCGTTCCGAGGCTATCAGCAGCATTCTGAAGAGTGTCTCCATCATTCCCGACAAACTGCGACGTGACACCTACCTCTCGGAGTGCTCGCACCGCTTTAGTGTCAACGAACAGGCCCTGGTGACCACCGTCAATAAGTATATCGAGAAAGAGAAGGAGGATAGGCAGAAGGAGCGTGAGCGTGCCATGAACGGCCAGCCCAGTGCTCCCGAGGCACCCGAACAGCTGATCATGCCCATCGGCCTGCATAGCGCCCAGGAGCAAACCTCCGAGGTGGAGCGCCTGCTCGTTCAGGCCATCATCCGTCATGGCGACGAGATCATCTTCGACAACCTGGAGGCCGAGGACGGTTCTACCATCAGCCTGAATGTGGCGCAGTATGTCGACTTCGACCTCAGTCAGGACGATCTGGCCTTCAGCAGCGAATTATATAATAAGGTGTTGCGTGAGGCCGTGGAACACTCCGACGACGAAAACTTCAAGGCCGACCGCTACTTCATGCAGCATCCCGACCCGGAGGTGAGCCAGTTGGCTGCTACTTTAGGCATCGACAGACACCAGCTCAGTCGCAGCTTTGAGCGTGATACCAGCATGATCCAACTGCGCCAGCGCATCCAGCACCTCATCCTTGACTTCCGTATGGACATCGTCAATCAGCACATGAAGGACCTGCAGCGACAGTTGAAGGAGGTTGGCTCCGACATGACGCACATCCGTGAACTGATGGATGCCTACAAGCAGATGCAGGAAATCCGCAATGCCCTTGCCCGCCAGCGCGGCTCGGATGTCATTGTGTAGTTGAGGGTTTAGAGTTGAGGGTTTAGAGTTTAGAGTTGAGGGTTTAGAGTTTAGAGTTGAGGGTTTAGAGTTTAGAGTTAAATGGAGAGTTGGCTGTACATATTGAGTATGACGCTGATGTGGGGCATCATTGCCGCCACTGTCATCCATGTCGTGATGGAGAACGGACAGCCAGCCAAGACGATGGGGTGGGCACTGGTCATATTCTTCCTGCCGGTAGTGGGCATCGTGCTCTATTTCTTCTTTGGCGTCAACCACCGACGGGAACGACTGGTAAGCAAGCGCTCCCTGGATCAACTGACCAAACGGTCAATGCTGAACTTCGTCGAACAGCAGGACCTGCACGTGCCCGAGGCTCATAAGCAGATGGTTGACCTCTTTGTCAACCAGAACCTGTCGTTGCCCTTCAAGGACAACGTCATCGACATCATGACGGACGGCTATGCGTTCTTCCCCGAACTGTTGCAGGACATCGGCAGGGCCAGGCATCATATCCATATCAGTATGTATATCATGGAGGAGGATGCCCTGGGCAACCTGGTGTCCGATGCACTTATCGACAAGGCTCGTCAGGGTGTCAAGGTACGCATCATCTACGACGATGTGGGCTGCTGGCGTGTCAGGCGCCAATTCTTTGAACGCCTGCGTGAAGAAGGTATCGAGACCTATGCCTTCCTGCCTGTGCGCTTCCCGTCCTTTACCAGCAAGGTCAACTACCGCAACCATCGCAAACTCGTCATCATCGATGGCACTGTAGGCTATATCGGTGGCATGAATATCGCCCTGCGGTATGTGAAGAACGGCTGGCGCGACACCATGCTCCGACTGACGGGACCTATCGTCTATGCCCTCCAGCGAACCTTCCTCGTAGACTGGTATTTCGTTGACCGCACGCTGATCACCGACCGCGTCTACTATCCTCCTATCGAGAATGTTCCGTGTCCACCGTCTGATGTTCCGTGTTCATCGGCCAACCTCGCCCAGATTGTCACCAGCGGACCTACTACGCTCTATCCCGAAATCATGCAGGGCTATGTGCGGGCTATCACCGCTGCCCGTCGCTACATCTATATCGAGACGCCTTATTTCCTGCCCAACGAACCGGTGCTCTTTGCCCTCAAGACCGCCATCGTGGCTGGCGTAGATGTCCGTCTGCTCTGTCCGCGCCATTCTGATGCCCGCTTCACGGAGTGGGCGTCGCGCAGCTATCTGCGCGAGCTTCATGAGGCCGGGGGCCGTGTCCTGCTCTATGAACCGGGCTTCCTGCATAGTAAACTGATGGTGATTGACGATGCCCTCGCTACCTGTGGCTCTACCAATGTTGACTTCCGCTCCTTCGAGAACAACTTTGAGGCCAACATCTTTGTCTACGACGAAGGGACGGCCCTGCGACTGAAGAAGGTCTTCCTCGATGACCAGTCGCTAAGCACTCCCCTTGAGCAGGTGTACTCATGGCTCCATCCTAAGTTCCTGCCTCGTCTTTGGGAGAGCTTCACCCGCCTGCTGTCCCCCCTGCTGTAATGTAATTATTGGAATAGCGAGAAGTTCACGCTGCCGTAGCTGCGGTGCTCTACGAAGTGCGGGTGCTGGGAGAAATCATAGTCTTTGCCGTGCTCCAGCACGAAGATGCCGTCCTCCTCTTTGAGCAGCTGTTTCTCGAAGATGATGTCAGGCAGGGTGGACAGCTCCTTCAGGGCGTATGGCGGGTCGGCAAAGATCAGGTCGAACTGCTGCTTGCACGACTTGATGAATCTAAAGACATCGCCGCGGATACATTGGACGTTTAACGTTTGAAGTCTGGCATTTGCAGTTTGGTTACCCTCCAGCTTCGCCACACATTCCTTGATAAACCGGTGGTGGTCACGGTCCAGTTCCACGCTCACCACCTGCTGGCATCCACGCGACAGCAGCTCCAGCGAGATGCTGCCAGTCCCCGAGAACAGGTCCAGTGCGGTAGCCCCTTCGAAGTCCACGTACTGCACCAGCACGTTGAAGATGTTCTCCTTGGCAAAGTCCGTCGTTGGCCTCGCCTTGAACGTCCTGGGTATGTCGAAGTGCCTACCCTTATATTTCCCTGTAATAATCCGCATCCTTTTTTACCCTTTTACCTTTTTACCTTTTCAGATAGTGTAGCATCATGTCGTACGGCATGCCCTCAATCTGCGTGACGGCAGAGCGGTTGAACTCCCCTGACGGATTGTTGACGTACACCCGCCTGATAAACTGGCGTACCAGCTCCGTCAGTGCCTCCTTGTCCGGCAAGGTCCCTGTCAGGTGCAGCTCGTCCTCTTCGGGCACCATGCCCAACTGTTTCCAAACCGACAGTATGTAGTACACGGCATCGTTGGGGTTGTTGACGGCAAAGCTGTTGGTAAACTTAAAGCGGTTTTGCGTAAAACAGAACACCTCCATGCGGCGGTCGTGGAAGTAGGCGTAGAGTTTGGCACGCGGACCCGTAAAACTCTTCTGGTGTGCGTGGCGCCATACCGTTGCAGCCACAGGCATCACGGTGACCTTCCCGAAGTGTTCGGTGATGACTTGCAGCAGGTCCTTCTGTATGGGGAATACGGCTACGGCGTTCAGCTCTGGCAGTACGGCATGCATCACCGTCTGCTGTCCTTGCAGGGTGAAGGTGTAGCGGTAGAGTGCCTCGCTGTCCTTCTGGTTAAACAGGTCGACGGGTACTGTCAGCACTGGCGTGTCCACCATGACGTAAGCCCGCAGGTATTCCTCCTGCAGCATGGGCGATTGTTGCAGTGCCTCGCGCATGTTGGCAGCCAGCGATATGCCGCTCTTCAGCGGATAGCGCTCAAAGACCACCTCCCGACCGTTTGTTGTCGAGAACAGCATACTCCATGAACTGATGCGTATGGTCAGGCGTTGTGTCTTTTCTGTCGTCATCTCTCTTCTCTCAACTCTAAACCCTCATCTCTCAACTCTCCACAATACTCAGCACGCAGAGCGCAGCCAGCACTCCGCAAACCATTGCCAAGACGATGTTTGTTTTCTGTATATTTGTCATTTCGGCGGCAAAGATACAAAATTTCTTGAAACTCTAAACACTAAACTCTAAACTTTTTCTTACCTTTGCACAGTTTTATGATTACTGACGAGTTGAATGCCCGTGTGCGGGAGGCTTTGGGACTGGTGCCGACAGTGGAACAGGAGCAGGCCATCGAGACTTTCAGCCGGTTTATGACAGACCGTGAGGAACAGGCCACGATGGTGATGCGGGGCTGTGCCGGTACGGGCAAGACCACGCTGGCTGCTGCCATGGTGAAGGCACTGCAGCGGCTGGGACAGCAACTGGTGCTGCTGGCGCCTACGGGACGTGCCGCCAAGGTCTTTTCGCTATATGCCGGACATCCGGCCTCGACCATCCACCGCCGCATCTACCGCCAGAAGTCGCTGGAGGGTGGATTCTCGTTAGGCTACAATGCCGAGCACGACACGCTGTTCATCGTCGACGAGGCCTCGATGGTCAGCAACGGGCGCTCGGTGTTGTCGGACGACATGGGGCGTAACCTGCTGGACGACCTCATCAGCTTTGTCTATAACGGCCGCAACTGTCGGCTGATGCTCATCGGCGACCATGCCCAGTTGCCGCCTGTCGGCGAGACGGAGAGTCCCGCCCTGCAGTCGGAGGTGCTGCGGCAGTATGGTCTGTGGGTCTATGAGTGCCGCCTGAACAAGGTGCTGCGCCAGAGCCAGGATTCGGGCATTCTGTGGAATGCGACGGAGGTGAGATGCCAGATGTCTGATGGCTGCTGTGAATTGCCGAAGATACGCTTCGAGGGTTTCAAGGACATCCGGCTGGTGCCGGGCGACGAACTGATAGAGTCGCTGGCCAGCAGCTATTCGCAGGTGGGACTGGACGAGACGCTGGTCGTCACCCGCAGCAACAAGCGCGCCAACATCTACAACCAGGGCATCCGCAACACCGTGCTCGACCGTGAGGATGAACTCTGCACCGGCGACCAGCTGATGATTGTGAAGAACAATTATTACTGGATCAAGGGGGAGGGCGGCGAGCAGCAGGAGTCGGGTCTCACCTTCATTGCCAATGGCGACCGGGCGGTGGTGCGGCGGGTGCGTAACGTGCACGAGCAGCACGGCTTCCGCTTCGCCGAGGTGACGATGACGTTCCCCGACTACGACGACTACGAGCTGACGGCTACCGTGCTGCTGGACACGCTGACCAGCGAGGCACCGTCGCTGACCCGCGAACAGCAACAGCAATTATTTAATAAGGTGTTGGAGGACTATGCCGACGTCCGTCTCAAGAGCGAACGGCTGAAGAAGGTCAAGGAAGACCGCTACTACAATGCCCTGCAGGTGAAGTTTGCCTACGCTGCCACGTGCCATAAGGCGCAGGGCGGACAATGGGCGCACGTCTATGTGGACCAGGGCTACATGACCGACGACATGCTGACCGTCGACTACATCCATTGGCTCTATACGGCTTTCACCCGTGCCACGGAACGCCTCTACCTGGTCAACTGGCCCAAACAGCAAACTTTGAACTTTGACCTTTGATCTTTGAACTTTATGATTACTTCATACCTCTTACTTTGCTCTTTGTTCCTTGTGGTTTTGCCACAAGGCCAAATCGCTGAACTTGATGATTCCCTGATTCTTTGAACTTCTTTTAATATTACAAGATATGATATATCTGAACGATGACATAGCGGGCTTTGACATTGAGGCGGCGCTGCCGCTGTTGAGTGACCAGCGGCGGGAGCAGACGCTGAAGTTCCGGTATGAACTGGGACGCAAGACCTGTGCGGCAGCCTATCTGCTGTTGTGCCAGGGCCTGCAACAGGAGTACGGCATCACGGAGCGTCCGCTGTTCGAGTATGGCGAGCATGGCAAGCCGTTCATCGTCGGCCATCCCGACATCCATTTTAATATCAGTCACTGCCGTGAGGCGGTACTCGTCGTCGTCAGCGACCGTCCCGTGGGTGCCGATGTGGAGTGCATTCGCGAGTATAAGGACTCGCTGGTCCGCTATACCATGAACGACGCGGAGATTGCCCGGATAGAACAGTCGGACCATCCCGAGGTGGCGTTCATCCGCCTGTGGACGATGAAGGAGGCCAAGCTCAAGCTGTCGGGTCGCGGCATCACCGACCATATGAAGGATGTCTTGGACGGTACGGAAGACTTTCTGACGGTGGTGAATGAAAAAAAAGGATACATTTATTCGATAATTCAATAATTATTTCTACCTTTGCACTCGATAATTCAGTAACTCAATAACTAAAAAAATACGAGCAATATGAAATTAAACGGAAGACGCGAAAGCTCTAATGTGGAAGACCGCCGTGGTATGAGTGGCGGTGCCAAGGCCGGTCTGGGCATCGGCGGTATTATTGTAGTAGCCCTGATGGCCTGGATGACCGGTGGCAACCCGCTGGAGGCCGTGGTACAGCAGGTACAGGAGAACGGCGGACTGGGTTCGCTGACGGGTACCAATACCGAGGTGAACGCCGAACAGCGTGAGTTTACGGAGGAGGAACAGGCGCTGGCTAAGTTCTCGACGCAAATCCTGGCAGGCACGGAGGACGTGTGGTCGGAGATCTTCAAGCAGAACGGAGCACAGTACCAGAATCCGACCATGGTGCTCTATACCGACGGCACGCAGACCGCCTGCGGTCAGGGTTCGGCAGCCATGGGTCCCTTCTACTGCTCGGGCGACCAGAAACTGTATATCGACCTCTCCTTCTTCACCACGATGAAGAAGCAGCTGGGTGCTGACGGCGACTTTGCCTACGCTTACGTCATTGCCCATGAGGTAGGCCACCACGTGGAATACCTGACGGGCATCCTCGACAAGGTACACCAGCAGATGGCCCGTCTCAGCCAGACTGAGGCCAACAAGCTCAGCGTGCGCCTGGAACTGCTGGCCGACTTCTATGCCGGCGTGTGGGCTCACCACGACAACAAGCGCTTTGGCTCGCTGGAGGACGGCGACATCGAGGAGGCCATCAACTGCGCCCAGAAGATTGGCGACGACTACCTGCAGACCAAGGCCCGCGGCTATGCCGTGCCGGAGTCGTTCAACCATGGCACGTCGAAGCAGCGCATGAAGTGGTTCAAGCTCGGCCTGACGACCGGTGACATCACGAAGGGCACGACCTTCCAGTGCTCCGACGCCGAACTCTAACTTCTTAACTTCTCTAACTTCCTAACTTCTTAACTTCTTAACTTCTCTAACTTCTTAACTTCTTGCAACTCCAGACCAAGGTAGACATAGCACGGGCACCGTTTGAAATAGGACCCTGCGAGAACATTTTGCTCGTTGGGTCCTGTTTCGCTGATGGCATCGGCCGGCGCTTTTGCGAAGAGGGTTTCCCGGTTACGGTGAACCCCTACGGCACCATGTATAATCCTGCCTCCGTGCTGCATACCATCGAGCGGTGTGCAACAAAGCCCGACACGGTGTTTATCACTCTCGGCACCAACCACGTCTACCGGCTGAAGACGACGGGCGAGATTGTCGACAACTGCGAGAAACGTCCGCAGTCGCTCTTCCTGGAGCAGCAGCTCACCGTCAGCCAGTGTGCCGACTACCTGCAGCGCGCCGTCGACGTCCTGCACCAGCGCAATGCCGACGTGCGTGTCGTCTTTACCGTGTCGCCCATCCGCTATCGTAAGTACGGCTACCACGAGAGCCAGCTCTCCAAGGCCACCCTGCTGCTCGCCGTGCAACAGGTGGTCTCACTCCACTCGTCCGCTGCCACCCTCCACTATTTTCCCGCCTATGAAATCATGATGGACGAGTTGCGCGACTACCGCTTCTATGCCCCCGACATGCTGCACCCGTCGCAGCAGGCCGTCGACTACATCTGGGAGCGGCTGGTAGACTGCTGCTTCTCGTCAGCCGCCAAGGCCTATCTGGAGGAGTGGCGGCCGCTGAAGCAGGCGTTGGCTCACAAGCCCTTCCATCCCGAGGCTCCCGAATATCAGGCGCTGATGGATAAAACTATGTTAAAAGTAGCCGAGTTACGAAAGAAATATCCTACCTTTGCACTTTGAAAAGGTAAAAAGGTAAAAAAAAGATAAAAAAGGGTCAAGTCATGATATATTCTATAGAAAAGATTACGACGCTCATAGGAGCGCGGCGCGTCGGCACGGCCGATGCACAGATAGGGTGGTTGTTGACCGATAGCCGCTCGCTTTGTTTCCCGGAGGAGACATTGTTTTTTGCATTGAAGACCGCCCGCAACGACGGCCATAAGTATATTGAGGACCTCTACCGCCGTGGCGTGCGCAACTTCGTGGTGAGTAGTGAATGGTCCATGGTCAATGGTCAATGGTCTGACGCCAACTTCCTGGTCGTGCCGTCGCCCTTGGCAGCCCTGCAGCGACTGGCCGAGCGCCATCGCGACGAGTTCAACTGTCCCGTGGTGGGCATCACGGGCTCCAACGGCAAGACGATGGTCAAGGAGTGGCTCTACCAGATATTGTCGCCCGACCATACCGTGACGCGTTCGCCCAAGAGCTATAACTCGCAGATTGGCGTACCCTTGAGTGTCTGGCTGCTCAACGAACAGACGCAGGTGGCCCTCTTCGAGGCGGGCATCAGTCAGATGGGCGAGATGGACCGTCTCCGCGACATCATCCAGCCCACCATTGGCGTGATGACGTCGTTAGGTGCTGCCCACCAGGAGAACTTCCGCTCCATGGAGGAGAAGTGCATGGAGAAGCTGCGCCTGTTTCAGGATGCCCAGGTCATCGTCTACAATGCCGACGACGACACGGTGAGCCGCTGCATCCGCCGCAGTGGTTTCAAGGGCAAGAAGATAGGCTGGCGCCGCGAGGAAATGGCAGGCAAATATCCGCTGCCCTTCACCGACGAGGCCTCGCTGCAGTGCTCGTATGCCTGTGCCGCCGTCGCCCTCTATCTGGGGGTGACGCCCGAGCAGCTGGCTGAGCGCATGGCCAGGCTGGAACCCGTAGCCATGCGACTGGAGGTGAAGGAAGGCCAGCACGGCTGCACCCTCATCAACGACTCCTACAACAGCGACATCAACTCGCTCGACATCGCCCTCGACTTCCTTCAGCGAAGGGTTGCCGGCGCCAACTCTCAACTCTCAACTCTCAACTCTCAACTAAAAACCACCCTCATCCTCAGCGACATCTTCCAGAGCGGCATGACCGATGCCGAACTTTATACCGAGGTCAACGACCTCTGCGTGACGCGAGGCGTCAGCAAGCTGATAGGCATCGGCCCCAACATCTCGGCCCAGCAGTCGCTGTTCACCGTAGACGAAAAATTCTTTTTCGCCACCACCAAGGACTTCATCCATAGCAACCTGTTCCGCTCGCTGCACGACGAGGTCATCCTCATCAAGGGCGCCCGTATCTTCGGCTTCGACCGCATCACGGAGCTCCTGGAACAGAAGGTCCACGAGACCATCCTGGAGGTCAACCTCAATGCCGTCGTCAGCAACCTCAACTACTACCGCTCCATGCTGCATCCCGAGACCAAGCTCGTCTGCATGGTCAAGGCCGACGCCTATGGTGCCGGTGCCGTCGAGGTGGCCAAGACGTTGCAGGACCACCGTGTCGACTACCTCGCCGTGGCGGTGGCCGACGAGGGCGTGACGCTGCGCCGTCATGGCATCACGCAGAACATCATGATCATGAATCCCGAGATGACGGCCTTCAAGACCATGTTCGACTACGACCTGGAGCCCGAGGTGTACTCCTTCCGACTGATGGACGCCCTCATCCATGCCGCCGAGCAGCAGGGCATCACGGGCTGGCCCGTACATATCAAGCTCGACACCGGCATGCATCGCCTGGGCTTCGACCCCGAGCGCGACATCGACGAGGTCATCCGCCGCCTGCGCAGTCAGAATGCCATCATCCCGCGCTCGGTATTCTCGCATTTCGTCGGCTCCGACAGCGACGACTTCGACAACTTCTCGGCCATGCAGTTCCAGAAGTTCGACGTCGCCAGCCGGAAGCTGCAGGCTGCCTTCAGCCACAAGATTCTGCGCCACATGGACAACAGCGCTGCCATCGAGCACTTCCCCGAGCGACAGCTGGACATGTGCCGGCTGGGGCTGGGCCTCTATGGTGTCAATCCCCGCGACAACCGGCAGCTGGCATGTGTCAGCACGCTGAAGACCACCATCCTGCAGCTGCGCCGTGTGCCCAAGGAGGAGACGGTGGGCTACAGCCGCAAGGGTGTCCTGACCCGCGACAGCATCATCGGTGCCATCCCCATCGGCTATGCCGACGGACTGAGCCGCCGGCTGGGCCGCGGTGCCTGCTACTGTCTGGTGAACGGACAGAAGGCCCCCTACGTCGGCAACATCTGTATGGACGTGGCGATGATCGACGTCACCGACATCCCTGACGTCCACGAGGGCGACAGCGTCGAGATCTTCGGCGAACACCTGCCCGTCACGGTACTGAGCGACGTCATGGACACCATTCCCTACGAGGTACTGACCAGCGTCTCCTCACGCGTCAAAAAAGTGTACTTCCAAGATTGAATTTAAAAATCTGCGTAATCTGTGTATTCTGTGGCGCAGTCGTATGAATATTGAGCCGATAGCGTATTTCCGTTCGCCGTTTACGACGAAGTTCGGTATTCCGCGTCAGAGCGGCATTGTCGAAGAGCTGCGTGGGCGCATCGAGTTTACCGATGCCTACCGCCAGCCCGAGGCCCTGCGCGGTATGGAGAACTACGACTATCTGTGGCTGATATGGGGCTTCTCGGAGAATGTCGATGCCGAGAAGCATCCCACCGTGCGTCCGCCCCTGCTCGGTGGCAACGAGCGGGTAGGGGTGTGGGCTACGCGGTCGCCCTTCCGTCCCAACAACCTCGGCTTGTCGTCGGTGCGCATTGCTGCCATCGACCGCCAGCAGCCCGCCATCGACGTGCTGGGCGCCGACCTGATGGACGGCACGCCCATCTACGACATCAAGCCCTATCTGTCCTATGTCGACAGCCACCCCGCCGCCCGTGGCGGCTTTACCGACCAGCACGAGTGGCAGCAGTTAGAAGTAGTGTTGCCCCAGGAGTTGCAGCAGTTGTTCAGTGCCGCCGACCTGGCCGTTCTTCGCCAGACGCTGTCCCTCGACCCCCGTCCCCACTATCATGCTGACGACGACCGTCCCTACGGCATGCCCTTCATGGGTTATGACATCCGTTTCCACGTCTCCGCCGGCATCCTGACGGTTATAAGTTGGGAACCTCTAAACTCTCAACTCTCAACTCTCAACTCTAAACTCTCAACTCTAAACTCTCAACTCTCAACTCTCAACTCTAAACTCTAACCTCTAAACCCCTTCCCAACTGATACTGACATGCTCATACCCCATAGACCGCATCATCTTGCGGAACTGAGCCTCGCCGTTTAGGCGAGCATTTTGCAAGTTCTCGGGCGTCAGACAGTGGTCGAGCATCTGGCGGTAGGCCTTGTTGAAGAGCGCTTCGCGGTCCTTGTGCGACCACTTGCCGCTCTCGAAGAAGCTCTTCGTACGTCCCTCGTCAATGAAGTCGCGGTCCAGCAGTCCCACCTTGGGCAGCACCACGGCAATGCTGTCGCCCTGTGTCCTGATCCAGCCCGGCTGCACCTGTCGCATGTTGATGCCGAGGCGCACCGTACCATAGTAGATACGTACCAGGTGGTCGTTGGAGAAGAGTCCCTTGCGTACGGTGTCTACCAGTTCCTCGTTGGCAACGGCCAGGAACTCCCATTCGCCAATCTGCTTGATGCTGGTAATCTGTTCGGGTGTGAGGTTTATTTCGTCATCTACGTCGACGGTCACCTCCGTATGGCTGAGGCTGTTCACCAGCCAGTAGCCAGCCGTCAGCACCACCACGGCGGCTATGAGGTAGAGTATCAGTTTCTGTTTCATTTTCATTTCTTTTCAATGTTAGCGTCAAACAGTCTGCTCAGGTCCAGTCCCCTGCGGAAGGCGATGGTGACATTCTCCTCCCGGTAGCCCATCTCGGTCAGCATGGGCACCAGCACGCGGGCAGCATTCTCGCGGGCCATGTCGACGATGCCCAGCTGCGGGATGCTGTTGACGATGGCCTGCCTCCCCTGCTGTTCGTAGCTGGTCAGCTCCTGGTCGGTAAACTGCGAGCGCGTCAGTCCCACAAACTCGCGTACCCCCTTGCGGTCTATGCGTGAACTGGTCATCACCACCTTCGGGTCGGGCAGGTAGATGGTGATGCGGTCGCCGTCGCGCTCCACCTGCTCTTCCGAGAACGTGCTGAAGTCGATATAAGCCTTCAGCGTGGCGTCCATGGGGATGGCTATCTTACGCTCGCCCAAGGGCAGCGCAATGTTGAAGTCCTTGGCCAGCAGACTACCCTTCAGTCGCACCACGTCGTCGTGAGTGATGATTTTGTGGATGCGCATCTCGGTCGTGTAGAGGCGGGCACACTTCTGCACCTGCATGACCAGCGTCGGCCGGTCCTGCTCCTGCTGTTCGGTCGTTGTTGTCTCCTCGTCGCGGTGGCTGCAGGCAGTCATCGTCAGCAGGAGTACGAGTGACAGTATGACAGTAGTTTTCATCGTTTTTCTTCTCATCAGACCGCAAATTTAGCTAAAAAATATCAAAAAGCTCATTATTCTTTGCTTTTTTTGATGATAATCTAAACTTTTTTGTAATTTTGCCGTCATATTAGTAGTATCGACTAATAAATGATACAAAAAATAATTTTTTAAATATAGTGTGTAAAGGCAAGCGTGCCAGACCTTGTTTTAGGTTTGTTACTTTTTGATGTAAGGAGATACGTTCAGGACGACAATGTCCCACCAGCAAGGGTGGGACATTTTTTTGGTAAGAGACAAGAAAAAGAAAATAAAGACAAGAGAAACGATTTTATGAAAGCAATTATCCTGGCGGCCGGCATGGCGTCGCGCCTGCGTCCGCTGACTGAGCACACGCCGAAGTGTCTGCTGACCATTGGCGACCGTTCGCTGCTGCAGCGCAGCATGGACGCCCTGCTGGCCAATGGCGTCACCGAGTTTTGTATTGTTACGGGCTACCTGCACGAGCAGATAGAACAGTTTGTCGGCGACCACTACCCCGGTGTCGCCGTCCGTTTCATCCATAATGCCGACTATGCCACCACCAACAACATCTATTCCCTGTGGCTGGCGCGTCCGGCCGCTGAGGGCAACGACGTCCTGCTGCTCGACAGCGACCTGCTGTACGACCCGCAGATTGTGGGCCGTGTGCTCAGCGCCGGCAGCCCCAACATCCTGACGCTGATACGCCACGAGCTGGGCGAGGAGGAGATGAAGGTCGTCGTCGACGGCCAGGGCGACATCCTCGCCGTCAACAAGACGTGCAATCCCTCCGATGCCATTGGCGAGAGCTTGGGCATCGAGCGCATGGGCCGTGACTACACCCGCGCCCTCTATGCCGAACTGGAGCAGATGATGCTGGTGGAGCACCTGGAGAACCGCTACTACGAGCTGGCTTTCGAGCGTCTCATCGCCCAGGGACACACCTACCGCGTGCTCGACGTCACCGACCTCTTCTCGTGTGAGCTCGATACCGTCGACGACTTCGAGAATGCCAAGCAGCTGATACCCGCAGAACTGTATTAACATCACCTGGCTCCGCCCAGTCCGTGCCGTGCTGACGAAGTGACAAGGGACTGGTTCTCATATGAAAATATTTTCGAGCAAAATTTGGAACTTTAGCCTTTTTTCATTATCTTTGCAATATCATTTCAATAAAATTCTAAAATTGAGAACCATGACTAGAAATCTTACCCCCACCACCAGACTCGCGGCATTGACCCTCGTGCTGGCAGTTATGGCACTGCTTGCAGCGTGCAGCGAAAAAGACATTGCAAATAACTCTAACGTGCCCGTTCCCCCCATCGTTATCCCCACTGAAGACCAGTTGGCAGTAAGGGTGACTGGCGACATACCTACGGCTGTATTGAGCACGTTCGACGATAACTCCATGGGCGCAGCATTCGTCCGCCGTCTCTCAAACACAAGCGGCAGTCTGAACCCTGATACGAAGATGATTATCATCAAGGGCGAGGAAATCCTTGGACGACCCATGACGGAGTGGCTGAAGGCGGCTAAGATATACATGCGCGGAGGCTATATAGCCATAGAAAAGCCCCACAATGCCCACCTGGTGGAAGTTATGGAACAGCTGTCGGCGCGTTTTGAGCAGGCTTCTCACAACATCCTCACTGAGGAAACTCGCAACGGCATCAGCATTACCATCACCCCGCCCGCAAACCAGCAGGCTCCCGCCAACGCGGTCAATGCCGAGGCAACACGCTTCATGACACGCATTGCCAACATCAAGGCTAAGGCTGGCAGTAGCGACGACAACGAGAACAAGCCCGTGGCAGAGCTGGTAATATTCTCGCGCAAGGGCTATTACGAGTGTGCCCCCTATGAAGAGACAACGGTTACCGCCCAAACCATAGAGAACGGAACGGAACAAACCACTACCGAGACTATAAAGCGCAAATACAGCAAATACACCAGCGGACTCATGGCAGACGGCGCTGCCCAGTGGCTCAACACTAAGAGCGCAGAGAAAGCCAGTCAGTCCAAGCGCCGTGCCGACGGCAGCGGTGCCATCAACGAACTGATGAGCGCCAGCGAAGAGCATACTTATCAGGGAAGACTTGTTGCACTCCCATGGAACAGTGATGATGGCCATCGTTACAAAGAAAATGCCTATTTGCAAACCATCCGCGTATGGGGCGTTCACAACATGGATACCAACAAAGACTATTACTATGTGCAGCAGAAGGGAGTAGCCTCCATTGGAGGAAAACAGGATGGCGACGCCCGTTTTGACCCCAACAAGACCCTCTACGTAGGACCATACGATGAAGACGAGTATCTGGACGCCCATTATGAATACTACGACGAAGATGATGACCACACCTACATATGGCGTCATTATTACGGCTCTTACTATAGATATGGTGATTTCTACTTAGACCTGCAGGGTAAAGGTGACATCAAACTGGAGGATGCCATACCTACCACCGACAACAATAATACCAGCACATCGATAGCTGTGGGCGAGACGCACTCTCAGACAAACACTATCGGCTTCTCCATCGGTGGCATCTTCGGTTCAAGCGGTTCAAGTTTCTCTCTTGGCGGCAACTACTCACACGGATGGACTAACGGCACCACATACACCATGACCACAACAACCAATGTCAAAGAAATCAAGGTGGCAAAGAACACGGAAGGCAACAAAGTCAACTGGCATTATGAGAGCACATTGGACATGAATGATGCGAGCGATAGTGACGAACACGGCATGCAGCCCGACGCCACCACCACCGACGTGAACATCGACAACCAGGCATGCTGGTCGGTCAGCAATCCTGAAGGAGCATACACCCTAAATACCTATTGTGATAATCATACGGGGTGCTATTTTAGGGATGATGATCATAACGAATTCACTACGGGGTATGGATGGTACCGTAAAAAAAGCCACGAGCTCATCATCCCCAACCGCGCCGTACAGAAATGGTATATGGACGTGACCTTCCCCGAATTGGGGCAAGAGGGCTATATAGGTGTGAAGGACGAACTGACCGACGCCATCATGACTCAGTTCCCCGACGTTTATAAGTCGTCCATGGAACTTGCTGACCAGACCGACACCGCGGAGAACACCATCAAATACGTGGTGGAAGCTTCAGAACAGCTGATACAAGACAGCAACGCACTGCAGACGCTGAAGGAATATGCTCTGGACAGAGGCATCTCGCAGTTCACTATCAAGTGGTACACCACCGACGGCAAGCACAGTACCTTCGACATGACGGTAAAAGCAAAATAAAGACCGAATTTGAAGTAAAGAAATAATCGAGTAGGAGGAAAATGAAGTAGTTTTCCTCCTAGCCCTCTGTGTCCGCGTGCCGTGCGGATGTCATATCTGGTCCGTGCAGATAGCATATCTACATGCTGTAGATAGTATATCTGCCTTATCCGGAATGACGCTTCGGACAATAGTGTCGGAGGGAATAAAGGTTAAAAACTCAAGACAATATCTTTGATGAAGAGGTCATTGTTTTCAGTGCGAAATGCATCGCTTACGATTTAAACGATTAAATCGATTAAACTGAAAAAATAATGTAATACTAACTACACTAACTACATTTTTGATATAACGCATTGGATATTAGTGTTTTGATGAAAAACAAAACTACACAAAAACTACACTGAAACTACACTGAAACTACATCGGATGGGTAAGCGTATCCGCTTTGACGCCTTGACTCGTATGCAAAAAGTCAGTACCTTTG
>CAMHJQ010000047.1 GCA_946185485.1 uncultured Prevotellaceae bacterium | reverse complement strand
ATAGTTAAATTCTGTTCATCATGACGTATTCTCGATTTATTGTCCTATCTTTGCCGCCGTAAACCCGTTTCAGGAATAACAGAGAAATCTGTCAACCTGAAAGGGAACAAAGCGTTCTATATGTCAACTCGCTTAGGAATAAGCAGAACATAGACAAATAATGTAAATAAAATGGTTTGTAAACCAGTATTGAAATTAAGAGTATAAACTGTCAACCTAAATCAGTACACCTCAGTGCTATTATACATGGGTAAACATAAACCTAAACTTGCTTGATATAAGTTTCCAGGATCTAAATTTCTCTTTTTTCTGAGGAAGTACCAATCACCATTGTTCCCTCCCCTCTCGCTCACCTTTTCCTTTGACTGATAAACCAGTCTTCGACGAAAAGAAAAAGATCAAACCGTCTGCCGTTTCTGCTTTCACAAGTCGATGAAAATAAGTTGCGATGATGGAATGCTTCTTACTTACCCCTATTCACTATTTCCTCATGGAAGAAATAGTTCACCACCACCGGCGGCTGGCCATGACGGGAGCGCACGGAGTCGTCGTTGCGAACGTAAGGCAGTCCCTCAGCCTCGCAGAAGGCGCGCATCTGCATGTCGAGCTGCATCCAGTAGGAGCGGTCTTTCTTCGTGTAGATGTCATGGTAGAGCTGGTCCAGTTCGGGGTGATGCTCGTGAATCCACGCGAAAATCTTGCCTTTGTAGTCGCCACGCAGATTCAGGTTCTCCAGCCAAACGAGGTTACAGCAGTCCTTGGCCTTGCGGATGATGGCTTCGACATCGGTGATGCCGGGGAATATCGGAGAGATGAAACAAGTGGTCTCTACGCCAGCCTCGTAGAACTGGCGCATGGCATCCAGGCGGCGCTCGATGCTGACGGCCACGTCCATCTCACGGCGGAACGACTCGTCAAGCGTGTTGATGCTCCACGACACACGGGCATGGGGAAAGGTCTTGATGAGGTCAAGGTCACGCAACACAAGGTCAGACTTCGTGGCGATGCTCACGCTGATGCCACTGCCCTGAAGCTGTTCCAACAAGGCACGGGTGCGCTTATACTTAGCCTCGTGCGGCTGGTAGCAGTCGGTCACGGAGCCGAAGAATGCTTCCTTGCCTGCATACCGCCTGGCATTCTTAATCTCCGGCCAGTACTTCACATCGATAAACTCGCCCCAAGGTTCCGGATGGTTCGTAAACCGCTTCATAAACGAGGCATAACAGTACTTACAGCCGTGCAGACAGCCCACGTAGGGATTCACCGAGAAGTCGGCCACCGGCAGGTTCGACTTCGTCATCACCGACTTCACTTCAATTTCTTGTATCTTCACCATATTGTTTCTTACTTTTTGACGATGCAAAGGTACGACAATTTCCCCATACCATTGCAAGACAAACAGCGACTGAAATGTCACTTTTCGGGACTATCCTTTTTCCCGAAATTCTAAAGGTGTCATCGCCATGTGTTTCTTGAACAGGCGGACGAAGTAGGTGGCGGTATCGAAGTGCAGCTGGACGGCGATGTCGGCCACCGGGAGCGTGGTGTATTTCAGCTGTCGGCAGGCTTCGGCCAGTATCTGGTCGAGGATGTAGGTCTTGGCCGACTTGCCGAGCGACTGGCGCACGATTTTGTTCAGGTAGTTGGGCGTGATGCAGAGGCGGTCGGCATAGAACTCCGTGCCGTGCTCCTCGCGGAAGTGGTCACTTACGAGTTGCACGAAGTCATCCACATAGCGGCTCACAGGGATGTCCGTCAGACTGCGCTGAACGGTCTCCACTTGCTCAGCATCCACCATCGGCACCCGTTGCAGAAGCATCATCGTTTCGTAGAGCATGGCGCGCAGGATGTGCTGGTCTTTCTGGGCATAGTCCGTTATCTCGCGGCGCATCTCCTGATAGAGCGTGTGGATGCGTTCAAAGGCAGCATCGTCCGCCATCAGGAACGGACTGCTGCGGTCTGCCTGCAGATACGTGAAACGGTCGAGAAAGTGTGGGTCGCTGAAGAACGACAACAGGAATTCCTTCTCGAATATCAGGTTCAGCGCCTCTATCTGCGGCTCTGCCTCGAACGCCCACACCTCGCCCGGTATGGAGCAAATGATTAGTCCCTTCTTCAAGCGTCGCGACTTCCCGTTGACAGCCACCGTTGCATCCGCCTCCAATACCAGCGTGATGCTGTAGAAGGTCTCGCTGAATACAAGCGTCCGTCTGATGTCGGGCATCATCTTCTCGTAGCTGATGACATCCACCAGCAGCTCGTCGCCATACTTGTGCTTATAGAATTTATATACAGGTATTTTCTTCATAAGTCCTCTGAATCATAGACTATAGAGTAACTCGGACGTTTGGCTCCGGGAATGTCTTCTATCAGGATATTCTTTTCCACGAGGTCTTGTATGTCACGTATAGCTGTGTCCTTCGAGCACTTTGCCAATGTTGCCCATGTCTTTGACGTTATCTTTGCTTCATAGCCGTCAAGAAAGAGATTGAGCATCTGGGTCTGACGTTCGGTCATTGGTACTGCCGATGCCTTCTGCCAGAAGAAGCTCTTATTCAGGATTGTGGTGACGATGGTGTCTGCCTCGTCAAGTGCATCAACCAATTTCTGCATGTACCACACCAACCACTCCGTAATATCTCCATCGCCATGCTGCATCCGCTCCAGAATGTCATAGTAAAGATTCTTGTCTTTATGCGACAAAACAGAATGTAAAACGTCGCAAATTCTGCGACAAAGATACTAAGTTAATGTCGAATAGCCAAAAAAATCTGCAAATTATCGCATATTATGCGACGTTTTTGTCTCCAAAACGTCGAAAGCATTCTTGGAGATACAAAAAAGGACCTGCCCAAGCAGACAGGTCCCTTTCATTATATCAGAGAGTTTATTTACTCTTCGACGGCTGCCTGCGCGGCGGCTAACAGATGCTGATTATCAACAAGATACAGAGTTTTTGTAAACTACTGGCGACTCTTTGACGACACATTCTGCACGTTTTTACACGCTCATGGCAACAATAAACGTGTTTTTACGGCAGAAAATTCCGAATCTCGAAAAACTATTGTCCCAGGAACTCTGATGCCATACGGTTAATTTCATCAATATCCACCGGTTCAAGCACGATTTCTTCTGGTTGTAAGTTCAGCAGGAACTGCATATAGCTTGGGAGAGTTAACAGATGCCCTTCCCTGCCTATATTGTAATCACCGAACTTTATAATCTGTTTGACATGATACTTCTCTGGGTGGTTCAAAACAGTTCTTGCACTTTTAGCCTTGCTTGACTTTGCCTTGACTTCCAGCGGAACACACTCTCCGTTCATTCGCACAAGAAAATCTAATTCCAATCCTGAATCCTTTTGGAAATAGTAAAGGTTCTGCGATTTCTTGTGAAGTGTGTCGGCCATCAGATTCTCGTATATAGCACCTTTGAAACCGCCAAGATTGCCTTGAAGAATGTCAGCGCGTGTTCCCTCTCCAAGCATCTCTACGAGTAAGCCTATATCGGACATATAGACTTTGAAAACATTGTCCTTGGCATTGCCTTCCATCGGAAGCCCAGTGATGTCAGTATTGTAGCAGCGGCAGATAATACCTGCATCTTCCAACCATTGCAGCGACCCGGCATAAGTCTCTCCGCGCCCTCCTGGTTTCACCTTACTGTACTGGAATTTTTTGTTTTCCTTTGCCAACTGTTTTGGAACGGAGTTGAAACACTCACGGATATGTGGTTTATCTTTGTCAGGAGCATACTTTACCATATCGTCGCAATACTCCTTCAAGATGGACTGATAGACCTTTCTGACCTCGTTCATGTTATTGGTCCTGAGGAAAGCATTGACAGCGTCAGGCAGTCCTCCGACAGCGACATAAAGGTTCAGCATATTCTTCAAGGCAGCATGTATGCCGGCAGGAACGGGAGATTCTTGCGCGTAGCACTTTGAGAGAGCGTCTATTACTCCTGTGCTCATGCCGTTGGCCCAAAGGAACTCTTCAAAGTCCAGCGGATACATTTCAATGATGTCTTCAGAGCCGACTGGCACCGAATTGATGCCAGGATCTTTCGTTTTTGACAACCTACGATGTTGCTTCTTTAGTTCATCACCATACCCCTGCACTCCAAGTAGTGAACCTGTTGCAATCACATCGAAGCGTCCATCCTCCTTGAAGAACTTCAGTGAAGTGCGTGCTTCAGGGCATTCTTGTATTTCATCAAAGATGAAACACGTCTCTCTGGGAGTGAAAGTCACTCCAGAAATCTGTGCGGACAAGTTCAATAAAATGGTGTTCACATCTTTTGCACCAAGAAACGCTGTGATACGCTCAGGCTGCTTTATGAAATTGATATAGACAACAGTCTTGTAGTTTGTTTCTGCGAAGTGCTGTGCTATGAATGTCTTACCACACTGACGAATGCCCATTATCACCAAAGGCTTGTGTCCTGTTGAGTCTTTCCACAGGATAAGAGAGTCTTCTATTTTCCTTTTCAGCATATTTTAAAACGATTTTGTGCTGCAAAGATACACTTTTTCTAATGAATAACTATCATTTCAATGCAATTTTTCAAACGAATATTATATGTCTTAACGCATTTTTTCAAACGAATGTATCAAATTCTATCCTTTTTTGAATGATTTTATCTTTTCGTGTGACCTCATTGATTATTAGCACATTATTTCTATAATCATATACGAATTCAGTTAAATAATAGTTAATTACCATCTAATATTTATCGTTTTTCGACAAATATCACTATCTTTGCAGCCAGAATAACAATTAAATTGATTTACGCTATGAATGAGAAATTGACTATGACGCTAAAATGGCTCAGTTATGTGGCATTGTTCTTTTGTGCCGCATGGTTTGTATTCCTGTGTTATCAGAGTTACCATCAGATCTTTGATACTACAGGCAGCCATATCCATTGGGAAGCAAAACAAAATCAAGTCCTGTTTGTTTCCACTGTATTCCTATCATATATAGCACTGACGTTGGCTGTCATAGGTCTATGTGTGGCTTTCTTTATCAATCTCATCAAAGGAATCCAGCATGAAGAATTGTTCCCTAAAAAGAACATTAGGCTTATCTTTATTGCTGTTCTATTGTTATTTCTTCAAACAGTAGCATCAGACAATCTTAATCAAGCATTCATTTATAAAGGCCCTGCAGTAATAGCACTTACTTCAAATCCATTTGTGCAGTCTCTTATTCTACTCGTTTTTGGCATATTGTACAAGATGGGCTATCAAGTTGCAGCAGAACACGATTTAACGGTATAGGGAGAGCAGCAGATGATAGTCGTAAACTTAGACGTGATGATGGCCAAAAGAAAAATCTCGCTTAATGAATTATCTGAGCGGGTTGGCATCACTATCACAAACCTTTCGAAACTTAAAACGGGTAAGGCTAAGGCTATACGTTTTACAACACTTGATGCCATTTGCAAGGCATTGGATTGTACACCGGCAGATATATTGGACTATAGCAGCGAAGAATAAAAGATGAAAAAGACTATTATTTTTGCGATGCTAATTGCAATTATGACAATAGCATCGCCAGTATCGGCACAAACCATTGTCAAGGGACATGTGGTTAATGAAAAAGGTGAAACGGTTGAATACGTTAGTATCGGTTTCGAGGAAGGTGATAGTGAGGACCAATCGTCCAACGTTGGCACTATATCGGATGCTAAAGGCAACTTTGAGTTAGAGATACCTGCCAATCGCAAGAACGACTTGGTGTTTACCCACGTGTCATTCCAAAAGGCCATTGTTCCCTACGAAACATATGCCAACGGACAGCAACTGACAGTCACGATGAAGGACAAAATGGTCGAGCTGGCCGAAGTCGTTGTAGGCAAGAAAAACAAGCTACAGAAAATTGCAGGTAAAGCTATCAGTGGGCCGGTGGCATCATTCCGTGGAAAGGGCAAGGTTGATGGCACAGAATGGGGGCCTGTGTTCAAAAGCAAGAAGGATTACGTCATCAGCAACATTCTGCTGACCATTAAAGGCATCTCATACCAATGGTGCGTGCTTAGTTTCAATATCTATGAGATACAGGGCAACAAGTTTGTGAACATCCTCAATAAGCCAATCTACCACAGGATCGAGAAAAGAAACGGCAAGCAGCGACTCGACATCCAACCAGAAGAAACCATCGTGCTGAGAGGGAAAAGGAAATACTACATTAGCGTAATGGTAGTTGACAGCGACCGCTATGGCATTCTTGATATGCAATCACAATTCAAAACCAGTTATGCTCGTAGTATCACCAAAGGTAAGAAGCGAAAACTGCCCATCGGGCCAGCAATTCAGGTGAAAGGGTATGAAATTGAACAATAACTCGGTACAATTGTAAAGGGACTTGCCTTTGTTATGACAAGTCCCTTTTCAATATAACAATTCAGAGCTAATTTACTCTTCAACAGCTGCCTGTGCGGCGGCGAGGCGGGCGATGGGCACGCGGAAGGGAGAGCAAGATGCGTAGTTCATGCCTATCTTGGCGCAGAACTTCACGGAGCTGGGCTCACCACCATGCTCACCGCAGATACCGCAGCGAAGGTCGGGACGTACCTCACGGCCGCTCTTCACGGCATACTTGATGAGTTTGCCGACACCCTTCTGGTCAAGCACCTGGAACGGGTCAACCTTCAGAATCTTCTTGTCGAGGTAAACAGGCAAGAAGCTGGCAATATCGTCGCGCGAGTAACCGAAGGTCATCTGCGTCAGGTCGTTGGTACCGAACGAGAAGTACTGAGCCTCGGTGGCAATGCGGTCGGCAGTCAGGGCGGCACGCGGAATCTCAATCATCGTACCAATCTCAAACTCCACCTCGATGCCATACTCGGCGAAGGTCTCCTTGGCAGCCTCCTGGATGACCTCCTTCTGCTGCTTCAGCTCGTAGAGCGTACCGATGAGCGGCACCATGATTTCGGGCATGGGATTCTTGCCCTCCTTCTTCAGCTCGCAGGCAGCGCCGAGGATGGCCTTGGTCTGCATGGCGGTGATTTCGGGGAAGGTGATACCCAGACGGCAGCCACGGTGACCCAGCATCGGGTTGTTCTCTGCCAGAGAGTCTACGCGACGCTTGATGTCCTCGACAGAGACGCCCATTTCCTTGGCCATCGTCTCCTGTCCAGCGATATCGTGGGGCACAAACTCGTGGAGAGGAGGATCCAGCAGACGGATGTTGACGGGCAGTCCGTCCATAGCCTCAAGGATGCCCTTGAAGTCGGCCTTCTGGTAAGGCAGCAGCTTGGCCAGAGCCTTCTCACGACCCTCGGCATCGCTGGCAAGAATCATCTCGCGCATGGCGATAATCTTCTTATCCTCGAAGAACATGTGCTCGGTACGGGTCAGACCGATACCCTTGGCACCGAACTCGCGAGCCAGCTGAGCGTCGCGAGGCGTATCGGCATTGGTGCGAACCTGCAGCTTGGTGTACTTGTCGCAGAGGTCCATCAGCTCCTTGAAGTCGCCAGAGAGCTCAGCAGCCTTCGTGGGAACCTCACCAGCATAAACCTGACCTGTAGTACCGTTCAGAGAGATGTAGTCACCCTCCTTATAAACGACACCGTCGATCTCGACAGTCTTGTCCTTATAGCTAACATTGAGTGAACCTACACCCGATACGCAGCACTTACCCATACCACGAGCCACAACGGCAGCGTGAGAGGTCATACCACCACGAGCTGTCAGGATACCCTCAGCAGATGCCATACCAGCCAGGTCCTCAGGAGAAGTCTCGATACGTACGAGAACTACCTTATGACCATCGTTGTGCCAAGCCTCTGCATCATCAGCATGGAATACAATCTGACCGCAGGCAGCACCAGGAGAAGCAGGCAGACCCTGAGCAATCACCTTGGCTGAAGCCAATGCCTTCTTGTCGAATACAGGGTGCAACAGCTCGTCGAGCTTCTGGGGCTCGCAGCGCATGATGGCGGTCTTCTCGTCGATCATACCCTCGTGGAGCAGGTCGATAGCAATCTTCACCATAGCGGCACCTGTACGCTTACCGTTACGTGTCTGGAGGAACCAGAGCTTGCCCTCCTGGACGGTAAACTCCATATCCTGCATGTCGTGATAGTGGTGCTCCAGTTTGTCCTGGATGCCGTTCAGCTCGGCATAGATCTCAGGCATTGCCTCCTCCATAGAAGGATACTTGGCTACGCGCTCCTCCTCAGAGATGCCAGCGCGCTCAGCCCAGCGCTGAGAACCAATCTTGGTAATCTGCTGCGGGGTACGGATACCAGCTACGACGTCCTCACCCTGAGCGTTCACCAGATACTCACCGTTGAACAGGTTCTCACCGTTGGCGGCGTCACGGCTGAAGCAAACACCAGTAGCAGAGGTGTCACCCATGTTTCCGAATACCATAGCCATTACAGACACAGCTGTACCCCACTCGTCGGGGATTCCTTCCATCTTACGGTAGAGGATAGCGCGCTCGTTCATCCAAGAACGGAACACAGCGCAGATTGCACCCCAGAGCTGCTCGATAGGATCGTTGGGGAAGTCCTTACCTGTGCGCTCCTTGATGGCCTGCTTGAACAGCTTAACCAACTTCTTCAGATCCTCTACAGAGAGGTCCTTGTCGAGAACGACACCACTCTCCTTCTTCACCTTCTCGATAATCTCCTCGAACGGATCGATGTCGGTCTTGTTGACGGGCTTCATCTCGAGCACCACGTCACCGTACATCTGTACGAAACGGCGATAGCTGTCGTAAACGAAGTGAGGATTGTTGGTCTTCTTCACCATACCTTCTGCCACTTCGTCGTTCAGACCGAGGTTCAGAATGGTGTCCATCATACCAGGCATAGAAGCACGGGCACCCGAACGGACAGAGACGAGCAGAGGATTCTCCTTGTCGCCGAACTTCGAGTTCATCAGACCCTCGATGTGCTTCACGGCAGCCATCACGTCGTCGTTCAGCAGTTCCATAATCTTCTGCTGACCAACCTGATAGTACTCGTTACAACAATCGGTTGTGATTGTGAAACCTGGAGGAACGGGAACACCAATCAGGTTCATCTCAGCAAGGTTTGCACCCTTACCGCCCAGTTCCTCACGCATCTTTGCATTACCTTCGGCCTTACCATTACCGAAGAGGTAAACTCTTTTTTGGCTCATAAGTTAGCTTGTATTATTATTTAAAAAATTGATAAAAGATTCGGTATATTTGCTTCAAGTCGTGCAAAGATACAACAAAAATCTAAATCTCGCAAGTATTTGCCCAATTTTTTATTTTAGTTAAGTATTAGTGACGTCCCTTAGTAATGACGTAGATGATGACGGGAGCCCCTATCAGCGGGGTTACGGCGTTGAGCGGGATAACGCCCGACTCTCCCGGCAGGAAGCACAACACGTTGCACAATAGGGCAACGACAGCCCCCATCAGGATGGTAGCCGGCATCAGCACACGATGGTTATCGCTACGCAGCAACAGGCGTGCCATGTGGGGTACGGCAAGGCCAATGAAGGCTACCGGTCCGCAGAACGCCGTCACGATGGCTGTCAGCACGCCGGTGATGACGAGCAGCCAGTTGCGGACTCGGATGATGTTGATGCCCAGGTTCTGGGCGTAGCGGTCGCCCAGCAGCAGGGCGTTGAGCGGTTTGATGAGCAGCAGCGATGCCAGCAGCGCCAATAGCGTCACGCTGGCAAAGTAAGGCATCATAGCTCGCGAGACGCCTCCGAACGACCCCATGCCCCACACCATATAGGAGCGCACGCCCTCGTCGGTGGCAAAGAAGTTGAGCAGCGAGATGGCCGAATTGCTGATATAGCCTATCATGATGCCGATGATGAGCAGCAGCACATGGCTGCGTACCACGGTAGAAAAGAAAAAGATGACTGCCATCACGCTCATGGCACCGATGAATGCTGCTATGAGCACGGCCAGAAAACCTGATATACTGAGAGAACCAGCCGAAAAACTGCCCCCCAGCCATAGCATGACCAGTGCAACACCCAGGCCAGCGCCGCTGTTGATGCCGAAGACGCTGGGGCCTGCCAGTGGATTGCGGAATGCCGTCTGTAGCATCAGTCCACTCACGGCCAGTGCCCCGCCAGCGAGAAGTGCTGTCAGGGCTTGTGGCAGCCGCGACTGCAGGATGATGTAGTGCCACGATGGCTTGACATCGGTGCCATCAGTAAAGAGGATGCGACAAATATCCTCGGCAGGTATCGATACCGACCCCACGAGGATGTTCAGCACAAAGAGCGCGACCATGAGCACACCCAGTGCCAGACAACAGGCTATGCCTTTAGTCATTCCTTCAGTTTCTTATAATAACGGAGCGGCATCGACCATGTCATCGACGGATGCAGCATTTGGATAAAGTCGCCAAGCAGGTAGTCGGGACGGAAGGGTGTCTCCTCGTAGAACAGCGTCTGCTCCACGTTGCAGGCATACACCTCACACTGGCGGTACGCCTTCAGCTGGTCGTAACCGCGATGCTCGCTGAGCAGTTCGCGGTAGTTGGTCTCATGGTCACTGGAGTAGCGGTAGCACCATACATCGGCATCTTCGCCCCGCTCCAGTACGGTCTCGAAAGGCAGCGACAGCGAACCGCTATGTGTGTCGTCTGACCAAGGATAGCGCCCGCAGGCATCGTGTATCATCTGTCCGATGGTACTCCTGCCTCCAGGCACATACCATACACTGCCCACCATCTTGTCAACCAGTGCCAGCCGTCCCTGTCCGGCCTGGGCTGCCAGCGCCTTGAGGGCATGGTAGCTGCTGTCGACCACGGCGAAGAGGCTGTCGGTCTTCTGTTCCACACCGAAAAGCATACCATAGAACTTCATCCACTCGGCACGGGCCAGCGGCGAGGTCTCCATATATTCCGCACATTCCACCAGAGGGATGTCTATCTCCTCCAGCTTGCCATAGCCGCCGCTGTTCTCGAAGGGTGACAGCAGGATGGCATCAGGCTTGACGTCGATGATCTTCTCCACCACGGGACTCAGTCCGTCGCCGCAGTCAGCAATGCGCCCAACCTTCACCTGCTCCTGGATATAAGGTATCTTGATATACTTCAGGTCAGCCACGCCGGCTATGCACTCCTGACAGCCCAGCGTCACCAGCAGCGAACTATGTACCGTGGTGAACACAACGGCCCGCTGCAAGGGGGTACGGATGACCGTTCCCTCCGGCAGAGAGCCGGGCAGTGGCTTTTCGCGGGGCACCAGCACGTAGGTGTGCAGCACCCTACCCTGCTTCCAGGGATTAGCCAGTGTGACCACCGTATAGCCGTCATGCCTGACTATCTGCGGCAGGGTGGCATATTGCAGCCGGATGCTGTCGCCGCCCTCCTGCTGGCGAGTCGTATGCCCGCCGCAGGAGAGTAGCGTCAACGTCACAAAGAGGAACCCTAGGAGTGGCTTCATCTATTTTTTAATAATGTATGGACTCGTAACCGTGTACAAAGTCAATGGCATGAGGCTCTACGCCGGTAGCGTAAGTGGAGCCGCTGACATACTGTCCGCTGCCGTTATAGACATTCAGGTAGCCTGGCGTGGTATAGCTGGGATAGCCCGTGTCGGGGTCCATCGTGCGCGATGCCAGGAACACATAGCCGGTATTCGAGTCGATGCTGATGGCACAAGGACTTGCAATGGGACTGCCGCCGCTCAGCAAGTAGGAAGCCGTCATGTTGTAGGAAGCATTATAGACGGAGTAGCTGATGTTGGTGCTGCCATAGGGGTAATTATAGGTAACAATATACTGTCCTGCTGCTGCCATTCCCGTGGCATCGGGGATGACCAGGCTGATGGAGTTGCCATTAATCAGATAAACGCCGGCCTCCTTCTGGTTCCAGTTTTCATCATAGTATCCCCAGTCGAGCACATAAATCAGTTCGCCTAACACAGCCAGCTGCTGCGGGTTGTGGATTTTGTCGTTCTTGATTTCCGTGACAGAGCCTGTTGCGAGGGATATCTTGCTGATAGAGCCGTTACCGTTGCCGTAGTCGCTGTTAGCCACGTACAGCGACACGTCGGTATCGCTGGTGCCGCCGAGTGCCATTCCCTCGGGGGCGCTGCCCACCTTATACATATTAGAGATGTTTAGCGACAGCGTGTCGATGACACCCACATAGCCACCGTAGGTCGTCACATATACCTTGCCGTCATATGCTTTCAGATGACGTGGCGTGACACCTTCAGCCTCGCCCATGTCGGCAACAGTACTGATTTTCTTGATTTGCTTGAAGTTGCTCTTGTTCAGCACAAATACGACGTTCTCGTCAGAACCGGTAATGTAGATCTTGTTACCATAGACATACACATCGTTCGGAGTGCCACCCAGGCTCACGCCGTTAGCCGTCCTGTACACATTCTGCTGAACGCTGACAGGGTTGGTGCTGAAATCCAGGAACGTCAGGCTGCCGTCGATTTTGCTGCTGGAACTACCGTTGTTGACAATCAGTGCACCCGTGGTGACGACATAGTCCACTGAACTGTTTTTGTTGTCATTGTCTGACAGACATCCCGTGAGCAGGACTGTGCCCATCATCACGGCAAAACTTAAAAGATACTTTCTCATGTTGCTTAAAACTTTGATTAATTCTTTAGTTATTATTTTTTATAATTCATATTTTACTGATACTTGCCAGCTGCGGCCGGGCATGGGATAGAAGCCTACGATTTCGTATTGCCGGTCGAAGAGGTTCTTCACGTCCAGGCGGGCTTCCAGCGACTGGCGTCCCCAGCGGAACGTGTGCCATGCCGTCAGTCCCGTGTCCCAGTAGCCGTCAATCTCCGTCCCCTCGTAGTGCTGGTTGTTGGCCCACCGACTGCTGACGCCCGAGCCGTGCAGCGACAGGTTCACCCACGGATTTTCCCACGACAGCGCGAGACTGCCCGAATGGAGCGGTATATATGCTATCTGGTTGCCGTAATAGGGTGAGTCGGCGTTGGTACGGTTCTTGGCCTGCTGGTAGCTATAGGTGCCGGCCAGCGTCAGGGTCTGATCCTGGGCTACAGTCCATTGGCTGTTGGCAGTCAGGTCGGCACCCAGCACGCTGACCTTGCCGACATTGATGCAGGTCCACACAAACATATTGTAAGGCACTGCCACAATCATGTCGTTAACCTTATTATAATATAGGTCGAGCGAGGTCTGTAGTCTGATGCCCGATGTCTGATGCTGGCAGGTCGCCCCCACATTCAGTTGGTGGGTACTCTCTGGCAGCAGGTCGGGACTGCCGTAGTGGAAGTAATAGCTCTCGTTGAACGTCGGCGAACGGAAGATATTCTTATAGGATGCGCGGACGAAGACATCGCGGTCCTGCATCAGCCTGTACGACAGCGATAGCGACGGCGACAGCCTGCGCATGTTGCGGGCACTTTCGCCCTCCTTGGTATCGTTTAGGTAAAGCGAGTGAAGCAGGCGGCCTGTCACGGTCAGCCGTTGGGTATGGTACCTGGCGGTGGCACTCTGCAGGACGGTATGCCTGAAGGGTCTGCCCACTACCGTACGCCCGGAACTGCCATTGAGGTTGTTAAAGCTGTAGTCGGCAGAATAGTCGAACGACCAGCTGTCGTCGGGTGTGTACAGGACTGCTGCCGAGGTGTATGCCTCGCGCTGCCAATAGCTGGCGTCGTTGAAGGCGTTGGGCGTCAGGGCGTCCTTGTAGATGGAGGCTGTCCAGTTGAATTTCGCATGCCACTTCAGCGACCATCCCGTGCGGTTGTGCGTCAGGTATTGCAGCTGGGCCAGGAAGTTGCGGTCGCGCAACGTCTCGCCATTCAGGTTGGTATAGTAATGCACCTGTCCAGGCAACTGGCGGTCGTTATCGTAGTAGTACACCTTGCCGCTGAGGCGGTTGAAGGCATTGGCACTCCATACTACGTTCACCTCGCCGTGGCCGCTGTTCATGCGGCTGTTGGTACGCCGGTCCTTGACGGTCTGCGTCACATTCTGTATCTCGTAAGGGTAGTCGTTCTCGGCGTATGTGTATTCGGCAGCGGCACTGACGGCCAGACGGTCGGAGACTCGCTGACGGTAGCGCACGAAGGGACTGGCATAGCCGAAGGAGCCGCACTTCATGACGGCGGTCAGGCGGGAGTCCCAGTCGCCAGTGACCGTCTGAATGTTCAGCACGGCAGGCACGGAGGCCTGACGCGCCGGGACGAAGATGTCATCGTTGTCGCCAATGACCAGCGTCAGGTGGTCGACGTTGTTCAGCGAGTAGCGGCTCAGGTCTATCTCGCCGCTCTGACACTCGGAAATCATCACGCCGTCATAGCTGACGCCCGTATGCTTGGTGCCGAAGCCACGTACCGACACGGTCTTCATGCCGCCCGCACCGCCATAGTCGCGCAACGTAATGCCGGGCAGTCGGTGTAGGGCGTCGGCCATGTCCGTCACCCCCATCGTCAGCATGTCGTGGCGGTCCAGCAGGTGCATGGGTGCCGTACTGCCCAGCGTGTGCTGGCGACGGCTCTCCGTAATGGTGACGCCCTCCAGCTCGTGGACACGGCCGCTGATGGTGTCCGTCTGCGCCACAGCACAGGCGGCAAACAGGAGCAGCAGACAGGATGAGAGTATCTTTTTCAACTTCATTTCTTCAGTTACCTTGCCAAAAAGCCGTGCAAAGGTATAATTTTTTTCCAAATCAGCCATCACTTTCAATAATTATTTGTACTTTTGCAGTCAAAACTATTAACAACTACTATGAAGACAAGACTTTTTTTGCTGTTTGCACTCGTAGCCCAGCTGTCCTGGGCCGGTAACGTGCGCGAGACCATACGCCTGGACCGTGGCTGGAAATTCACCTTTGGACATGCAGCCGACCCGCAGAAGGACTTTGGCTGCGGCACCGAGTATTTTAACTACCTGACCAAGGCCAACTCCATCCATAACGAGGGACCCTACTCACAGAAGTTCGACGACGGCGACTGGCAGGAGGTACAGCTGCCGCACGACTGGGTGACCACCCTGCCATACGCTCCCGAGGCCAGCCACTCGCACGGCTATAAGACCGTGGGCTGGAAATATCCCGAGACCAGCATCGGCTGGTACCGCAAGGTGTTCACCATCGGCAACGACGACCTGGGCAAGCGCCTCCTGTTGCGCTTCGACGGCATCTTCCGCAACGCTCGCGTGTGGTTTAATGGTTTCTATATAGGAACGGAGCCAAGTGGTTATGTCACACAGGTTTATGACATAACACCCTACGTCAACTACGGTGGCGATAACCTCATCTGCGTACGAGTCGATGCCTCGCTTGAGGAGGGTTGGTTCTACGAGGGTGCCGGCATCTACCGCGACGTGTGGCTCGACAAGTCTGCCGAGGTCAGCGTGGCACCTTTCGGCACCTTCGTCTATGCCCAACTGAAACAGCCTTACACCGAAGCAGTGGTGCACGTGAAAACCGAGGTGACGAACAGTAGTCTGACGACGCAACAGTACGAGGTGGAACAGCGTCTGCTGGATGCCGAGGGGCGCGAGGTGGCACGTGCTAACGGACACGTGAACCCACTGAAGGCCAAGGAGACGCGCACGACGCAGCACGTCATGAAACTTACGAATCCTCACCTCTGGAGCACGACTGACCCTTATATATATAAAATGGAGACCACGGTCAAGGTCGATGGCCAGGTGGTGGACGTCTACCAAACCCCAACGGGTTTCCGCGACATCCTGTTTGATGCCGAACGCGGATTCCTGCTCAACGGACAGCCCCTGGAACTCAAGGGCGTCAACATGCACCAGGATCATGCCGGCGTGGGAGCAGCTATCCCCGACGCCCTGCAGGCTTGGCGCATCCGACAGTTGAAGGCATACGGCTGCAACGCCTACCGCGCCTCGCACAATCCCATGACGCCTGCCCTGCTCGACATCTGCGACCGCGAGGGCATCCTCGTCATCGAAGAGAACCGACTGATGGGCATCAACGACGAACACCTGCGGCTGCTGGAACGTATGATACGCCGCGACCGCAACCATCCCAGCATCATCCTCTGGAGCGACGGCAACGAGGAATGGGGACTGGAGAATAACATCCAGGGCACGCGGCTGGCTGAGGCCATGCGCGAATATACCCGTCTCTACGACCCAACCCGTCCCAGCACCGTAGCCAATGCCAGCGGTCCGGAACTCATCAAGGGTACCGACGTGCGCGGCTTCAACTACATCGTGCAGAACGACATCGACAACCGCAAGAAGGCCAATCCCACCTGGCGTATCGTCGGTACCGAGGAGACCACGGGCTGCGGCACACGCGGCTGGTACTTTGACTCGCCCGACTGTCCCGGCCGCATGGTCAGCCTGAACCGCCAGCCAAGAGGCGACAATCAGGTAGAGAATGTCATCGAGCGCGGCTGGAAGTTCTACGACGAGCGTCCCTGGGCAGCAGGACTCTTCTACTGGACGGGCTTCGACTACCGCGGCGAACCCAACCCGCTCTCCTACCCTGCCCACGACTCCGAGTTCGGACTCTTCGACTACTGCGGATTCCCCAAGGACGAGGCATACTACCTGAAGTCGTGGTGGACCGACGAGCCTACACTGCACATCTTCCCCCACTGGAACCTGCAGGGACATGAAGGTCAGGAGGTGGAAATATGGGCTTACAGCAACTGCGACGAGGTGGAGCTGGCAGTAAACGGTAAAAAGCTGGGGCGCCAGCCGATGCCCCGCAACGGACACCTGAAGTGGAAAGCCATCTACCAGCCCGGACGTGTTGTAGCCACC
This sequence comes from uncultured Prevotellaceae bacterium, assembly GCA_946185485.1. Taxonomy (GTDB): domain Bacteria; phylum Bacteroidota; class Bacteroidia; order Bacteroidales; family Bacteroidaceae; genus Prevotella. The sequence continues at coordinate 4,452 of CAMHJQ010000047.1, read as the reverse complement.
GGCTATAAGAACGGCAAGCGCATCCTGACCAAGACCATCGAGACCACCCTGCCCGCTGCCAAGACCGTCATCAAGACCGACCGCGACATGATAGCCGCTGACGGCCGCGACCTGGCCGTCATCACCATCGAGGTACAGGACCGCAAGGGGCGCATTGTTCCCGACGCCTGTCCCATGCTGACCTTCACCCTCGACGGCAACGCACGCATCATCGGCGCCGGCAATGGCGACCCGTCGTACATGGGTGCCGACCATCCCAAGGAGAAGGACTGCCGCCAGTTCAACATCCCCGCCTTCAACGGTCTCGCCCAGCTGCTTGTCCAGTCCGCAGGCACGCCATCACCCATCACGCTGACCTGCACTGCCGATGGTCTCACCACCAGTACCCTCCGTATCATCAATAAATGTTGCGATAAAATGCGCTAAAATACAAGAACCATTTTAGGCATATTTTCTTTACAAACGGCTGCGGCGCTTGTAACATTGCTGATAGTCGCAGAGGCCACAGGAATAATCGAGGTAGCGTACTGCCGTCCCTAGTCCGATGATGCCGCTGACACTCTTGATGGGCACCATCAGCGACGAGTCGTTCAGGTGGACACCGCACGTATGCCCCCTGAACAGCGGAAACAGCAACTGCTGTTGGCTGACATGCCAGCCGCAATAGCCAGGCGAGAAGCGGTTGGTATGCAGCCAACCTAATTTGTCGATGCTCAGCTGTAGGTCTCTCTCCATTTGGTCTGCACAGCGTTCGGCAATCACGCTGCCTAAGGCATCGGCAATAAACACCCGTAGCATATCGCCCTCCTGCTTCAGCCGTTGCTGATAGTCCTCAAACTCCTGGCCGCTGGTGCATATGAAGCAGGCATACGCCTCGGATCCCTGCAGCTGGTGCAGGATGATACGCCCCATATCGAAGTTGGGCAGTGCTGGCACCACCAGGTAACAATAGCGCGGACGGAGCCACTGGCGGACCTCAGCGACAATGGCGATGGTCTCCCGGCAAATGCCTTCGTCGGGTTTCTCACCATGATACCCCATCACCTCGAATACGTCTTCAAGGATTATCAGTAAGTCATCATATACCAGCGCCTTATACGTCACGACTTAAAGGTCTTGATTATAAGTAGCGAGTGCCGAGAAGAAAGCGTCGATGTTAGCCATCGGCGTGTGCGGCGGCGTGTCGCAACCGCTGGAAAGTACGAAGTTGGGATAGTCCTTGCACTTGGCCAGCAGACTCCACACCGCTAAGCGCATCTCTTCGGGAGTGCCATCCTTAAAAATGCTGACGGGGTCGATATTACCCATCGCCAGTGCTGTCGGGGGCACGTCGCGCAGCACCTCCTCCATGCGGCACTTGTTGCCAAAATGGTAGGCGGCAGCACCCGTGGCCACCATCGCCTTCGTACAATGCCCCGTATTGCCGCAGTTGTGGAGGATGACCATGAAGTCGTCGTCCTGCACACGTTCAACGATGTGCCTGACGTACTGCGACGAGAAGGCCATGCAGTCGTCATTGCTCAGCAGTCCGGCGGCGGGCTCTGCCATCAGCACGCCGTTGGCGCCCGTCTGCTTCAACGCCTCGCAATACTTGCCGATGAAGTCGGTACACTTCTGCAGCAGCGTATGGGCAGCGTCGGGATGCTCGTAGATGAGCACCATGATTTCCGACATGTCGTAGAGGCGTCCGGCCAGCGAGAAAGGCCCAATGCAGCCGGCAAACAGCGGGCGGTCGCTGACGGCACGGGCCGCCAGCAGGTTGGCCTTCAGGTATTGGGGAATGCGCCCGGCTTTGAGCGACGGCACCTGCAGACGGAAGATGCTCTCCACGTCGGGCAGCAGGCGCCCGGCGACGGCAGGCACGGCATCGTCGCTGAAGGCTATCTCGGCTCCGAAGGCTTCTGCCTCCGTCGTCAGGTCCATGATGGTACAGGCGGCGGCACTCGGAAACTGCCGGGCCAGCGTCATCACAGCCTCATAGTGCACCCAACCATCCGATACGGCTTCGCGCACGGTATGTCCATTCTGCTCGATGCCCGGATGGGTAATAATAGGGACGGCAGTCACCGCCTGCTGGCGAATGATGCCGTCCACCCATTGTTTCATATTCTGCCTCATTGCGTGTAAGCAAGTTGCAAACTGTTCCTCTCCTACTCTTCCAGCAGGATTTTCATCATCTCCACGGCAGCCTTGGCCACACTGGTGCCAGGACCGAAGATGGCGGCAACACCGGCCTTGTAGAGGAAGTCGTAGTCCTGAGCAGGGATGACACCGCCGGCAATGACCATGATGTCCTCGCGGCCGAGCTTCTTCAGCTCCTCGATGAGCTGAGGAATGAGCGTCTTGTGACCGGCAGCCAGACTGGAGGCACCGACTACGTGCACGTCGTTCTCCACAGCCTCGCGGGCAGCTTCAGCGGGCGTCTGGAACAGCGGTCCCATATCCACGTCGAAACCACAGTCTGCGTAGCCCGTAGCCACTACCTTTGCACCACGGTCGTGACCGTCCTGACCCATCTTGGCAATGAAGATACGGGGACGGCGACCCTCCTTCTTCGCGAACTCGTCGGTAAGGCGCTTGGCCTCCTCGAAGTCTTTGTCGTTCTTTGATTCTGAACTATACACGCCTGAAATTGTTCTGATTACTGCTTTATAACGACCTACGATTTTCTCGCAGGCATCCGAAATCTCACCAAGGGTACAACGCAGCTGAGCGGCCTTGACAGCCAGGTCGAGCAGGTTGTTCTCGCTCTTGCGGCCCTCCTGGAAGTCACGCACGCAATCCGTGATAGCTTTCAGGGCTGCCTGACAAGCGGCCTCGTCGCGCTTCGAGCGAACCTCCTTCAGGCTCTCCTCCTGCTGCTTGCGCACAGCGGTATTATCGACCTCGAGGATGTCGATGGGGTCTTCGTGCTCCAGACGGTACTTGTTGGTGCCGACGATGGTCTGCACGCCAGAGTCGATGCGGGCCTGCGTGCGGGCTGCAGCCTCCTCGATACGCATCTTGGGCAGACCGGTCTCGATGGCCTTGGCCATACCGCCCAGCTTCTCAATCTCCTGGATGTGCTCCCATGCCTTGTGAACCAGCTCGTTGGTCAGCGTCTCCACGTAGTAAGAACCAGCCCAGGGGTCGATCTGCTTGCAGACCTTCGTCTCGTTCTGGATATAAATCTGCGTGTTGCGGGCAATACGAGCCGAGAAGTCGGTAGGCAGGGCGATGGCCTCGTCGAGCGCATTGGTGTGGAGTGATTGGGTGTGACCCAGCACGGCAGCCATAGCTTCGATACAGGTACGGCCTACGTTGTTGAACGGATCCTGCTCAGTAAGTGACCAGCCAGAGGTCTGTGAGTGGGTACGCAGAGCGAGTGACTTAGGATTCTTAGCGCCAAAGCTCTTCACAATCTTTGCCCACAGCAGACGGCCTGCACGCATCTTGGCAATCTCCATGAAGTGGTTCATACCGATGGCCCAGAAGAACGAAAGTCGAGGTGCGAAAGCATCCACGTCGATACCGGCATTCACACCTGTACGCAGGTAGTCCATACCATCGGCCAGGGTGTAGGCCAACTCGATGTCGGCAGTAGCACCAGCCTCCTGCATGTGATAACCCGAGATGGAGATGGAGTTGAACTTAGGCATCTTCTGTGAGGTATATTCGAAGATATCTGCGATAATCTTCATGGAGAATGCGGGCGGGTAGATATAGGTGTTACGCACCATGAACTCCTTCAGGATATCGTTCTGGATAGTACCAGCCATCTCCTCCAACTTAGCACCCTGCTCCAGACCAGCTACGATGTAGAAGGCAAGGATGGGCAGCACGGCACCGTTCATGGTCATAGAGACGGACATCTTGTTCAAGGGGATACCGCTGAAGAGCACCTTCATGTTCTCCTCATTGCAGATAGACACACCAGCCTTACCTACATCGCCCACAACACGAGCGTTATCAGGGTCATAACCGCGGTGTGTAGGCAGGTCGAAGGCTACAGAAAGACCTTTCTGACCGGAAGCCAGGTTACGACGATAGAAAGCATTTGACTCCTCAGCAGTAGAGAATCCGGCATACTGGCGGATAGTCCACGGGCGGAACGGATACATCATGGAGTACGGACCGCGCAGATAGGGCGGAATACCGGCCGTGAAGTCGAGGTGCTCCATGCCTTCGAGGTCCTCCTTCGTATAGACGGGACGAACCTCGATGTGCTCGGGGGTCTTCCAGTCTGCTACAATACCATTGTCTTTAATCCACTTGGCACCATCTTGAGCCTTGATGCCTGCATAGATATCAATATCTTTAAACTGTTTACGCATAATTCAAGTCTCCTATTCTTTAAATACCAAGTTTCTGATTATATTCTTTCAAAGTCTCAAGCACGTTGCACTTTACGTGGATGTAGTTCTCGATGCCGGCAGCCTTCAGATCCTCCATGCAAGCAGGAGCACCAGCCAC
>CAMHJQ010000046.1 GCA_946185485.1 uncultured Prevotellaceae bacterium | reverse complement strand
AGCCGTTCGTAGCTGTCGGCAGAATGACCTTCCAGCCGGTCGAGTTCCTTGGGGTGGGGGGTGAGGATGATACCCTTGGGCAGCTGCTGCAGCCATGCGCGGTGGTTGGCCAGCATGTTGAGCGCATCGGCATCGGCCACGATGGGACACTGCGTGCGACGAAGCTGGGAGATGAGGGCGATGGCCGACTGTTCGCTCTGTCCCATGCCCGGACCAATACCCATGGCGTCGAAGTCCTCGGTGTCGACGGCTTCAGCAAAGAAGGTTTCCTCGGTACCGCTCTGGACGACAGCCTCGGGGACGGACATCTGGATGATGGGGATGTTGCGCTTGGGCGAGTTGACCGTCACCTTGCCGGCACCGGAGCGCAGACAGGCACGCGCGGCCAGTACGGCGGCACCGGCCATGCAGTAGCTGCCGGCGATGAGCAGGGCATTGCCCATCAGGCCCTTATGGGCGAAGGCATTGCGGCTGAGCAAGCGGGAGCGGATGTCGTTCTCCTCGATGATGGAATACTGGCTGTCAATCTGCTGGATTCCCTCCAGGCTCAGTCGGATGTCGAGTACGCGGAGCTGACCGATGACCGACTGGAACTCTGGGAACAGAAATGCCAGCTTGGGCTGCTGGAGCGTCAGCGTATGGGTGGCCCGGATGATGTTGGCGCGGACATTGTAGGTGTTGTCCTCGGTCATCAGACCCGAGGGAACGTCGATGCTGACGACTTCTGCGGGAGAGGCGTTGATATACTTGACCAGCGAGGCAAAGCCACCGGCCAGCGGTTTGTTGAGACCTGAACCGAAGAGGCCGTCGACGACCACCATGCCTTGCTCCAACCGCGGTGGGTTGAACTCCTCGATGACTTCGAAGAACTCGTGGACACGCTTGGTGTCCTGCAGGCGCTTCTTGTTGGTGGCGCAGTCGGGCGACAGGCTTCCGCTGATGTTGAACAGGTAGACGCTGACCACATAGTCTTTCTCGGCCAGCATGCGTGCCACTGCCAAGGCGTCGCCACCATTGTTGCCGGGGCCGGCAAAGACGACAATGGGTACTGACGGTGTGTAAATCTCCCTGATGGCTCGCGTCAGCGTCTGGGCTGCGCGTTCCATCAAATTGATGCTTGAGACTGGCTCATGCTCGATGGTGTAATGGTCAAGCTCATGTATCTGAGCACTGGTAAATATCTTCATTTGACTGCAAAAATACAAAATAATTCTTAATAGTTACTACTTAATTCTTAATTATTTCGTAATTTTGCGCCATATTTAGCATTTTAAACATTATGGGTATCGTAAAAATAAAGGATAAGAGGTTTAAAACCTCTATATCGGAGGCGCAAATCAAACAGCGTGTGAAGGAGTTGGCTGAGCAGATCAGCAAGGATTATGAGGGTAAGCACCCGCTGCTGCTGGGCGTACTGAACGGAGCATTCATCTTCGCTGCCGACCTGGCACGAGAGCTGACCATACCGTTTCAGATTTCGTTTGTCAAGCTGGCATCCTATCAAGGCACCATCTCTTCGGGAAAGGTCAAGGAGGTGCTTGGTATCAATGAAGACCTGACGGGGCGGCATGTGATTATCATCGAGGATGTCGTCGATACGGGACATACCATGAAGCAGATGATAGAGTCGCTGGGTACCCGCGGGCCCGCATCGGTGGATATTTGCACCTTGTTTGTGAAACCCGACAAGCTGGAAGAGCCTATCCATATTGAATATGCTGCTTTCTCGATTCCTAACGACTTCATTCTGGGCTATGGACTGGACTATGACCAGGAGGGACGCGGACTGAAGGAAATATACTCTCTGGTAGAAGAATGAGACAGATCAAACTACCCCATTTGCCGAGTGATGTCGAGGCAGGGAAGGGCCAGAAGGACCTTCTCACCGACTTGTGGTACAAGAATAAGGAACAACGAGCTAAGATAGACGAACAAGAAAAAAGAATACAAATGAAGAATATTGTGATTTTCGGTGCTCCCGGTTCAGGAAAGGGAACACAAAGTGACTTGATGATTGAACACTACGGTCTGGGACATATCTCGACCGGCGATGTGCTGCGTGAGGAAATCAAGAAGGGTACGGAGCTGGGGAAGACGGCGCAGCGCTACATCGATGGTGGCAACCTGATACCCGACGACCTGATGGTGAGCATCCTGGCCAAGGTGTACGACGGCTTTGGACGTGGACATAAGGGCGTCATCTTCGACGGATTCCCCCGTACCATCCCGCAGGCTGAGGCTTTGAAGAAGATGCTGGACGAGCGTGGCGACAAGATTGCCGCCATGATAGAACTGGACGTTCCCGAGGAGGAGCTGATGGACCGTCTCATCAAGCGCGGCCAGATGAGCGGACGTGCTGACGACAATGAGGAGACCATCAAGAAGCGTCTCGTCGTCTATCACTCGCAGACGCAGCCCCTCATCGAGTGGTACAAGCAGGAAGGCCTGCACCACCACATCAACGGCAGCGGCACGCTGGAGCGCATCTTCGCTGACATTTGCAAAGTGATCGATAACTTGTAATTATATTGCATCGGACTACAGGACTTAAGGACTTTTATTCTTGATGAAAGCTGATGAATAGTCCTTTAGTCCTGTAGTCCGATGCTAAAATACTAATATGGAATCTAATTTCGTAGACTACGTGAAGATTTTATGCCGTTCGGGTAAGGGTGGCAGGGGCTCGATGCACCTGCGCCATGTGAAGTACAACCCTAACGGCGGTCCCGACGGCGGTGACGGCGGCAAGGGCGGCAGCATCATCCTGCGCGGCAACCATAACTACTGGACACTGCTGCACCTGAAGTATGAGCGCCACATCTTTGCCGAGCATGGCGGTAATGGCGGCAAGGACAAGTGTCATGGTACCGATGGCAAGGACGTGTATATCGACGTGCCGTGCGGAACGGTGGTCTACGATGCCGAGACGGGTAAGTATGTATGTGATATTACCTACGACGGGCAGGAGATTGTGCTGCTGAAGGGCGGCCGCGGCGGACTGGGCAACTTCCAGTTCCGCTCCGCTACGAACCAGGCACCGCGCTATGCCCAGCCGGGGGAACCGATGCAGGAGATGACCATCATCCTGGAACTGAAACTGCTGGCTGACGTCGGACTGGTGGGCTTTCCCAATGCGGGCAAGTCGACACTGCTGTCGTCGCTGAGCAATGCCCGTCCGAAGATTGCCAACTACCCCTTCACCACCATGGAGCCCTCGCTGGGTATCGTGGGCTACCGCGACAACAAGTCGTTTGTCATGGCCGACATCCCTGGCATCATTGAGGGTGCAGCAGAAGGAAAAGGCCTCGGACTGCGCTTCCTGCGCCATATCGAGCGTAACTCGCTGCTGCTCTTTATGGTGCCTGGTGACACGGATGATATCAAGCGTGAATATGAAATACTGCTCAACGAACTGGGCCAGTTTAATCCTGAAATGCTGGACAAGCAACGCGTGCTGGCCGTCACGAAGTGTGACCTGCTGGACGACGAGCTGATAGAGATGCTGCGTGAGACGCTGCCACAGGATCTGCCCTGTGTCTTCATCTCTGCTGTGGCCAACAAGGGACTTGACGAACTGAAGGACGTGCTGTGGCGTGAACTGAATGCGGAGAGCAACAAGCTGGCTGCCGTGCTCGCTGAGGATAGCCTCGTACACCGTGACAAGGATATGACGCGCTTTGCCGAGGAACTGGCGGACGAGGGTGAGGACGAGGACATCGAGTATATTGACGATGTAGAAGATCTGGACGATCTGGAGGATTTCGATTACGAAGAGGACGAACAATGAAAGTACGCTATCTGCTATCTGCCACGGTGTTGACGCTGGCCTTATCGGCTTGTGCGCAGAGCAAGTTCTCAGCCTTGGAACAGCAGCAAATCAGTATTGAGGACCCGCAACTGTTTGAGAAGTCGGAGGCCTTCACCATCGACTTTGCTGCTTTGCGTGAAAAAGACTATTCGTTTCCACTCCCCGTTGGCAAGGCCAAGATGGGCAAGGACTATAACGTGGAGATAGAGACGACGAAAGGCGATGCCGTCAAGGCGATGTTCAGTGGCGTGGTGCGCCTGTCGAAGAACAATCCGCCCTTTGGCAATGTCATCGTCATTCGTCACGACAACGGCCTGGAGACAGTCTATGGCAGCAATGCAGAGAACCTGGTGAAGTCGGGTGACCGTGTCAAGGCGGGACAGACCATCGCCATCGTCGGTACGGACAAGGGACGTACCTGTTGTGTCTTTGCCATCATGGTGAACGGCAGTCGCATCAATCCGGAAATCATTATCAGCCTGCAGAGTCACCAGTTGCGCCCGCAGACCGTGCTCTGTCAGAAGACGGCGACATGGAAGGTGGACGTCAGTGTGCTGAAGGAACCGAAGAAAGAGGATGAGGCTGCCAAGCAGTGGTGGTGCTATCCGTTGCCGGATGCCAAGGTCATCAGTGCCTATGGCCGTCGTGGCGGACGTCAGCATTCGGGTACTGATCTCAAGACGAAAGCGAATGATGATATCTATGCGGCGTTTGACGGCGAGGTGGTATTCTCGGGACCCTATCATGGCTATGGTAACCTCATCCGCATCAAACATGCCAATGGTCTGGAGACCTATTATAGTCACAACTCGAAGAATCTGGTGAAGACTGGCGACCGTGTGAAGGCAGGACGGGTCATCGCTTTGACGGGGCGTACAGGTCGTGCCACGACAGAACATCTGCATTTCGAGACGCGTGTCAATGGGCGCGTCGTCAATAGCAATACGTATTTTGACCACGTCCACCACACCATCCGCTTGAATGCCTTCAAGAAGAGCAAGGACGGTTATGTGATCAAGAAATAGAAGCAAGGAAAAGGCATCAAAAAACAGCGGAAGGCTCCGAGGGGCCTTCCGCTGTTTCTAGATATGATATGCTTTAGTTGAATTTCAGAATCTGTCCGGCCTTCAGCTTGGCGTTCTTCTTCAGGTGGTTCAGCTTCATGATGGCATCGACGGTGGTGCCGCGATGTCTGGCAATGCTGTAAAGCGTCTCACCCCTCTTGACCTTGTGGAAACGAGACTCCTGCTTGTAGCTGGCTGCGGGGGCTGCCATGGCCAACTCCACCTCGTCGCTGTTGCCACTGTTGAAACCCACACCGCTGACACCGCGCAGGCGGGTAGCCACTTGTGACTCCTTCTGATAGGTAGACTTGCGGAAGGTGTAGTAGTCGTCGACGACATCCTGGTTGCGGAAGTCGAACATCAAGGCGGGATTCAAGGCAACACCGCACAGGCGTGTCTCGAAGTGCAGGTGAGAACCCGTGCTGCGGCCCGTGTTGCCACCAAGACCGATGGGGTCTCCGGCACGGACTATCTGGTTTTCGACAACCAGCTGCTTCGACATGTGTGCATAGTAGGTCTCCAGACCGTTGTCGTGGCGGATGACGACATACTTGCCGTAGCCACGTCCTTCGTAGTGTACCACACGCACCTTGCCATCGAAGGCGGCGCGGATGGTGTCACCGATATATACCTTGATGTCCAAACCCTTGTGCTGGCGTCCCCAGCGGGCACCGAAGTTCGAGGTCAGCACACGGCTGTCGGTAGGCATGCAGAAATTCTTGAGGGAGATACGGAAGGAATCGGGCATCTCGGCTACGCGGCTGTGGGCATGTGCGTTGTCCCAGTCGTCATAGAGGTCAGCAGACGGTGCATCGTAATAAATCTCTGTATCTATCAATCGTTGCAGGGCTACACTGTCCACTGCTTTCATCTTGCGATCAATGGGGGCCTGGCGTGCCAACAAGTCCTGTCCCATGGTGGGAAGTGAACTCATCGTTGCTAATGCCAGAAATGCAATGGTCTTTAATATTTTCATTATTCTTTTTAAATTGTTTCGGTTACAATTAAAAGTTCCTCAGGGAACAAAACGTTGCAAAGGTAACAAAAATTGTTTTAAATCAAGGCATAGGTCATGAAGGTTTAAGGTTTATTTGTGTGTTTTAACACTTAAACTTTCCTTTTGGGGGCTTCACTCACGAAATAGCACCCCAGTTGATGTTGGTCTTGCGCAGTTCCTTGAGTCTGTGCCATAGGATAGCGTAGCGGTCGGAGGTACAGGTGGGGTCGTCGTCGATGATGGCGCTAGCCTCGTCGCGGGCCATCTGGATAAGCTGGCCGTCGCGGGCAATGTCGGCAATCTTCAGGTCGAAGGCCATACCACTCTGCTGGGTGCCTTCCAGGTCGCCAGGACCGCGCAGCTTGAGGTCTGCCTCGGCAATGCGGAAACCGTCGTTGGTCTCGCACATGATGTCGATACGCTTACGGGTGTCTTCAGCGAGTTTGAAACCGGTGACGAGGATGCAGTAGCTCTGGTCGGCACCGCGCCCCACGCGACCGCGCAGCTGGTGCAGCTGTGACAGTCCAAAGCGCTGGGCCTCGAGGATGACCATCACGCTGGCGTTAGGTACGTTGACACCGACCTCGATGACCGTCGTGGCGACGAGGATCTGTGTCTCACCACTGACGAAGCGCTGCATCTCAGTCTCCTTGTCGGCAGGCTTCATCTTGCCGTGTACCTTGCTGAGGCGGAACTCGGGAAACACCTGGCGCAGCACCTCAAAGCCGTCTTCGAGGTTCTTGAGGTCTATCTTCTCGCTCTCTTCGATGAGCGGGAAGACGATGTACACCTGTCGTCCCTGTTGGATCTGTTTTCGGATGCCGTCATACAACGACGGCAGGCTGCGGTCAAAGACATGCTGTGTGACCACGGGTTTGCGACCAGGCGGCAGCTCGTCGATGATGCTGACGTCGAGGTCGCCATAGAGCGTCATGGCCAGGGTGCGGGGGATGGGTGTCGCCGTCATCACGAGAACGTGCGGCGGGTTGACGCTCTTGTTCCATAGCTTGGCACGCTGTGCCACGCCGAAGCGGTGCTGCTCGTCGACCACCACGAAGCCAAGGCATGCAAACTGCACCGTGTCCTCGATGACGGCATGGGTGCCGACGAGAATCTGTACCGTACCGTCCAAGAGTCCGTCGAGGATTTCCTGACGGCGCCTGCCCTTGACGATGCCCGTCAGCAGGGCTACGCGGATGGGCATGTCCTGCAGGAAGTCCATGATGGTCTTCAGGTGCTGTTCAGCCAGGATCTCCGTGGGGGCCATGATGCAGGCCTGGTAGCCGTTGTCCAGCGCGATGAGCATCGACATCAGCGCCACCAGCGTCTTGCCGCTGCCCACGTCACCTTGTAGCAGGCGGTTCATCTGACGTCCGCTGCCCATGTCCTTGCGGATTTCGCGGATGACGCGTTTCTGGGCACCCGTCAACGGGAACGGCAGGTGGTGATAGAAGAAATCGTTGAAGCAGTCACCGACCTTCGGGAATACGTAGCCGCGGTATTTGCGGCGCTGGTCGCTGGCGTACCTTAATATATTAAGCTGGACATAGAAGAGCTCTTCGAACTTCAGTCGTACGCGGGCCCGTTCCAGTTCCTTGGCATGCTGGGGGTAGTGGATCTTTCGTAGTGCCTCGTCACGGGACATCAGGTGCAGCTTCTCGGTGATAAAAGGTGGCAGGGTCTCTGGCAAGGACTCCTTCAGCACGTCGAGCAGCGTCTTGGTGAGACGTTCCATGGCCCGGGAATTCAGCCCAGACTTCTTCATCTTCTCCGAGGTGTTGTAGTGGGGCTGCATACCCATGACAGACAGTTCCAGTTTCTCTGCGGCATCGATGTCGGGATGGGTGACGTTGATGCGACCGTTGTAGACGTTGGGTCTACCGAAGACGATATACTCCTTACCGATGGTGTAGTTCTGCTTCGCATACTTGCCGCCATTGAACCATGTCAGGTCCATCACCTTGCCAGTGCCGTCGGTGAAGTGTGCCACCACGCGTTCCTTGCGAGCACTCATTTTGAAGGTCTCGAAGCTGAGGATATGGCCTTTCACCTGCACAAAGGGCATGTCGCCGTTCAGCTCGCCTATGCTGTAGAGTCTGCTGCGGTCGACATGCTTGTAAGGAAAGTACTCCAACAGGTCACCAAAGGTCTGGATGCCCAGTTCGTCGCTGAGCATCTTCCGCCGGTTGGGGCCTACGCCCGCCAGGTATTGGATGTCTTGTTGCAGAATACTTTGCATCGGTTGGATGGGGTTGTAGCGGACTTGACGAACTGGCACAGGCTGGCTATTGCACCAACAGCTCTGCAATCTTCAGGTCGTATGGGGTGGTGATCTTGATGTTCTCGCGATTGCCCTCGACGAGGGTGATGTCGAAGCCAAAAGCTTCGACGACACTGGCATCGTCGGTAAAGCCGTCGTTGTATGCTTGGCGGTTGGCAGCCTTGACCTCCGGTCGAGTCTGCTCATGCTCGGCAGAATCCAAGCAAGTTTGGTCCTGCGCTCGCTTATACGCAGCCTTCAGCAATTGGATGTCGAAGGTCTGAGGGGTCTGCACCAGCCGGTATTCGTCGCGGGGGACGGTGACAGAGTGGCCGCCTTGTAGGTGGCGAACCGTTTCTACTATGGGGATGACGGGGATGACGGCTTTCTTCTCGCGGGCGGTTTCGTAGCAGTTGCGGATGACGTCGATGCTGGGAAAGGGACGCACACCGTCGTGTACGCCAACGACACCCTCCGCATCGTCGGGAATCTTGGCGAGACCGTTCTGCACGGAGTGGAAGCGCGTCTCGCCACCGTCAGCTAACTGATACTCTACCTGGAAGTCATATTCCTTGCAGAGCCGTAGCCAATAGTCCTGCTGTGCTGTGGGCAACACCAGGATAATCTGGAGGGTAGGGGAGTACTGGCGGAAGCGTTCCAGCGTCCGCATCAGCACTGGCTTCCCGCCTATTGGCAGGAACTGCTTGGGAATATCGCTTCCCATCCGCAGGCCTTTCCCGCCTGCCACGATAATTATATAATCCATATCATATTTCTTGCAACGGACTACAGGACTTAATTATTCTAAGTGCAGCATTTTTTTGCAACGGACTACAGGACTAAAGGACTTTATTCCTTTAAGTATACGCGTTTGTAGTCTCTTCCTTCTCCGAAATTAAGTAATAATCCTATTTTGTGCTGAGTGATTGTTAAATAGTTGATGAGTTGTGCACTATGTGCTGGCACCAACCTCGAAACGGCTTTCAATTCTAATACGATTTTTTCATCTACTACTATATCCGCAACAAATTCGCCCACAACTTTATTCTTATAGATTACTGTAAGTGGCTTTTGTCTGACATAAGGAATTTTCATCTCGTCGAATTCTATACATAAGGCATTCTCATAGACAGATTCCAAGAAGCCAGTTCCAAGGCTTCTTAAAACATTAAAGTATGCCGCTAAAATCTTGCTTGATAATTCTTCGTACAACATAAAAAGTCCTATAGATGTCCTTTTTTAAAAAGCACAGGACTACAGAACTAATAGGTGAATTGTCTTTGCTAAAAAGTCCTTCAGTCCTGTAGTCCGCTGCTAAAATTATTTCTGCATCAGGTGCTTGAAGCGCATGCCTTCCGCTATCTGGTCGGAGGTCTGCTTGTTCACCAGCTGGGTGAGCAGCTCGTAGGCGAAGGGGAAGGCGGCGGCGGGACCCTCACCGGTGGTGACGTTGCCGTCGACGGTGACGAGGTCGCCCGTGTAGGTGGACTCCGTCAGTGCCTGTTCAAAGCCCGGATAGCAGGTGGCGCGCTTGCCGTCGAGGATGCCTAATGGGGCCAGCACGACAGCGGGCGAGGCACAGATGGCAGCGACCTTCTTGCCTGCGGCGTGCTGGTCGACGACAGCCTTGCATACGTCCTTGTTTTCAAACAGGTTGGAGGCTCCTGGCATGCCACCCGGCAAGAATAGCAGGTCGGCATCCGAGAAGTCGCACTGCTCGATCATCATGTCAGCCTCGATGTTTACTCCGTGTGCAGACTGTACCAAGGGGAAGTCGGTAATGCTCACAGTCGTTACGTCAACGCCTCCGCGACGCAGCACGTCCACGGGAATCAGCGCCTCGACATCCTCGAAGCCGTCAGCTAAGAATACATAAACCTTCTTCATAATTGTTTGTTTTTTTGCAGCGGACTACAGGACTTTAGGACTTTTATCCATGCAGAGAGTCCTGTTAGTCCTGTAGTCCGATGCTAATCATTATTTTAGTGCATTGAGATACTGCTGAATGGTTTCGCGGAGGCCCAGGTAGAGGGCGTCGCAGATGAGGGCGTGGCCGATGCTGACCTCGTCGGTCCAGGGAATCTGCTGATGGTAGTAGTGCAGGTTCTCGAGCGACAGGTCGTGGCCGGCATTCAGTCCCAACCCTACGCGGCGTGCCTCCTCAGCAGCGGCGATGAACGGTGCGATGGCGGCCTCACGATTGGCCTGATAGCCGGCAGCGTAGGGCTCTGTGTACAGCTCTACGCGGTCGGCACCGCAGGCCTTGGCGCCTTCCACCTGTCGGGGGTCGGCATCGACGAAGATGCTGGTCCGGATGCCGGCATCCTTGAATGTCTTGCAGATGGACGTCAGAAAGGCCTTGTGCTCGATCGTGTCCCAGCCGTGGTTCGACGTTATCTGGTCGTGACTGTCAGGGACCAGCGTCACCTGGTTGGGCTTTACCTGCAGCACCAGTTCCGTGAACGAGTCGATGGGGTTGCCCTCGATGTTGAATTCAGTGGTGATGATGGGGCGGATGTCGCGCACATCCTGATAACGGATGTGACGCTCGTCAGGACGCGGGTGGACAGTAATACCTTGGGCACCAAACAGTTCTGCGTCGCGTGCCACTGCCAGCACGTTCGGATTATTGCCACCTCTGGCATTGCGCAGTGTGGCAATCTTATTGATGTTTACACTCAGTTTAGTCATTGCTATGCTCATTAGTTGATGGTGCAAAGATACAAAAAAAAGGAATACAAAGATGCAAAAGACGCAAAAAATGTGTATCTTTGCACGCAAAAAGGTGAAAATCATGACTACGCGTAAACTCCGGTTTGCCATTTTCGGCAACATCTACCAGCCCAAGAAGTCTGTCTCCATACAGAAAATCCTTGCCTGCATGGCACTCCATGAAGACGAGGTGTATATAGAACGGGCCTTCTATACCTTTATTACCGAAGGACAGCAGTTGCCAATCAGTGGCGTACGCGTGTTCGATGACAACAACTTCGAGGCTGACTTTGCCATCTCGATGGGGGGTGATGGTACCTTCCTACGGACGGCCAGTGTCGTCGGAGCCAAGCAGATACCCATCCTCGGCATCAATACCGGGCGCCTGGGCTTCCTCGCTGACGTCAACGCACAGGAAATAGAGCATACCATACAGGCACTGCATGACGACGACTTCGCCGTCGATACCCGTTCTGTCATACAGGTGGAGACCAACGGACAGCCTTTGACGGGCTATCCTTGTGCGCTGAACGATGTCGCCATCCTCAAGCGCGACACCGCATCGATGATTTCCATTTACGCCACCATCAACGGTGAGACGCTGGCCACCTATCTGGCTGACGGTCTGATCATATCGACACCCACAGGTTCTACAGCTTATTCCCTTTCCGTGGGTGGACCGGTTATCGTTCCGGGGACGCACGTGTTCTCGCTGACAGCCGTTGCACCGCACTCTCTATACGTGCGACCTATCGTCATTAGCGAGGACTCCCTGATCGAACTGACTGTCGAGAGCCGCACCCACAACTTCCTCGTGGCGCTTGACGGCCGCAGCGAGAAGCTGCCTGACTCCACACGCCTCACCTTGACCAGGGCGCCTTACCGCGTGCAGGTCATTAAACGTGCAGGTACCAAGTATTTCCATACCCTGCGCGAAAAGATGATGTGGGGTGCCGACCAGCGCCATTGACGGCCCTCCCCCTACACGCAAGCTTTGTCTGCCTTCGCGAAGTTTTTCCTCACTTTGCGAAGGTTTTTTCTTGGCGTGCCTGCAGATTTCTTTTTTCTTGGTTAGGAAAGTTCTGTACCCAACTTGGAAACTTATGTCTCCAAGTTGGGTACAGGTGTTTCTAAGTTGGGTACATATGTTTCCAACTTGGAAACATAAAATCCATAACTATCAAAATACTTTTTCCATTCGTGTCTGGGAAATGTTTCTCTCGTGCCAAGACGGTAGTTGCTCCGTGCCGGGCGTGCGTATATTTAATAAGGTGGGAATGTTAAAAGTGTGTTAATTAGAAAAATAATGCCTGGAAAATTTGGAGGGAACGTATATTTGTCGTACTTTTGCAGTGTACTATTAAAGTAGTACACCGAGAAAGATAATTTTCAACCTAAATGATACGATTATGATAGACGTTAAAAACATCAGTTTCAAGTATGCAGGCCAGAAGGAGTTGGTCTTCGATGACTTCAGTCTTCGGCTGGAGCAAAACCGCATCTATGGTCTGCTGGGCAAGAACGGTACGGGCAAGTCGACCCTGCTCTATTTGATTTCCGGCCTGCTGCGCCCGAAGGCAGGTTCCGTTTCTTTCGACTCCGTCGCAACGTGCAAGCGACAGCCCGGCGTGCTGAGCGAGATGTTCCTCGTGCCTGAGGAGTTCGACCTGCCCGCTATGTCGCTCTCACAGTATGTCAGCATCAACGAGCCCTTCTATCCGCGCTTCAGTCGCGAGGTGCTGGAGTCCTGTCTGAAGGACTTCGAACTCTCCACCGACCTGAAGCTGAACGCGCTGTCGATGGGGCAGAAGAAGAAAGTCTTCATGGCTTTCGCCCTGGCCACCAATACCCGCCTCCTGCTGATGGACGAGCCGACGAACGGGCTGGACATCCCCTCGAAGACACAGTTCCGCAAGGTCATTGCCCAGTATATGACGGAGGAGCGCACACTCATCATCTCCACCCATCAGGTACACGACGTGGAGCAGTTGTTGGACCACATCCTCATCCTCTCGCCGCAACGACTGTTGCTCGACGCCTCGGTGCAGGAGATTCAAGAGAAGTATGCCTTCGAGTATCGTACCCCCGACCAGATGCAGGACGTGCTCTACAGCGAGCCCTCGCTGCAGGGCAATGCCGTCATTGCCCTGCGCAAAGCCGACAGCGCTGAGACGCAGATTAACCTCGAACTGCTGTTCAACGCCGTCAACGAGGGGAAGATTTAAATACGAAGAGTTTCACGAATAACGCGAATTGTTATGAAGCAGTTTGATATCAAAAGATTCGGAAAACTGGCCCGCTGGTCGCTGGTCAACGACAAGAAGTACTTCATCAAGAGCTTCTTGCAGGTCTTTGCCATCCTGACGTTCCTCTTTCTGTTCTTCACATGGGTGATGAACCGCGAGTCAGTGCATAGCAGTATCAATGCCTATGAGACCTGCTCCATCGCCGTGATAATCCTGTTTGGGACCACCTTCATATTGGGATCGTCGTTTATGTTCTACAGCATGGAGGGCAAACACGACATGCAGAACCTGATGATGCTGCCTGCCTCGAACTTCGAGAAGTACCTGATGCGCTATGCCTCGTGGATTCTCCTGTTGCCCCTTTATCTGGTAGCTTTGTTGGGAGCCGACGCGTTGCAGTATGTCGTCAACCTGATGGTGGGTCACGAGCACGTCACCTTCGTCACCTCCACTTTGGTGGACAGCATCGGTCGGATGCAGCAGGACATACCTGACGATGTGCACTCCATGTTCTGGAATTCCTTGTGGCTGCTTGTTGTCTGGTTCCACTCGCTCTATGCTCTGGGAGCCACCTTCTTCCGCACCCGTAAGTTCAACTGGGTACTGACCACCCTCGTCATCATCCTGCTGACCATCTTGCAGGCCTGGGCTTTCCCTTACGAGGAACATGTGTCTGCTGCGGAAGCTACGACTACAGATATACTCATCACCGACCTCGTGGCTCTCTGTTGGACCATTCTGAACTTCTGGTTGTCTTATAAACTCTTCTGCCGTCAACAGGTCATTGGTAAATTCATTAATTGGTAAGGATATGAATACGTTTAGTTTCAATAGATTTGGGAAGATGCTCCGCTGGGTGCTGAGTGTCAATCAGCGCCGAATACTTTATGCTATAGCAGCCTCCGTCGTGGGTGTGTTTATAGCTGAAATGATACTGCTTAGAATGAGTGGTCTTGACTCTCCTTTCAGAATGCTGAACCAGTACGGAGATGTAGGTGCAGCCGTCTTTGCAGTGACGTCGCTCATCCTGGTCAGCACCATCGTGTCGGGTGTGAACGAGAAGCGCAAGCGTGAGGCTTTCCTCATGCTTCCGGCAAGCAATCTCGAGAAGTTCCTTGCCCTGATGACCTACACCTCTGTCGTCTGTGTGCTTGGTGTCTTCCTGGCTTTCGTGTTGGGCGACAGTCTCCGCATGGCGTGGTTCTGGATGAGTGGTCCCTACACAGAGGCGAAGGTTTCGTATATAGGCAATCCAACGGAATACTATTACTGGTGGTCGTCGGCCATTCCCGAGATGGTGAATAGACTATCGCCTCATGTGCAGGATACCTTTTCCTACAACTGGCTCTATGAGGTGATGAATATCGTCGTGCTTGCTGCCATTGCCGTGTGGACACATTCGCTCCTGATTATCGGCGGGACGCTGTTGCGCAAATATTCGTTCGTCATATCTTGTATAGTGTTTATCGTGTTCTGGGTAGCTTTTGGAAAGACTATGCAATATTTCGAACTCTCTATGTTTACATCTACTTGGGAAAATGGTGAATACGTGGCTATGGAGGTCGGCATCCCGGCCTATATCCTCGCAGTGCTGCTCCCCCTGTTCGCTGTCTTCAACTACTGGGCGTCGTTCCGCATCTTCAAGAACTTACAATTGATTACTAATAAATGGACGAACTATGACTTTCACAAACGATAAAGCAATCTACCTGCAGATGGCTGACCGCCTCTGTGACGAGATACTGGCAGGTACGTACAAGGAGGACGACCGCATTCCAAGCGTCCGCGAGTATGCCGTCCTGCTACAGGTGAACACCAATACGGCAGTCAAGGCCTACGACGAGCTGGCTCGCGCGAACATTATATATAATAAGCGCGGACTGGGATACTTTGTCTCGCCAGGCGCCAAAGAGCAGATACTGACGGAGCGCCGTCGCGACTTCATGGACAACCGGCTGCCTGAACTGTTCCGACAGATGCGCCTGCTGGGCATCGGAATCGAGGAAGTCTGCAAGGCTTGGGAACAGTGATTTCGCAGGCATAATGATAAAATGTCGTTAGAATATGCCGTACTTTGCAACTTTCTGACTACCTTTGTCGTCAAATAGACAAAACCAACAGCATGATTCACTTAAAAGACATTCATAAGACCTATCAGGGCGCCCAGCCCCTGCATGTGCTGAAAGGCATCTCGCTCGACATCGACAAAGGCGAGTTCGTCAGCATCATGGGGGCATCGGGCTCGGGCAAGTCGACGCTGCTGAACATCCTCGGCATCCTTGACAACTACGACTCCGGCATCTACGAGCTGGCGGGCGTACGCATCTGGAACCTCTCCGAGCGACGGGCGGCCGAATATCGCAACAAGATGATAGGTTTTATCTTTCAGAGCTTTAATCTGATCTCGTTTAAGACGGCAGTAGAAAATGTTGAGTTGCCACTTTTTTACCAAGGGGTGTCGCGTAAGAAGCGGCACACCCTTGCTTTGGAGTATCTGGAACGTCTGGGCCTTTTAGACTGGGCAGAGCACTATCCCAACGAACTCTCCGGTGGTCAGCGCCAGCGCGTGGCCATCGCCCGTGCACTCATCACCCGTCCGCAGATTATCCTGGCTGACGAGCCTACGGGTGCCCTCGACTCGAAGACGTCGGTAGAGGTGATGCAACTGCTGAAGCAGCTCAACCAGGAGGACGGCATGACGCAGATCATCGTGACCCACGATCCCGGCGTAGCACAGCAGACCAACCGTGTCATACGTATCAAGGACGGACTGATAGAAAGGTAAAAAGGTGAAAAAGGTAAAAAGGTGAGAGAACTGATATCTGAGATATGGCAGACGGCACGGCGCAATAAGCTCCGCACGGCACTCACAGGATTTGCTGTGGCGTGGGGCATCTTTATGCTCATAGTGCTGTTGGGGGCGGGAAACGGACTCGTCAACGCCCAGCTGCAACAGTCGGAGCGCTTTCTCTCCAACTCGATGATGGTGTTCGGCGGACGGACATCGAAACCCTACAACGGACTGCAGGAGGGACGTAACATCCGTCTGCAGACGCACGACATCGAGGCTACGGAGACGGGCTTCCGAAACAACATCGATGAGGTGGGAGCCGCCTACGAGACGTCAGCCGTCATCTCCAACGGACAGGAATACCTCTCGACACAGGTGACGGGCGTCTATCCGAACCATATCCTCATCAATAAGGTGGAGATGCTTCATGGACGCTTCATCAACGACATAGACCTCAAGGAGAAGCGCAAGGTGCTGGTGTTGAGTTCCAAGCAGGTGAAGGAGCTTGCACCCCAGAATACCAACCTCTCTACGTTCATTGGCCGCCATGTCAAGGTGGGCAACTTCATGTTCCAGGTGGTAGGCATCTACAAGGACGAGGAGAGCGGACAGTCGGAGGCGTTCTCGTCCTATTCTGCCATCAAGGGCATCTATGGTGCCAATACCGACAATGTGGGCGATATCGAGTTTACCTTCCACGGGCTGCCTACCGAGGAGGCCAACGAGCAGTTTGAACATGCCTACCGCCAGCGCCTCAATGCCAACCACCAGGCACATCCCGAGGACGAGCGTGCCGTGTGGCTGTGGAACCGCTTTACGCAGAGCCTGCAGATGGAACAGGGCATCGCCATCATCCGCACCGCCCTGTGGATTGTGGGACTCTTCACGCTGTTGAGCGGCATCGTTGGTGTCAGCAACATCATGCTCATTACCGTCAAGGAGCGCACCCATGAGTTTGGCATCCGCAAGGCCATTGGTGCCAAGCCGTGGAGCATCCTGAAGCTCATCATCACCGAGAGTATCATCATCACCACCTTCTTTGGCTATATAGGCATGGTGCTGGGCGTGATGGCCAACGAGTATATGGATGCCACCTTAGGCCATGACGTGATAGATACGGGACTCTTCAGGGCTACCATGTTTGTCGACCCGACAGTAGGACTGGACGTCTGTTTCGAGGCGACGATGGTCATGGTCATCGCCGGCACCATCGCCGGACTCATCCCTGCCTACAAGGCCTCCCGCATCCGACCTATAGAAGCACTTAGAGCTGATTAATATAGCAGCGGACAACAGGACTAACAGGAAATAAGTCCTACCAGCAGAAAGAAAGTCCTTAAGTCCTGTAGTCCGCTGCAAAAATAGAATATAAAGTATCATGCGAATAGATATAGATAGTTACAGAGAGATTCTCGACACGCTGACACGCAACAAGTCACGGTCGTTCCTGACGGGCTTCGGCGTGTTCTGGGGCGTCTTCATGCTGGTGGCGCTGATGGGTGGCGGACAGGGCATGAAGGAACTGCTGGAGAAGAACTTCGACGGCTTTGCCCAGAATACTGTCATCATCTGGAGCCAGCAGACGTCGAAAGCCTACAAGGGCTTCCGCAAGGGCCGCTGGTGGAGCATGGACTACAAGGATATCGACCGCCTGAGACAGCGTGTGCCGGAACTGGAAGTCGTGGCACCGGTGCTGTTCTCCCCCTGGGGCAGTACCAATAACGCCTATTATGGTGACCAGAAGACGACGCCCCGTGTGCAGGGAGCCTCGCCGGACTATGCCAGGGTGGTGGAACCGAGATTGTTCTATGGTCGTTTCATCAACGAGATGGACATGCGCGAACACCGGAAGGTCTGCGTCATCGGTAAGAAAATCTACAAGGAACTCTTCAAGGAGGGTGGCGACCCCTGTGGCAAGAGCATCCGCATCGATTCCACCTACTATGAGGTGATAGGTGTGGACTATGCCAATACCAACTTCAACATCAATGGCCGCGCAGAGGAGAAGGTGACCTTGCCGCTGACGCTGATGCAGCAGACCTACAACCGCGGCAACCAGGTGGACATGATTATGGCGACAGGCCGCCCGGGGGTGGTGATGAGCAAACTCTCCGACCGCATCCGCGAGACGGTTGCCAGGCCGCACTTCATCGATCCGACGGACGAGCAGGGAGCGATGGTGTTCAATACCGAGGTGCTCTTCCAGATGCTTGACAACCTCTTCCGTGGCGTCAACTTCCTCATCTGGCTGGTGGGCCTCGGCACGCTGCTGGCCGGAGCCATCGGCGTCTCGAACATCATGATGGTGACCGTCCGCGAGCGTACCACGGAGATTGGCATCCGTCGTGCCATCGGGGCCACGCCGCGCATGATCCTGTCGCAGATCATCAGTGAGAGCATCGTCCTGACGCTGGTGGCCGGCATGAGCGGCATCCTCTTTGGCGTACTCATCCTGCAGATGCTCGAACTGGGTAATACCGAGGACGGCATCGTGACCGCCCACTTCCAGGTAGGCTTCTGGACCGCCCTCTTTGCAGCCTTTGTCGTGTCTGCGATGGGTGTGCTGGCTGGTCTGGCTCCTGCCGCCCGCGCCATGAGCATCAAACCCGTAGACGCCATGCGCGACGAATAGATATAGCAGCGGACTACAGGACTAAAGGAAAGAAGTCCTTAAGTCCTGTAGTCCGCTGCAAAAATAAAGGAAAGAACATAAAAACAACATAGCAATGAAAAAGTACAGCAAACTGATTATCGCAGCCATTATCGCGCTGATTTTCATCGGGACCTTCGTGTTCCTGTGGCAGAAGAGCCAGCCCAAGGAGGTGGTGTACAACGAGTTCACGCCCAAGGTGGACAGCATTCGTAAGACGACCATCATCACGGGCAAGATAGAACCCCGTAACGAGGTCAATGTCAAGCCCCAGATTTCGGGTATCATCACCGAACTGCTGAAGGAGGCCGGCGACTACGTCCAGCAGGGCGAGGTCATCGCCAAGGTGAAGGTCATTCCCGACATGGGCCAGCTCTCCAGTGCTGAGGCTCGTGTGCGTCTGGCTGACATCAATGTACAACAGGCCAAGATTGACTACGACCGTGTGAAGGCACTCTATGATAAGCAGCTGATTTCTGCTGACGAGTACGACAAGCAGAAGCAGAAGTTGCAGCAGGCCAAGGAGGAGGTGGTGGCTGCCCAGGATGCCTTGCAGGTGGTGCGTGACGGCGTGTCGAAATCGAACGCCTCTGCCAGCAGCACGCTGGTACGTAGCACCATCAGCGGTGTCATCCTCGACATCCCCGTGAAGGTGGGTAACAGCGTCATCCTCTCCAACACCTTCAACGACGGTACCACCATCGCCTCGGTAGCCAACATGAACGACCTCATCTTCCGCGGCAATATCGACGAGACGGAGGTGGGACAGCTGGTGGGCGGCATGCCGATGAAGATTACCGTCGGTGCCTTGCAGGACCTGACGATGACTGCTAAGCTGGAGTATATCTCCCCCAAGGCTGTCGAGTCGAACGGTGCCAATCAGTTTGAGATCAAGGCTGCCGTTGCCGTGCCTACCGACGGTGGCAAGCTGCGCAGCGGCTATTCCGCCAATGCAGAACTCGTGCTGGCCTCCGTCAGCAACGCGCTCACCATTCCTGAGAGTGCCATCGAATTCTCAGGCGACTCCACCTTTGTCTATGTCATCCAGGGTGATAGCAATGATAAGCACTACGACCGCCGACAGGTCGAGACGGGGCTCTCTGACGGTGTGAACATAGAAATCAAGAAGGGCCTCGCCCCCACTGACAAGGTGCGCGGCCCTCAGATATTAGCCGAGGATAAGGACGAATAGTCCTTATCCTTTTTTTGTTCTTTTATTTCACCAGATTGCCTAAGATGTCACGCGTCAGCTCCTTGGTGATGGTACGCGTGGCGGCGCTGGTGGCATTCTTCACCACACGCTCCTTGGCAGATGTGCGGCTCTTCGACTTCTTGCCGCTGACCTTCTCGCTGACCCAGGCGCCTAACACGGCAGCCAGTGTCGACGTGATGGCGGTCATCACGGCCTTCATCACCTTCGACATCATGCCGGGCTTTTTCTTTTCTTCTTTGGTGGGTGAAGTGGGCTTAGTGGGCGAGGTGGGTTCCTCGACTGATTCGGCCAGCTGACGCTCCGCATCAGCCATCAGCATCTCAAAGGCACTCTCGCGGTCTACCGGTGTGTCGTACTTGCCGTAGATGCGCGACTGCTTGATGATGTCCAAGCGCTGACCCTCGGTGACGGCACCAATCTGCGACAGCGGGAACAGTATCTTGGCACGCTCCACCATGCTGGGGGCACCCTTCTCGTCGAGGAAGCTCACCAGTGCCTCGCCAGTCTCCAACTGCATGATGGCCTCGTCGGTCTTGAAGGCGGGGTTGGCACGGAAGGTGTCAGCAGCCGTCTTGACGGCCTTCTGATCCTTTGGCGTATAGGCTCGCAGGGCATGTTGCACGCGGTTGCCTAACTGTCCGAGGATGTTTTCGGGAATGTCGGTCGGACTCTGGGTGATGAAGTAGATGCCCACACCCTTCGAACGGATGAGGCGTATCACCTGTTCTATCTTGTCTAATAGCGCCTTGCTGGTATCAGAGAACAGCATGTGCGCCTCGTCGAAGAAGAATACCAGCTTTGGCTGGGGCAGGTCGCCCACCTCGGGCAGGGTAGAGTAGAGCTCACTCAGCAGCCACAGCAGGAACGTCGAGTAGAGCTTGGGCTGCAGCATCAGCTTGTCGGCAGCCAGCACGTTCATCACGCCCTTGCCGTCCTCAGTCTGCAGCAGGTCGTAGATATCGAACGACGGCTCCCCAAAGAACTTGTCGGCACCCTGGCTCTCCAGCTGCAGCAGGGCGCGCTGGATGGCGCCAATGGTCTGCACGGAGATGTTGCCGTACTTCGTCGTGTACTCCTTGGCATGCTTCGATACCCAGTCGAGCATCGACCGCATGTCTTTGATGTCGATGAGCAGCAGGCCGCGCTCGTCGGCAATGCGGAACACGATGTTCAGCACGCCGTCCTGCGTCTCGTTGAGCTGCATCAGTCGTGACAGCAGCTGCGGCCCCATCTGCGAGATGGTGGCACGCATGGGGTGACCCTGTTCGCCGAATACGTCAAAGAAGCGGACGGGACACGCCTGAAACTCAGGGTTCTCAATGCCGAACTCTGGCAGACGCTTCTCGATAAATCCGCTCATCTTACCGACCTGCGAGATACCGCTCAGGTCGCCCTTCATGTCGGCCATGAAGCAGGGCACGCCAGCCTGACAGAAGGTCTCGGCCATCACCTGTAGCGTCACCGTCTTACCCGTACCTGTGGCACCAGCTATCAGTCCGTGGCGGTTAGCCATCTTACCTGTAATCGAGAGCGCTCCGTTGGCGCAATGGGCGATATACAGCCCGCGTTCTTTGTCTAACATAGTTTGTAGGTTTA